>NZ_SSBM01000001.1:0-660117 GCF_004795115.1 Streptomyces sp. A0592
AGCTGCCGGAGGGGCCGTTGACGGTGACGGTCGTGGCTTGGCCGTTGTCGAGGTTGGTGACCTTCAGCTTTGTTCCGACGGGGAAGGTTCCGCTGGTGGCCGCCGGCGGACCGGCTTCGCCCGACAGGGTCACCGTCGACCCCGGGCACACCACCTCGCCGGTGGCGGGCGGTGCCTGGGCGCCCGCCGCGGCGGAGGGGTTCGCCGCCGCGGGGGGAGGGCTTGCCGCCGTGGCCGGTGCATCGCCGCCGCCCACGCGTTCGACGCGTGCTCGTCGGATGAGGTTCTTTCCGGGTTCTCGGACCTTGTCGAAGGCTGCGTTGTTGAGGAGGACGCAGCTGCCGGAGGGGCCGTTGACGGTGACGGTCGTGGCTTGGCCGTTGTCGAGGTTGGTGACCTTCAGCTTTGTTCCGACGGGGAAGGTTCCGCTGGTGGCCGCCGGCGGACCGGCTTCGCCCGACAGCGTCACCGTCGACCCCGGGCACACGACGTCGGGGGTGGAGGCGTTGCCGGTCGCCACCGTGGCGATGACCCCTCCGGTCACCAGGGTTCCCGTGGTGACGGAGAGCACGAGCTTCTTCATGGAACTCATCGTTCGTTTCCGGGACATGGACACTCCTCGATCCGATGGACGCTGTCTCCCTCGTCCTGCATACGCCCGAGGTCACGCACGGGTTCGGTTCTTGTCGCCGCATTACAAATCCGGTGGTGAGGACGGTTCGCGTGCTCTCGCGCCCGTGCCGCGGAGGGTTCGAGGCCCGGCGAGCGCGTGCGAAGTCCCAGGTGGAAGGTGCGTCGCCCGGGGCGATGCGGGCGGGTGCGCTCGCGGTGGCGCCCTCGATCGGCGCGGAGACCTCAGGCGGCCTTAAGGGCCGCTTGAACCGCCCTTAATGTTCGGCCGGACCTGATGGACGCGACCTCTGGACAGCAAAGTCATTAGGTGCCATATTACTTGCATGACGGAGAACGGGACCGACGGCCGGGCGCCCACGCTGGACCAGGCCAGGCGGCAGGTCGAGCACTACGGCCTGGACGCCGATCCGCAGGCGGTGCTGGTCGCGGTGCGGCTGATCTCGGCGGGTGCGCGGGTCGGCCGGGCGGCCGAGGCGCACTTCGCCAGGTTCGGCCTGTCGACGGGCCGCTACCGCCTGCTCGCCGACCTCGAGGACCACGGCGGGGAGAAGTCCCCCTCGCACCTCGCCGCCGACCTCGACGTCTCCAGGGCCACGGTCACCGGCCTGCTGGACGGCCTGGAACGCGACGGCCTGATCGCCCGGCGCCCGTCCGCGGAGGACGGCAGGGGGACGGTCGCCATCCTGACGGCGCGGGGCGCGCAGCGCCTGCGCGACATGGCGCCCGACCATTTCGGGCGGCTGGAGGCGATGGTGGGCGGGCTCTCCGTCGAGGAGCGTGCGGTGTTTCTGGACCTGCTGGCCCGTGTGGTGCGCGGCAGCGAGGCGCTGGCCGCCGACTGACCCGCCCGTCCGGCCCCGCCCTGGCGGGCAGGGCCTTTTTCTCGGGCCGATAGTTAGGCAACTAATTACATTGCCGGGGCTTGTTCCTCCCGGCACGAGCGAGAAAGGGCCACCATGCCCGCAACGAAGGACAGGGCCGGCCGCAGCCGTGTGACGCCCCGGCCGTTCGCCCTGTGGCGCGAGGTGCTGACCGCCTACGCCGCCCCCGCGCTGACGGCCGGCGCCGCCGCCGTCGCCACCGGGCAGCGGGATCTGGCCGCGGCCGCCGTCACCTCCATCGCGGGCACCTCCGCCCTGGCGGCGCTCGTGGTCGGCGCCTGGCTGAGGAGCGGGGGCCGGCCCCGACGCTGGACCACCGACCTGCCGAGGGTCGTCGTGGCCGTCGTACTGGTCGTCGCCGCCACCGGGGCGGCGGCGCTGCTGGGGTGGTGCGCCGCCCTGTGGCTGCCCGCTCACAGCCTCGCCCCCGCCGGCCTTCGACCGGAGCGCCTGCGCATCGACCTGCCCGTGTCCGCGGCGCTCGCCACCGCCGTCGTCACCCTCCGCTGGCGAAGCGCCTTCGCCCGCTGGCACCCCGACCCACCGGCAAGAGAGGACACCCGATGATCGTCGTCATGGGAGCGACCGGAGCGACCGGCAACGCCCTGCTCCACAGCCTCCTCGCGCTCGGCGCACCCGTCCGCGCGCTCACCCGTACCCCGCACCGGCCGATACCCGGCGTCACCGACGCGCACCGCCCGATCCTGGAGGTCCGGTACGCCGACGCCGCGGACCCCGACGCGCTGCGCACCGCCTTCGAGGGCGCGAGCCGGCTCTTCCTCGCCATGGCGAACGGCCCCGCGCAGGTGGCGCTCGAAACCCGTGTCCTCGACATCGCCGCGCAGACCGGCGTCGGACACGTCGTCAAGATCTCCGCCCCCGCGGCCGAACCCGATTCCCCGGTCGCGGTCTCCCGCGGACACCATGCCGTGGAGGAACACCTGCGCACGCTCGGGATGAGCCACACCGTCCTGCGCCCCTACGCGTTCATGCAGAACCTCCTGCGGATGGCCCCCGCCGTCGCCCAGGGCGTGATGCTCGGCGCCATGGGCGAGGCGCCCTGCAACTACGTCGACTGCCGCGACATCGGCGATGCGGCCGCCGCCGTGCTCACCGGGCCCGACATCGCGGGCGGCAGCCACGTCCTCACGGGTCCGGAGGTTGTTGCGCACCCCGAACTGGCCGATCGGTTCAGCATATTGACGGGGCATCGGGTCCGTTACGTGGATCTCGCCCCGGACGAGCTGCGCGACCACCTCGTCCGGCGTGCGCAGATGCCCGTCTGGCTCGCCGGCCATGTGACGGAGATCCAGCAACTCGCCGTCGCCCGACCCGAATACCCCACCGACGACGTCGCGCGCATCCTCGGCCGCCCGCCCCGGACACTCGACGCCTTCCTCCATGAACACCGGGACCATTTCCGCAGGTAGGCCGACGGACCCCGGGGCAATCCGGGTGAACCATGATCATGACACCGGCCCCCGGCGGCGCCGAGCGCCGAGCACGCCCCTACGCCGCGGCCCCGCCCCTGCGCGCCACGCGCACGCTCTGGGGGCGGGGCCGCAACCAAGGCTCCGGCGGGATCCGTTCAGACCGGGCAGGGGCGGTACTCCAGGGCGAGCTCGCGGTCGACGGCGTAGCTGGTGCGCATGGAAGCGTCGGTGACCTTCTGCCAGGAGCCGTACTTCGCGTAGAGCTGTTCGGCGGTGGGCCCGAGGGGGTTGCCGTACTTGGCGATGTTGCGCTCCTCCAGGATCCGGACCTCCTCCGGGGACATGCCCGCGCGAGTGATCTCCTTCGCCTGGTTGCGCATGTCGACGAGCTCCCGGGCGATCTCCTCGTCGGACGCGCCCGCTCGGCGCATGTCGGCCTCGGTGCGGTGCATGGCCTCCAGCAGGTCGTGGTAGCGGATCCGGGTCCGCTGCGCCTCGACCTTCTCGTCCATGGGCATGACGCGGATGCGGCACACGACCGGATCCGTGCTGGGGCAGGCATCGTCCGCCCGGACCGGCGGGGCCAGCGGCGCGGTGATGATCGAACCGCAGGCGTCCGCGGCGGTGACCGCGGCGGTGCCGCCGGTGGCCAGCAGGGCGACGGCGGCGACGAAGGGAAGGAGGACGCGGCGGGGCACGGTCGAGGAGAGTCGCATGCGCGCATCCTCGACCCGGGCCCGGCGCCGACTGCGCCGGGCGCGCGTCCCGCTCACCCGAAGGGGGCCGACGGAGCGTTTCACCATCCCGCCGAACGGCCCCGGGCCCGTTCTACGCGCGTCGGACCGCCCGGAGCCTCGTCGGAACGAACAAGCGGGCGCACCCTCGGCTGGATCATCGGCCACACCTGCTGTCAGAGCGGAATCAATCACTCCAATCCCGGGAGATGATTCCGGCCACTGGAGCGCAGGGCAGCCCCGGCAGGGTGCACCGTGCGCGGCAACATCCACGCGACATCAGGGGAAATACGCTCGTGCGACGAAAGATCTTCGGGCCGGCCGCCACCGCCGCCGTACTCGGCCTCCTGCCGCAACTCTCCGGATGCGGTGCCCCGGACGGCGGCGCGGGTGACAGCGGCACGCTCCGCCTGGTGGCCGCCGAGTACGGCGACACCCCGGCCAACAGTTCCAAGGCCTACTGGGACAAGGTGACGGACGCGTTCACCGACGCCCATCCCGGTATCAAGGTCGAGGTCCGGCTGTTGCCGTGGGCCGACATCGACCGCGAGGTCTCCCGCATGGTGAAGGCCGGCAAGGCACCCGACGTGGCGCTCATGGGCTCCTACTCGGACTTCGCCGCCCAGGGGAAGCTGTACTCGGCCGAGGAGCTCCTCTCGGTGGGCGCAGAGGCGAACTTCCTCCAGCCGCTCGCCGACGCGGGCACCTTCGACAACCGCCTCTACGGCCTGCCCTTCGTCGCGAGCAGCCGCCTGCTCTTCTACAACGAGGCGCTGTTCACCAAGGCGGGCGTGAAGGAGGCCCCCAAGACCTGGTCCGACCTCAAGGCCGCCGCCACAGCCCTCAAGGACAAGGGGGTGAAGTACCCGTACGCCCTGCCGCTGGGCCCCGAGGAGGCGCACGCCGAGGCCCTGATCTGGGAGCTCAGCAACGGCGGCGGCTACGCCGACGGGCGGGGCAGCTACAGCCTGGACTCCGAGAAGAACATCCGGACCTGGCAGTGGGTCAGGGACAACCTGGTCACCCCCGGCCTCGTCGGGCCCACCGCACCGGCGGAGATGAACCGCGCCGACGCGTTCGCCGCCTTCCTGCGGGGCGAGGTCGGCATGCTCAACGGCTACCCGTCGCTCGCCCACGAGGCGGCGGCAAAGGGCATCGGCGTCGGCACCGTCGCCATGCCGGTCTCGGACTCCCTGGGCAGCGGGGAAAGCCCGCCGACGGTCGGCGTCGCCGACTGGATGGTGGCCTTCAAGCAGAACGACAAGCGCGCCGAGATAGGCAAGTTCCTGGAGTTCGTCTACCAGGACAAGAACCTGTCGGACTTCGTGGGCCGCTACCACCTGCTGCCGGCCACCGCCTCCGCCGCACGGACCCCGGCCGGCGGCGGGCTCAGCCGGACCGACGAGGACTTCCTGAACGCCCTGCGGACGGCCCGGCTCTACCCGGTGAACAACCCGTCCTGGGTGACGGTGAGCGACACCATCAAGCGCAACATCGGCCGCGCCGTCGAGCCGGGAGGCGACCCGAAGGCAGTCCTGGAGGACATGGCCGAAAAGGCCGAGAAAGCCGCCGACAGGACCTGACCCCTCCTCCCGCTGTTCTTCCCCCGGCTCCTGCCCGGGCATGCTGTGGAGCTGGGCCGACCGGCCCGGTGTCGATCCGAGGAGGCGGGCGAGTTGGCCGCTGTCGTGCTCGTTCACGGCTTGTATCACCGTCCCGAGCACTTCGCGGTGCTGGCGGAACGATTGCGGACCGCGGGAACCGAGGTCGTCGTTCCCGAACTCCACCGGGGCTCTTTGTCCGCTGACACAGCCGCCGTCCAGGCGGCCGTCGAGGTGCTGCCGGAGCCCCCGATCGTGCTCGGCCACTCCTACGGAGGGTCGGTGATCACCGGAGTGCGCGGAGCGGGGCACCTTGTCTATCTGGCGGCCTTCGTGCCGGATGCGGGCGAGAGTGCGGCCGGTCTGGGCGGTGCGTCCCCGCAGCTTCGGGCCGCGGTGGTTCCTGGGCCCGACGGCTCGACCGGTCTGCACCCCGAACGGGCCGTCGACACCCTCTACGGCGACTGCCCCGAACCCCTCGCCGCCCGGGCGGTCGGCCTCCTGCGGGCGCAGGCCCCGGGCTGCGGACGGGGAGTACCGGAGCACCGCAGTTGGAAGGACACTCCCTCCACCTACGTCGTCTGTGCATCGGACCGGGCCATCGACCCGCGCCTCCAGCGGAGGATGGCCTTGCGCTGCACCGACGTGCGCGAGTGGCAGTCGGGCCACTCCCCGTTCGTGGGACAGCCCGACCTCATCGTGGAACTCGTCCTGGAACTGCTGGCGGCCCGCACCCCGCCCGGGCGCAACGAAGGCGTCACAGCCACCGGTCGAGGCGCGGGACGGGTCAGGTGAACGCCGCGGCCGGGGGCTCCGGCGCAACCGGCGCGGTGCCGCTCGTCACGGGGAGGGTGAGGACCATGGTGAGTCCGCCGCCGGGGGTGTCCTCGGCGTTCAGGGTGCCGCCGAGGGTTTCCATGAAGCCCCGGGCCACGGCGAGTCCGAGGCCGACCCCGGCGCCGCGCGGGGCGTCGCCGTGGCGCTGGAAGGGCTCGAATATGCGGTCCTTGGCCTCGTCCGGGACGCCGGGGCCGCGGTCGACCACCCGTAGCTCCACACGGCTCCCCAGGGCGCTGGCCGACACGTGGACGGGCTGTCCGGCGGGGCTGTACTTGACGGCGTTCTCGACGATGTTGGCGACGGCCCGCTCCAGGAGGCCGCGGTCGACGGCGACCATCGGAAGCGTTTCCGGGATGTCCAGGAGGACGCTGTCCTCCGGTACTCCGCCCAGCGCCATCGGGACGACCTCGTCGAGGTCCGTCAGCCGGATCAGCGGCACGACCGTGCCGGTGTTCAGGCGGGACATGTCGAGGAGGTTCCCGATGAGGGCCGCGAGGCGGTCGGCGCCGTCCTCGATGCCTTCGAGCAGCTCGGCCCTGTCGTCGTCGGACCACTCGACGTCGTCGGAACGCAGCGAGGTCACGGACGCCTTGATGCCGGCGAGCGGGGTGCGCAGGTCGTGGCTGACGGCGGCGAGCAGGGCGGTGCGGATGCGGTTCCCCTCGGCGAGTTCCTTGGCCCTGCCCGCCTCGTCCACGAGCCGCTGGCGGTCGAGTACGACGGCGGCCTGGGCCGCGAAGGCGCCGAGCACGCGGCGGTCCGCGGCCGGGAGGACCCGGCCGGTGAGGGCCAGCGCCATGGTGTCGCCCATGGGCAGGTCCACGTCGGGGTCCTCGGGGCGGCCGACCGGCCCGGGGCCGACGGACGCCGCCGTGGTCCACGCGTCGACCTCGCCGGTGCGCTCCAGCAGGGCCACCGACTGCATGGCGCAGGTCTCGCGGAGGCGTTCCAGGAGGGCGTCGAGGGAGTTCTCGCCGCGCAGGACGCTGCCCGCGAGGAAGGAGAGGATCTCGGACTCGGCGCGCAGCCTGGCGGCCTGGTGGGTGCGGCGGGCGGCCAAGTCGACCACGGACGCCACGGACACGGCCACACCCACGAAGATCACGATGGCGACGATGAGAGCACGATCTGCGTGGCGTTGCAGCCGCGGGCGAACTCCAGCAGCGAGTCGGGGACGTCGTCCCCTATGACATGGTGGAAGGTGCCGCCGAGATCCTCGATCAGGGTGCGCTGGACGGCCAGTTCCTTGGGGGAGGCGGAGGTGAGCCCGTCGCTGCGGGCGATGTAGACGGCCAGGACCTCGCCGCCCGCCCCTTCTCGGCGAGCCGTGCGGCCCGGCGGATGAGCGTACGTCCCTCCGGGCCGCCGGTCAGCCCTACGACGATCCGCTCGCCGCGAGCCGCAGGGCCGAACTGCCGTCGGACGCCTCCTCCACGTCGAACGTGCGCGCCTGGAGGTTGATCCTGAGCGCGCGGACGAGCTGCGGGTCGTCCTCCACCACCAGCACCCGGGTCATCGGTGCACAGCCTTTCCTTGTGTCACGGGTCCTTGTGTCACGGGCACGGCCGGGGCCGGCGGGGCGCGGGGACGCCTTCCGGCGGCCGGGCCCGGAAGGGGTTCGCGCCGCGCCGGCCCACGGCCCGTGCCATGGCGGCCGTCAGCTCTTGGCCAGTGCCTTGAGGGCGGTGTTGAGTTCGAGGACGTTGACCCGCGGCTCGCCCATGAAGCCGAGGGTGCGGCCCTGGGTGCTGTCCTCCACCAGCTTCTCCACCTGGGCGACCGTGAGGCCGTTCCGCTCGGCGACGCGGTGCGCCTGGAGTTCGGCGTAGGCGGGGGAGATGTTCGGGTCGAGGCCGGAGCCGGAGGAGGTGACGGCGTCGGCCGGGACGTCCTCGGGCCTGACCTGGTGGCCCGCGGTGGAGTTGTCGGCGATGACGGCTTCCTTGGCGGCGACGACCTGGGCGCAGAGGGTGCCTTCCTCGGCGTCCTCGGTGCAGCGGCCGTTCACGGCGCCGTCGTCGGCGGAGCGGTTGGTCGCGCCGGAGAGAATCAGCGAGTACCGGGTGTTGACGCTGTTGGAGCCGAGGCCGCCCGAGGGGCGCGGCTGGAACCACCTGAGGTCTGGCTTCGCCGCCTCCTCCGGGTCGTCGGGGTTCTGCTTGGGCAGGTCGTAGCGCTGCCCGATGAGGGAGGAGCCGACGACGGTGCCGCTCCCGTCCTTGATCTCGGAGCCGTTGGCCTTGTCGTTGAACAGGGCCTGCGCGATCGCGGTCACGGCGAGCGGGTAGAGCACACCGCAGACCACCGTGAGGACCAGCAGGGCCCGCAGGCCCGCGCCGAGCAGCCGGGCCGTGTTGCCCACAGAGTTGTTCATCGCAGATCAACCGATTCCGGGAATGAGGGAGATGAGGACGTCGATGAGCTTGATGCCGATGAACGGGGCGATCAGACCGCCCACGCCATACAGGCCGAGGTTGCGGCGGAGCATCTTGTCGGCGCTGGTGGGCCGGTACCTCACGCCCTTCAGGGCGAGCGGGACCAGGGCGATGATGATCAGCGCGTTGAAGATGACGGCGGAGAGGATCGCCGACTCCGGCGAGGTCAGGCCCATGATGTTGAGCTTGTCCAGGCCCGGGTGGACGACCGCGAACATCGCGGGGATGATCGCGAAGTACTTCGCCACGTCGTTGGCGATCGAGAACGTCGTCAACGCACCCCGTGTGATGAGGAGTTGCTTACCGATCTCGACGATCTCGATGAGCTTGGTGGGGTTGGAGTCCAGGTCCACCATGTTCCCGGCCTCCTTGGCGGCCGAGGTGCCCGTGTTCATCGCCACACCGACGTCGGCCTGCGCCAGGGCCGGCGCGTCGTTGGTGCCGTCGCCCGTCATCGCGACGAGCTTGCCGCCCGCCTGCTCGCGCTTGATCAGGGCCATCTTGTCCTCGGGCGTCGCCTCCGCCAGGAAGTCGTCCACGCCCGCCTCTTCGGCGATGGCCTTCGCGGTGAGCGGGTTGTCGCCCGTGATCATGACCGTTTTGATGCCCATGCGGCGCAGCTCGTCGAACCGCTCGCGCATGCCCTCCTTGACCACGTCCTTGAGGTGGATGACACCGAGGACGCGGGCGCCCTTCTCGTCCTCCACCGCTACCAGGAGCGGCGTGCCGCCGGCCTCGGAGATGCGGTTGCCGAGGAGGTCGGCGTCGTCGGAGACCCGGCCGCCCTGCTCCTTGACCCAGGTGATGACGGAGCCGGCCGCGCCCTTGCGGGTCTTCCTGCCGTCCACGTCCACGCCCGACATGCGGGTCTGGGCGGTGAACGTGATCCACTCGGCCTGGGCCAGTTCACCCTGGTGGCGTTCGCGCAACCCGTACTTCTCCTTCGCCAGGACCACGATCGAGCGGCCCTCGGGGGTCTCGTCGGCCAGCGACGACAGCTGCGCGGCGTCGGCCAGCTCGGCCTCTGTCGTGCCCTTGACGGGTATGAACTCGGAGGCCTGACGGTTGCCGAGGGTGATGGTGCCCGTCTTGTCGAGGAGCAGCGTGGACACGTCGCCGGCCGCCTCGACCGCACGCCCGCTCATCGCGAGGACGTTGCGCTGGACGAGGCGGTCCATGCCGGCGATGCCGATCGCGGACAGCAGCGCGCCGATGGTGGTGGGGATCAGGCAGACCAGGAGCGCGGTGAGCACGATCATCGACTGTTCGGCGCCCGCGTAGATCGCGAACGGCTGGAGGGTGACGACCGCGAGCAGGAAGACGATCGTGAGGGACGCGAGGAGGATGTTCAGCGCGATCTCATTGGGTGTCTTCTGCCGTGCCGCGCCCTCGACGAGGGCGATCATGCGGTCGATGAAGGTCTCGCCGGGCTTGGTCGTGATCTTGATGACGACTCGGTCGGAGAGGACCTTCGTGCCGCCGGTGACCGCGCTGCGGTCGCCGCCGGACTCCCGGATGACCGGCGCGGACTCGCCGGTGATGGCCGACTCGTCGACGGACGCGACACCCTCCACGACGTCACCGTCGCCGGGGATGACGTCCCCGGCCTCGCAGACGACCAGGTCGCCGATGCGCAGTTCGGTGCCGGGGACCTGTTCCTCGTTTCTGCCGTCACTGGTCAGGCGGCGGGCGACGGAGTCCGTCTTGGCCTTGCGCAGGGTGTCGGCCTGGGCCTTGCCGCGGCCCTCGGCGACGGCCTCCGCGAGGTTGGCGAAGATCGTGGTCAGCCACAGCCAGGCGGTGATGGCCCAGCCGAACCAGTCCGTCGGGTCCTTGACCGCCAGGACGGTGGTGACGACCGAGCCGATCAGGACCACGAACATGACCGGGGACTTGATCATGATGCGGGGGTCGAGCTTGCGCACCGCGTCCGGGAAGGACTTCAGCAGCTGCTTGGGGTCGAAGAGGCCGCCGCCCACGCGTCCGCCGTCCGGCTGGTGGCCGGTGGGCACGTCCTGGTGCGGAGCCCTGGTGGGAGTGATGGTGCTCATGCTGCGAGCCCTTCGGCGAGCGGACCCAGCGCCAGGGCCGGGAAGTAGGTCAGACCGGTGATGATGAGGATCGTGCCGACGAGCAGGCCCGCGTAGAGCGGCTTGTCGGTGCGCAGGGTGCCCGCCGTCTCGGGGACGGGCTTCTGCTCGGCCAGCGAACCGGCCAGCGCGAGGACGAAGACCATCGGCAGGAAGCGGCCGAGCAGCATGGCGATGCCGATGGTGCTGTTGAACCACTGGGTGTCGGCGTTCAGGCCGGCGAAGGCCGAGCCGTTGTTGTTGGCGCCGGAGGTGTAGGCGTAGAGGATCTCCGAGAAGCCGTGCGCCCCGCTGTTCGTCATGGAGTTGCCCGGGGTGGGCAGGGTCATCGCGGCCGCGGTGAAGCACAGCACCAGGGCGGGGGTGATGAGGATGTAGCAGGCGGCGAGTTTGATCTCGCGGGTGCCGATCTTCTTCCCCAGGTACTCGGGGGTGCGGCCGACCATCAGACCGGCGATGAACACCGCGATGATCGCCATGATCAGCATGCCGTAGAGGCCGGATCCGACACCTCCGGGCGCGATCTCGCCGAGCTGCATGCCCAGCATGGTGATGCCGCCGCCGAAGCCGGTGTAGGACGAGTGGAAGGAGTTCACCGCGCCGGTCGACGTCAGCGTGGTGGCCACGGCGAAGATCGAGGAGCCGCCGATGCCGAAGCGGGTCTCCTTGCCCTCCATCGCCCCGCCGGCGACGTCGAAGGCGGGGCCGTGGTGCGCGAACTCGGTCCACATCATCAGCGCGGTGAAGCCGAGCCAGATGATGCCCATCGTCGCGAGGATCGCGTAGCCCTGCTTGACCGAGCCGACCATCTTGCCGAAGGTGCGAGTCATCGCGAAGGGGATCACGAGGATCAGGAAGATCTCGAACAGGTTTGAGAACGGGGTGGGGTTCTCAAAGGGGTGGGCGGAGTTGGCGTTGAAGTAGCCGCCGCCGTTCGTGCCGAGTTCCTTGATGACCTCCTGCGAGGCGACCGCGCCGCCGTTCCACTGCTGGGATCCGCCCGTGAACTGGCCGACCTCGTGGATCCCGGCGAAGTTCTGGATGACGCCGCAGGCCACCAGTACGAGTGCGCCGATCACGGCGATCGGCAGCAGGATGCGGACGGTGCCGCGGACCAGGTCGGACCAGAAGTTGCCGAGCTCGCCGGTACGGGAGCGCGCGAAGCCCCGTACGAGGGCCACCGCGACGGCCATGCCGACCGCGGCCGAGACGAAGTTCTGCACGGCCAGGCCGCCGGTCTGTACGACGTGGCCCATGGCCTGCTCGCCGTAGTACGACTGCCAGTTCGTGTTCGCCACGAAGGACGCGGCCGTGTTGAAGGCCTGGTCCGGGTCGATCGACACGAAGCCGAGCGAGCCGGGCAGGCTGCCCTGCAGACGCTGCAGCAGGTAGAGGAAGAGGACGCTCACGGCGGAGAAGGCGAGGACGGCGCGCAGGTAGGCGGGCCAGCGCATCTCGGCCGACGGATCGGCGCCGATGGCCCTGTAGATCCACTTCTCCGGCTTGTAGTGCTTCTCGGAGGAGTAGACGCGGGCCATGTGGTCGCCCAGCGGACGGTAGGCCAGGGCCAGCGCGGCGATCAGCGCGAGCAGCTGGAGCACACCAGCGGTTACGGGGCTCATGGCAGTGCTCAGAACCTCTCCGGGTACACGAGGGCGAGGACGAGGTAACCGAGCAGGGAGACGGCCACGACGAGGCCGACGATGTTCTCGACGTTCACAGCTTGGTCACCCCCCGGGCGATGAGGGCCACCAGCGCGAAGACCGCGACCGTGGTGACGACGAAGGCCAGATCGGCCACCGTGAGCTCCTGATGAAGAGAGTGGAAATGAATCGGCCATCCGGCCGATGACCAGACAACCCCGTCTCCGCCGACGTGTCGGCACCCCTTGACGGCCCCCATACGGGGGTGGGCGAACCCTTAACGGCGCCCATACGCCGACCGCCCGCGCGGCTGTGTCGTCCCTGGTCGGACACACCGGCCCGGTTCACGGCGGGCCACTCCGTCAGGAGCGTGTGAAGACCGGGCCGGCAACCGTATGGATACCGCCAAGGCCCCTGGCGCTGCGGCCGTGCCGTCTCGACGCCGCCCTCAACGGCTTCGGAGCGCTCCTGACCGGCGTCTGCGCGGTCGTCGTCACCGCGACCAGGTTCACCGAGGGCGCCTGGCTGATCGTCCTCGCCCTGCCGCTGATCGTGCTCGTACTCGGCCGCGTCCACCGGGCGTACACCGAGATCGGCGAACGCCTGGAGCTCGGCCGCATCCCCCAGCCGCCCCGGCGCTCCCGCTCCCTGGTCGTCGTCCCCGTCTCCGGGCTGTCCCGGCTCACCTGCCAGGCACTGACCGCCGCCCGCTCGCTCGGTGACGAGGTCCTCGCCGTCACCGTCACCCACCCGGCCCCCGAGGACCGGTTGGCGGCCGAATCCCTCCGCCGCGACTGGGAGCTGTGGAAGCCAGGCGTCACACTCGTCGAACTCCCCTCGGACACCCGCTCGCTCGGCCGACCCGTCTCCGGCTACGTACGCGAACTGGCGCGGGCCCGCCCGGACCTCCAGGTGACCGTCCTCATCCCGGAGACCGAACCCGCCCGCCTCTGGCAGCGGGTGCTGCAGAACCAGCGCGGCTCCGTCGTCGCCCACGCCGTCCGCCGGGACACCGACGCGGTCGTCTGCCGGCTGCGCTTCCGCATCACCGCCGACGCCGGCTGAAGCACCGGCATCAAGACGACGACAGGAATCCCGCCGGACCCTCGCCATCGCGGGGGTCCGGCGGGATTCTCGTCACGTGACCAGCGACTGGCTTCCCGACCGCGGCATCCGCCGGACCGTACGCGCCCTCGGGGCGTTAGGCCTGACCGTCATCGCCGCCGGCGCCGCCCTCGAAGCCATGTGGCTGCTCGGCCTCGGCGTCTGGGGAATCATCGCCGCGATGGGCGTCGAGATCGTCTACCGGCCCTGAGGGGCCGTGCGCCCTTCAGGCCCGGCGCAGGGCGGAGCGTCCTGCGAAGCGCGCCGCGTCGCCCAGTTCCTCCTCGATCCGGATGAGCTGGTTGTACTTCGCCGTGCGGTCGGAGCGGGAGAGCGAGCCGGTCTTGATCTGGCCGCAGCCGGTCGCCACCGCCAGATCCGCGATGGTGGTGTCCTCCGTCTCGCCCGAGCGGTGCGACATGACGGCCGTCCAGCCCGCCCGGTGGGCCGTGGCCACCGTGGCCAGCGCCTCGGTCAGCGTGCCGATCTGGTTGACCTTGATCAGGACCGAGTTCCCGACGCCGGTGCGGATGCCCTCGCGCAGCAGCGCCTCGTCGGTGCAGAACACGTCGTCGCCGGTGAGCTGGCAGCGGTCGCCGACGCGGGCGGTCAGCTCGCGCCAGCCGTCCCAGTCGTTCTCCGCCATCGGGTCCTCGATCGAGACGACCGGGTAGGCGTCGATGAGCTTCGCCAGGTGGTCGGCGTGCTCGGAAGGGGTGCGGCGCACCCCCTCGCCCGCGTAGTCGTACACCCCGTCGCGGAAGAACTCCGACGACGCCGGGTCCATGACCAGGCCGATGTCCGTACCGGGGCGGTAGCCGGTGCGCTCGACGGCCGCCACCACGAAGTCGAGCGCCTCCTCGGCGGTGCGCAGCGCCGGTGCGAAGCCGCCCTCGTCGCCGACGCCCGTGGAGTGCCCGGCGGCCAGCAGGTCGCGGCGCAGGGTGTGGAAGACCTCGCTGCCCATGCGGACGGCTTCGGCGAAGGTGTCCGCGCCCACGGGCGCGATCATGAACTCCTGGAAGTCCAGCGGATTGTCGGCGTGGGCACCGCCGTTGACGATGTTCATCATCGGCAGCGGCAGGAGGTCGGCGCCGGCACCACCGAGGTAGCGGTAGAGGGGCTGGCGGTGTGCCGCCGCCGCGGCCTTGGCGGCGGCGAGGGAGACGCCGAGGATCGCGTTCGCGCCGAGCCGGGACTTCGCGGCCGTGCCGTCGAGCGCGACCAGTGCGGCGTCGAGGCCCGCCTGGTCCGCAGCGTCCCGACCGCGCACGGCGGCCGCGATCTCCCCGTTGACGTGGGCCACCGCGCGGTCCACGCCCTTGCCGTGCCAGCGCGCGGGGTCCCCGTCGCGCAGTTCCACGGCCTCCCGGGCGCCGGTGGAGGCGCCGGAGGGGACGGCCGCGCGCCCCAGGGACCCGTCCGTCAGGACGACGTCGACCTCGACGGTGGGGTTGCCCCGGCTGTCGATGATCCGGCGGGCGGTGACGGTCTCGATGCGGGCGTCGACGCTTCCGGCGGCATGTGCGGACATGGTGGTTCCTCCCCGTTGTCATGTGCCGGGACCCCGGCTGCGACAGCGCTGGCGCCGGCCCCGACGACCCAAACCATACAGCAATGCTGTTCAGTTCTGCTGTACAGCATTGCTGCGCAGCAATGCTGTACAGACCAGGTGCACAGCTTTGCTGACCAACGGGTTAAAGTGCCCTATGCCCACCTCGGAAGCCGCCGCCATCGCCGCCGAACTGCGTATCGCGATGGGCAGGCTCGTTCGGCGAGTCAAGGACGAGGACCGCATCCCGCTGGGCCAGGCCGCCGTGCTCGGTGCGCTCGACCGCAACGGCCCCCTGACCACCAGCGACCTCGCCGCCGACCAGCGGGTACGCCCCCAGTCGATGGCCCGGGCGGTGGGGCTGCTCATGGAGCAGGACCTGGTCACCCGCCGGCCGCACCCCACGGACGGCCGCAAGTCGCTGGTCGAGCTGTCGGACGCGGGCCGGGCCGCCCTCGATGCCGAGCGCGGTCGCAGAGCCGGCTGGCTCGCCCAGGCCATCGAGGCCGAACTCACCGATGAGGAGCGGGCGTTGCTGGCGCGGAGCACCGCCCTGCTGGAGCGGCTCGCCGCCCGCTGAGCCGTGTCCCGGAGGTCAGTCGCCGATGTCCCGGCTGCGGAAGTCGTCCAAGGTCTCGCGCCTGACCAGAACCCGGGCCGCGCCCTCGTGGACCGCGACGACCGCGGGGCGGCCGACCAGGTTGTAGCCGGAGGCCATCGACAGCTGGTAGGCGCCGGCCACCGGTACGGCGAGCAGGTCGCCGGGGTGGATGTCGCCCGGCAGCTCCGCATCGGACGCGAGGATGTCGCCCGCCTCGCAGTGCCGGCCGACGACCGTGGTCGTACGGGGTCCGGCCGTCGGGACACGGCCGATCAGGCGGGGCGCGTAGCGCACCCCGTACAGGGCGGGCCGCGGGTTGTCGCTCATGCCGCCGTCGACGGCGACGAACACCTTCTCGCCGGTGTGCTTGACGGCGAGCACGCGGTACAGGGCGACGCCGGCGGGTCCGACGACGGCTCGTCCGGGCTCGACGAGGAGCCGCGGTACGGTCAGCCGGGCCGCGGCGCAGCCCGCGACGAGTTCCGCGCGCAGCCGCCGGGCCAGCGCGGTCAGGTCGAGGGCGGGTTCGCCGGGCCGGTAGGCGATGCCGTGGCCGCCGCCCATGTCCAGCTCGGGCAGCACGACGCCGTGCGTGTCGCGGATGCGGGCCATCAGCCCGACCATCCGGCGCAGGGCCACCAGGTACGGCTTCACCTCGGTGATCTGGGAGCCGATGTGGCAGTGCAGGCCGGTCAGTTCGAGCTGCGGCTGGCCCAGGATCCGCGCGACGGCGTGCTGTGCGGCCCCGTCGGTGAGGGACAGGCCGAACT
This sequence comes from Streptomyces sp. A0592, assembly GCF_004795115.1. Taxonomy (NCBI): domain Bacteria; kingdom Bacillati; phylum Actinomycetota; class Actinomycetes; order Kitasatosporales; family Streptomycetaceae; genus Streptomyces; species Streptomyces sp. A0592. The sequence continues at coordinate 16,318 of NZ_SSBM01000001.1, forward strand.
TCTGGTCGTCCGTGCCCGTACGGATCTTGTCGTGGCCCCCGGCCGATACCCCCGGCACCACCCGCACCATGACCCTCTGGTGCCCCTCGGGGCCGACAGCGGCCGCGATCCGGGCGATCTCCGACGGGCCGTCGATGACGATCCGCCCGATGCCGAGGCGCAGCGCCGCCTCCAGGTCGCGCGGCGACTTGGCGTTGCCGTGCAGCACGATCCGCTCGGGCGGGAACCCCGCGGTGACGGCCAGTTCCAGTTCCCCGGCCGAGCACACGTCCAGGCCGAGGCCTTCCTCCCGTACCCAGCGCACCATGGCCCGTGACAGGAACGCCTTCGCCGCGTACAGCACGTCTGCATCGGGGAAGGCGTCCCGGTAGGTCCGGCAGCGCCCTCGCACTTCCCCCTCGTCCAGGACGTAGGCCGGTGTCTCGAACCGGTCGGCCACCTCCGCCAGCGACACCCCGCCGACGGCCAGGCCGCCGTGCGGGAGCCGCCGCGTGGACGCGGGCCAGATGGACAGATCCTCCGCGCCGGTGGCGACCTCGGAGAGAACGGCAATGGTCATCGGAACTTCCCCCTCAGAGAGCGCTGGCCGCGACGCCGGCCGCTCCCGCCGGCACCGGGGTGACGGCGGGAGCGGTGAGGGTCGGGTCGATCGTGAGCCGGCACCCGGCGAGCGGTGCGGCCAGGGCGCGCAGCGCGGACTCGGACAGCCGGATCCAGGGGTGCCCCGCGCCGAGCGTCGCCGCCAGCAGGTCGGGGCGGGTGAAACCGACGGCGGTGCGGTCGCCCAGAGGGGTGCGGAACATCCGGAGCACCACCTCCGCGGTACCCGGCCGGACGGGCACGTAGAGGGGTCCGGCCGGGACCCGTTCTTCGGGCTCGGGGTCGTCGTCGTACTGGAACAGACACATGGGGCCCTCCCTGGGGAACCACGAGTGGCGGATGGGGCCCCGGATGCGGGGAGGCGGTCCGGGGCGCGGCAACGAAGCTATCCCCGCCTCCCCCCGCCCGGGTCCGCTCCGTAACGCGGCTCTTACGGCGACCGGCCGAGTCCATACGCATCGCTGACGGCCGGGGCGGAGAAGGGGAGGCGTCAGGAAGCCGTCATGGTTGCGGATCCCGGCGTGAGGGAGCCGTCAACAGCCGCTCGGGATCCTCCCCGGAGCCCTTTCATGTGAACCGGCACAAGCGGAAGAAGGGAACGGAAGCCGTGGCGAGAGTCGTGGTCGGTGTGACGGGTACCCCGGGCAGCCTGACCGCACTGCACAGGGCGGCGGCCGAGGCCCGCGTCCGCAGGGCGGAACTGCTGGCCGTCCTGGCCTGGCAGTCGCCCGGCGGCGCACTCGGAAGCCGCAACGGCTGGGGGCCCGACGTCCTGACGGAGTACCGGTCGGCGGCCGCCGACCGGCTGCGCGAAGCCCTCGACGCGGCCTTCGGCGTGGAGTGGCCGTGCGTCCCCGTCGAGGGCCTCACCGTACGGGGAACCCCGGGCGCGGCCCTCGTCGACGTCGCCCGGGACCCGGAGGACCTCCTCGTGGTCGGCGCGGGTTCCCGGGCCGCGTTGCGCCGCCTCGTGCGCCCCTCGGTCGCCCGCTACTGCCTCGCCCACGCCCCCTGCCCGGTCCTGGCGGTTCCCCCGTCCCCGCTCCAGGCCGCACTCGCCGCGGAGCGCCGCCGCAACCGGCTGCGGATGCCGCTGGTCCTGCGGGAGCCGACGGGTTGACGGAGCCGGCCGGGTCCTGCGGGCCGGCTCCTCGCAGGACCGGACGGGTCTGCGCCATGAGCGTCGAGGTCGCGCAGCACGACCGGGCGTGGCCGACCGCCACCCCGACGCAAAGGAGCGGTGAGCCGCCGTCGCGGCCGCCCCGGAGCGCCGGCAAGGCCACGCGGTCCCACCCGGGCCGCCGGGCCGGGACGCCCGGCCCCCGCCCACCGGGTCGGGTGCGTGCCGGCCGCCGCGCTCACCCTCGCCACCCCGACCGTGTCGACCGGCGCACTCGGCGCCGCCCCCGCGGCCGTCCCGGGCGCCGAGAGGCCGGCCGTGCTCGGTCGGGCCTGCCAAAGGTCGCGCTCCTCCGGTGCTGCGGGCTACCCGCCGAAGGCCCGCTACCAGGGGCTTTCCGCCGCGGAAACCTCGTGCCACCGGGCGGTGCCACCCAGAGGGCTTGACGGCCGCGCCCAAACATATGACACTCGAAGTGCAAGTTGTTTTGTCGCTATTCAGGCTTTCTGTTCACTTCCTGCAAGGAAAGGCGAGAGATGTCCGTCTACAGCGCCCGAGCGTGTGCCGGGCAGAGCCCTGTTCGCGAACGGCCCTCGACGGCCGGGTCCGCGCGCAAGCGGTTCGCCTACGCTGCCGCCGGCGCGGCCGTGGGCGCGGTGTGGGCCTTCGGCGGGGACACTCCCGCGTGGGAGCACGCGCTGCGCGTACTCCTGGTGGTGCTCTGCGTGAGCGTGGTCGGACGGCTCGTCGGCCGTCGGCTCGCCCGTACCGGGAGGGCCCCGCTCGACCGGGGTCTCTTCCTCGGCCTGGTGGCGGCGAAGGTGCTCCTCGTGGCCGTCGCGCTGGTCGTCGACTGGGCGGCCGGCCTGTGGTTCTCCGAACCGGCACTGATCACCGCCGTGATCCTGTTCGTCGTGGTGGCCGTCGGCGGTCCCGCCCTGCACGGCCGGCTCTCGCACGGCCGCGAGGAGCAGGCAGGACGGGCCTCCAGGTCCTAGCGTCGCGGTTCGCATGCGGCACCGTCCAAGGGCGTGTCCCGCCGTGGCGCAGGCGCGGCAGTGCGACCGGACGCAGGCCGTCGGACCCGCAGCGCCTCGTGAAGTCGGCCATGTCCGGCAGGAAGCGGCCGGCCGGCCACGCGGCCCGGCCGAGGGGTGCCGAGAGTGGTGTCGCCGACACGTGGAGGATCCGGCGTCCGTTCGGAACACCACAGGCCGTACGTGGCGACCTCGGCGGCGGGGTGCGCCGCTCCTGCGCCGAGGACGCCGGGACCAAAGTCCGGTCCCGGACCCGGACGGCGGCTCTCCGTCGCCCGTGCTGCACACTTGGCATACGGCCGTTCGGGTACGCCGGACCGAGGCAGGAGCACCGTGATCGACGCTGCGAACCGCTGGCACCTGCACGGGTCTGCCGGCCACGCCTACTCCGGTGCGGAGGCCGGACGACTGCTGTGGCACCGGCGTGACTGGGCGACATTGGACACCTGGTTCGAGAGCGACGCGGGACGGCTCTTGAACGTGGTCACCAACGGCGAGCGCGCGATGGTCGCACTGCTGAACGGGGAGGGCGACCCGGGAGAGCACCTCGTGGATCCGCGCGCCGAGGGCACCTCCGGCGGCTACCCGCTGCCCAACGGCCAGGTCGACGGCTACGCCGACCGGGACACCGTCCCCTTCGACGTGGCCACCCGCGCCGTGGGGTACTTCATCGACCACGGCACCTGGCCCGCCGAGGTCACCGTCGAGGACGACCGCGGCGCATGAGCCCCAACCGGCCGAGCCGGAACACCGAGCTCATCCGCAGCGGGCGGCCGGAGCGGATAGCCTGGCTCGATGGGTGAGGGGACCGGGAGCACCGGGGTGGATGCAGACCGTCAGGGCTGGAGCGCCACGCGCTCCTGGGTGGAGAAGGGGCTGCCGGGAGAGGAGCGCATCGACAGGGTCGTGCGGCTGCGCGGCGGCTGGACGTCGCAGATGCGCCGCCTGGACCTCTGCGGTCCGGACGGCCGGCGCTCCCTCGTCCTGCGGTCCTTCGTCAAGCCCTTCTACGCGCGGCACGCGGAGGGCCTGCTGAACCGCGAGGCGGCCATCCTGAGCCTGCTCGCGGGCACGGACGTACCCGCGGCCTCGCTCGCGGCGGTGGACGCGACGGCGCAGTACTGCGACCACCCGTCCCTGCTGATGTCCCTCCTGCCCGGCACCGTGCGCATGGACGACCAGGGCGCCGAGGACCGTGCCGAACTGCTCGCACGACAGCTCGTGCGCATCCACCGGCTGCCCGTGACCGCGTCACAACGGCCCCGCACCTACCAGGCCTGGGCCTCTCCGGAAGGGGTGACCCCGCCCGCCGCCACCGAGCGGACCGAGCTCTGGAGGCGGGCGGTCGACGTCATCCGCCGGGAGCCGCCGGCCCATCAGGGCCGGTTCCTGCACCGTGACTTCCATCCCGGCAACGTGCTCTTCACGGGCACCGGCGCCGATCTCCGGATCAGTGGCGTCGTCGACTGGGTGGAGACCTCCTGGGGGCCGGCCGACCTGGACGTGGCCCACTGCTCGACGGCCCTCGCCCTGCTGCACGGAGTCCCCGCCGGCATGAGCTTCGCCGACCGCTACGTCGCCGCGGGAGGAAGCCTGGACGACGGCGCCGCCCACCTCTACTGGCGGCTGCTGGACGCGCTGGGTTTCGCCCCCGACGCGGAGAAGGTCGGGGTCCCCTGGCGGGAACTGGGCCGCGTCGATCTCACGGCCGGCGTCCTGACGCAACGGCTGGAGGGCTACATCGAATCCCTCTTCGAGCGCTACGCCTGAACCGTCACCGGGCAGCCGGAGCGGACCACGGCCTCTCCGGTTGCGCCCGGGCTGCCGACCCGCCGGGGAGCACTGCCGAAAGTCCCCTGCGCGGGACTGTCACATCCGGCTGGCCCGGTCGGTCTCTGCTGTGAAGGCGACGACCGAAGGGGAAGCCCATGAAGACCCTGCTCGTCTGCACGTCCGTGTCCCACGGCAATACCCGGCGCGTGGCGGAGGCGATGGCCGAGGTGCTCGGCGCGCGCGTGGTCGCGCCGCAGGACGTGGCGGTCGCGGAGCCGTCGGACCACGACCTGGTGGGCTTCGGATCCGGCGTGTTCTCGCAAGCAATGCACCCGGACCTGCTCGCGTTCGTGCGCGCTCTGCCGAGGTCGACGGGGCGGGCCTTCGTGTTCGCCACGAGCGGCCTGCCGGAGCTCCCGTTCGCGCCGTTCACCCGGCCGCTCGTCCGGCTCCTGGAGGGCAGGGGACTCACGGTCGAAGCCACCTTCACCTGCCGCGCCTTCGACACGTGGGCGCCGTTCAGGCCGGTCGGCGGCATCAACAAGCGGCGGCCGGACGCGGGCGACCTGACGGCCGCCCGCGCATTCGCCGGGCGGCTCCTGCGGTGACTGCGCCGCGCGCGCCGACCGGTCGGGCCGTCAGGCGCGGCAGCGCAGCATCTCGAGCGGCGGGTTGGCGTGGAAGTCCGCCCAGAACTCCGCGTCGAACTCGCGCTCGCCGGCCTCCGACACCGTCAGCGGCACCCACGTCAACTCGCCGAATCCGGCTGCCTGCAGGCACTTCTCGTACACGTCGCGGCGCGGCCGGTTGGCAGTGAACGAGACCGGCGGGTCGAGCAGCGCCGTGGTCCGCACCTGCGGCCCGGTCTCGACCTCCACCCCCGTGAGCTCGCTGCGGAAGCCGTACCGCTCCGGGCCGGGACCGTCGAAGCGGAAGTCGGGCGACTGGTTGAGCAGGAAGAGCTCGCCGCCGGGCTTCAGGCTGCGGTGCAGAGCGCGGCACATCCGCTCCGTGGTGGCGATGTCCTCCGCGTAGTTGAGCAGCTGGACGGCCAGGGCGATGTCGAAGCGCTCGGCGACGGGACGCAGTTCGGCCACATCGCCGACCTCGTAGCGCACGCCCAGCGGATCGGCGTCCTCCAACTGCTGCGCGACAGAGATCATTTCGCCGGAGACGTCGATGCCGAGCACCTCGGCGGCGCCGCGCCGCTTGAACTCCCGGCTGTAGAAGCCGGTTCCGGACGCCAGGTCGATGACCGACCTGCCGCGCACGTCCCCGACCAGCGCCAGGAAGCTCGGGACCACCACGTACTGTTCCAGGATCAGCCCCTTGAACCCCTCGTAGGCCTCGCCGATTTCGTCGTACTGCTGCTGTGCGCTCATGGTGATGTCCTCCCCGTTCAGGCATGCTTGAGCCGCGTACCCCCGTCCCAGGGGGAGCCTGCCGCGGCCTGTGTTCGGAAGTCTCTACGGGGCCGGGCGGAGGCCCGTACTGGCAGAACCCACAAAGATCCGGACGGCGTCCCGGCGTCGTGTACGGAGGGCCGCCGCGGCTACTGGTTGCCGACCGCCGTCCCGACCGCCGTCCCGGCCACCGGCTCGGCCGCCGGCAGGTACGGAACGGCGGCCACCGGGTCCGGGACGGCCACCGGGTCCGGCACGGCCACCGGGTCCGGCACGGCCACCGGGTCCGGGACGGACCAGCGGCGGTCCTGCTCGAAGGTGCGGAGCAGGTCCGCCGCCACACTCACCGCGATGACGGCCGGTTCCTTGCCGGTGATCCCCGGGATCCCGATCGGGGTCTTGATCCGGTCGATGGCGGCCGGGGCGTGGCCGCCCTCGGTGGCCAGGCGCTGCCGGAACCGCGCCCATTTCGCCGACGAGCCGATCAGACCGATCGAGCCGAGGCCGGCCGTGCGCAGGGCGGCGTCGCACAGCGCGGCGTCCTCGGCGTGATCGTGGGTCATGATCAGGACGTGGGCGCCGGGCGGCAGCTCCGCGAGCACCTCCTCCGGAAGCAGCGGCGTGTGGTGAACCCGGATCTGTGCCACCGCGTCCCCGAGCACGCCGAGCCGTTCGGCGGTGAGCATCTCCGGGCGGGAGTCGACCAGGTGCAGATCGAGGTGGTGGCGGGCCAGGATGCGCGCCAGCTCCAGGCCGACGTGCCCGACGCCGAAGACGGCCACCGCCTCGACCACCGGCAGCGGTTCGAGCAGCACGGTGACGGAGCCCCCGCAGCACTGCACCCCGTGCGGGCCGGTGACCTTGTCGTTGAGGGCGAACTCCATCAGTTCCGGCTCCGGATCGGCCGCGCCGTTCAGCTCGCGCGCCCGGTCGATGGCGACGGCCTCGATGTTCCCGCCGCCGATCGACCCCCAGGTCTCGGTGCGTCCCACGACGAGCTTGGCACCGGCCCGGCGGGGCGCGTGGCCGCGCACGGTCGCGACGGTCACGAGCACGCCGGGTTCCCGGCGTGCCCGCAACCGCGCGACCGCGGCCACCCAGCCCATGTCAGGCATTGCTCAGAGCGCTTGCCTCGGCGGGGACCTCGCTGCCGCCGGGCGTCCGCCCGCCGTACGGCGTGCCGCCCGCGCGGGCCGACTCCACCGCCCAGTACACGGCCTCGGGCGTCGCCGGGGAGGCGAGCTCCACGCTGACCCCGTCGGGCCCGAAGGCCGCTGCGGCCTGCCGCAGCGCCTCCCGTACCGAGAAGGCCAGCATCAGCGGGGGCTCGCCCACCGCCTTGGACCCGTAGACCGCGCCCTCCTCCGTGGCGTTCTCCAGCAGCCTGACGTTGAACTCCTCGGGCATCTCCGAGAAGCTCGGCAGCTTGTAGGTGCTCGCCGCCTGGGTCAGCAGCCGGCCGCGGTTCGGGCCGTCGCCGGCGTCCCACCGCAGGTCCTCCAGCGTCAGCCAGCCCGCGCCCTGCACGAAGCCGCCCTCGACCTGGCCGATGTCGATCATGGGGGAGAGGCTGTCGCCGACATCGTGCACGATGTCCACCCGCCGGATCCGGTACGCGCCGGTGAACCCGTCCACCTCCACCTCGGCCGCGGCGGCGCCGTAGGAGAAGTACTTGAACGGCGAACCCTGGAACACCTTCGCGTCCCAGTGCAGGCCCTCGGTCCGGTAGAAGCCGGCCGCCGACAGCTGGACCCGCTGGAAGTACGCGGTGCGCACCAGGTCGTCCCAGGCCAGTTCACCGTCGCTGCCGACGACGCGCGCGACGCCGTCGACGATGCGCACGTCCGAGGCGTTCGCACCCAGTTGGCTTCCGGCGACCTGGAGCAGCCGCTCGCGGATCTGCTCGCAGGCGTTCTTGACCGCGGCGCCGTTCAGGTCGGCCCCGGCGCTGGCGGCGGTGGCGGAGGTGTTGGGGACCTTGTCCGTGCGGGTCGGGGCCAGCCGCACCTTGTGCAGCGGAATGCCCAGCGTGGTCGCGGCCACCTGCAGCATCTTCGTGTGCAGGCCCTGCCCCATCTCGGTGCCGCCGTGGTTGATCAGGACGGAGCCGTCCTTGTAGACCAGCACCAGCGCGCCGGCCTGGTTGAAGGCGGTGAGGTTGAAGGAGATCCCGAACTTGATCCCGGTGATCGCGAGCGCCCGCTTGGTGTGCGGGTGCGCGGCGTTGAAGGCCGCGATCCCGGCCCGGCGGTCGGCGATGCGGGCGTCGCCCTGGACCTGGCGCCAGACGGTGGAGATCCGTTCGGGGTGCAGGACCCGCTGTCCGTACGGCGTCGAGTGGCCCTGCCGGTAGAAGTTGCGTTCGCGCAGCTCCATGGGATCGAGGCCGAGCAGGGGCGCACACCGGCCCATGATGTCCTCGATCACCAGCATGCCCTGCGGTCCGCCGAAGCCGCGGAAGGCGGTGTTGGAGACCTTGTTGGTCCTGGCGATGCGGCCGGTGACCCGCGCGTTGGGGATCCAGTAGGTGTTGTCGATGTGGCAGAGCGCGCGGGCCACGACGGGCTCGGACAGGTCCAGGCTCCAGCCGCCGTCCGCGGTCAGGGTGGCGTCGAGGGCCTGGATGCGGCCCTCGGCGTCGAAGCCGATCCTCCACGAGGCGTGGAAGCCGTGGCGCTTGCCGGACATGGTCAGGTCCTGGGTCCGGTTGAGCCGTACCCGGACCGGCCGTCCGGTCAGCCGGGCGCCGAGCGCGGCGATGGCCGCGAACCCGTGGGGCTGCATCTCCTTGCCGCCGAAGCCGCCGCCCATGCGCAGGCACTGCACGGTCACCTCGTGGCTGTGCAGGCCGAGCACGTGCGCGACGATCTCCTGCGTCTCCGAGGGGTGCTGGGTGCTGCTCTGGACGAACATCTGCCCGTTCTCGTCGACGTGGGCCAGGGCCGCGTGCGTCTCGAGATAGAAGTGTTCCTGGTCGGAGAACTGGAACTCGCCCGTGAACACGTGCGCGGAGTCCTCGAAGCCCGCATCGATGTCGCCGGTCTCCATCACGGGCCGGGCGCCGTGGAAGCTCCCGGCCGCCATCGCCTCCCGCAGCGTGATCACGGAGGGCTTCTCGTCGAGTTCCACCTCGACGGCCGCGGCACCGAGTCGGGCCGCCTCCAGGGTCTCGGCGAGCACCCACGCGACGGCGTGGCCGTGGAACATGACCGTGTCGGGGAACAGCGGTTCGTCGTGCTTCATGCCGGCGTCGTTGACGCCCGGCACGTCGGCGCCGGTCAGTACGCGGACCACACCGGGCACGGCGAGCGCGGGCCCGGTGCGCAGCGCGGTGATCGTGCCGTGGGCCTTCATCACCTGGACCGGGTGGGCGTGCAGGACGCCCTTGGTGCGGTGGACCAGGTCGTCGGTGTAGAGGGCGGCCCCGGTGACGTGCAGGCCGGCGCTCTCGTGCGGCAGCGGGAGGCCTACGACGGGCTTCTCGGGGCGTTCGGACAGATGGCTCATGACGGCACCGCCTCGGTGGTTCGCGCGTACAGCTTCAGCAGGCTCTGGCCGAGCATCGCGGTGCGGTACCCGGCGCTGGCGCGGTGGTCGTCCATCGGCGTGCCCTCGGCCCGCAGCACCCCGGCCGCGGCCTGGACGGTCTGCTCCGTCCAGGGCTCGCCCTCCAGGGCGGCCTCGGTCGCGAGGGCGCGGATCGGGGTGGCGGCGACGCCGCCCAGGCCGATGCGCGCCTTGCGGACAGTGCCGTCCTCGATGTCGAGCGCGAAGGCGACCGCCACGCTGGAGATGTCGTCGAAACGTCGCTTGGCGATCTTGTGGAAGGCGGTGACCGGTGACAGCGGCAGCGGGACGCGCACCGCGCGGATCAGCTCGCCGGGGCGGCGCACGCTCTGCCGGTAGCCGGTGAAGTAGTCGCAGAGGGGGACCTCGCGTTCGCCGTCGGCGTCGGCGAGCACCAACGACGCCTCCAGCGCGAGCAGTACGGGCGGGCTGTCGCCGATGGGGGATCCGGTGCCCAGGTTGCCGCCGAGGGTGGCGCTGTTGCGGATCAGACGGGAGGCGAACTGCGGGAACAGTTCCGCCAGCAGCGGGACGGCGCCGTCGAGACGGCGTTCGATCTCCGTGAGGGTCTGAGCCGCCCCGATCTCGATGTGGCCGGATCCGACGTGCAGGGCGCGCAGTTCGGGCAGCCGGTCGACCGCCACCACGCAGCTCGCCCGGCGGGAGCGGATGTTGACCTCGACGCCCCAATCCGTGCTGCCGGCGACGACCACCGCGTCGGGCCGCTCTCGCAGCAGCCGCACCGCGTCGGACAGGGTGCCCGGCCGCAGGAACGCGCTGTCGTCCTGCGTGTACGCGGTGGCGGCCGGTTCGGGCGGGGACTGCTCGCGGCGCTGCGCCAGGGGATCGTCCTCCGCGGGCATGCCGACGGCGTAGGCGGCGTCGCGGATCGGGCGGTAGCCGGTACAGCGGCACAGGTTCCCGCTCAGCGCGTGCAGGTCGAAACCGTTCGGACCGTGCTCGGAGCGGGAGCCGGAGCCGGAGCCGTCCTCGGCGGGACCGGCGTGCGCGCAGCGGCCGGGCCGGTAGTACTCGGAGGCCATGCTGCAGATGAACCCCGGTGTGCAGTAGCCGCATTGGGAGCCGCCGCGGACTGCCATCTCCTCCTGTACGGGGTGCAGCACGGCCGGCGTCCCGGGCGCGTCGGCGGTGGCCAGGCCCTCGGAGGTGACGACCTCCTGTCCGTCGAGCGCCGCGACCGGGACCAGGCAGGCGTTGACCGCCACCCAGTCGGTGGGCTTGTCCACCCCGGGACGGGCCACCAGGACGGAACAGGCGCCGCATTCACCCTCGGCGCAGCCCTCCTTGGTACCGGTCAGGCCCCGCTCGCGGAGGAAATCGAGCACCGTGGTGTGGGCCGGTGCCGGTGAGATCCGATTCTCTTTCCCATTGACCGTGATCCGCGCCGCTACCATCGCACGGCCTCATTTCGGCGCGCGGTCGATCGGACTGTCCAAGTCGCCATGTCAGGAGCTTTCTCTTCCGGTGGTCGCAGCCGGGGACACCGCAGTACCGCAGCGCGACACATCGGCACGCGACGGCGTGCCGTAAGGGGTGACATAGATGAGAAGGTGCCGGGGCCGCAATCGGGCACGCCGACGAAGGGGCTGCTCAGCAGCCGTGTGCTACACGACCCGGAGCCCAGGCGATCTGGTGTGCGAGGCGAATCAGCGCGGAGACGGTCGACATCCGGTTTCGCCTCCTTCCAGCAGCTCACGAGCGGGGTGCGGTCGAAGTTACGTTGCCGCGGGTTCTCAGGTCAAGCACGACTCGGTGGATTCCACGAGGGACGGCCGCCGCGACCGGCGGGCATTCGTAGGGGAATCCAGGAGCGGACCGCCCCGCGACGCGGAGGAGGAGGGCGCGGAACCGGCCACAGTACTAGGAGGCGGGCGGCGGGCCGTCGGAAGTGGCGGTCAGGAGGGCCTCGGCCACCGACGTGCGGGCGTACAGCACGCAGCGTCCGGCCCGGTGGGCACTGACCAGACCCGCGTCGCGCAGCGCCGTGAGGCACTGGGACACCCCGGCCGCCGACAGCCCCGTGCGGCGCGCGAGTTCGGTCGTGGTGGCGGGCGAGTCCAGTTCGGCCAGCAGCAGGGCGCGCGAGCGTCCGACTACGCGGGCCAGGGCGCCGCCCCCGCCCCGATGGACGGCACGGGGTCCCCACAGCGCGCCGATACCGCGGGCCGGATAGGCCAGTTGCGGCGGATCGGGCGGCGCCAGCCGGGTGAACGGGACCGGCCCGGTGAAGACCGAGGGGATCAGCAGCAGGCCGGCGCCGGCCGACTGCCGGGACAGCGGCGCCCGGCGGTCGGCCAGCCGGAGGGAGCTGTCGTCCCAGCTCACCGAGGAGTGCAGCTCGCCCAGGAGGCGGCCCGAGCCGTGCTCGGCGACCTGTCGGGCCCGGTGGAAGACATCGGCGTCGAGCACCGTCCGGATCCGCACCCAGTAGGGCGCCAGGGCCACTGTCCAGTAGGCCTCGATCTCCTCCGCCACCCGCTCCAGCAGGCGTGGCACGTCGTCGTACAGGCCGCTCAGCCCCGGGCCGAGACGCCCCTGCTCGGCCCGCAGCCGGTCGAGCTCCCCGCGGACCCGGTCGGCGGGTGCGGCCCGGATCGCGGCGAGCTCTTCCTCGAAGGCGGGGGACGGCCCTGCGGGCGCGGGATTGAGGAAGTCGGGAACGTACCCCGAGGGCGGCACCAGTTCGGCGAGCCGGCCCCGGTCGAGTCCCGTGGCCGCCAGCCGTGGCCGGACCTGCGCCGTCCAGGCCCGGTGCACGGGGTGTTCGTGCCCCGACCTGAGCAGTCGCATGCTGGGCCCGACCTCCCACATCGGTGAGACGGCGAACCGCATCCGCGCCAGATCGCCCACCGAGAACGCCAGTTCCGCCCGCACCGCCACCCCGAGGATTCACACATGCCTTAACCAATGGCCCGGCAGCCTACCCGCCACCGAACATCCCGTGCATGACCTCACAGACGATCACGGCAGCAGGCACCTGGAAGCTCGGCGACCGCACGGTCAACCGGATCGGCTTCGGCGCGATGCGCCTGGCCCAGAACGGCGAGGCCCTCGTCGGCGGAGCCGTCCCGCGCGACCGCGGCCAGGCGGTCGAGGTGCTGCGCCGCGCGGTGGACCTCGGGGTGAACCACATCGACACGGCGGCGTTCTACTTCTCGCCGCTGCGCTCCGCCAACGAGCTGATCGGCCGCGCGCTGGCGCCGTACCCCGAGGACCTGGTGATCGCCACCAAGGTCGGGCCCGGCCGCGACCCCTCGGGTGAATGGCTGCCCCACGCGCGGCCCGAACAGCTGCGCGGCCAGGTGGAGGAGAACCTCCGGCAGCTGGGCCGCGACCACCTCGACGTGGTGAACCTCCGGATCGTCGGCACCGACTCGATCGCCGAACGCTTCGGAGCGCTGGCCGAACTCCGGCAGGCCGGCCTCGTCCGCCACCTGGGGCTGTCGAACGTCCGGCCCCACCACCTGGACGAGGCCCTGGCCATCGCACCGGTGGTGTGCGTGCAGAACATGTACGGCATCGGCGTACAGCCCGAGCAGGACGAGTTCCTGCGCACCTGCGGTGAACGGGGCGTCGCGTTCGTGCCGTTCTACTCGATCGCCGGCTCCGGACGGCAGGCGGGCGCCGTCGGGGACGACAGCGCCGGGGTGCTGGAGGTCGCGCGGGCGCACGGGGCGAGCGCGGCCCAGGTCCGGCTGGCCTGGACGCTGCAGCGGGGACCGCACGTACTGGCGATCCCCGGCACGGGGGACCCGGAGCACCTCGCGGCCAACGTGGCCGCCGGCGCCCTGCGTCTGACGACGGCCGACCTGGCCGTTCTGGACTCCCTGCACCGAGGCCCGGGGGCGTCCTGAGTCCCGCGCCGGGGGCGCCGCCCGCGCTCGCCGCCGGGGCACACCCGGTCGGCTCGGCGACAGGTCAGCCGGGCAGCCGGTGGAGGACGACGTCGTGCAGGGCGCCCCCCTCGGCGGTGAGGGTCAGGTACGTGTGGTGGGGCCGGCGCCTGCGGTCGGTCGGGGAACCGGGGTTGAGCAGGCGCAGACCACCGGGGGCGGTGGAGTCCCAGGGGATGTGGCTGTGGCCGAAGACCAGGACGTCCGTGTCGGGGAAGAGCGCGGCGCAGCGCCGCTCGCGTCCGGGGGCCGGGCCGGTCTCGTGGACGACCGCGAACCGCAGTCCGCCGAGTTCGGCACGGGCGATCTCGGGCAGCCTGCGCCGCAGGGCCGGTCCGTCGTTGTTCCCGTACACGGCGACCAGGCGCCGCGACCTCGACTCCAGCAGGTCGAGGGTGGCCTCGTCGGTCCAGTCCCCGGCGTGGATCACCACATCGACCGCGCCGAGCGCCGTCAACAGCTCCTCGGGCAGGCGCTTCGCCCGCGCGGGCACGTGGGTGTCCGAGGTCAGCAGCAGCCGCATGGCCCCACCGTAGACGCCCCGCCCCGCGCGTGTCCGGCGGCACACACGGCCCTGCGCGACGCAGCCGAGTTCCGGCCATGGCGTGAAGTGCGTCACCGGGTCGTGAAATGTGTCCCTCCTTGTCCGTTTCGGTGGACGAACTTCCTGGTCAGGGAGGTACGTTGCTCCCCTCGGGATCGCCGTGACCCGTCCGACAGGAGCGCAATGAGGGTGACCGTGTCCGTGCGGGCCGTGCTGGCCGCCGTCCTGGCGGCGGGGGCGCTCAGCGCCTGCGGCGCCGATGAGGACAGGCTGCAGTACGCGACGGACTACTCCGGCCACGCACCGCTGGGCGTGGTCGGATATCCCACGTCCGACTCCCTCCGGGTCACGCAGGAGCTGGTCTGGCGGCTGGCCGACGGCCGGCCAGGCGCACTGGAGTCGCTCGCGGCCGACCCCGACGACAAAGGTGCGAGGGAAGAGATCGAGAAGACCGCACAGAACTGGATCCGGGCCTACCGGCAGGGGGCCGGCGGGAAGGTGACCGCGGAGTTCTACGACGAGGGGTCCGTGCGGCAGGTCGTCGTCGTGTACTTCCACGACACCGCCCAGATCAAGGTGTTCCAGGTACGCATCACCGGCCGTACGGGCGAGGGCGGCTGGCGCGTGACCATGCGCGAGCCGGACCCGAAGGAGGACCAGGGAGCGCCCGACTGGGTTCCGAGGACACCCGGTGGCCTCGGCTCGAAGACCCCGCTGTGAGCCGCCCGGTGAACCGGATGTTGCGCCCGACCCGCCGGCTGCCCGTCGGCTGGGCCGTCACTCTGGCCTTTGATTTCCTGGCCACGACCCTGGCATTCCTCGCGCTGTGTGCCGTAGGGCTGCTCCTGCCCGGGATCACGGAGGACTACGGCCCCGCCACCGAGCCCGGCTCGCCCAGGGCCCTGGCCTTCTTCCTGGCGGCCCTCCTCCTGGTCGGGTCGCTGGCCGGGACGACCGTCCTCCTCTCACGGGCCGGGACCGGGCGTTCGCGCGCCCTCGCCCTGTGGTTCTCGGCCGTCCGGCTCGCTCTTGTCGTGCTCCCGGCCGCCGCCTGCGTCGTGTACGGCGCCGTCGTCATCGAGCTCGCCTGACGCGAGCCCGCCACTACACCGCCGGTGCCGGTCCGCGGGCGGGGCCGGTCCGTTCGTACGCGTGCCCCGCGCGCAGCACCGTCGCCTCGTCGAAGGGCCTCCCCATGAGCTGCATGCCGATCGGGAGGCCCTGGGGGTCCAGGCCGACGGGGACGGTCAGTGCGGGGACGCCCGTGACGTTCGCCGGGGCCGACAGCCGTACGTAGGCGTCGGACACGCTTTCCACCGTGCCGTCGCCCCAGGTCACGGTCGTCTGCCCGGCGCCGACGGCGGTCATGGGCACGGTGGGCGCGGCGATCACGTCGACCGCGGCAGCCATGTCCAGCCACGCCCGCCGCACGAGCGTGCGGGCGCGCTGCGCGCGCAGGTAGTCCCCGGCGGTCATCAGCTCGCCGGCCTCCAGCAGGACGCGTACGTCCGCCGAGTACAGGTCGGGCACCGCGCGCAGGGTCCGCTCGTGGTAGGCCGACGCCTCGGGCACCATCAGCCCCCAGTGGGTCGCCCGGATGTAGCGCGTCATCGGGATCTCGACGTCGACGAGCTGCGCGCCCAGTTCCTCCAGCCGGGCGATCGCACGCCGTACCGCGGCTTCCACGTGCGGGTCCACGTGGTCGAAGTAGTGGTTGACCGGTACGCCCACCCGGAGCCCCGTCAGGTCGGTACCGGGGCCAGGCCGGTGGTCGGCGGGCGGTGCCGCGACGGACGCGGGGTCGCGCGGGTCGTGGCCGGCCAGGGCGCCCAGGACCAGCGCGGCGTCCTCCACGGTGCGGGTGATCGGTCCGACGTGGTCGAGCGACCAGGACAGCGCGGTCACGCCGTGCCGGGGGACCAGCCCGTACGTGGGCTTGAGACCGACCACGCCGTTCAGCGCGGCGGGCACCCGGATCGACCCGCCGGTGTCGGTCCCCAGCGCGAAGGTGGCCGCCCGCGCCGCCACGGCGACGGCCGATCCGCCGCTGGATCCGCCGGCCACCCGGCCGAGGTCCCAGGCGTTGGCGGTCTGAGGGGTGGTCAGGCCGTAGGCGAACTCATGGGTGTGGGTCTTGCCGACGAACACCGCGCCGGCCGCGGAGAGCCGCGCGGCGACCGTGCTGTCGGCGGGCGCCCGGTGTCCCTCGCGTACCCGCGAACTCGCCGACGTGGCCGTCCCGGCGACGTCGATCAGGTCCTTCAGGCCCGCGGGGATTCCGTGGAGGGGGCCCCTGGCCCCGGCGCCGGCGATCTCTTCCGTCGCGCGGCGCGCCGCGTCGCGCGCACGGTCCGCCGTCACCGAGGCGTAGGCGCCCAGGCGCGGCTGCACCTGTTCGATGCGCTCCAGCACCGAGTCCACCAGCTCGACCGGGGACACCCGGCGCGTCCGTATCGCCTCGGCGGCGCCGGCCACGGTCAGCTCATACGGTTGCACGGTCCTGCTCCTCTCCCGCACGGTACGCGGCGGACGGCGGCGTGTCCCCGAAGTCCAGCTCCCTCAGGAGGGACACGACGGAGTGGATGTGGTCGGCGGTGGCCGCCACTTCCACGTGGCGTTCGGGCGCCAGGGGGAGGCCGGAGCGTGCGGCCCAGCGGGCCGCCTCCGGAGGGGTGAGGGCATCGGCGGACATGGGTGTCCTTCCTGCAACGGGCTGAAGGGGAGGGGGCGGTGGACGCCCCACCGCACCTAAAAGCTAACAGGTTGCGTTAGCTGGCGGCAGGGCATAGCGTACCTAAAAGCAAATCAATCGCTTTTAGGTGGGCGCTTGCCCTCCGCAGACGAAGGAAGGCTTCCCCCGTGCACACAGCACCGCCCGTCGCCGCCCCGTCCTGGACGGTCGGCTCCGTCGTCGTCCGGCGCATCGACGAGATCCCCCTGCCGCCGCAGACCGGCCCGTGGCTGCTGCCGGCCGCCACCGCCGAGGTCGTCTCCGAACGGGACTGGCTGCGGCCCGACTTCGCGGACCGCGATGGTGTCCTGCGCCTGGACAGCCACAGCTTCGCGATGGTCGTGGACGGGCTGCGCGTCGTCGTCGACACCGGGATCGGCAACGGCAAGGCGCGCGCGAACCCGGCGTGGCACGACCTGCGTACCGACTACCTCGAACGCCTCGCGCGGGCGGGGTTCCCGCCGGAGTCCGTCGACC
This sequence comes from Streptomyces sp. A0592, assembly GCF_004795115.1. Classification (NCBI taxonomy): domain Bacteria; kingdom Bacillati; phylum Actinomycetota; class Actinomycetes; order Kitasatosporales; family Streptomycetaceae; genus Streptomyces; species Streptomyces sp. A0592. Next base: position 33,484 of record NZ_SSBM01000001.1, read on the forward strand.
TGGTGCTGCTGACCCACCTGCACACCGACCACGTCGGCTGGAACACGCGCGAAGTCCACGGCACTTGGGTCCCCACCTTCCCCAACGCCCGCTACCTCACCTCGAAGGCGGAGTACGACTTCTGGGCCGCCTACGAGATGGACGAGGCGCGGGCGGCCATGTTCCGCGACTCCGTGCACCCGGTCGACGAGGCGGGGCTGCTCGAAGCGGTCGACGTACCGGCCGGCGGGGTCACCGTGGCCGCCGGTCTGGAGCTGGTGCCGGCCCCGGGCCACACGCCCGGTCACGTGGCCGTACGGGTGACCAGCGGCGACGCCACGGCCCTGATCACCGGAGACTGCATCCACCACCCCGTGCAACTGGCGCGTCCGGAGATCGGCAGTTGCGTCGACATCGACCCCGGGCGGGCCGAGTCGACCCGCCGCTCACTGCTCGCCTCGCTCGCCGACACGGGCGGGCTGCTGCTCGGTACGCACTTCCCGCCCCCGACCGCCGGCCGGGTGGTCACCGACGGCGATGCCTACCGGCTCGAACCCGTGCCCGGCCGGGCTGCGGACGCCGTGGTCTGACGGTCAGTGCGGCGCGCCGAGGCCGTCCAGCAGGTCCCGTACGAGCCCGCGCGCGTACTCGGCGGTGAGGCCTCCGGGGTCTCCGGGGGCTGCAGGGTCTCCGGGGCGGAAGAGGATGCGGTACATCATGGGCGCCACGACCCTGTCGAGGACCGACTCGACCCCCGGTGCGTCCTCGCCGCGCTCCGCCGCACGGGCGAGCATGACGTCGATCTGCTCCGCCGCGTACTGCGAGCACCGCGCCGCGTTGTCGCCGTCGGGGGCCCCGAGCAGGGCGTCGCGGATGTAGGCGCGGCCCACCGGGGACGCCATCTCCTCGACGAACTGCTCGGCCCAGTTCCGCAGGTCCGCGGCCAGGTCGCCGTGGTCCTGCGGCGGTGTGTCCGGTCGCAGGTTCTCCACGGCTACGTCCGACATCAGCTCCTGCAGGTCGCCCCAGCGCCGGTAGACCGTCGACGGGGTGACGCCGGCGCGCGCCGCGATCAGTGGAATGGTCAACTCCGGGCGGCCCACCTCCGCCTGGAGTTCGCGCACCGCGGTGTGGACCGCCTCCTGGACCCGGGCGCTGCGGCCGCCGGGGCGGACCATCGGTTTGCGGCTCATGTCAGCAGCTTAAAGCAAAGTTCTTGCTTCACGGGGCGCCCAGGGCGCTTTAAAGCGAATGATTTGCGTTAAGGCGTGAGTGGGGGCTAGCCTACTTAAAGCTAATCATCCGCTTTAAGGGAGGAGCTGCTGATGTCGTCGACGGGGAAACGCCCGCCGTTCGCCCTCAACGCATCCGTTCTGATCACGCTGTTGGCCGCCTCCGGCGCACCCACCCCCCTCTACCCCGTCTACCAGGACCGGTGGGGCCTGTCCGCCCTGTCCGTGACCGTGGTCTTCAGCGCCTACGCCCTGGCCCTCCTGGCCGCTCTGCTCACCACGGGCGCCCTGTCGGACCACCTCGGACGGCGCCCCGTCCTCGTCGGCTCGCTCGCCCTGGAAGCCGTCGCCATGGCGGCGCTCGCGGGCGCCGACGGCGCCGACACCCTCGTCGCGGCCCGCGTGCTCCAGGGCCTCGCCACCGGCGCCGCGACCAGCGCGGCCGGAGCCGCCCTCGTCGACCTCGACCCACCGGGGCGCCCCGGCCGGTCCGCCCTCACCAACAGCATCGCGCCGCCGGCCGGCATGGCGGCCGGAGTCCTGGCGGCCACCCTGCTCATCCGCTACGCACCCGGACCCACCGTCACCGTCTACCTCGCCCTGGCCCTCGTTTTCCTCCTCCAGGCCGCCGCCATCGCCCTTTCCCCCGAGACGACCCGGCCGCACCCCGGGGCGTGGCGTTCCCTGCGCCCGCGCGTGGCCGTCTCCCCGCCCGCCCGCCGGGCCTTCCTGATCAGCGGCGCCGGCGTCGTCGCCGTCTGGGCACTCGGCGGCTTCTACTCCTCCCTCGGCCCGGCCTTCGTCCACCTCGTGGCCCCGGGCGCCCCCCGGGCCGCCGGCGGCATGGTCTTCTTCACCCTGAGCCTCTCGGCGGCCGTCACGGTCTGGACGACCCGCGTCCTGCGCCCCCTCGCCGCCACCCTCCTGGGCTGCGCCGCGGTCCCCGCCGCCGTGGCCCTCTCGCTGGCCGGGATGCACCTGGTCAGCCTGCCCGCCGTCTTCGCGGCGGCCCTGCTCGCCGGTGTCGCCTTCGGAGCGGTGGCGCAGGGCTCGATGCGCATGGTGCTCGCCCGGGTCCCGCAGCCGGACCGGAGTGCGACCCTGGCCGCGTACTACGTGCTCTCGTACGTCGCGATGAGCCTGCCGGCCGTCGGCGCGGGCGTCCTGACGCAGTCCTACGGGCTGCGGACGGCGGCCCACCTGTACGCCGGCCTGGTCGCCCTCCTCGCCGCAGCCGCGCTGCTCGCCCTCACTCTCACCAGGACTCGCAGCACCGGTCCCGCCGCCGGAAGCGGCGGACGCCGCGTCAGGTCCCGGCAGGCGGTGGCGGGTACCCCGCGGTGTACCCCGCGGTGCGGTGACGGGCCGTCCGCCCTGGAGGCCGCCGCCCGGCACCGGCCCGACCTGGTCGTCCTCGATCTGATGCTGCCGGGCGTGGACGGGCTGGAGGTGTGCCGCCGGCTGCGTCTGGAGGTGGGCGCGGACGACCACGTGACCATGCCCTTCAGCCCGCGTGAACTGGCATCGTCCGCGGCATCGTCGAGGCCCATTCCGGGCACGCCGAGGTACGCAACGTGCCCGGCGGCTGCCGCTTCGAACTGACCCTCCCGGCCCCCGCCCGACCGGGCGTACGGCGGGCCGGTCAGGACGCGGCGACGCGTACCGCGAAGAGAACGGCGTCGTCCTGCGCGTCCTGCGGGGCGACGGAGTCCAGGAGGGACCGCAGCAGGGCGTCCAGCGGGAGGTCGGGGGGAGCCGCGGCGAGCCGCTCTGCGAGCCGGTCGACGTTGTCATCGATGTCCGCTCCCCGCTCCTCGACCAGCCCGTCGGTGTACAGCAGCAGGGTGCTGCCCGGGGGCAGTGAACGGCTGTCGCAGGTACGGGGCCCGGGCGTCAGGGCGTGGTGCAGCAGTACGTCGTGCCGTTCGAGGGTCTCCACCGCGCCGTCCGCGGTGACCACGAGCGGCGCCGGGTGGCCCGCGTTGCTCCACCGCAGCTGCCAGTGGCCGTCGGTCGCCGGGGTGAGGTGGGCGTGGAGGGCCGTGCCGCTGGCCGGCAGGTTCAGACGGCGGCAGGCCCGTTCCAGTGCGCAGAGCGACTGCTCCGGGCCCTCGCCCGCATGGTCGTGGTCGGCCTGGCGCAGCATGCTGCGGACCTGGCCCATCAGCGCGGCCGCCCGCATGTCGTGCCCGGTGATGTCGCCGACGGTGAGCGACAGCGCGCCCGCGGCGGCCCCGCCCGGTGCCACCGGCAGCGGGTAGGCGTCGTACCAGTCACCGCCGACCATGTCGTCGCGGGCGGCGGGCCGGTAGAGGGCGGACAGCTCCAGGCCGGGTGCGTCGGGCAGTTCGGTGAGCATGGCCCGCTGGAGCTGGCGGGCCACGGTGACGCGTTCGTCGAGGTGGAGGGCGCGTTCGACGGCCTGGGCGGTGTAACCGGCGAGCGTGGTCAGTACCGCCCGCTCGTCCACGCCGATCTCGTACGGGGCGTCCCACCCCAGGACCAGGGCCCCGAGCATGCCGTGCGTTCCGCGCAGGGGCACGCAGGCGGCGGTCGCGAGGCGCAGGGCGTCGAAGGACGGGGTGGCCGGGGGGTTGTGGGCGGCATCGGCCCCGTCCGCCGGCGACGGCCCGTCGACCACGATCATCCGGTGCTCGCGCACCGCCCGCGCGACCGGCCAGTGCGAACCGAGGCCGAAGGGCTCGGCGAGCCTCCCGGGCGGCGGGCCGGAGGCACCGTCGTCGGCGGGACCCGTCACGTGGTGGAGCATTCCCTGCCGCACCAGCACCAGGTCGATACCGGCCGGTTTGAGGTCCCCGCCGACCAGGTCCCCGACCCGCCGCCGGACGTCGTCCAGTCCGCTGGTGTCGGCGAGGTCCTCGGAAGCCCGCAGGAGCAGCTCGGAACGGTTGAGGAGCTCGTGCGCGCGGGTCGCCTCCCCCTCCGCTGCCTCGCGGGCCTGGCGGACGGTCTCGGAGCGGGTCCGCATCCGCATCTGCGCACTGCAGGCGGCGGCGAGGTCCGACAGGTCCCGTACGTCGTCCTCGCTCCACTGCCGGGGGGCGCGGTCCGTGACGGCGAGGACGCCCAGGAGCTCGCCCGAACCGCCGACGAGGGGGACGCCGGCGAACGCGAAGGCCGCGTCTCCGCCGCCGTCGTTGTCGTCGGAACCGTCTCCGACATGCGACAGGAAGCGGGGCATTCCGTCCTCCGCGACCAGCCGACAGCAGGCCGGAACGGCCGGGTCGGGTTCCGCTCCGACCGGCCAGCACTCGGGTACCGCGCCCGCGGCCTCCCCGGCCGGCTCCAGCCAGACCAGTCCCAGCGGCACCGCCAGCAACCGCGTGGCGAGCCGGGCGAAACGATTCAACCCGCGTCCTCTCCTACCGGGCCCCCACCTGCGCATTCGACGCCTCCCATCGTAGGGGGTGACGTGCCGGTCATGCCGGGCTCGCGGCGCCCGGCACCGCGCCTCTCCCCGGACTCCGTCCGGGGAACCCGGGGGGACCCCCGGGTTCCCCGGCGGTCGATGCTCCGCACGACACCCCGCGGGCTCGCGCCCACCGCCGAGCCCTCCGGGCCTGCCCCGACCTGCCGCAGCGAGCGGCGGGCGCCCCTGCCCCGCCGGCTCGCCTAGAGTGGAAGGTCCGTGATTGCGCAGGAGACCGACATGCGAGCCCAGCCACCCGCGGGCGGTCCGGACGACGGCGCAGACGCCCTGTTCGGCCTGGAGGACATCGACCCGGGGCGGGCGTCCCGTCCGCCGGGGAACGCCGGCCCGCTGTTCCGGGACGGCCCCGCCGCGCGCCGGCTGCTGTCCGTGGGCACGATCTTCGCCGAACCCGCGGCCGCGGCCTCCCCGCGCGGCAGACAGGTCCTCGCCCGGTACCCCGACGCCGAGATCGTCCCGGTCGACTCCCACTGGCGGATCCCCGACCTCCACGGCAACGAGGGGAACGTCGACCGCTGGGTCCGGATCAAGACGCAGACGCTGGTCCTGGGAGAGAAGAAGACGCTCACCGCCCGGCCCAACGGCCGCTCCGCGGACTGGATCGCCCCCGGGCCGGCCAACGGCTGCGCCATGGCCTGCGCCTACTGCTACGTCCCGCGCCGCAAGGGCTACGCCAACCCGGTCACCGTCTTCACCAACATCGAGCGCACCATCGCCCACGTCTCCCGGCACCTCGCGCGCCTCGGTCCCAAGCCCGAGGCCAACCAGTGCGATCCGCTCGCCTGGGTCTACGACATCGGTGAGAACAGCGACTGCTCCGTCGACGCCCTGATCAGCGACAACGTGGCCGACCTGGTGCACGCCTTCGCGCGGTGGCCCGCCGCCAAGGCGTCCTTCGCCACCAAGTTCGTCAACCCGGACCTGCTCCTCCTGGACCCCCGCGGCCGTACCCGCGTACGGTTCTCCCTCATGCCGCCGGGCGACTCCAGGCTGCTCGACATCCGCACCAGCCCGGTGGAGAGCCGGATCGCCGCCGCCGGGGACTTCCTGGACGCGGGCTACGAGGTCCACTTCAACCTCTCGCCCGTCGTCCTGCGCCCCGGCTGGGAACGTGACTGGTCCCTGCTGCTCCGGCAGATGGACGACGTGCTGCCCGCCCGGGTCAAGGAGCAGGCGGCCGCCGAGGTCATCATGCTGACGCACAACAAGGACCTGCACGACCTCAATCTGGGCTGGCACCCCCGCGCGGAGGACGTCCTGTGGCAGCCCCGCCTCCAGGAGCCGAAGCGTTCGCAGAACGGCAGCTGGAACGTCCGCTACCGCGGCGACGTGAAGGCCGGGGCCGTCGCGGCGATGCGCGGACTCGTCGCCGCCGAGGCGCCGTGGCTGCGGATCCGATACGCCTTCTGAAGCCCTCCCGAACAGGCTGCCGTGTCAAGGGCATTGACAGAAGTTGAACACAATCAGACTCTGAGAGCGCTCTCACGTTTCAATAAATCCATCCCTGCCTCGCCCACCGCTCCATCGGCAGGTCCCCCCACGCAAGGAGGAAGAGAGTGTTCCGCTTGTCGAGAGTGCTGGTGTTCGGCGTCGCGGCCCTGTCGGTCGGCGCCGGCGTGCTGTTCTTCGGCCCGCCGCCGTCCGCCGAGGCCGTACCGGCCACCATCCCGCTCACCATCAAGAACAACTCCGGGCGCAGCGAGCCCGTCTACATCTACAACCTGGGCACCCAGCTCACGACCGGCCGGCAGGGCTGGGCCGACGCGAGCGGTGCCTTCCACCCCTGGCCCGCGGGAGGCAACCCGCCCACTCCCGCCCCGGACGCGTCGATCGCCGGCCCGGCCAACGGGCAGACCAAGACGATCCGCATGCCCAAGTTCTCCGGACGCGTCTACTTCTCCGTCGGGCGCAAGCTCGTCTTCAGGCTCACCACCGGCGGCCTGGTGCAGCCGGCCGTGCAGAACCCCTCCGACCCCAACCACGACATCCTGTTCAACTGGTCCGAGTACACGCTCAACGACGCAGGCCTGTGGATCAACAGCACCCAGGTCGACATGTTCTCGGCCCCGTACGCGGTGGGCGCGAAGGCGGCCGACGGCACGGTCAAGAACACCGGCCGCCTCAAGGCCGGCGGGTACAACGCCGTCTTCGGCGGGCTGCGTTCGGCCGGCTGGGGCGGGCTGATCCAGAGCCGCTCCGACGGGACCCCGCTGCGGGCGCTGTCCCCCGGCCACGGCATCGAGGCGGGCGGCATCCCGGCCGGCGCGATGAACGACTACATCAACCGCGTCTGGAGCAAGTACGCCTCCTCCACCCTCACCGTGACGCCGTTCGCGCACGAACCGGGCACCAAGTACTACGGCCGGGTCTCGGGCAACGTCATGAACTTCACCAACGGCTCGGGCGCGGTGGTCACCAGCTTCCAGAAGCCCGACTCCGACAGCGTCTTCGGCTGCTACAAGCTCCTCGACGCCCCCAACGACACCGTCCGCGGCCCGATCTCCCGCACCCTGTGCGCGGGCTTCAACCGCTCGACGCTCCTGACCAACCCGAACCAGCCCGACGCGAACGGCGACGGCTTCTACCGCGACGCCGTCACCAACCACTACTCGCGCATCATTCACGCGCAGATGGCCGACGGCAAGGCGTACGGCTTCGCCTTCGACGACGTGGGCGCCCACGAGTCGCTGGTGCACGAGGGCAATCCCCAGGAGGCCTTCATGACGCTGGAGCCCTTCAACTGATCCCGGTCCGGGGCCGGTCGGGCCGCCGGGGCCACCTCAGTGGTTGTGGCGCGCTCCGTGCTCCAGCCACCGGGCGCCGACGGAGCCGCTGGCCGTGCCGTCCGCTTCGGTCTCGTGGCCGAAGAGGGGCAGCGGCGCCTGTTCGCCGGGCGCCGTCGCGGTCAGGGGGATCCCCAGGCTCTGGCACATCCGCCGGGCGCGGGCCAGCGCGCTGAAGGTCATGGGGGAGGGGGAGCGGCTCGGCAGTTCGACGGTGACCCGCGCAGGGCGGTGGGCGTGGACGAGGGATTCGATCTGCAGGGCGGCCGCGGCCCGATCGGTGACGTGCAGCTCGTGCAGGATCCGCACGTGCAGCGTTCCGTCGCCGATGTGGTGACTGATGACCATGTCGTGCCTCCCCGCACCCCCGGGATCCGGGCACCCCGCGCCTCGGGGGTGTCCGGATCCAGTGTGCGCCGGCGTGCCCGCCCGGACGAGTCGGGTCGGGGTCAGGCCTTGAGGGCCCGCCCCGCCACCGTCAGGGCCAGGCGGCGCGGCGCCAGCGTGGACGCCGTCGCCGAGAGCCGGTTGCCGAGGCCGACGACGATGCTGGGCGGCGTCCTGTCGCGTTCCAGCGCCCGGCGGGCCGCCGTGACCACCTGCTCGGCAGTGGCCATCCGCCCGACGGCCGCGTCCTGACTGCCGACGACGTCGAAGAACTCGGTACGGACCGGGCCGGGCGAGACGGCGAGCACCCGCAGCGAGGAGGAGCGCGTCTCGTAGGCGACGGCCTCGGTGAAGTTCAGGACGAACGCCTTGGTGGCCCCGTACACCGCCATCGCCGGGGTCGGCTGGTAGGCGGCCGCGCTGGCGACGGTGACGAGGGCGCCCCGTCCGTCGGCCGTCAGGTCCGGGAGGAACTGCCTGGTCAGCTCCGTCAGCGCCGTCACGTTGAGCTGGATCATCTCGCTGATCCGGGCGGGGTCCTGGTCGGCGAACGGGCCGTGGCTGCCGAAACCCGCGTTGTTGACCAGGGTCTGCACGCGCAGCCCGAGCCCGTCGAGCTCCGCGTGCAGTGCGGCCGCGGCGCCCGGCCGGGCCAGGTCGGCGGCGACCGCGTGGGCCTGCACCCCGTACCGGCCCCGAAGGTCCGCCGCGATCTCCTCCAGCCGCTCGACGCGGCGGGCGACGAGTACGACGTCCGCTCCGCGTTCGGCCCACTGCCGGGCGAACTCGACGCCGAGGCCGGCGCTGGCCCCCGTGATCAGGGCTGTAGTTCCGCGGTATGTCATAGACATGGTCGGCGCTCCGCTCCGGTGTTCCGGCCGATGGACGATAATTTGAATGTAGACAGAGCAAACATTGTTGTCAATGACAACATCGAGCGAGGGGAGGCCGCCTTGGCCGACGCCGATTCGCCCTACCACCACGGCAACCTCCGAGAGGCCCTGCTGGCGCGCGCGGAAGCCGTCCTCGCGGAGACGGGGGCGGACAGCCTGTCCCTCCGCGCCCTCGCCCGGGACCTCGGCGTCAGCCACGCCGCGCCGGGGCGCCACTTCCGCGACCGGCAGGCGCTGCTCGACGCGCTCGCCGTGGGTGGCTTCACCCGCCTCAACGAAGCCCTGCGGGCCGCCGTCGACGAGCCCGGCCCCGTCACCGCCCGGCTCGCCGGAATGGGGCGCGCCTACATCGCCTTCGCCGTGGCGAACGCCCCGCTGCTGAGCCTGATGTTCACGGCCAAGCACGCCGACGACTCCAGCGCCGAACTGCGCGAGCTCGGGCACCAGAGCCTGCACATCGCCGCAGGCCTCGTCGCCCTCGCGCAGCAGGAGGGTGTCGTGCGCGCGGGCGAGCCGGACCGCCTCGCCCAGGTCGCCTTCTCCACCGTGCACGGCCTCGCGGCCCTGGCGGTCGGCTCCCTCCTGGAGGACACCCCGCTGTCCGAGGCCACCGACCTCGCCCTCGAGGTCCTGCTCGCCGGCCTCGCGGCCCCCCGCGGTGACGCCGCACATGCGGGAGCCTGACCACTCGATACGGTGACTCCTCCGGCGCGGCCGCACGCGTAGCGCATTTCAGTCCGCGCCGCCACCTCGCGACCGCGCGGCGCGGCCGGCGCCGGAGGGGATCCAGGGGTGAAGGCCCGTGCCGCCAAGGCGCCGGCGGGCCGTCGACCTCCCCTTACGCCGCCGCCCTCCGCGGGCCGTCCGTCGCACGGGCCGAAATTCGCCGCCATTGATGGCGCATAACGGTTCCTCCGGTCCGATGAACTCCAACAAAAGCGCGCGTGCGGGCAGTTGGGCGTAGTTATGCTCCCGCCCACCGGTCAGAAGGTCACCCTTTTCCGATAATTCGAGGACGCCGATGGAGCAAAGAGACGTTCCACCCGAAACAGCCCACCCGGAGGCGGGAGCAAGCCGGGCGCTGCCCGCGGTCGGGTCCCTGGCCGTCGTCTGCCTGGTCGGGGCGCTTGTCTCCTCCTCCGAGCCGGTCGGCACCATCCTGATCGCCGCGGGCGGCCTGTGCACCGCCGCGGTGTTCGTCGAAGCCCTGCGGCGCGGCCGCGCCCTCGCCGCCCGGGGCTCCGAGATCGCCGCACTGCGGCACACCCTGGCCCGGCAGGAGACCGAGGCGACCCGCCTTTCCGCGGTGGTGCTCCCCGAGGCCATCGAGCGACTGCGCCGGGGCGAGGTGGCCGAGGAGGTGCTCACCTCCCTGGGCGGCCGCGCCGGACACGGCAACCGCTGGGGCAACGACACAGCCCTCACCCCGCGCTTCAGAGCCGCCCTGCAGGCCGTACTGGCCCACGCCATCGACACCGTCGACAACGAGGAGAGCCTGCGCGACTCGGCGCAGCGGGCCTTCGTCAACGTCGCCCGCCGCGTGCAGGCGATCGTCCACCAGCAGGCGCACGAGATGCGCGAGATGGAGGACCGGCACGGCCGCAACCCGGACGTGTTCGGAGACCTTCTGCGACTGGACCACGGCACCGCCCTCATCGGCAGGCTCGCCGACTCCATCTCCGTGCTCGGCGGTGCGCGCCCCGGCCGGCAGTGGAGCAGGGCGGTCACCCTCTACAGCGTCATGCGCGGCGCCATGTCGAGGATCATCGACTACCAGCGGGTCGAGCTCCACTCGGTCACCGAGGTCGCCGTCGTCGGCCCGGTCGTCGAACCACTGATCCACACCCTCGCCGAGCTGCTGGACAACGCCACCCGCTACTCCCCGCCGCACACCCGGGTCCACCTCACCGCCGTCGAGGTGCAGTCGGGCATCGCCGTGGAGATCGAGGACGGCGGACTGAGCATGAGCGAGGAGGCCCGCGCCCGCGCCGAGAAGATGCTCGCGCAGGCGCAGTCCGGGATCGACCTCAACGACCTGGGTGAGACGCCGAGGCTGGGCCTGGCCGTGGTCGGCCGGCTCGCGCAGGCGTACGGGTTCCAGGTGTCCCTGCGCTCCTCCGCGTACGGCGGTGTCCGCGCCGTCGTCATCGTGCCGCAGCACCTGATCACCACCGCGTCGGCGGCGACCGGTCTCGCCCACGGCATCGGCTCCTCCTCGGGGCCCAGGGCGGTGTCCGCCACACCGCGCGAGCACCCGGTCGACGCCATGTCGGTCGGCTTCCCCGCGCCCCGGCCGACGCCGACGCCGGCTCCGGCGCCCGGCCCGATGACCGGCCCGATGCCCGCCGACGGTGGGCCGACCGCCGAACGTACCGCGACCGGCCTGCCGCAACGGCGCCGGAAGGACCGTGTCGCCACCTCCGAAGTCCGGCCGGCCGCGAGGCCGCAGCCGGCCGACGACAACGGCCCCGGAATGTGGCTGGAGGCGTTCCACAGCGGACTGTCGGGTGAGCCCGGCCAGGACGCGTCGGGCGCCCAGGACGCGTCGGATTCAGCGACCAAAGGGGCATGAACAGTGATGACTCAGCGAAGCAGTATGGACTGGATGCTCAAGGACCTGGCCGCCGGCGTACCGCAGACGCGGCACGTGATCGTGCTGTCGGCGGACGGGCTCTGCGTGGCCCAGTACGGGGCCGAGACGGACACGGCCGACCGCCTGGCGGCCGCGTGCGCCGGCCTGCAGAGCCTCGCCGGAGCGGTGGCCGCCGAACTGCCCAGTTCCGAGGGCAGAATGCGGCTGGTAGTGATCGAGATGGACGGCGGCTTCTTCTATCTGATGGCCGCCGGGGACGGCTCCTACCTCGCGGTCCTCGCCGACGAGGGCGTCGACGCGGGCCTGATGGGCGCGCAGATGCGCAACCTGGTGACCCGAATGGGGGACCACCTGAGCAGCCCGCCCCGGCACGACGGGCAGCCCGCGTGAAAGAGCCGCCCTCAAGCTGGGAGGACAGCAGCCCCGAACGGCTCTACGTCATCACCGGCGGACGCAGTGGACCCTCCACCTCCGTCCAGCTCGACCTCGTGACCTTAGTGGTGGCCAAAGGGCCTCCCCGGCCCGAGATGCAGCCCGAGCAGGCATCCATCCTGCGGATGTGCCAGTCACCGCTGTCGGTGGCCGAGATCGCCGCGTACGTCGGCCTGCCCGTGAGCGTCGTCACCGTGCTGGTCGGAGACCTGATGGCCGCCCAACGCGTGCACGTCCGCCCGCCCATTCCCGCCGCGCAGCTACCCGACCTTGCTCTGATCGAGGCAGTGATCGATGGACTTCAGAAGCTCTGACCCGCCCGCCGGGCCGCGTGAGGCGGACATACTGCCGCAGTCGGCCGCGGCGGCCGTGAAGGTCGTGGTCGTCGGCGGATTCGGCGTGGGAAAGACGACGATGGTCGGTGCCGTCAGCGAGATCAAACCGCTGACGACCGAGGAGACGATGACCAGGGCCGGCGTCGGCGTCGACGACACCTGGGGCGTCGCCCGCAAGATCACCACCACCGTGGCCATGGACTTCGGCCGCATCAGCATCAACGACGAACTCGTCCTGTACCTGTTCGGAACACCCGGCCAGGAGCGCTTCTGGTTCCTGTGGCGCGGGCTCTTCGAAGGCGCGCTCGGAGCCGTCGTACTCCTCGACACCCGGCGGCTGGAGATCAGCTTCGACGTCATCGGGCGGCTGGAGGAGCGCGGCGTCCCCTTCGTGGTGGCCGTCAACTCCTTCCCCGGGGCTCCCGATCACCCCCTGGAGGAGCTGCGCGAGGCCCTCGACCTGCCACCCGCCGTCCCGATCCTCGTCTGCGACGCCAGAAGGCGGGACTCGTCCCGCGATGTCCTGCTGACCCTCATGCGCTACCTGCACTCCCAGGCAGCCACCCAGGAGGCAATGTGACCACCACCCCCACCCCACCGCCCGGGTGCCCCGCCCATTCCGCCGCGACCGCCGGCGGCCTGTACCGCCTGCACGGAGCGGAGGCCCAGGCGGACCCCCTCGCCCTGTACGAGAAGCTGCGTGCCGAGCACGGGCCGGTGGCCCCGGTGCTCGTGAGCGGGGACCTCCCCGCGTGGCTCGTCCTCGGCCACCGGGAGAACCTGGATGTCGCCCGAACCTCCTCGCGGTTCGCCCGAGACCCCCGGGGCTGGCGGGACATGAGAGAGGGCCGCGTGCCGGCCGACACCCCGCTCGGCCCCATGGTCTCCTGGGTGCCGGTGTGCAACTTCACCGACGGCCCGGTCCACGAGCGGCTGCGCTCGGCCGTCGTGGAGTCCCTGGAGCGGTTCGACAAGCGCGGCATCCGCCGCTACGTGACGCGCTTCGCCAACCAGCTCGTCGACCAGATCACGGCCGAGGGATACGCCGACCTGGTGCCCGCCTTCTCCGACCAGCTCCCCATGCTGGTCATGACCCAGCTCATCGGGGCACCCGACGAACACGGGCCGCTGCTGGTCAACGCGGCGCGCGACATGCTCCAGGGGACGGAGACGGCCCTCCAGAGCGACCGCTACGTCACCACCACGCTGGAGAACCTGGTCGTCGAGCGCAAGGCCAAGCCGGCCCGCGACCTCGCCTCCTGGCTGATCGAGCACCCCGCGGACCTGACCGACACCGAAGTGCTCATGCACCTGCGCGTCGTGCTGATCGCGGCCTACGAGACCACCGCCAACCTGATCGCCAACACCCTGCGCACCGTCCTGACCGACCCGCGCTTCCGGGCGAGCCTCTCCGGAGGCCACATGACCCTGCCCGACGCGCTGGAGCAGGTCCTCTGGGACGACCCTCCCATCAACACGATCATCGGGCGCTGGGCCACCGGGGACACCGTGCTCGGCGGCCAGCAGGTGAAGGCCGGGGACATGATCCTGCTCGGCCTGGCCGCGGGCAACGCCGACCCCCAGATCCGGCCCGACCCCTCCGCGTCCGTCCACGGCAACCGCTCGCACCTGGCGTTCAGCAGCGGCCCGCACGAGTGCCCCGGCCAGGACATCGGGCGCGCCATCGCGGACACCGGCATCGAGGTCCTGCTGGACCGGCTGCCGGACCTCCAGCTGGCGGTCGACGCGAGCGAGCTCCAGTGGCGCGGCACACTGATGTCCCGTCACCTGCTGTCGCTGCCGGTACGGTTCGCCCCGCGGACGGCGCCCGCCCAGGCTCCGCAGCTCCCGGTGGAGCAGCCGGCCGGGCATCCCGTCCATCCGGTGATCCCGCCGCAGCCGACGGCGCCGCCGTCCCCGGTCGCGGGCGGCCGCAGGCGTCGTGGTGTCAGCTGGTGGCGCCGGCTGCTCGGCCGCCGCTGAGCAGACAGCCCGTAGCGAGGTTCGAGGTCCGAGGTCCCCGGCCGCACCGGCGGGGACCTCGGACCTTCCGCTCAGCCGCGCAGCTGCCGCCACCAGGACGCCAGGGCCGGCAGATCCGGCGGCTCGGTTCCGGCAGCGCTCGGCTCCTCGGCGTACCGGACCGCGAACGCCGCATCCGCAAGCGGCAGTTCGTGCCGGTTGCGCGGACTGGCGTACCGCGGCGCCCGCGTCTGCCAGGCGATGGAGCCGGCCACGTAGTGGCCCAACGCCGCGAGGTGACGGCGCAGTTCGACGTCCCCGGCATCCCTGCCGTCCCTGCCGTCCGCGCCGTCCTCAAGCCGCGCACGCAGCCCGGTGAAGAGGACCATCACCCGGTCGCGCAGCGCCACGGCGAGCGGGACCGCCTCGGCCGGAGAGCATCCCTCCTGGTGGGCGATCACGTTGACGAGGTTGATCTCGCGCGGCTCCAGGTGGTCGTCCTTGTCGTAGGAGAACAGGTCGTTGTCCGCGCTGACGACGAAACCCGCGGCGTCCGTCAGCGCCGTCAGGGCGGGGGAGCACAGGACGTCCGCCGGCAACCGGTCCCCGCGGGCGACGTCCGACCAGGTCAGTGAGAACCGCGTGCCGTTCGCCAGCGGCCCCATGGCGACGAAGTCGTTCAGCCCCGGCATCGACCCCGCCTCCGCCCGGGCGGCCCGCCAAGCCGCCCCGAGCAGCCAGTCCCGCGTCCCTTCGGCGAATCTGCGCAGCTCGTAGGGGGTGAGCATGGCGTGGGTACGGTCCACCAGGTCCTGCAGTGCGCGGGTCATGGGCCCGTCGGGCAGCACGGACGCCCCGGGGTCCTCGATGGTCCGCAGCAGCCGCACCCCGTGTTCGACGACCGCGGCCGTCCCCACCTCGTCGGAGCCCGAATCCTGCCAGTCGTCCACGGCGTTGGCCCAGTAGTTCCACTGGGTGAACAGCAGGACGGCCTCCACGGCCCCCTCGGGGATGATGCGGCAGGAGAAGTCGGCACTGTGGGTGGCGAGTCCCCAGGCGCGCTCGACCGGATCGGGGTACACGCCGAAGGCGTCGAGCCACTCGACCGCCCGGGCCTCCACCTCCTTCGCGTCGGGATGGACGAGGTCGCGCGGCAGGGGACAGTAGAAGGGCGGCAGGCCCGCGCCGAGGCGCGAGGGCCGGGGCGGCGCGGTCATCGGCCACCGCCGATCCGGAAGCGCAACAGCCGTGTCTCCACCGCGTGCTCACGCCAGAGCCGGAAGAACTTGCTGTGCGCGATCGTCGACTGCTCGAGCCGGTCGCCGGTCCAGGCGCCGGCCTCGGCACGGGAGTCCGCTCTCAACCGGTCGAGTTCGGCGGTGTTCCACGCCATGGACTGCACCCAGAACTCCGCCACCGCGTCCGTCACGTCCTCGTCCTCCACCAGCTCGAAGCCGGCCGCCTCGGCCGCGGCCAGGTACTCCCCGTGCCGGCCGAGCCGGGTTCTGTAGTAGCCGTCCATGAACTCCCGCCACGCGGACGCGCCCACGAAGTGCTCCTGGATCCCGAACCAGCCGCCGGGTTCAAGGGCCTTGGCGACGACCTCGAACAGCCGGGTCCGGTCGGTGTAGCCGCTGCTCTCGTTGGCGTAGACGGCGTCGTACGCGCGGGTCTCGTCGAGGTCGTGCACATCGGCCAGTACGGGAGTCACGCGTTCCGCGACCCCGGCGCTGCGGGCGAAGTGCTGGACGATCGGGAGGTGTTCCGGCGTGACGGTCAGGCTGGTGACCGACGCGCCGTGCTCCTGCGCCCAGTAGAGCGAGGTGCCGCCCAGTCCGCAGCCGATGTCGAGCAGGCGCCGGGGAGGTGCCTCGTACGCGCCCCACGTGCGGGCCGCGTGGTCGACTATCCGCTCCTGCGAGTCGAACAGGCTCTGTTGCAGCGTGCTCTGGGGGACGGTGGTGTCCGGTGGGCCGTCCGGGTACAGCCCCACGTGGAAGTGGACGCGTGGACCCGGACCGTACTTGTGCAGGATTTCCTGTGTCTTGCGGCTGTAGTAGAGCCGCACCTGGTCCTCCGCGGCCGAGCCGCGGCCGCCGCCTAAAGGCCAAACGAACGGTATGACGCGCATGGGGTGTCCGCCCTTTCGTGGGGTAGGGCTGCCCCCGGGACGCGCCGGCGCCGCTCTCGTAGCGTCCCGAAGGGGCACACTGTTGAAGCACGGACCATCGTGGCACTTCGTAGGCACCACGTCAGCCCGCTGGAGCAGCACGGTACCGTCAAGATCCTTGCTGTGTGCCCTGGTTGACGGTGATGGCGAGCTCGACCCCGATGTGCCCGGCGGCGGAGGCCGCGCCCGTCAGGTGAGCGCCGCCGCCAGCACCCCGGCCGCCCTCGCGACCAGTGCGTCCTCGCGCGGCGCGGCGGGGTCCGCCTTGGTGGTCAGCACGGCCAGCTCCACGGGCGGCCGTCCGGGAGGCCAGGCGATGCCCACGTTGTTGTTGGTCCCGTACGACCCGGCGCCCGTCTTGTCCCCGACCACCCAGTCGCGCGGCAGGCCGGCGCGGAACCGGTCGCCGCTCGTGGTGTTGGACACCAGCCACCGCGTCAGGAGTTCCCGGTGCCGCGGGGCGAGTGCGTCGCCGAGCACGAGCCGCCCGTACGTGCGGGCGATGGCCCGGGGACTGGTCGTGTCGGTCACCCGCGAGGGCTCGGCCGAGTTCAGCTCCGGCTCCCAGCGGTCGAGCCGCGTCGTGCGGTCCCCGACGGAACGGCAGAACCGGGTGATGGCCGTGGGCCCGCCCAGCTCGCGGAGCAGCAGGTTCGCGGCGCAGTTGTCGCTCTGCGCGATGGCCGCCGAGCACAGCTCGGCCACCGTCAGCCCGCCGGCGACGTTCGCAGGCAGCCCGGTCACCGAGCCGCCGCCCGCGGAGGTGACGTCCTCCTGCGTGTAGTGGATGCGCCGGGCGAGGAACTCGCCGTCACGGTCCAGGTCCCGCATCACGGCCGCCGCGGCCGGCGTCTTGAACACCGAGCACATGGGGAACAGCTCGTCGGCCCGGTACAGCACCGTCCGGCCCGTACCGGTGTCCCGGGCGTACGCCCCCACCCATGCGCCGTACTCGCGCTCCAGTGCGCGCAGCTGCCGGACGGCCTCGCCGCCACCACCGCGCTCGCTGGACGCGGCTGGTGCCGCCGCACGGGCCGCGCCCGCCGGCAGCACCGCGGTCAGCGCCACCCCCGCTCCCAGAGTCAGTACGGCACGACGGGTCTGCTCCACGTCGCCTCTCCTCTCCCTCGACGGTCACGTGGTGACAATGACGCCAAAGAAGATCATTTCGGTTCCACCGGTCGGTCCGGTCAGTGGCCCGGGGCGGTGGCGGGGCGCTGTTCGCGGACCGCCCAGGGGGAGCCGTACGCCGTCAGCAGGTCGAGGAACGGGAGCGGCGGCAGCGCCTCGGGGCCCAGGACGCCGGCCCCGGACCACACCCCGGTAGCGATCAGTTCGAGGGCCACCACCGGGTTGACGGCGGTCTGCCAGACGACGGCCTGGGAGCCGTATTCGCGCATGGACCACTGGTTGTCGACCACGTGGTAGAGGTACACCTCGCGGGGCCTGCCGTCCTTGGTGCCCTTCACCCAGGTGCCGGCGCAGGTCTTCCCCGTCATCCGGTCCCCGAGCGTCGCCGGGTCGGGCAGGCAGGCGGCGACCACGTCGCGCGGCGAGACCCGTACCTCGGTGCCGTCCTCGCCGCGGACCGGGACCCGGACCGTGGAGTCCAGACCCAGCGCGTGCAGCGTCTTGAGCTTGCCGATGAAGTCGTCGCCGAGGCCGTACTTGAACGTCACGCGCCGGGCGCCGACCCAGCGCGGCACCAGGAGGACCTCCTCGTGCTCGACGTTGACGCACTCGACCGGCCCGATGCCCTCGGGGAAGTCGAAGACCTCCGGTTCGCTGAACGGCTCCGTGGTGAACCAGCCGCGCCCGCTCTCGTAGACGACGGGCGGGTTCAGGCACTCCTCGATCGTCGTCCAGATGTTGAAGGACGGGGCGAAGTCGTATCCCTCGACGGCCAGGTTCGCTCCGTCGCGGATGCCGATCTCCTCGATGTCGTCGAAGAGTTCATCGGCTGCGTAGCGGGCGAAGACGTCCGACAGCCCGGGCTCGACACCCATGCCGACGAGCGCCAGGCGGCCCGACTTCTCCCAGTCCGCGGCCTGTTCGAACTGCTCGTCGCCGAGCTTGACCCCGCACTCGCTGTGCGGGTGGTCCGGGTGCGGGCGGGAGAGGGACATGGCCATGTCGACGTAGTGGCTGCCCGCCGCCAGCGCCGCGTCGAACAGGGGCATCACGAAGCGCGGGTCGGTGGCGTTCATCAGTACGTCGCACCCGTGCTCGGTGAGCAGCCCGGTCACCGCCGCCTCGTCGGAGGCGTCGACGCGGCAGGCGCTGAACCGCTCCTCGTCGGCGCCCAGGGCGGCGACGGCGGCCTCCGCGCGGGCCAGGTCGTAGTCGGCGACGACGAAGTGGTCGAAGAAGCCGCGGCGGGCGGCGATCTTGGTGATCGCGCTCCCGACACCGCCGGCACCCACAAGCAGAACACGCATGTCTTGGTCCTCTCTCGGTGAGGCGTCCGCCTCAGGGGGCTGATGGAACCGGGCGCCACGAGTTAAGGTCAATGGTGTTGGCATAAGGCCGGGACGTTATGGAGGCGGGCGGCGATGGCGAAGGACGTGGTCCCCGAGGAGGCCCGCAAGCGGCGACGCCCGACCCGGCAGGGCACGGTGCTCTCCGAGAGGCTGATCGTCGAGACGGCGCTGCGGATGGTGCGCGAGCACGGCAGCGCGGGCCTGTCCGCCCGGCGGCTCGGCGCCGCCCTGGGCGCGGACCCGAGCACCCTCTACCGGTACTTCGAGGGCATGGACGGGCTCACCCTCGCCATCGGCGAGGAGCTGATCGGCCGCGCGCTCGCCGGCTGGTCCCCGACCGGCCGGTGGCGCGACGACCTCCGCGCCCTGGGGCTGCGCATCCACGGCGCCTACCTCGCCCACCCGCAGGCCGCCCTGCTGACCGCGAGCCGGGTGACCGGCCGGCCCCGCGAGATCGCGGCCGACGAGGCGATCCTGGGCATCCTGCGCGGTGCGGGGTTCGGCGACGAGGACGCGGTGCGGATCTACCACGCGTACGTCGACCAGAGCCTGGCCTTCGCGGCCCTCGACGCGGGCCCCCTGGCCCTGTCGGCCAAGGCGCGCGAGTCGGACGAGGAGCGCTGGGAGTCGACGTACGCCCGCCTGCCGGCGGACGCGTACCCGAACATCGCGGCCACCGCCGGGCTGCTGGCCGCGCGCATGCCGCACAGCGCCTACCCGGTCGCGCTGGAGATGCTGCTGGACACGGCGGAGCGGCAGCTGGCGGACAACGGGGCCTGAGCGGGAGCCGGTACGGGGGCCGGGGTGGGAGCGGGGGAGGGAGCCGCGGGGCTTATGCCAACACCATTGACCCTCCGGGCGGCGCACGGGTTTCCTCATCGCATTCACGCCCCGTTCACACCGCACCAGTGAGGGACCATGGTCGATGACACCCCGCGGACGCCGCAGGCCGCCACGCTCAGACCGAACGCGATCGGGTTCGTCGACGCGCTCGCCATCGGGCTCAACGCCACCTCGCCGGCGTACTTCCTGGCCGCGGTGATCGGGCCGATCGTCGCGCTGGTCGGCGTCCACGCTCCCGGGGTGATGCTCGCGTCCTTCGTACCGATGGTTCTCATCGCATCCGCTTTCTACTACCTGAACCGCGCCGATCCCGACTGCGGCACGACCTTCTCCTGGGTGACGCGTGCGCTGGGCCCCACGGCCGGGTGGCTCGGAGGCTGGGCGATCACGATGACCGGCGTCCTGGTCGTCGGCTCGCTCGCCGACGTGGCCGTGAACTTCGGCCTGCTGGCCGTCGGCCTGGACACCCTCGCGGGCGACACCCTGATCCGGCAGGCACTGACCGTGCTCGTGATCGTGGTGATGGCGGCGCTGTGCGTACGGGACACGCAGGCGGCGGCCCGGCTGCAGAACGTCCTGGTCCTGCTGCAGACCGTCTGCCTGTTCGTGTTCGCCGGGGTGGCTCTGTACCGGGTCTACGCGGGCACCGCCTCGCTCGACGCCGTACGGCCGGCCGCCGACTGGCTCGACCCCTTCGCGGCGGGCGGGACGGCGCTGACCGGCGGGCTGCTCCTCGGCGTCTTCGTGTACTGGGGCTGGGAGTCCGCCGTGAACCTCACCGAGGAGACGAAGGACCCCTCATCGGCGCCCGGGCGGGCCGGCCTCTGGTCGACCGTCGTCCTCCTGGCCACCTATGTTTCCGTGGCCTTCGCGGTCGTCGCCTTCGCCGGTACCGGCTACCTCGCTGCGCACGCCGACGACGAGGAGGCCGTCTTCGCCTCCCTGGCCCGCGAGGCCCTCGGCGGCTGGGACTGGATCGTCCTCCTGGCCGTCGCCACCTCGGCGCTCGCCTCGACCCAGACGACGATCATCCCGGCGTCGCGCACCGCGCTCTCCATGGCCCGCCGGCACGCCCTCCCGAGCCGGTTCGGCCTGATCCACCCCCGCTACCGCACCCCCGCCGTCAGCACCTGGTGGGTCGCCGGCACGGCCACCGTCTGGTACCTGCTCATCCACCGGATCAGCGAGAACGCCCTCGCCGACTCCCTGACGGCCCTGTCCCTGCTGATCGCCTTCTACTACGCCCTCACCGGCGTCGCCTGCGCGGTCCACCACCGGCGCCGGCTCACCGCGAGCCTGCGCGAGTTCCTACTCATCGGGGCCGGCCCGCTCGCCGGCGCGGGCATGCTGGCCTGGCTGCTCGTGGAGGCGGTGGCCGACATGGCCGACCCGGCCAACTCCTCCGGCGGAGCCGCCTGGTTCGGCTTGGGCCCGCCCCTGGTCATCGCCCTCGGCCTGAGCCTGGTCGGAGTGCTCCTGATGCTCGCCCGCCGTGCGGCGTCCGGCACGTTCTGGACCGAACGCCCCACCACCGCCCCGGCCGCGGCCCCCGCCCCGCACGGGCCCGAGGCCCCGGTTCGCCCGCCGGCGCCCTCCATCACCGGCGAATGAACCCACCGCCGCCGGCCGCGACCGCGTGAGCGCACCCTCTGACGCCCCGGTCGGCCGGGGCTGCTTCACGCATCGCGGCCCGCGAGGTCGGTCAGCCGGGCTGTGCGGGCATCCTCCGATGCTCCGTCAGCGCGGCCTGCCGGTATGGTGCAGCGCTGCGGCGGCCGCGACCCCCACTCCGGCGATCGTGCAGGTCGTCTTGGCCAGGTCCGAATCCCCCTGGCCGACGGAGACGACGGCCGCGACGACTCCGAGTACGGCGAGCACCACCGAGGTGGCCAAGGCGAACAGCCGTACGCCCTCGGCCACTCGGGCCCGCCACAGGTCACGGTTCGTGCACTTGTGGCAGAGGGGTGTGGTGCCTTCGGGGGGTGACGTCCTACGCTCGAACGGAGCCTCCTTGCTTGGTATGGGCACGGGGGCACGCAAAGGGGTTCACCGTGGTCGCCATCTGTCCAGGACATCGGCCGCGGTGATCCCCTTCTGCGCTTCCTGGACCGTAAGGCCGCATCGGAGCACGCGGCACCGGGGGGAGAGAGGATGTGACGGCCTTGTTATGCAGAGTGATTGTTCGAACACGTACCGTGAGAGTGAGTCGGGCCCCTCAACGTGTGCCGGTGCGGTCCGTGACGAGGTCGCGGGCGTGGTCCACGAGGCCCATGCCCGGGGCCGTCGCCGGAGGCGTCCCGGGGGAGCGGGGCGCACGCAGCTTCGCGCGCCGGACGCTGTCGCCCATCCGCTCCAGGGCCTCCTGTGCGCAGGTCTCCCGCAGCCGCGGGAAGAGGTTCTCCTCCTCGTCCCAGACGTGCGCCGTGACCTCGGCCCTCAGCGCCGCGACGAGCTGGTCGAACTGGGGTCCGTCGGCGTCGAGCCCCTCGAGATCCTTGAGGATCTTCTCCATCCGGGCGTGGTCGGCGATCTCCCGGTCCGCGATGAGATCCCCGTCCGGGAGCACCTTCCGGAGGGTCGGATAGAGGTGCTCCTCCTCGGCCACCGTGTGCCGGACGAGCTCGATCGTCAGCCGCTCTGCCGCCGTCTGGCGTTCCGCCGCGGGGACGGCCTGTTCGAGGATGTCGAACGTCTCGTCCATCTCGCGGTGGTCCGCGGTCAGTTCGGTGATGACGTCGACTGCGTCAGCCATGGCGAAACTCCGTTCCGTCGAGGATCGGCGTACTGACCGGCACGGACTGCCGGCCCGGTTCCGCGTCTACCCTGCCCCGCACGCGTTAGCCGCGCGCAGGAGCGGGCAGGCGCAGGGGAGGAAGAACCGGACGCGGACCCGTGGAGGAGGTACCCGTGAAGACCTCGACCGTCGCGTACAAGCCCGTGGGCATGGCCCTCGGCGCCCTCGGAGGTGCGCTGGCCGGCCTCGCGTTCAAGCAGGTGTGGAAGCGGCTGGGCCACGACGACGACGCACCGAATGCCACCGACGAGGACCGGTCGTGGCGGGAGATCCTCATCGCCGCGATCCTGCAGGGCGCCGTGTTCGCCGCGGTCAAGGCGGCGATCGACCGGGGCGGAGCCGTGGCCGTCCGGCGCCTCACCGGCACCTGGCCCGACTGACCGGCCCCTGAGGTAGGTTGCCCGCCATGATCGGAATCGAACAGGTCGACTGGCCACCTGCCCCGTTACGGACCGAACGGCTCGTGCTCCGCGAGTCCGAGGCCCGGGACCGCCCGGCGTTCATCGAGCTGTTCGCCTCCGCGGAGGTCGGCGCCCACCTCGGTGGCGCCCGGCCGCGCGACGAGCTGGAGCGCCGCGTGCCCGAGGTGCCCGGCCGGCGCCCTGGCTCCTTCGTGACCGAACTCGACGGAGCGATGATCGGCATGATCACGCTCATGCGGCGCGACGCCGGCCGCCCGGGACACATCCGTCCGGAGGCCGGGGAGGCCGAACTCGGCTACACGTTCCTGCCGCAGGCCTGGGGACGCGGCTACGCCGCGGAGGCCTGCGCTGCCGCCCTCGACTGGTTCGCCGACGCCCGTCCCGGCGAGCCCGTGGTGCTGTGCACCCAGAGCGCCAACGACCGCTCCATGCGCCTCGCTGCGAAGCTCGGCTTCACCGAGGTGGAGCGGTTCGAGGAGTTCGGCGCCGAGCAGTGGTTCGGGGTGCGTTCCCCGCTCGTCGGGCCGCAGACATGATCGAACGGGAGACCGCGGTCCGCGTCGACGACCCCCGGGTGGCGGGGGCCGACGGGCCCGGCCGGCCCGTGGCCGTCGTCGCCGAGGGCCGGGACCCGGCCGTCCTTGACGGAGACGGCGCGGGCCCCGGCCGGGCGGGGTCTCCCGTGAAGACCTTGGCGTTGCGCAGGACGAGGTCGGCCGCGGAGCCGTCGTGGAGCTCCGGGGCCGGGCGTATGCCGCCCACGGGCATGCTGGGCGCGCCGCTCATGCCAGGGCGTCGCGCAGGGTGTCGACGGCGAGTCCGACGGCGAGGGTCGCGGCCGCCGTCTCGCGCAGGGCGTTCAGCATGACGAAGTCATGGATGGTGCCCAGCGCGCGCAGAGCCGTGACGGGTACCCCGGCCGCCCGCAGTTTCGCGGCGTACGCCTCGCCCTCGTCGCGCAGCACGTCGGCCTCGGCGGTGATGACCAGGGCCGGCGGCAGTCCGGTGAGCTGCTCGGGGCGGGCCCGCAGCGGGGAGGCGGTGATTTCCGCGCGCTGGGCCGGGTCGGTCGTGTACTGGTCCCAGAACCAGCGCATGGCGTCGCGGCGCAGGAAGTACCCCTCGGCGAACTGCAGGTAGGACTCGCTGTCGAAGGAGGCGTCCGTCACCGGGTAGAAGAGGACCTGCTGGACGAGGCGGACGTCGCCGCGCTCCTTGGCCATCAGGGTGAGGGCGGCGCTCATGTTGCCGCCCACCGAGTCGCCGGCGACGGCGAGGCGGCCGCCGTCGAGGCCGTGCCGGCCGCCCTCGGTGGTGATCCACCGGGCGACGGCGTAGTTCTGCTCGATGGCCACGGGGTAGCGGGCCTCGGGGGAGAGGTCGTACTCGGGGAAGACCACGGCCGCCCCGGCGCCGACCGCGAGTTCGCGCACCAGCCGGTCGTGGGTGTGGGCGTTGCCGAAGACCCAGCCCGCGCCGTGGATGTAGAGGATGACGGGGAGCGGGCCGGTGGCGCCGCTCGGGCGGACGACGCGGGTGCGGACCTCGCCGGTGGGGCCGCCGGGGACGGTGAGCCATTCCTCGTCCACCGGCGGGAGGGCGACGCCGTCGCCGCTCTGGACGTCGTCCACGGCCTTGCGGCCGTCGGCGACGGGGATCTCGTAGAGGAACGGCGGCTTCGCGGTGGCGTCGGCGAAGGCCTGGGCGGCGGGCTCCAGGACGGGGCGGCTCGACATGGTGGGGCTCCTTCGGGGGAAGTGGGGGCGGCTGCCGGTACGGCGCCAAGGATCACGCGGGCGGCCGTTCCCGGGCGGGAGACGGCCACCGGCGCGCCGGAGCGGGACCCGCTCAGCCGAGGAAGGCGAGCAGCGCCGCGTTGACCTCGTATCCCCGGCGAGGGCGGAGAGCGCCGACAGCACCAGGCAGACCTCGGTCCACAGACCGGAAAGGATGATCTTCTTGCGCCCGGTGGCCCGGTGGCCCGGTGGCCCGGTGGCCCGGTGGCCCGGTGGCCCGGTGGCCCGGTGGCCCGGTGGACCCGGGCGATGCCGAACACGGGGGTGTCCTCTCGGAAAAGGGCGCAGTCGGAAGCGGAAGCGGCCGCCGCCGTGTGCCCGCGGCCGGCCGCCTCGTCACCGTGGGTCGGCTCCGATCAGCCCCGTTGCCCGTCCGGGCCCGCCGATGTGTGCACCGGTGCACCGCTGCTTCCGCAAAGCCCCGGCGCGGAGACCGTGACAAGGGTGCGGATCGGCCATATCAGTGGCGTGATATGCACCTTAATTGGATCACGACATCGTGCTTGGATGGCGCCCCCACGGTAATTCGTTTACGGCTTAACGGTTTTGACGAACCGGCGGTAACTCCGCGAAGCGCCCAGGTTACGGAGAAGGGAGAAAAGGTCGGCGGGAAGGAAATGGGCCTTCCGCCGACTCGACTTCCACAAGATCCGTTATGTAGTGTTCCAGTTATTCACCGCCCAACGGGGGGCGGACGGCGACTTCGGGATTGGTCCGGACTATTTCCGGCGTGTGACGGCCCTGAAGAACCGGCAGACCACCGCCCCCGCCGCGCTCCCTATTGGGGGAATGCGTGTCCCGACACGGGGGATCAATCATCCGGTTCCAGCTTTTGGGGCCTTTGAGCATTGCGCACGGCCCGGAAACCGTCGTTCTCAAACCGTCCAAGCCGACCAGTCTTCTCGCCGCACTTCTGCTGCACCCGAACGCGGTGGTGTCCACCACCTACTTGCTGCGCGCCGTATGGGACGAAGAACCGCCCGCCACGGCCCGCGCCGCACTGCAGACGTGCGTCCTCAGGCTGCGCCGGCTGTTCGCCAAGTACGGCATATCCGCCACCACCATCGAGGCCGTTCCGGGCGGCTACCGGATGCATTGCGACACCGACACCCTCGATCTCGTCCAGTTCCGCGCGCTCGCGGCCCGGTCCGGATCGGCGGACGGCCCGGGGGAGGAGCTCTACCGGCTGCGCGAGGCGCTGACCCTCTGGCAGGGGCAGCCCCTCGCCAACGTGGCCTCGCGCATGCTCCACGACGACGCGGTGCCCGCCCTCGAACAGGAGCGGCTGAGGGTGCTGGAACGTGTCTGCGACCTCGAACTCGCCGCCGGGAACTGCCATCAGGTCCTGGTCGACCTGTACGAGAGCGCCCGCCGGCACCCGGTGCGCGAACGCTTCACCGAGCAGCTCGTCGAGGCGCTCTACCGCACTGGACGGCAGGCCGAAGCGCTCGCCGAGTACCGCATGGTCCGCGACCGGCTGCGGGACGAACTCGGCATCGACCCGGGACCGGGACTGCGCCGCCTGGAGCTCGCCATCCTGCGCGCGGAGGAGCTCGCGCCGGCCCCGCCGGAGCCCGCGCGCGCCGCGGTCGGGGCCGCGGCCGGGCCGGCCGCGCTGCCCGCCGGTGCGACCGCAGCGGCCCGGCCGTCCCGGGCGGTGCCTCCCGTCCCCGCCTTCGCCGGACGCGACGCCGACCGCAGGGCCATCGCCGCCCGGCTCACCGCCGACGACGGTCCGCGCATGGTCGTCGTCTCGGGGGCGCCGGGCATCGGGAAGTCCGCCCTCGCCCGCCAGACCGCCCACGAGGTGCAGGAGGCCTTCCCGGGCGGCGTGTTCACCCTCCAGCTGGCCCGGCCCGACGGAACCCCGGTCGCCGTCGAGGAGGCGGCGCGGCTCGTACCCGGGCCCGCCCCGGGCCGCCGGCTGATCGTCCTGGACGGCGCGGCCGGAGCCTGGCAGGTGCTCCCGCTGCTGCCCGCGGCGGAGGACGCCGCCGTCCTCGTGACCAGCAGACGCCAGCTGGCCGCGGTCGTCGCCACCCACGGCGGCGCCGTGCACCGCCTCGACGTGCTCCGCTCCGCCGAGGCGTACGCGCTGCTCGCCGGGCTCGTCGGCGCCGAACGCATCGCGGCCGAGCCCGCGGCGACCCGTGAACTGGCTGCCGTGTGCGGCCACTTCCCGCTCGCCCTGCGGATCGCCGCGGGACGGCTCCTGACCCGGCCCGGGCTGTCCGTCGCGGACTGCGCGGCCTGGCTCGCGGAGGATCCCCCCGCGCGGCTGGCGCTCGCGGAGGACGCCGGGCTCTCCGTACCCGAGGTGCTGGGACAGGCCCTCGACGCGCTCGCCCCCGCCCTGCGGGAGGCGTTCCTCCGGCTGGGGGAGCGCGCCGAGGCCGGGGA
Source organism: Streptomyces sp. A0592 (assembly GCF_004795115.1). Classification (NCBI taxonomy): domain Bacteria; kingdom Bacillati; phylum Actinomycetota; class Actinomycetes; order Kitasatosporales; family Streptomycetaceae; genus Streptomyces; species Streptomyces sp. A0592. The sequence goes on from NZ_SSBM01000001.1 coordinate 60,436, forward strand.
ACCGGTGGCCGGGGAGAGTGAATCGGTACTCGAACAGCTCGTGGAGGAAGGGCTGTTGGAGGACGGACCGCCCGGCCCGTACCGCCTCCACGATCTGCTCCGCATCTACGCGCGTTGGCGCGTGCGCACGCACGAGACGGCGGCCACGGCCGGACCTCGCTGACCTCTCCCGGCCCGCACCTGCCCTCCCGCCGCACCCCCCGCACCAGGCTTCCTCCCCCGCACCACGCTTCCAGCCCCGCACCACGCTTCATCCCCCGATCCCGCCCAGACCGCACCCAGGGGTGTTCCCATGGCCCAAGCCAGCTACCGAGCCGTTGCCGCGACCCGTCCCCGGATCCGCCGGGACGTGCTGTTCACCGAGACTCCCGACGGCGTGCTGTTCCACAACGCGGACGGCGGCTTCCGACTCACGGCCAAGTCCGCGTACCGCTTCGCGACGCTGATCGTCCCCCACCTCACCGGCGAGCACTCGGTCGCAGACCTGTGCCGGGGCCTCGGCGAAGCACAGCAGGCGATGGTCGGTGAACTCGTCCGGACCCTGTACGAGCGGGACTTCGCCCGGCCCGTCACCGCCCCCGCCGCCGGGCAGCCGGCGCCCGACCCCGACGTGGCCCGCAGGTACGCCCCGCAGATCGCCTACGCCGACCACTACTCCGACGACGCCGAAGCCCGCTTCCTGCGCTTCCGGGACACCCGCGTGGCCGTCCTGGGCGACGACGACATCGCCCGCTGGTGCGCGTCGAGCCTGATACGCAACGGCAGCGCCCTCGTCGGCGTGACGGCGGCCCTGCGCACCCCCGCGCCGGCCACTCGCGCGTCCGGCGCGTCCGGCGCGCCCGAGCTCGACGCCGAGGTGGCCGAGGCCGTCGCCGACGGCTGCCCGGCGCAGCTGCGCACCCTGCCGACGGACCCGGGCCGCGAGCCGTCCTGGGCCGAACTGTCCGACTACGACCTGGTGGTCGTCACCGGCGGCCGCACCGCGCCCGCCCGTCTGCTGCCGCTGCTGCGCGCGGGCATCCCGGCCGGCCGCACCCTCCTGCCGGCCTGGTCGTACGGCGCCGACGCCGTGATCGGCCCGCTCATGACGTCGGGGACCCCCGGCTGCTGGGCCTGCGCCGCGCTCCGGCTCGGCGCGGCCGCCGGCCGCGACGGCGGTGCCGCGGCCGAGCTGTGGAGCACCCTGGCCCTGCCCGGCGGGCCCGCCGCGGCCGGCCCGGAGCCGGGGCGGCCGCTGGCCGCGATGATCGGCAACCTCCTGGGCTACGAGGTCTTCCGCACCACCTCCGGAGCCCTGCCCGCCGAGACCGCCGGGCAGGTGATCGTGCAGGACATGGCCTCCCTGGACGTGACCGCCGAGCCGCTCCTCGCACACCCGCGCTGCCCGTTCTGCGCCCCGGACCCGCAGGAGGCGGGCCGGGCCGCGGACCCCGTGGACCTGGCCGAGGCCGGCACGACCGCCGCCCCCGCCCTGCTCACCCTGGACACCGCCCGCGCAGCGGACGCCCTGGTGGAGGAGCTGAACCGGCGCTCCGCGCTCGTCCGCCCGTACACCGGCGTCTTCACGCGCTACGCCGACGAGCCGCTGACCCAGATCCCGCTCAAGCTGAGCGCGGTCGAGTTCGGCACCGGCCGTACGGGGCCCCGGGCGATCGCGGCCTTCGACGTCCACCACGTCGCCGGGGCCAGGATGCGGGCACTGGACGCCGCGGCCGTGGTCTACGCCGAGCACGTCGTCCCCGCGTACGGCATCGCCACCCGGAGCGGGAGCGAGGGCGGGGGAGCGGTCGCGGAAGGGTCGCTGACCGTCGCCTCCGGGCTGCCCGGCACGGCCACCGCCTGGCAGCGGGCCGTCTCCCTCGTCACGAAGGAGCCCGTCCTCGTACCGGCGGGCGCCGTCCGCCCCTTCGGCCCGCACAACGGCGACCGGCTCTTCGAGCGCACCCGCGCCGGCGCCGGCGCCGGACCCTCGCCCGCCGACGCGGCGGCCGCGGGCCTGCTGTCCGCCCTGGCCCACGACGCCCTGCTGCGCGCGGTCCGCGGATCGGCGGCCGTGCCGGTGGCGCTGACGGACGACACCGACGACGCCGAACTCGCCTTCCTCGTGCGGTCGGCGGACCGGCTCGCACTCGCCGTCGAACTCCTCGACCTCGGCGAGGCCGCGCGCTCCGGCGTCCGGGTGCTGCTGGCCCGGTCCGGGGAACGCTGGGCCGTGGGCGCCGGCCTCGACCGCCGGACGGCGACGACGGCCGCGCTGCGGGACCTGCTGGGCGCCGTGCAGTTCGAGCGGGACGAGGCCGCCCCCGGCGGACCGGCCGACACCGGTGACCCCCTGCTGGCCGACCTCGACGCCCGCACCCTCACGACCTCGCCGGACGCCCGCTCCGCCGACGCCGATCGGCCCGCCGCCGACTGGTCCGAGGTGCTGGACCGGCTGCGGGCGGCGGGCCGAGACGCCTACGTCGTCCCCACCGGCACTCCGGACCTGGCCTCGGCCGGACTCCACACCGCCAGAGTGCTGCTGACCACCGCCCAGGAGCCGGGCGATGACCACTGATCAGCCGACAGCCGGCCCCGGCCTCGCCGACGCGCTCGGCCCCGACGCGGCGGCCCGCTTCACCGCGCAGCTGGACCGCGACCTCGCCGCGCTCGGCGGGCCCCGGACCACGCTCACCGCCCTCGGTCTCGGCGACTCCTTCACCCGGCCCGTCCCCGAGCCCGCCGACGGAGCGGCCGTGCCGGTGCACCTGTACGGCCACCAGGCGGTCGTCGGGCCACCCGGCGGCTGCGCCCGCTGCCTGGAGCGCCGCTGGCAGGCGGTACGGTCCGTGGCGCTCCGGGACGCCCTCGAACTCGGCGGCGGCACCCGGGCCGCGGGCAGCTGGCCGTACGCGCACCCCTTCGCCGCCGGGACCCTGGCCGCGCTGGTCACGGCCGCCCAGGAGCCCCGCCCCGGCGGCGCGGCGCCCGGCGGCGTCTTCCCCGACGTCCTGCTGCTGGACCTGAGGACCGGCCGGGTCCGCCGGTATCCGCTGGTCCCGGACCCGGAGTGCCCGGTCTGCGCCACCCCGCAGGAGGACACCGCCGCCGCTGCCGTGCCCGACCTGGCGCCCGCGCCGAAACACCGGTCCGGGGTGTTCCGCACCCGCCCCGTCGAGTCGTACGGGATCGACGTGGCCGCCTTCGCGAACCCGCTGTGCGGGGCGCTGGGGCCCTCCCTCGTCCAGGACGTCTCCTCCACCTCCACCTCCGCGACCATCGGCTGCTTCTCCATGCGCTCGGGCGCGTACCTGCGCGAGACGTTCTGGGGCGGCCACACGGACTCCTTCGCACGCAGTGCGCACGTGGGGGTCCTGGAGGGCCTGGAGCGCTACGCCGGAATGCGGGCCCGCGCCCGGACCACGAGCGTCACCGGCTCGCTGAACCGGTTCGGCGCCGACGCGGTCGACCCGCGGGACGTCGGCCTCTACAGCGAGGCCTTCCACCGGGACAACCCGCGCGTGCGCCCCTTCGACCCGGACCGGGAGATCGCCTGGGTGTGGGGGTGGTCGCTGCGCGACCGGACGCCCCGCCTGGTCCCGGAGATCCTGACGTACTACCACGCCCCGGGCCTGGAGAACCGGTTCGTGCAGGAGAGCTCCAACGGCTGCGCCTCCGGCGGCAGTCTGGCCGAGGCCGCCTACTTCGGCCTGATGGAGGTGATCGAGCGCGACGCCTTCCTGCTCACCTGGTACGGGCGCCAGCCCCTGCCCGAGATCGACCCGGCGAGCAGTTCCCGGCCCTCGACGCGGGCGATGGTCGACCGGCTGGCGATGTACGGCTACCGGGCCCGCTTCTTCGACACGCGGATCACCTTCCCCGTCCCCGTCGTGACGGCGGTCGCCGAACGGTTGGACGGCGGACCCGGCCGGATGTGCTTCGGCGCCGGCGCCGGCCTCGACCCGGAGTCCGCCCTGGCCTCGGCGCTCTGCGAGATCGCCACGGACGCCGTCAACCTGCCCGGGCGCACCGAACGCGACGAGGCCCGGCTGCGCGCCATGGCGGCCGACTTCGACCTGGTCACGGCGCTGCACGACCATCCGCTCGTCTACGGGGTCCCGGAGATGGGCGCGCACGCGGACTTCCTGCTGCGCGGCCCCGGCACCGAGCGTCCGCGGACCGTCGCCGAGCTGGAGTGGCCCGACCGGTGGGGTGCGCCCGCCTCCGACGACGTGCGCACCGATCTGGAGCGGTGCGTGTCGGCGGTCGCCGCGGAGGGGTTCGACGTCGTGGTCGTCGACCAGACGATGCCCGAGCAGCGGGCCCTCGGACTGCACACCGTGAGCGTGCTCGTCCCCGGGCTGCTCCCCATCGACTTCGGGTGGTCCCGGCAGCGGGCGCTCGGCATGCCGCGGATGCGGACCGGCCTGTTCGCCGCCGGTCTGCGCGAGCGCCCGCTGGAGCCCGCCGACCTCAACCCGGCGCCCCACCCCTTCCCCTGACCGGCCACCGCCGGCGTCCGATCCGAACGCAGGAGGACCCATGGGCCACGCCCATGTCTACGCCCACGAGATCATGCACCGCGGCCGGGTGCCGATGGAGCCCGCCGACTTCGTCCCCGACTGGGCCGACCGGCCCCGCAAGGCCAAGTTCCACCCGGACGCCGAGACGCTCCCCCTGCCGGTGACGCCCCCGCCCACGGCGTCGCGGCACCCCGTGCCCGGATTCACCCTGCCGCTGCTGTCCGGGATGCTGAGGGACTCCTACGGGCTGACCGGACGGCGCCTCGCGGTCCAGGCCAACACCGACCTGGCGGCGCTGCCGCACTACCGCCACGCGAACTGGTCGCGCGGCACCGCCTCCGGCGGCGGCCTCTACCCGGTGGCCGTCCACTGGGCGGCCGGCCCCGGCGGGCCGCTGACACCCGGCCTCTACCACTACGCGCCGCACCAGCACGGTCTGCGCCGGCTGCTCACGGGCGACGTCACGGGCGACGTCCGGGAGGCCCTCGGCCCGGGCCCGGGCGCGGCAGGGCAGGCCACGCAGTACCTCGTCCTCGGCGTCAAGTACTGGCAGAACGCCTTCAAGTACAACAGCTTCTCCTTCCACGCCGTCAGCATGGACGTGGGCGCGCTCGTGCAGACCTGGCGGCTGTGGGCGGCGCAGTACGGGCTGCGGATCGACCCGGTGCTGTGGTTCGACGAGGAGCGCCTGGCCCGGCTGCTGGGCGTGGCCGCCGAGGAGGAGGGCGTCTTCGCCGTCGTCCCGCTGACCTGGGAGGGCGGGCGGACACCCGGCGAGGGCGGGGCGACGGGCGCCACCGCACGCCACCGGGACGTCGAACGCTCCCGCCGCGTGCTGGAGTTCGAGACCCTGCGGCGCGTCCACCGGGCCACCGAGGGGCGGGCCGCCGACCGCCCGGAGCCGGGAGCACTGGACGCCGCGGCCGCCCACCCGCCCCGCGGCGCGCTGCCGCTGCCGCTGCCGCGTCCGCCCGTGCCGCCGGCGGCCACCACCCGCGCCCTGCGCGAACGCCGCAGCAGCTTCGGCCGCTTCGACGCCTCCCGCCCGGTCGCCGCCGAGCAGCTCGCCGCCGCGCTGGCCGACTGCGCCGCCACCCGCTACGGGACCGAGGCCGAGCGCCCGGGCGGCCCCTGCCTCACCTCGCTGTACGCCTTCGTCAACCACGTCGAGGGCATCGCGCCGGGCGCGTACGCCTACGACGCGGCCGCGCACACCCTGCGCCTGGTCAAGGCGGGACCGCCCGGCCCCTTCCTCCAGCGCACCTACTTCCTCTCCAACTACAACCTGGAGCAGGCCGGCGCGGTGCTCGTCCCGACCGTCCGCACCACCGCCGTACTGGACCGCGTCGGAGACCGCGGCTACCGGCTCGTGGGCGGCACCGTCGGAGCCGTCGCCCAGACCTTCTACACCACGGCCGCGGCCTTCGGACTGGGCGCCGGGGTGGCCCTCGGCTTCGACAACATCTCGTACATCGAGGAACTGGGGCTGACCGGCACCGACGAGGCCCCCCTGCTGATCATGCTGCTGGGCCACGAACGCCCGCGGCCGGCCGACTTCCGCCACGAGATCGCCTGAAGGGAGCGGCAATGACGAACACCACCGAGTGGCGAGCGGGCGAACGCTTCATGCTGCGCGTCGCGGGGCTCCCGCTGTCCGCGGTTGACGCCCTGCGCGCCGACGGCACCCGCCGCTGGGCCGAGGACGTCCTCAGCGCCGAGAGCGGCCTGCGCCGGGGCGCCGAACGGCTGGGAGACGTACTGCATGCGGCCGTCGGCGCCACCGACCCGGCGCCGGACGGCCCGGGCGCGGCCCAGCGCCGCGCCCTGCTCCGGCTGCGCCGCCAGATCCACAACGACCGGCTGCCCGCCCGGCCCGACGCCTCCACCGAGACCGCCGTCGAAGCGGTCGCCGCCGTGGACGAGGCCGCCGCCGAGCAGCTCGCCGGCTGGCTGCACCGGCGCCGCCTGCTGGACAAACTGCTGGCCGAGGGGCCGCCCCTGCTCACCGCCGACCTGGCCCGCAACCGGACCGCGCTGCGCGCCCTGGTCGGCGACGAGCGGCTGCGCAACGGCCTCCTGCTGGCCTCACCCGTACTCGAAGGGCAGCTCGACGGATACGCCCGCGCCGGCGGAGTGCCGAACGGGCGGGCCCGCAAGGCCGAACGGTCGGTCCTGTCGTACGTGTACCGCACGGCCTGCAAGACGAGCCCGTTCAGCACCCTCACCGCCGTGGCCACCGGACGCTTCACCGGCACCGCAGGCGAGGGCGCGCCGGACGGGGTGGCGGTGTCCGACGCGTGGAGCAGCCACGTACGGCTCAACGTCGTCGTCCTCGCCCGGCTCGCCGAGCTGATCCTGGCCGACCCGGAGCGCCGCCGCGACCTGCCGCTGCGCCTGGCCTCCGGCTGGGGACACGAGGACGACCGGATCCGCTATGTACGGCGCTCGGTCACGGCGGGCGACGACGCGGCCGCCGTCACCTTCGACGCGGCCAAGGACCGGCTGTTCTACCTGCGCCGCAGCGGCACCCTGGAGCGGCTCCTCGGCCTGTTCGCCGAACGCCCCGAGCTGCGCCACCGGGAACTGACCGACTGGCTCGCGGCCGAGCACGCCGCCGGCCCCGAGGAGTGCGAGGCGTACGTCTCCGCCCTCCTCCAGCTCGGCATGGTGCACGTGCCCCGCCTCGACACCGAAGTCCACAGCAGCGACCCGCTGCGCTCCTTCCGGCAGGCACTGAGCTCGCTGGAGCGGCCCTGGGCCGACCGGCTCGCCGCCCTGCTCGAAGCGCCCGCCGCCGCCCTGGCCGGCTACCCGGCCGCCGGGCACGCGGAACGCGCCGACCTGCTGCGGGTGCTGCGCAGCGGCCTGCGCCGCGCCCAGGAGGAGCTCGGCGCACCCGACGCGGCCCTGCCGCAGACCCTGCTGTACGAGGACGTGAGCGCCGGCCGCGAGCTGCCCTGCCCGCCGCGCGACTGGACCGCGCTGCGGTCGGTCGAGCGGATCCTGCCCGCCTTCGACCTCACGCTGGCCCAGCGGATCACCTTCGAGGGGTTCTTCACCGCCCGGTACGGGGCCGGCGGCCGCTGCGAGGACGTCCTGGGGCTGGTCCACGACTTCCACGAGGACTTCTTCGACCAGTACCTGTCGTTCGCCGCCCGGCGAAAGCCCTTCGACGAGCACGGCGCGTACGTCCCGGAGGAGAACTGGCTGGGCCTGCCGGGCATCCGCGCCCTGGACGCGGCGCGCCGCACCTTCATCGGCCGGATGCGGGAGGCCTGGACGGCGTACGAGGACACGAACGGCCGTGACACGGCCGCCGTCCTGCGCCTCGGTGAAGGGGACCTCGCGGCCGTCACGGACGAACTGGGCACGATCGCGCCGCGGTTCGCGCCGCGCTGCCACCACCTCCAGCTCGGCCGCGACCCCGCCGACGGCACCCCGCTGACCGTGCTGAACCGCTCGTACGGCGGACTGTCCTTCCCCTTCAGCCGCTTCACCCACGCGTACGACGGGGCGGGCACGGACCTCTCCGACGCCCTGCGGGCCACGGCCCACCGGATCACCCCGCCCGGAGCGGTCCTCGCCGAGGTCACCGGCGGCCCGGTCACCACCAACCTCAACCTGCACGGCCGGCTGACCGGCCACGAGATCGTCTGCCCCGGGGAGAGCGGCACCCTCCCGCCGGAGCACCGGCTGCACCTGGACGACCTGTACGCCGAACACGTGCCGGCCACCGGGCGCGTGGTGCTGCGTTCGCGCCGCCTGGGCCGCGAGGTGATCCCCGTCTACCTCGGCTACCTGGTGCCCCTCGCGCTCCCCGCCGTCCCGCGCACGCTCCTGCTGCTGTCCCCGTCGTCGATGTCACCGCTCGACGTGTGGGCGGGCGTGCCGGAGGGCGCCGCGCACGACAACGTGACCGCCCGGCCCAGGGTGGTCCACGGGGACGTCGTGCTGAGCCGCCGCAGCTGGACCACCACCGCCGGCGACCTGCCCGTCCGGGGGGCGCAGGAGGCCGGGCACTTCCTCGACTGGCAGCGCTGGCGCCGCACCCACGGCCTGCCGGAGCAGGTGTTCGCGACCGTGTCGGCCGGCCCGTCGGCGGCCGGGGCGAAACCGAGCTACGTCGACTTCGCGAGCCTGATGTCGCTCGCGGCCTTCGAGACCCTGCTGCGCGACCCGGCCCACCGGGTCGTCTTCCGGGAGATGCTCCCCGACCCCGGAGGCCTGCACGTGCACTCGGCGCGCGGCGCGCACGTCGCCGAGCTGGCCGTCGAGACCTTCACCACCACCGTCCGACACGAAGCAGACCCGGAAGACCCGGAAGACCCGGAAGACCAGGAAGGCGGCACGCGATGTCCGAGATGACCCCGTCCACCACCGGCGCCCGCGCCGACACCCGCGGCGCCTGGCAGGCCCTGCACATCTTCTACGCCGCCAACCCCCAGCCCCTGCTGGTGCAGTGCGTCCGGCCGCTGATCTCCGCACTCACCGCCGACGGACTGCTCGCCGGTCACTTCTTCATCAACTACTGGCTGGAGGGGCCGCACGTCCGGCTGCGGCTGCGCCCCGCCACACCGGAGGCGGAACCCGAGGTGCGGCGCCGCGCCGAGGAAGCCGTGGCGGCCTTCCTGGCGGCCCGTCCGGCCCTCTACGAGGTCGACTCGGGATTCCTCAACGATTTCTACAACACGCTGTTCGACATCGAGTTCCCGGAGGGCGACCGGGGCGCCTTCATGGGACCCGACGGCCGGATGAACCTGCGGCCGAACAATTCCTGCTCCCGCGAGCCGTACGAGCCCGAGTACGGAAAGTACGGCGGCCCCGCCGGCATCGAACTCGCCGAATGGCATTTCGCCCGTTCGAGCGATCTCGTCATCGACGCGCTGCACCGCATGAACCTGCACCTGCGCACCGTCCTGCTGGGCACCTCCGCCCAGTTGATGATGGTCATGGCGGGCGTCTTCCTGCCCGACCGGGACGAACTCGCCCAATACCTCGACCGCTACTACGACTTCTGGCACCGGGCCTTTCCCGGCACCGGGTTCATCGGGTCCGAGGAGTACGACCGCACCTACGGGCAGACCGCTCCCGGGCTCGGCCGCCGCTTCGCCGCCGTGCGCGCCGCGCTCGCCTCCGGGGAGACCGGCCGGCTCCCCGCCTTCCTCGCCGGGTGGGCGCAGCACTGCCAGGAGCTGCGCGAGCGCGCCGAGGCACTGTCCGTCGCCGGCGACCTGGTCTTCCGCTCCTGGGACGGCACCCGCGACGAACGGGTGACGGATCCCGCGCAGGCCCTGCCCCTGCTGCTCTCCCCGTACATGCACATGACCAACAACCGGCTGCACGTCACCATCCGCGACGAGGCCTACCTGGCACACCTGCTGGGGCGGGTGCTGCGCGAGGGCGAGGTCCCGGCCGACGGTACGGCGGTCGCCACATGAGCGGGCTGCTGGACCACCGGCCCGCCCTGCGGCCCGACGTCCTGCTGTCCCCGCCGCTCCTCGACGGGCCGGCGACCGTCCACCTGGTCAAGGACCCGGTGTCCGGAGCCTCGTTCGAGATCGGACCCAAGGAACACTTCCTCGTCTCACGGCTGGACGGCACCCGCAGCCTGGCGGAGATCGGCACCGAGTACGGGCGGGCCTTCGGCCGGCGGCTCGGCGAGGGCAACTGGCAGCAGCTGCTGGCCCTCCTCGGCAGCCGGCGGCTGCTCGCCGGCGGTCCGCCGCCGCCCGCGCCCGCCCCGTCCGGCCCGCCGCTCCGGGGCGGCCTGCTCAGCGGCACCCTGCGGCTGGTCGCCGACGCCGACGCCACGACGGCCCGGCTGCACCGCGCACTGCGCCCGCTCCTGCACCCGGCGGTGCTCGGCTTCCTGCTGCTGGGCTGCCTCGCCATGGAGACCGTGCTCGCCGCGTCCTTCGGCGAACTCGCCGCGGCCCTGCGGTGGCTGCTGCGCCATCCGGTGCCGCTGCTGGCCGTGGCCACCCTCCTGTGGCTGAGCACGGCCCTGCACGAGTTCGCGCACGGGGTGGCCGCCCGCCACGTCGGCGGGACCGTGGGCGAGATCGGGCTGCGCTGGCGGCTGCCCGTGGCCATCATGTACTGCACGGTCGACAACTACCGCTTCCTGGCGCGGCGCCGGCACCAGCTGGCGGTCGCCGCCGCGGGCGCCTTCGCCAACCTGCTGTTCCTGCTGCCGTTCTGCCTCTGGTGGGCGGCGCTGCCCGCGGGCGACGACCCCACCCGGCGCACGCTCGCCGCGCTGCTGCTCCTCGGCAGTGCCCAGGCCCTCGTCAACCTGATCCCGCTGCCCCCGCTGGACGGCTACACGATGCTCGGCCACGGTCTGCGCGTCACCCGGCTGGCACCCGCCAGTTCGGGGTATCTCCGGCTTCGGATGCGCGACCGGACGGCCGCCGCCGCGTACCCGCCGCACGCCAGGAGGCTCTACGCCGGATACGGCATCGGCTCCGCCGTCCTCGTCCTGCTGCTGGCGGCCGGCCTCACGGGAGCCGTCTGGTACGCCGCCACCACCTGAACCCACCCAGCCCGAACACACCGCACGACAGACACACAAGGGACGCACGACCCATGACGACAGACAGCACCCAGCCGCCCGACTCCCCGGCCATCGCCGTCCAGGACGTCCACAAACGCTACGGCGACCGCAGGGCGGTGGACGGGGTCTCCCTCGACGTGCGCCGCGGCGAGTTCTTCGGGCTCCTCGGCCCCAACGGAGCGGGCAAGACCACCCTCATCGAGATCATGGAGGGGCTGCGTCAGGCAGACGGCGGCACGGTCACCGTCCTCGGCCAGAGCCCCTGGCCCCGCAACACCGCACTCCTGCCCCGCATGGGCGTACAGACCCAGGCCTCGGCCTTCTTCGTACGGCAGAGCGCGCGCGAGCACCTCGCAACCGTCGCCGGCCTGTACCGCCGCGACCCGGCGGCCGCGGACCGCACCCTGGAGAGCGTCGGGCTGACCGAACAGCGCGACGTCCTGGTGGAGAACCTCTCCGGCGGCCAGCGCCAGCGCCTGGCCATCGCCTCCGCACTTGTCCACGAACCGGAGCTGATCTTCCTCGACGAGCCGACGGCCGCCCTGGACCCGCAGGCCCGGCGCGACCTGTGGGAGGTGCTGCGCGCCCTCAAGAGCCAGGGCCGCACGATCGTCTACACCACCCACCACCTCGACGAGGCCGAGGCGCTGTGCGACCGCGTGGCGATCCTCGTCGGCGGCCGGATCGCCGCCCTCGACTCGCCGCACCGCCTGGTCACCGCGGCCGGCGCCCCCTCGCGCCTGCTGCTGCCCGCCGGCCGGCTCGCCGTCGAGGAGGCCGCGGCGCTGCCCGGCGTGGACCGCGCCGTCCTCCAGGGCGGCTCCCTCGTCCTGGAGACCGCGACGCCCGGCAAGGTGCTCCAGGCCGTGGACGCCCTCACCGGGCTGGACGGGGTCATGACCCGCACGGCCACGCTGGAGGACGTCTACCTCGAACTCACCGGCGCCGCAGACGCGGGCGCCGCGCACATCGGCCCGCAGGCCGGCCCCCACACGCAGACGGAGCACCAGGCATGAGCGCGTACACGGCCCTGACCGCCGCCGGCTACCGGGCCCAGGTCCGGGACAAGGCCACCCTCTTCTTCACCTTCGCCTTCCCGCTGCTCTTCCTGGTCGTCTTCGGCCTCATCTTCAGCGGGCAGGACGTCGAGGAGACCGGCCGCCCCTACATCTCCTACATCGCGCCGGGCGTGATGTCCTGGGGCGTCGCCAACGCGGCCGTCTTCGGCATCGCCTTCACCCTCATGCAGTGGCGGCGCGACGACCTGCTGAGGCTGATCCGGCTGACGCCCACCCCGCTGACGACCGTGCTCGCCTCGCGGTACGTACTGGCGCTGGCCGTGGGCGTGGTGCAGGCGGCGGTGTTCGTGGCGGTGGCCATGCTCCCCGGCTTCGGCCTGGTCCTGGACGGCCGCTGGCCGCTCGTACTGCCCGCCCTGGTGCTGGGCATCACCGCCTTCCTCGCCATCGGCGTGATCGTCGGCACCTACGCGAACACCCCGGAGGCCGTCGCCGCCATCGCCAACTGCCTGATGGTGCCGATGGCGTTCCTGTCCGGCTCGTTCCTGCCGCTCGACATGATGCCGGCGTGGCTGCAGTCGGTCTCCCGCGTCCTGCCGCTGCGCTACCTCAACGACGCCGCGACCGGTGCGCTCACCGGTACCGGATCCCTCGCCGCCATCGGCACCGGCTGCGCGGCGCTCCTCGGCTTCGCCGTCGTCTTCGGCGCGATCGGGCTCAAGACCTTCCGCTGGAGCAACCGGACATGACGACGAGCCCGCCACGTCCGCCCGCCCCCGACGAAACGCCCCTCGAAGCCGCCCGACGGCACCTGGCCCGAACGCTGGAGCCGCTCGGCGCCGTCGTGGTGACCCTCGGCGTGCACGACGCCCTGGGACAGCGCGCCGCCGACCCGTTCGCCGAGGTCCGGCCGCGGGCCACCGTCCACCTCACCGCGCGGGAGGTGCTCGTCGGCCCGTGGGGCGGCGACGGCAGCGCACCGGCGTGCGGCCAGTGCCTGGCCATGCGCCGCCAGCGGCTGCGCAGCCGCAGCGAGCGCGACGCGCTGGAGACCGGCATCCGGCCGGGCACGCCCACCGGCCCCGAATGGCCGCGGCTGTCCCCGTACGCGCACGACGCGGTGCACGCGCTGCACGAGGCCGTCCACGGCGGCCGGGTCACCGCGCCCGCCGGGGCGCACGCCGACCGGGCCCTGCCCCAGGTGTCCCGGCTGGACCTGGAGACGCTGCGCATCCGGACGTACCCGCTGCTGGCCGACCCGCTGTGCCCCGACTGCGGCCCGCGGGGCACCGACGCGCCGCGGCCCTTCGCACCCGCCTCCAGGCCCAAACCCGCCCCCGGGGCGCAGCGGCTGCGCGCCGCCTCCTCGTACCCGATGCCGTACGCGGCGCTGGCCAACCCGGTGACCGGGGTGCTCGGCGGCGGGACCTGGCTGAACGTCACCTCGCCCACCACCGCCCCGGTCGCGGGGAGCGTCTTCATGCGCGGGTACGCGGGGCTGACGGACGTCACGTGGAGCGGGCAGGCCAACAGCTTCGCCGCCAGCCGCGACCTGGCCCACCTGGAAGGGCTGGAACGCTACGCCGGCACCCACCGCCGCACCGGGAGCACCCTGCTCTCCGCCAGTTACGCGGAACTGGGCGAGCGGGCGCTGGACCCGGCCGAATGCGGCTTCTACCCGCCCGAGACCTACCGCGACGACCCGCTCGTGTCCCCCTTCGACCCCGAGCGGCCCATCCCGTGGGTGTACGGCCACTCCCTGCGCGACGACCGGCCCGTCCTGGTCCCGGCCCGGCTGGTGCACTACAGCGCCGGCGTCGCCGCCGACAACTTCGTCTTCGAGTGCTCCAACGGCTGCGCCATCGGCAGCTGCCCGGAGGAGGCGCTGCTCGGCGCACTGCTCGAACTCGTGGAGCGGGACGCGTTCCTGCTCGCCTGGTACGGCGGACTGCGGCTCGCCGAGATCGACCTGGCGAGCGTGCCGGGCACCGCGGTGCGCACGATGGCCGACCGGGCCGCGCTCCAGGGCTACGACGTGCACGCCTTCGACAACCGCGTCGACCTGGCGGTCCCGGTCGTCACCGGGCTCGCGGTCCGGCGCGACGGCGGCCCCGGACTGTTCTCCTTCGGCGCCGGCGCCGCGCTCGACCCGGCGGCTGCGGTGGAGGCCGCCCTGTCGGAAGTGCTCACCTACATCCCGCACCTGCCCCGCCAGGTCGAGGAACGGCGCGGCGAACTGGAGGCGATGGCAGCCGATTTCGGAAAGGTGCTGCACCTGAAGGACCACGCCCAGCTGTACGGGCTGCCGGCGATGGCCGAGCACGTGCGGTCCTACCGGGAGCCGCTCGCCGTGCGCCGCATGGACGAGGCCTACCGGACCTGGACGGACCGCGGACGGCCCGGCACCGGCGACCTCCGCGACGACCTGAGGTGCGTCGTGGACGAGTTGGTGCGCGCCGGCCACGACGTCATCGCCGTCGACCAGACCACCCCGGAGCAGCGGCGCATCGGACTGCACACCGTCTGCGCCGTGGTGCCGGGGCTCCTGCCGATCGACTTCGGCTGGGCCAGGCAGCGCGCCCCCCACCTGCCGCGGCTGCGCACCGCGCCACGGCGGGCGGGGCTGCGGACGGCCGACCTCGCCGACGCCGACCTCCGCAGGGTCCCGCACCCCTTCCCGTAGCGGCCACGGACGGGGGATGCCCCGGTCCCCGCACGTGGGGGTCCGGGGCATCCGGGTGTCCGCGGCCCGAGGGGTCAGGCGGAGCAGGAGGTGGTGCTGGTGGTCGAGGAACAGGTCGAGGTGGAGCTGCAGCTCGTGGAACCCGCGAGCACGACCTCGCTGGCGTCCGAGTAGTCGGAGATCTCGAAGGTCTCGGACTCCAGCTCCAGGATCTCGTCCGCGAGCGAGGCGAGGGGGGACTTCTCCATGGTGACTCCTTCTGGTGAGGGGACGGCGGCGGGGCGCGCCGTGCCGTGCACCCATCAGAGCGGGTGCCGCCGTCACCGGACCCCCCGTACCGCTGACACTCCTCTGTCACGACGTGTCAGCGCCCTGCCGTGACCCCTCCCGGCCGCCGCCCGATCATGGCTCCATGACCGGCCACGCCCCCGAACCACCCGCAGCGCCGCTCGCCCGACTCGGCACGCACCTGCGCGACCTGACGACCTTCTACCTGGAACTGCACCGCGACCCGGAGCTGTCGGGGGAGGAGCGGCGTACGGCG
Organism: Streptomyces sp. A0592; assembly: GCF_004795115.1. NCBI lineage: Bacteria > Bacillati > Actinomycetota > Actinomycetes > Kitasatosporales > Streptomycetaceae > Streptomyces > Streptomyces sp. A0592. The sequence goes on from NZ_SSBM01000001.1 coordinate 75,740, forward strand.
GACCGCTTCGCCGCCCGGCTGGAGGCGGCGGGGTACGCGACCACGCGGGGCATCGGCGGGCACGGCGTGGCCGGGGTGCTGCGCAACGGGGACGGGCCCACCGTCCTGCTGCGGGCCGAACTCGACGCCCTGCCGGTCCGGGAGACGACCGGACTGCCGTACGCGGCCGACGGCGAGGCGGCCCACGCCTGCGGGCACGATCTGCACCTGGCCGCGGCGGCGGGCACGGCCCTGCTGCTCGCGCGGGCGCCCCAGGCCTGGCGCGGCACCCTCGTCGTGGCCGGGCAGCCGGCCGAGGAGACGCTGGAAGGGGCCAGGGCGATGCTCGCCGACGGCCTCTACCGGCGGTGCGGGCGGCCCGACGACGTCCTGGCCCAGCACGCGGCGCCGCTGCCGGCGGGGATGGTCGCCCACGGGTACGGGCCCATGACGGCGGGCAGCGTCACTTTCCGGGTGGTGGTGCACGGCCGTGGCGGGCACGCGGGCGCCCCGCACCTCGCCGTGGACCCGGTGGTGGCGGCCGCGCATGTGGTGACCAGGCTCCAGACGGTGGTGGCGCGGGAGGCGGCACCGGCGGACCAGGTGGCGGTGACCGTGGGCTCGTTCAGGGCGGGGGACCGGGCGAACGTGATCCCGGACCGGGCCGAACTGGCCCTCACCGTACGGGCCGTGAGCGAGGCCTCGCTGGCCCGGGCGGCCGCGGCCGTGGAGCGGATCGTGCGCGCGGAGTGCGCCGCCGCGGCCTGCCCCCGGGACCCGGAGATCGTCCGGCTCTCCGACTCCCCGGTCACCCACCCGGATCCGGCGCTGACGGCGGCCGTACGGCAGGCCCACACCGCCGAGTTCGGGGCGGAGCGGGTGGTGATGTGGCCGCCCTCGCTCGCGACGGAGGACTTCGCGCTCTTCGGCGACGCCGGCCTGGACGTGCACGGAGAGCGGGGCATCAGGCTGGGCTACTGGATGCTGGGAACGGCCGGCCCGGCCGCCTGGTCCCGCGCCCCGGGTTCGACGGCGGCCGAGAAGATGGCGGCCCTCCCCGCCAACCACGCCCCGGACTTCGCCCCGGACGCCCGCGGCGCCCTGCCGGCCGCCGTCCGCGCCCTGACCGCCGCCGCGTTGGCCCGGCTCGGCCCCCGGTGAACCGGTCACGGGGGCTCCGGCCCCGTGGGTTAGGTTCGCCCCATGACATCACTGGTGCAGGTGTACGAGAAGGACTTCCGGGAACGGGCCTCCCGCAAGCAGTCCGTGGGAGTCTTCCTCCTGATCGCCACGGGTGCCATCTGGCTCTGGGTCGGATACCTGCTGCTGGTCCCCTTCACCCTCGACGACGGCAGGAGCGGCAGCGGGCGGGAGTGTGCCTCGCGGGTCTTCTACGACCCGGGCGAATCCGGCCGCAAGCGCAGCTACGCCGACCTCGAAGGCGCGCGGTGCGCCGCCGAACGGGACGTGGCCGACAGCGTTGCCTGGCTGCTGCTCTCGCTCCCCCTCGCAGCCGTCGGCCTCCACCACTGCACCGTGGGCACCGTCGGACTCCAGATCGCCCGGCACGAGTCGGAGAGGACCCGCCTCGCCGCGTCCGAATAGCCCGGCGGCTGCCGCACGGACTCGTTTGGCCGTGATCGGCGGGGGCAGACGACCGGCATGTCCGGGACAGGAGCGTCGGCGAGCACGGGATCGGCCTCGGGGCCGGCCGCGGAAACCGTCACCACGAAGGTGCCCGCCCGATTGGACCGGCTGCCCTGGTCGCGCTGGCACTGGATGATCGTGATCGGGCTCGGCACCGTCTGGATCCTGGACGGCCTGGAGGTCACCGTCGTCGGCAGCATCGCCAGCCGCCTCTCCGAGGACGGCAGCGGCCTGTCCATCACCGACGCCCAAGTCACAGGTCTCGCGGCCGCGCTCTACGTGGCGGGCGCGTGCTCCGGCGCCCTGTTCTTCGGGCGGCTCACCGATCTCTTCGGCCGCAAGAAGCTCTTCCTGATCACGCTGGCCGTCTACCTCGGGGCGACGGCCCTGACCGCATTGTCCTTCTCCGCCTGGTGGTTCTTCCTCTTCCGCTTCTTGACCGGCTTCGGCATCGGGGGCGAGTACGCGGCCATCAACTCGGCGATCGACGAGCTGATCCCGAGCAAGTACCGCGGCCGCGTCGACCTGATCATCAACGGCAGCTTCTGGCTCGGCGCCGTCGCCGGAGCCCTGCTGTCGGTGGTCGCCCTCAACACCGAGCTCTTCGCGCCGTCGGTGGGCTGGCGGCTGACGTTCGCCCTCGGGGTCGTTCTCGGCCTGGTCATCCTGCTCGTACGGCGCCACGTACCGGAGAGCCCGCGCTGGATGTTCATCCACGGCCGGACACAGGAGGCCGAGGACCTGGTCGCGGACGTCGAACGCCGCGTGGAGGCGGAGACGGGACGGCCGCTGCCCGAGCCCGACCGGGCCATCACCATCACCGTGCGGCGCAGCATCGGCTTCGGCGAGATCGCACGGACGGTGTTCCGCACCTACCCGCGCCGGGCCGCGCTCGGGCTGTCCCTCTTCGTCGGGCAGGCCTTCCTCTACAACGCGATCACCTTCGGCTTCGGATCCATCCTGGTCACGTTCTTCGACGTCTCCAGCTCCGTGACCGGCTACTACTTCGCCGTCGTGGCCTTCGGGAACTTCCTCGGCCCGCTCTTCCTGGGCCGGCTGTTCGACACGCTCGGCCGACGGCCGATGATCGCGGGCACCTACATCCTCTCCGGCGTGCTGCTCTTCGCGACCGCATGGCTCTTCGGCGCCGGGCGGCTGTCCGCCGTGACCATGACCGCCTGCTGGTGCGTGGTGCTCTTCTTCGCGTCCGCCGGGGCGAGTTCGGCGTACCTGACCGTCAGCGAGATCTTCCCGATGGAGACCCGCGCGATGTCGATCGCCTTCTTCTACGCCATCGGCACGGCGGCCGGCGGCATCTCCGGACCGCTGATCTTCGCCGGGCTCACCTCCAGCGGCGTGGTCTCCGACGCGGTCCTCGCCTTCTCCATCGGTGCCGGGCTGATGGTGGCGGCCGGCCTGGTCGCCGTCTTCTACGCGGTCGCGGCGGAGGGCCGCTCCCTGGAGGACATCGCCACCCCGCTGTCCGCGCAGGCCGCCGAACCGGCTCCGAAGCGATGACGCACCGTGCTCGGGTGCGTACGCAGGGGTCCGGAGGTGTTCCGTAGGTGTTCCGTATGCGTGAAGGCGGACCGGCCGGGCAGGCGCACACCACAAGCGCAACACCGGAGATGTCCGGGAATGCGAAGATCCTCTATGGTTTCAGGAGAGCGGGTCCATGCCTCTCCAGCTGATGCTGCACCTCGACCTGCACGGCCGGAGCGCCGCGGCGCAGGCCAGGCGCGCTGCCCGGTCCCACCTCGCCGGAACGGAGGAGGACGACGACGGGCTCCCCCCGCCCCTCGCGCTGGACACGGCGCTCCTGCTGATCAGCGAGCTCGTCACCAACGCCGTCCGCCATACGCGCGGCGGCTGCATGCTGGAGGTCCGCCTCGCGTCGGACGGGATCGACATCGAGGTCACGGACACCAGCAGTGCGGAGCCGCAGGCCCGGCCGCCCTGCCGGCGCGGCGAGGGCGGCTGGGGGTGGCACCTGGTCAACCGGCTGGGGACCGACGTCGGGATCCGCCACCACGCGGCGGGAGGGAAGACGATCCACGTCCGCGTCCCGTGCTGACGGCCGTGACGGCGCCGCACGGCGGTGCGGCGAAGCGGGCGAGGAATCACGCGATGCGGTGGCCGGCGTAGGCCGGACGGCGCAACGCGGTACCGGCTGCGATTGCGGGCGTATGTCAGGTCACCGCCCGGGCCCGCAGCACCCGGGCCGGCTGCTGGCCTCCGCTCGTCGCCAGCACCCGTACCTCGCCGCCGCTGCTGATCTCCGCCCGGACGATGCCGGAGGCGTCCTCGTAGACCGGGTGGCCACCCGGTCCCGCCGCGCTGGTGCGGGTCATCCGGACGACGTCCTCCCCGACCCCGTCCGCGGCCGCGAAGACCACCTCGTAGGCTTCCGCGTCCTCGTGCACCGTGCCCATGGCCGACCCTCCTGCCGTGACGTCCGCCGTTCGCCGGCGGGTGGCCGACGTGCCACCTGCCACGCTAAGCCCGGCCCGCCGCCCTGTCCTGGCCGGAGCCGGGGGCGGGCGGGCCCCGGCCGGGTCAGCTGCGGGGGCGCACCACGAACGCCACCGCCGCCACCGGGCCGCTGCGGCGGAAGTGCAGGACGAACGGGATGGCGTCCCCCACCTGCCGGCGGGTCTTCACCCGAACCATCAGGTCCAGGGTGCTCGGCGTCATGTACACGACGGACCCGGCCGGGATGTTCGCCGAGGCGACGGCGCGCATCGCGTCGCCGCCCTCGCCGACGCGCTCGTGCCGGTTCAGCATGATCTCGTCCGCGGCCGGCGAGGTCACCGAGACCAGCTGGTCGTCGGATCCGCCGGTGTTGGCGATCCGGAAGAAGGCCGCGGTGCGCTCCCTGCCGGCGTAGGGGAGGAAGACCTGCCCCACGCCGACGTCGATCCGCGCCGGCGTGCCCGCGGCCCCCGCCTTGGTCCAGGCCGTCAGCGCCACCAGCATCGCCATGCAGGCCATTACGGGAACCAGGGTCGCGAGCAGCCCGTCGCGCAGGCTCCGGCGGCCCGGCCCGCGGAATTCCGCTGCCGCCTTCACCGTCCGGGCCGCGGCACGGCCCACCGTCCGCCGCACCGTCCTGCCCACCGACCGGTTCACCTTCCGCACGAGGTCGTCCATCAACGCGAAGCCTTTCCGACGGGGGAGCCCGGGCGCCTCGGCGCGGGCTGCCAGCTGCGCAGGCGCAGGCTGTTGGCCACCACGAGGACCGAGCTGGCGGACATCGCGGCCGCGGCGAGCATCGGGCCCAGCAGGCCCACGGCCGCCAGGGGGACCGTCACCGCGTTGTAGCCGAACGCCCAGACCAGGTTGAGCCGGATCGTCGCCAGGGTGCGGCGGGCCAGGCGGACCGCGTCGGCGACCGCCTCGATGTCACCCCGTACGAGGGTCACGTCGGCGGCCCCGATGGCCACGTCCGTGCCGCTGCCCATGGCGATCCCGAGGTCCGCCTCGGCCAGGGCCGCGGCGTCGTTGACCCCGTCGCCGATCACGGCCACCCGGCGGCCCCCGCCCCGCAACTCCCGTACCAGCGCGGCCTTGCCCTCCGGGCTGCAGTGGGCGTGGACCTCGGTGATGCCGAGCTCGCGGGCGACCGCCCGCGCGGTGGCCTCCCGGTCGCCGGTGGCCAGGACCGGCTCCACGCCGAGGCGCCGCAGCCGGTCGACCGCCCGGTAGCTGCCGGGCCGCAGCACGTCGCCCAGCGCGATGAGCGCCTCGTCGAAGCCGTCCACCCGGACCAGGACCGGGGTGAGCGCGGCGGCCTCCGCCTCGGCCAGCGCCTGCGCCAGCGACGCGGGCAGGCCGTCGCCCGGAGTGCGCACCTCCACCCTGCGGCCCTCCACGATGCCCGTGACACCGCTGCCGGGGACGGCCAGGAAGCCGGCGACCCCCGGCAGCGGGCCCCGGGCCGCGGCTCGCTGCGCGTACGAGACGACAGCGCGGCCCAGCGGGTGCTCGGAGCCCTGCTCCACCGCCCCGGCCAGCCGGACGGCCGCGTCGAGGCCGATCCCGCCGGCGGTCTCCGTGACCTGCACGACGGACATGTGGCCCGTGGTGAGGGTGCCGGTCTTGTCCAGGACGATCACGTCGACGTGCCGCAGGGCCTCCAGCGACTGCGGCCCCTTCACCAGGATGCCGAGGCGGGCGCCACGGCCGGTCGCGGCCATGAGTGCGGTGGGGGTGGCCAGGCCCAGCGCGCACGGGCAGGCCACGACGAGGATCGCGACGGCAGCCGTGACCGCCGCCTGGGGATCGGCCCCGGCGCCCAGCCAGAAGCCGAGCACGGTGACCGCCAGGGACAGGACGGCCGGGACGAAGACGCCCGCCACCTTGTCGGCCAGCCGCTGCGCCCGTGCCTTGCCCGCCTGGGCCTCGGTGACCAGGTGAGTGATCCGGGCCAGCCGGGTGTCGGCGCCGACCGCCGTGGCCTGTACGAGGAGCAGCCCGCCCATGTTGACGGCGCCGCCCACCACCGCCCGGCCGGGGCCCACCTCGACGGGATCGCTCTCGCCGGTGATCAGTGACAGGTCCAGGGCCGAACTGCCCGAGACCACGACGCCGTCGGTGGCGACCCGCTCCCCGGGCCGGACGACGAACCCCTGGCCCGGTACCAGCTCCTCTATGGGCAGCAGCCGCTCCCTGCCGTCCTCGCGCACGGTGACGTCCTTGGCGGCCAGACCGGCCAGGGAGCGCAGTGCCGCACCCGTGCCGCGCCGGGCCCGCGCCTCCAGATGGCGGCCGGTCAGTACGAAGAGGGGGACGGCGACCGCCGCCTCGAGGTAGACGTGCGCGACCTCCGTCCCGGCCGAGGGGAGGAGGCTGAACGGCATCCGCATGCCGGGATCGCCCGCGCCGCCGAGGAACAGCGCGTACAGGGACCAGGCGAAGGACGCGATGACGCCGAGCGAGACGAGGGTGTCCATGGTGGCCGACGAGTGGCGCAGCCCGCGGGCCGCCTTCAGGTGGAAGGGCCAGGCGCTCCAGACGACCACGGGGGCGGCCAGTACGAGGCACAGCCACTGCCAGTTGCGGAACTGCAGGGCGGGGACCATCGACAGGACGAGGACCGGCAGGCAGAGCAGGGCGGTGATCAGCAGGCGTTCGCGGTCCTTGCGGGCCTCCTCCCGCGTCGGACCCGTCGGATCATCCGGGTTGTCCGGATCGGACGGATCGGGCGGATCGGGCGGACCGGCGGGGCCGGTCGTGGCCCGCCGTGCGGTTCGCGGCACGGGCGGCGGCACCAACTCCGTCTCGTACCCGGCCTTTTCGACGGCCGCCAGGAGTTCCTCGGCCGTGACGTCCGCCGGGTGGTGGACGCGGGCCCTTCCGGTGGCCAGGTTCACCGAGGCCGTCACCCCGTCGATCCGGGACAGCCGTTTCTCCACCCGGTTCACGCACGCCGCACAGGTCATGCCGCGTACGACGAGGTCGGTGGTCACCCCGGCGACCGTGCCGCCCTCGGCCGTCATCGACCGCCGCCGTTCATGCCGCCCATGCCGCCGCCCATGCCGCCGTTCATACCGCCGTTCATGCCGCCCATGCCGCCGCCCGGCTCCGCGGGACCGGCGTCGCCGACGGTGCTGCGCATGCCGGGCGCGACCGGACCGGCCGCCGACCCGACGCCGTACGCGAGGGCGAACACCGCCAGGAGCAGAACCACGAAGCCGGTCAGCGCCGGGGGAGGGCCCCACCGCCCCGTGGACGAGGGCGCCTGGACTGCGGACTGCTGTTCTTCGGTCATCGACATTCCCTGATCCGAGGATTCGCTCACGGGGTCGACGCCCCGCCGGTTCCGCGCAGGTGGTCGGATGCCGTCCCCGCCCGGTTCCCGCGGATTCCCGGCGGATCTTCCGACGGTCTCCGGGGTTCAGCCCTTCTCGGGGACCACGGGGTAGGGGACGAAGGTGCTGCTGTTCTCGTCGACGGCCAGGGCGCGGCCGAGCGGCGGGACCGCCCGCTGGGGGCAGTCGAGCCGTTCGCACAGGCGGCAGCCCATGCCGATGGGCGTGGCGGCGGAGACGTTGTCGAGGTCGAGGCCGTCGGAGTAGACCAGTCGGGAGGCGTGCCGGATCTCGCAGCCGAGGCCGATCGCGAAGGTCTTGCCGGGTTCGCCCCAGCCGCCGCGGTGTCGGGTCACGGCGCGCGCGGTCCACAGGTACCGCTGCCCGTCGGGCATGGCGGCGACCTGGACGTGGATGCGGCCGGGCGCGACGAAGGCCTCGTAGACGTTCCACAGCGGGCAGGTGCCGCCCGCGCGGGAGAAGTGGAATCCGGTGGCGGACTGCCGCTTGGACATGTTCCCCGCCCGGTCGACCCGTACGAAGGAGAAGGGAACCCCGCGCAGCCTGGGGCGTTGGAGGGTGCTGAGGCGGTGGCAGACGGTCTCGTAGCCGAGACCGAAGTGGTCGGTGAGCCGCTCGATGTCGTACCGGAACTCCTCGGCGGCTGTGTGGAAGGCGCCGTACGGGAGGATCAGCGCGGCCGCGAAGTAGTTCGCGATGCCGATCCGGGCCAGGCCGTGGGCGGGGGACTCCTGAGGGAAGTCCTCGGCCGCCAGCCGGTCCAGTTCCGCGCCGTACTCCAGCAGGGCGAGCTGGGTGGCCATCCGGAACGCCTGCTGGCCCGGCCGCAGTCGCCCGGACAGGTGCAGGACCCGCGCCTGCGCGTCGAAGTGGTGGAGGCGCTCGGATCCGGCCGCGAGCCGGATCCCGTGCCGGCCGGCGAGGCGGTCCGACAGCACGCGGAGCACGTCGCCTTGCCGGACGCCGATCTCCCGGGCCAGGCCCTCGGCGGCCAGGTCGGTGTCGTGGAGGTAGTTCTGCCTCCGGTAGAAGAACTCGCGGATCTCCTCGTGGGGCGAGCGCGGCGCCGCGCCGCCGGCGCCGTCCCTGCCGTCCGCCGTCTCCGCGAGCCGCTCCGCGAGGAGTTGGCTGCGCCGGCCCAGGTCCAGCAGCACGGACGCGACGGCCGGCATCCGCTGGGCCAGCTCGGCCAGGTCGGAGGGGGAGACGCGGGCCTCGGCGACCTCCCCGGCGAGGGCCTCGCGCAGGTCGGCCACGAGCCGGCCGGTGTCGCGCTCGGAGAAGAAGCCGGGGTCGACGCCGAAGGCCTCGGTCAGCCGGAGCAGCACCGGGACGGTGAGCGGGCGCGAGTCGTGCTCCATCTGGTTGAGGTAGCTGGGCGAGATGGCGAGGACCCTGGCCAGTTCCGCCTGGCTCATCCGGCGCTCCTCGCGCAGCCGCCGCAGGCGCGCCCCCGCGTACGTCTTGCCCACCCGCAGTCCTCCCCTGGTGCGGCCCCTCGGCCGGGCTCCAGACTACGCCCGATCGTGCTGCCGTCGACCTTTGCAAACGTGGCAAAAGGGGGCCGGAAGATTCGCAGAACTTGGCAAACGGCACTCCTTGATGGCACTGGGTGCCAGTGCCAGAGTCGTCCTGCGGCCCGCCGGACCCCGGCGGTCGAGACGGACGGTCGGGACACGATTCACGCCCTGATGTCGGAGATCCCGGCAGTCCGGACGTGACCGCCCGGCGCATTGCTCAGCTCCACCCACGGTGGGGTCCGGCGGCCGCGACCCAAGATCCAGGCACACAGTGCCCATGCTCTGCCGCGCCCGGCAACAGCATTGGCAGATCAAGCGACTCACGGAGACGGTGACGGTCATGGCAGAGGCGAAGGCGACCACGGCAGCGGCACAGCAGCTCGAGCAGCGCTGGGCCCGCGACCCGCGATGGGCGGGCATCGAGCGCACCTACACGGCCGAGGACGTGGTGCGGCTCTCCGGCAGCGTCCGGGAGGAGCACACCCTGGCCCGGCGCGGCGCCGAGCGGCTGTGGCGCCAGCTCCACGAGCTGGACTACGTCCACGCCCTCGGCGCGCTGACCGGCGGACAGGCCGTGCAGCAGGTCCGTGCGGGCCTCCAGGCGATCTACCTCTCCGGCTGGCAGGTGGCCGCCGACGCCAACCAGGCCGGCCACACCTACCCCGACCAGAGCCTGTACCCGGTCAACTCCGTCCCGCAGGTGGTGCGCCGCATCAACAACGCCCTGCTGCGCGCCGACCAGATCGCCACCGCGGAGGGCGGCAGCGACACGACGGACTGGCTGGCGCCGATCGTCGCGGACGCCGAGGCCGGCTTCGGCGGCCCGCTCAACGCCTTCGAGCTGACCAAGGCGATGATCGCTGCGGGCGCGGCCGGCATCCACTACGAGGACCAGCTCGCCTCCGAGAAGAAGTGCGGCCACCTCGGCGGCAAGGTCCTCGTTCCGACCTCGCAGCACGTCCGCACCCTCAACGCGGCCCGACTCGCCGCCGACATCGCGGACACCCCGACCCTGGTCATCGCCCGGACGGACGCGCTGGCCGCCAACCTGCTGACGAGCGACGTCGACGAGCGGGACGCGCGCTTCGCCACCGGGGAGCGCACGGCGGAGGGCTTCTACCGGGTCGAGAACGGCATGGCCCCCGTCATCGCCCGCGGCCTCGCCTACGCCCCGTACGCCGACCTCATCTGGGTGGAGACCGGCACCCCGGACCTCGCCCAGGCCCGCGAGTTCGCCGAGGCCCTCCACGCGGAGTTCCCCGGGAAGATGCTGGCCTACAACTGCTCGCCCTCCTTCAACTGGAAGGCCGCCCTCGACGACGACCAGATCGCCAAGTTCCAGCGCGAACTCGGCGCCATGGGCTACAAGTTCCAGTTCATCACCCTGGCCGGCTTCCACTCCCTCAACCACGGCATGTTCGACCTGGCCCGCGGCTACGCCGACCACGGCATGACGGCCTACGTCGACCTCCAGGAGCGCGAGTTCGCCGCCCAGCAGCACGGGTTCACCGCGGTCAAGCACCAGCGGGAGGTCGGCACCGGCTACTTCGACCTGGTCTCCACCGCCGTCAACCCCGCCTCCTCCACCACCGCCCTCGCCGGCTCCACCGAGGAGGAGCAGTTCCACTAGCCGGTCCCGGGAGCCGGAAGACCCCCGGCTCCCGCTCCCGGCTCCCCGCTGCGGCCCCCGGCCCCGCGCTCCCCGTCCTCCGCTCCCGTCCCGCCTCCGTCAGGAGACCGCATGTCCACCACCGCAACCACGCACCGGGTCCTGGTCCTCGCGGCACCGGGCGAACGCCACGGCGAGATCCTCACCCCCGAGGCCCTGGAGTTCATCGGCCGGCTCGACGCGGCCTTCGAGCCCCGCCGGCTGGAGATCCTCAAGGAGCGGCGCCGCCGGAAGGACCGCCTGGTCTCGGGCACCCCGCTGGACTTCTCGATCGCCACGGCCGCCGTCCGGGCCGACCCCGACTGGCGGGTGGCGCCCCCGGCCCCCGGCCTGACCGACCGCCGCGTCGAGATCACCGGCCCGCCCGACCGGCGGATGACGGTCAACGCGCTCAACTCCGGCGCCCGCGTCTGGATGGCCGACTTCGAGGACGCCACCGCACCCACCTGGGACAACGTCGTCGGCGGCCAGCTCAACCTGCTCGACGCGATCGAGCGGCGCATCGACTTCACCACCGGGGACGGCAAGTCATACCGCCTCGGCACGGACCTGGCGACCATCATGGTCCGCCCCCGCGGCTGGCACCTGCTGGAGGAGCACCTGCGGGTGGGGGGCCGCCCGGTCTCCGCCTCGCTGGTCGACTTCGGCCTCTACTTCTTCCACTGCGCGCAGCGGCAGATCGACGCCGGCCACGGCCCGTACTTCTACCTCCCCAAGCTGGAGAACGCGCTGGAGGCCAGGCTCTGGAACGACGTCTTCGTCCTCGCCCAGGAGCTCCTCGGCATTGCGCGCGGCACCGTGCGCGCCACGGTCCTCATCGAGACGATCACCGCCGCTTTCGAGATGGAGGAGATCCTCCACGCCCTGCGCGAGCACAGCGCCGGGCTCAACGCCGGGCGTTGGGACTACCTCTTCAGCCTGATCAAGACCTTCGGCCACCGCACCGACTTCCAGCTCCCCGACCGCGCGAAGGTCACCATGACCGCCCCCTTCATGCGGGCCTACACCGAACTGCTCGTCAGGACCTGCCACAAGCGCGGCGCCCACGCCATCGGCGGCATGGCCGCCCACGTCCCCAGCAAGGATCCCGAGGCCAACGGGGCGGCCCTGGCGAAGGTGCGGCTGGACAAGGAACGGGAGGCCGAGGACGGCTTCGACGGCTCCTGGGTCGCCCACCCCGGCCTGGTCCCCGTCTGCCGGCAGGTCTTCGACCTCGTGCTCGGCGACCGCCCGCACCAGCTCGACCGTACCCGCGACGACGTCGACGTCGCCGCCGCGGACCTGCTCGCGGTCCGCCGGATCGGCGGCCCGCCCACCCCGGAGGGCGTCCGCGCCAACGTCACCGTCGCCCTGCGGTACTTCGAGGCCTGGCTGCGCGGTCACGGGGCCGTGGCCCTGCACGGGCTGATGGAGGACGCCGCCACCGCCGAGATCGCCCGGGTCCAGCTGTGGCAGTGGCTGCGCCACCGCACCGTGGCCCGTGAGGACCTGCTCGCCGTCCTCGACCAGGAGTGCGCCGCGTTCGCCGCGGAGCAGCCGGGCGCCCTGGTGCCGCAGGCCCGGGCCGTCCTGGAGCGGACCGCTCTCGAACGGGACCTGCCGCCCTTCTTCACCTCCGACGCCTACAGCCGTCACCTGGTCCGCCGGGCGGGGGCGGCGTCGTGACCGCCCCGATCCGCCGGGTCGGCATCGTGGGGGGCGGGCAGATGGGCGCCGGCATCGCCGAGGTCTGCGCCCGCGCCGGTCTCGACACCGTCGTCTGCGAGGCAGACGCCACCACCGCCCTGGCGGCCCGCGAACGGGTCGCCGTGTCCCTCGAACGAGCCGTCCAGCGCGGCAAACTGGACCGGATCTCCGCCGAGGACGCCCTCGCGAGGCTCGTCTTCTCCGGCAGCCTCGACGAACTCGGCGACCGGCAGCTGGTCATCGAGGCCGTCACGGAGAACGCCGGGGTCAAGACGGAGACCTTCGCGGCCCTCGACAAGATCGTCGAAGATCCGGCGGCGGTCCTCGCCACCAACACCTCCTCCCTGCCGGTCATGCGCCTGGGCATGGCCACGGGCCGCGCCGACCGGGTCGTGGGACTGCACTTCTTCAATCCCGTCCCCGTGCTCCCCCTCGTGGAGGTCGTCTCCTCGCTCCACACCTCCCGGGAGACCGTCGAGGCGGTGGAGGCCTTCGCCCGCGACGCACTGGGCAAGACCGTCGTCCATTCCACCGACCGGGCCGGCTTCGTCGTCAACGCCCTGCTGGTCCCGTACCTCCTCTCGGCGATCCGCATGACCGAGTCCGGCTTCGCCACCGCGCCCGACGTCGACGCGGGCATGGAACTGGGCTGCGCCCACCCGATGGGACCGCTCAGGCTCGCCGACCTGATCGGCCTGGACACCGTCGCCGCCATCGCGGAATCCCTCTACGACGAGTTCAAGGAACCCCTCTACGCCCCGCCCCCGCTGCTGTCGCGGATGGTGCAGGCGGGACTGCTGGGCCGCAAGAGCGGCCGCGGGTTCCACACGTACGACCAGGGCCGATGAGGGACCCTGGTCCGCCGCCGGGCTGAGGGGCCCGGCAGCGTGCGGTGAGCGGGGGTGCGGCGCAGTGGTGTCCGCCGCACCCCACGGCGCTTCCGCCCGGCGCCCGCGGCCCGCGCGGCCGGCCGGTGGGCCTCAGCCGGCGGGGGTGTCCACCGGGTAGGGGACGTACGTGCGGCGGTCGGGGTCGACGGAGGCGGCCGCCCGCCTTCCGTCCTGCCGCCGCCCGCGGGAGCGACAGGCCAGCGAACATACCATCCGCAGAATCCGCAGAATTTCACAGATCCACACGCCGGCGCTGTACGGATTCCGCAGCGTGGAGCGGTGGTCCGACGTGTTGCGCACGGGCAGGCTCGGTACAGATTCCTACGCATCGCCACCGCCCGCACCACGAGGAGTTCGATGATCGAGCACCACGTCCGTGTGCACCCCAGCGCCGCCCGGCTGCCCCGCGAGGAACAGCTCGCCTGGAAGCTCGCCACCGTCGCCACCGGTACCCAGGAGGCCCCGGCCCTCGACCCCGAGGCGGCCGCGACGGCCGTCAACCGGATCACCGACAACGCCTCGGTCGCCGTCACCTCACTGCTGCGTCCGCACCGCCGGGCCTTCGGCGCACGCGCGGTCATCACCCTGAGGGACGGCTCGGTGGTCGAGGACGAGCTGGCCGTCGCCGACGCCCACCCGGCCGGCGCCGCCCGGTTCGACCGGTCCGGCTACACGGCCAAGTTCCGCACCCTCACCGAAGGCGTGGTCGGCACCGCGGAGGCGGACCGCTTCCTGGAGACGGCGACCCGGCTCGCTGACCTGGACGCCGCCGGCCTGGACGGCCTCTTCCCCGCCGTGGACACCGCGGCGGTCGCCGCGTACGACGCCACCCTCCCGAAGGGCCTGTTCTGATGCTGCACACCCGCACCACGCCGGGGGACCGGCGGCGCACCTTCCGGGAGGCGCTCGCCTCGGGACGCCTGCTGCGGATCCCCGGCGCCGTGAACCCGTACTCGGCCCGGCTGATCCAGGACGCCGGCTTCGACGCCGTCTACCTCTCCGGCGCCGTCCTCGCCGCGGACCTGGGCCTGCCCGACATCGGCCTCACCACCGCGACGGAGATCGCGGACCGGGCCCGGCAGATCACCCGCGTCACCGACCTGCCCGCGCTCGTCGACGCCGACACCGGTTTCGGCGAGCCGATGAACGCCGCCCGCACCCTCCAGCTGATGGAGGACGCCGGCCTGGCCGGACTCCACCTGGAGGACCAGGTCAACCCCAAGCGCTGCGGCCACCTCGACGGCAAGCGCGTCGTGCCGCGCGAGGAGATGACCCGCCGCCTGCGCGCCGCCGTGGACGCCCGCCGGGACCCCGACTTCCTGCTGATGGCCCGCACCGACGCGCGCGTTGTGGAAGGGCTCGACGCCGCGATCGGACGGGCCAAGGCGTACGTGGACGCCGGGGCCGACGCGATCTTTCCCGAAGCCCTCGCCGACGAGGCCGAGTTCGAGGCGTTCCGCAACGCGGTCGACGTACCCCTGCTCGCCAACATGACCGAGTTCGGCAAGGGCCCCCTCCTGGACACCCGCACCCTGGAGGACCTCGGCTACAACATCGCCCTCTACCCGGTCACCCTCTTCCGGCTGGCCATGGGCGCCGTCGAGGACGGCCTGCGCACCCTCGCCGCCGAAGGCACCCAGGAACCGCTGCTGGAGCGGATGCAGAGCCGCTCACGACTGTACGAGGTACTCGGCTACGAGCAGTACGCGGCCTTCGACTCGGCCGTCTTCGACTTCACCCTCCCGCCCGGGACCTGACCCACCGGAGGCCCGACGTGACCCGTACCGCCCCCGACATCCCCGCGTTCACGCCGATCTTCGTGATGAGCCGGGTCACGGGCTGGACCGCCCACATCACCGAACAGCTCGCCCGCAACGCCCTGATCCGCCCGCTGGCCTCGTACGACGGGCCCCGCCGGCGCCCGGTCCCGGTGCCGCCGGCCTGCTGAGCGGAGCCCGGCCGCACGCGGGCGGCGGCGCGACGGGGGAGCGGGCGCTCAGGGGCGCGCGGTCAGGTACCCGCCCATGGAGGTGAAGTACTCGGCCGCCGGCAGCTCGCGGCCGTCCTCGGTCCGCACCCGGGTGATGGCCAGTCCGTGGCTGCGGCCGTAGCGGGCGTCGGCGCCCGCGACGATCACCACGCCGTCGCCCTCGCGGTAGAAGACGCGGCCGGGCGTGCCGCCGTAGCGTCCCTCCGACACGAACGCGGCCAGCACCTCGATCCGCCTGCCCCGGTGGAAGGTGAAGGCGCTGGGGTACGGCTCGGACTGGGCGCGGACCAGGCGGTCAAGCTCCTGCGCGGACCAGGTCCAGTCGATGCGGCTGTCCTCGACGGAGCGCTTGTGGAAGAAGCTGGCCTGCGAGCGGTCCTGGCGGACGAACTCCCGCTGCCCGGAGGCGATGAGGTCGAGCGCGCCGACCGTGACCGGCGCGATGAGGTCGACGGTGCGGTGGAAGAGGTCGGTCGCGGTGTCCTTCGGCCCCACCGGTACGGCCTCCTGCCGCACGATGTCGCCGGCGTCGAGCTCGTCGTTCATCATGTGCGCGGTGACGCCCACTTCGGTCTCGCCGTTGATCAGCGCCCAGATCAGGGGCGAGAAGCCGGCGTACTTCGGCAGCAGCGAGTCGTGCACGTTCAGGGTGCCGTGGCGCGGGAGGTTGAAGACGCGCGGGGGGAGCCAGGTCCGCCAGTTGTTGGCCACGATGATGTCGGGGTCGGCCTCCTTGAGGCGCGCCAACAGCTCGTCGTCGTCGGGGCGGTTGCGGAGCAGGACCGGTACCCCGTGCTCCTCGGCGAGGTCGGCGACGGAGTCGCTCCAGATCTTCTCGTAGACGTGCTCGCTCTTGGGGTGCGTCACGACCAGGACCACGTCGTGCTCGGAGTCCAGGAGGGCTTGCAGGGTGCGGTGCCCCCAGGTCTGGTAACCGAACATGACGACCCGCATGGGGTTCCTCCTCATCGCAGGGGGTTGGTCATGTCGAGTAAAGCAAGGCTTGCCTAAGCGTGCAATGGCCCGTATTTGCAGGGCAGTTGAAGATCACCCGGAAGGGTGACCGTCCGTTTTGTCTATCGACAGTGCCCTCGTAATGAGCTTAGCCTTGCCTAAGTCTCATGGTCGTGGGTTCGTCGGCATGCCCGCATTCCGGGCCCGGCGTCGCCCGACCGACGGCCGCGCGTCCCCACGGTGCGGCGGCCGCCCTCGCAGGATGGGAGTGACATGGCACAGGTTCGTCCTGGCGAAGCCCCGGTGGTCCACGATCTCATTGGAATCGGCTTCGGGCCGTCCAACGTGGCCATGGCGATCGCGGTCAGCGAGCACAACTTACGCGTCGGCGGACGGGAAGCGATCAACGCCCACTTCTTCGAACAGCAGCCACGCTTCGGCTGGCACCGCGGGATGCTCATCGACGACGCGACGATGCAGGTCAGCTTCCTCAAGGACCTGGTGACGCTGCGGAACCCGGCGAGCGAGTTCAGCTTCCTGTGCTACCTCAAGAGCAAGGGGCGGTTGATCGACTTCATCAACCACAAGAACCTCTTCCCGCTGCGCGTCGAGTTCCACGACTACTTCGAATGGGCCGCGGACAAGGTCGACGGCATGGCCTCCTACGGCCACGAGGTCGTCGGGGTCACGCCCGTCGCCCGCGACGGAGTGGTGGAGCACCTGGACGTCACCGTCCGCTCCGGGGAGGGGCTCGCCCTCCACCGGGCCCGCAACGTCGTCATAGGCACGGGCCTGCGCCCCTTCATGCCGGACGGAGTGGAGCGAACCGACCGCGTCTGGCACAACTCCGACCTGCTGACGAAGGTCGACGGCCTGGACGCCGCCGCCCCCTCGCGCTTCGTCGTCGTCGGCGCCGGGCAGAGCGCCGCAGAGAACGTCGCCTACCTGCACCGCCGCTTCCCCGGCGCCGAGGTGTGCGCCGTCTTCTCCCGCTACGGGTACAGCCCCGCCGACGACAGCGGCTTCGCCAACCGGATCTTCGACCCGGACGCCGTGGGAGAGTTCTTCGCCGCTCCGGAGGACGTCAAGCGCCGGCTCATGGACTACCACGGCAACACCAACTACTCCGTGGTCGACATCGACCTGATCGACGACCTGTACCGGCAGATGTACCAGGAGAAGGTCCTGGGCACCGAGCGGCTCCGCTTCCTCAACGTCTCCCGGCTGACGAACGTCCGGGAGAGCCCGGAGGGCGTCCACGCGACCGTGCAGTCCCTCGTCACCGGTGAGGAGACCCGGCTGGACGCGGACGTCGTGGTCTTCGCGACCGGGTACCGCCCCGCCGACCCGCTCGGCCTGCTCGGCGAGGCGGCCGAGCGGTGCCTGCGCGACGAGGCGGGCCGCCTCCGGGTCGAGCGCGACTACCGCATCGCGACCGACTCCGCGCTGCGCTGCGGCATCTACGTGCAGGGCGGGACGGAACACACGCACGGCATCACCTCGTCCCTGCTGTCCAACACCGCCGTCAGGGTCGGCGAGATCCTGGACTCGCTCCTCGGGCGCGGCCTCAAGTCCGGTTCCGACGAGGCCCGTACGGTCGCCGGGGGCACCGGCAGCGCCGCCGCCCGCTGACCGGCGCCGATTCCACTGACTCCAGTCCACCGGTGGACCGAAGGGATGACGTACGGCGACATGGGCACGATTGCAGTGGAACGCCCCGTGCCCCAGGGCACAACGCGGGCGCGCAAGAGGCGAGTTGTCGGTTCGGCCACGCTTCTGTTGATCCTCCTGACCGCGATGGTGGTGTCGTTGGGCGTCGGTGCGCGCGGGCTCAGCCCGTCCGAGGTCTGGTACGGGCTGTCGGCCGGGCCCGGCGGCGACCACCGGCTCACCGAGATCCGGCTCATCGTGCAGACCGTACGGGTCCCCCGCACGGTGCTCGCCACGGTGGCCGGAGTCGCGCTGGGGGTCGGCGGGGCGCTGATCCAGGGCTACACGCGCAACCCGATCGCCGACACCGGCCTGCTGGGTGTGAACGCGGGCGCCTCGTTCGCCGTGGTCTCGGTGATCGCCGTCTTCGGCTTCGCGAACCCGTTCCAGTACGTCTGGTTCGCCTTCGCCGGGGCGGCGGTCGCCGGCGTCCTGGTGTTCGGGCTGGCCAGCATCGGGCGCGGAGCCGGCAATCCGTTGACGCTGGCCCTGGCCGGACAGGGGGTCACCGTGTTCCTCGCGGCCATGACCACGGCGGTCGCACTGTCCGACAAGGCGTCGCTGAACGCGCTGCGCTTCTGGAACGCGGGCTCGGTGGCCGGCGTCGGATTCGGCGTCATCTGGCCGGTGACCGCCTTCATCGCGGCCGGGCTGCTGCTGGCGCTGGCCACACTGCCCGCCATCAACCTGCTCAACCTGGGCGACGACGTGGCCCGGGGCCTGGGAGTCAACATCGCCCTGCACCGGACCATCGGCATCATCGCCATCACCCTGCTCGCGGGGGCCGCGACGGCGGCATGCGGCTCCATCGCGTTCCTCGGACTCATGGTGGCCCACGTGGCCCGCTACCTGACCGGGCCGGACTACCGCTGGCTGGTGCCGTACGCGGGTCTCCTCGGCGCCATCGTCCTGCTGGTCTGCGACATCGCCGGGCGCCTGCTGGTGCGGCCGGGCGAGCTGGACGCGGGTGTCGTCGTGGCGCTCCTGGGCGCCCCCTTCTTCGCGGTCATGGTGTGGCGCGGGAAGTTCAAGAGCGCATGAACGGGGCCGACATGAACGTGACGGGCATGGACGCGACCGACGTGAACGTGCCCCGGGTGAAGCCGTCGGTGGCCCCCGGGGTGAGGCTCGGCCGGGTGTCGTTCGTCTGGCGGCCGTGGCTCGTCTGCGTCACGCTCCTGCTGGCTGCGGCGACGTTCCTCCTCTTCTGCCTGTCCATCGGCGTCGGGGACTTCCCCATCGGCCTGCCCCAGGTGGTCGCCACGATCCTGGGCCGGGGCGAGCAGGTCGACGAGTTCGTGGTCATGGACCTGCGGATGCCCCGGGCCCTGGCCGGATGCGTGGTGGGCGTCGCGCTGGGCATGTCCGGGGCGATCACCCAGTCCGTCGCGCGCAACCCGCTGGCCAGCCCGGACATCCTCGGGATCACCTGGGGCGCCGGCGCGGTCGCGGTGTTCCTGGTGACGGTGTCGGGCGGGACCGCCACCGCCGTCGTCAACTCCGTGGGGCTGTCCGGGGCCGCCCTTGCGGGTGGTCTCGGCACCGGGCTCCTCGTCTACGTCCTGGCATGGCGCCGCGGGATCGACGGCTTCCGGCTCATCCTCATCGGCCTCTCCGTGAGCGCGGTGATGGAGGCCGTCACGACCTGGCTGCTGGTGACCGCCGACATCAGGGACGTGGCCCGGGCGCAGGCCTGGCTGATCGGCTCGCTGGACAACCGCTCCTGGGACGACGTACGGGTGGCGCTCTGGTGCACGCTCGTCCTGTCGGTCGTCGTGGCGTGCTTCGCGTTCCAGTTCAAGCCGCTGCACCTCGGCGACGACGTGGCCGCGGGCCTGGGCGTGCGCTACACGGTGGTGCGCGCCGTGCTGCTGCTGTGCGCGGTGCTGCTGGCCGGGGTCGCGGTGAGCGCGGCCGGGCCGGTCTCCTTCGTCGCGCTGGTGGCGCCGCAGGTGGCGATGCGCCTGACGAGGTGCCCGACCCCGCCGATGGCCGCCTCGGGCATGACCGGGGCCCTGCTGCTGATCGGCGCGGACCTGGTCGCGCGCACGGCGCTGCCGATCACCCTGCCCGTCGGCGTGGTCACCGCAGCGATCGGCGGCCCCTTCCTCGTCTACCTCCTGGTGCGGGCCAATCTTCGTTGATCGACACATGTTCGGGCAGGCATGAACCAAGGGGGAACCGTGGCCACTCAGCACGTCACCGGGAGCGCGGCCGGGGGCGGGGACACCGCACGGCTGGCCGCCAGAGGAATCACGGTCGGGTACGGGGGCCGGGTCGTCATCGACGACCTCGACGTGGCCGTCCCGCCGCGGGTGATCACCACGATCATCGGCTCCAACGGCTGCGGGAAGTCGACCCTGCTGCGGACGCTGTCGCGGCTGCTCAAGCCGACCAAGGGGTCCGTCGTCCTCGACGGAGACGACATCGCCAGGCTCAGGACCCGGGACGTGGCCAAGAAGCTCGGCCTGCTGCCGCAGGCCCCGGTGGCCCCGGAGGGGCTCACGGTGGCCGACCTGGTCGCCAGGGGCCGGCATCCGCACCAGAGCTGGCTGCGGCAGTGGTCCTCGGACGACGCCGCTGTCGTGGAGCGCGCGCTGGCCATGACCGGGGTGTCCGACCTGGCCGACCGCCCCGTCGACGCGCTGTCCGGCGGCCAGCGCCAGCGCGTGTGGATCTCCATGACCCTGGCCCAGGGCACCGACCTGCTGCTGCTCGACGAGCCGACCACGTACCTGGACCTGGCGCACGCCATCGACGTGCTCGATCTGGTGGACGACCTCCACGAGTCAGGGTGCACGGTGGTCCTGGTGCTGCACGACCTGAATCTGGCCATCCGTTACAGCGACAACCTCATCGTGATGAAGGCGGGATCGATCCTGGCGCAGGGGCACCCGCGCGACGTCATCACCGCAGATCTGCTGCACGAAGCCTTCGGACTGCGTGCCAAGGTGATCGAGGACCCGGTGGGGGACAGGCCCCTCATCGTGCCCATCGGCCGTGCCCACGTGCGGCCGGAACAGATGGACAAAGATACGGTTGAAGTAAGGCTAGGCTAGCCTCACTTGATGGCGATACTGTGTGCCTGCCCTCGGCCGGGGGTGCAATGGACAGCACGAAAGCAAGGGATTGCGGATGCTTCTCCATCGAACGACAGTCACGAACCCCTGGGCGCGGGTCGCGACGGCGGTGTCCGCCACCGCGCTCGGGGTGGGCCTCCTGGCCGGATGCGGATCCGACACGGCGGACCCGGCCGACAAGAAGAGCGGTGACGCCCCGGCCGCCGCGGCCGGCACCTTCCCGGTCACCGTGGAGCACGCCTTCGGATCCACGAAGATCGACAAGGCCCCCCAGCGGGTCGTCTCCGTCGGCTACACCGACGACCAGGCCATCCTCGCCTTCGGCATCAAGCCGGTGGGCATGGTCGACCAGTACCCCAACCCGCCCGGCACGAGTCCCGACATCAACACCCAGTGGCCCTGGACGAAGGACAAGTGGGGCGACGCCCGCCCCGAGGTCGTCATGAACAACGGCGACGCCGGCCCGAACTACGAGAAGATCGCCGCCCTGCGGCCGGACCTGATCATCGCGGTCTACTCCGAGATCGACCAGGCCGCCTACGACAAGCTCACCAAGATCGCACCGACGGTGGGCCGGACCAAGGCCGAGAAGGAGCCGTTCAGCGCCCCCTGGCAGGACAACGCCGTCCACATCGCCAAGGCCCTGGGCCAGGAGGCCAAGGGCACCGAACTGGTCAAGGGCATCCAGGACAAGCTCGACGCGGCCAAGAAGGCGCACCCCGACTTCGCGAACCAGACCGCCGTCGCGCTGTCCTGGTACAAGGACTCGGTGGCCCCCTTCACCACTACCGACGTGCGCGGCCGGCTGGTGACGGGCATCGGCTACAAGGGCCAGACCGAGATCGACAAGATCGCCGACGGCAAGTTCTACACCACGCTCTCCCCGGAGCGCATGGACCTCGTCGACGTCGACCGCATCTTCGTCATCGCCGACAAGGCCGACCAGGAGGCGCTGAAGAAGTTCGAACTCTTCACCAACCTGAACGCGGTCAAGAACGGCAAGGTCTCCTACCTCCTGGACAGCGAGGGCCCGGCCGTCGGCGCGGCCATGTCCCAGGGCACCCTGCTCTCCCTGCCCTACGCGATCGACGAACTCGTCAAGTCGGCCGGCTGAGTGTGAGCGCCACGGACACGCTCGTCGCCCCGGCCACCCTGCGCACCACGACCGGACGCGAGGCCACCCGCTGGGTGGTCGCGCACTGCCGGGAGGTGCCCTGGCTGACGGCCGCCACCGCCCTGACGACGGTGGCCGGGGCGGCGCTCCAGGTACTCCCGCTGCTCCTGCTCGGCCGGGTCGTCGACGGGGTGGTCGCGGGCGGACCGCGCTCGATCCTCGTCACCACGGGCGTGTTGATGGTGGCCGCCGCGCTCCTCGGCGCGGCGGCCACCGCCCTGTCCACCTACCTGGTCGGGCGGCTCGGCGCGGACCTCCTCGCCCGGCTGCGCGAGGGCGCCGTCCGGGCGGTGCTGGGGATGCCGAGCGCCCGGATCGAACAGGTCGGCCGGGGAGACGTGCTGTCCCGCGTCGGCGACGACGTCGCCGTGCTGTCCAGGGGCATCCGCACGGCCGTCCCCACCGTGTTCTCGGCCGGCGTGCTGGTCGTCATCGCCACGCTCGGCATGTTCGGCCTCGACTGGCGGCTCGGCCTCGCGGGAGCCTGCGCGCTGCCCGCGTACGCGCTCGCCCTGCGCTGGTACCTGCCCCGCTCCGCCCCGCTGTACAAGCAGCAGCGGGCCGTCCAGGCCGACCGTGCACAGGCGCTGATCAGCGGACTCAACGGGATCGACACGGTCCGCGCCTACCGCCTGGAAGGCGCCGTCCGCGAGAAGGTCACCACCGAGTCGTGGCGGGTCCGCGAACTCGGCATCGAGGTGTTCCGGCTCTTCGGCCGGTTCGTCGGCCGTGAGAACCGCGCCGAGTTCATCGGACTCGTCCTCATCATCGTGGTGGGCTACGCCCTGCTGGAGGCCGACGCCGCCACCCTCGGCGAGGTCTCCGCCGCCCCGCTGCTCTTCCACCGGCTGTTCACCCCGCTGGGCTCCATCATGTTCACCTTCGACGAGGCGCAGAAGTCGGGCGCGAGCCTGACCCGGCTGGTCGGGGTGCTCGGCGAGGACACCGAGGACCGCCTGGTCGGCGTTCCGGCCGACGCGCCGGCGGCAGACGTGCCGTACCCGGTGACCGTCAAGGGCCTCACCTTCAGCTATCCCGGCACCGAGCAGCCGGTTCTCCAGGACGTCGACCTGGCCATCCCCGCCGGCGGTTCGCTCGCCCTCGTAGGGGCGACGGGCGCCGGCAAATCGACGCTGGCCGCACTGATCGCGGGCATCGGGACCCCGCAGGCCGGATCGGTCCGCATCGGCGGGACCGACCTCGCCGGACTGGACGAGGCCGGCGCGCGCGCCCTGGTCAGCATCCTGACGCAGGAGACGCACGTGTTCTCCGGCCCGCTCGCCGACGACCTGCGGCTGGCCGCACCGGAGGCGACCGGCGCCGAGCTGGCGGACGCCCTGCGCACGGTCGGCGCCGAGAGCTGGGTGAACGCCCTGCCCGACGGTCTGCAGACCCTCGTCGGCGAGGGCGGCGAGCGCCTGGACGTCACCAAGGTGGCCCAGATCGCACTCGCCCGACTGGTACTCGCCCGCTCGCCCGTTGTGGTGCTCGACGAGTCCACGGCCGAGGCGGGCAGCGAGGGCGCGGCCGAGCTGGAGCGGGCCGTGCTCGCCGCGTGCGCCGGCCGCACGACCCTGTTCGTCGCGCACCGGCTGACCCAGGCCATGGCGGCGGACCGGATCGCCGTGCTCGACGCGGGCCGCGTCGTGGAGCACGGCACGCACGAGGAACTGGTGGCCCTGGGCGGCCGCTACGCGCAACTGTGGCGCGCATGGCGCGAGGGAAGTTAGGACACGGCCTGGGCCGGCCCCACCCGGAACCGGGTGGGGCGACCCGCGGACACTGAAGGGGCGTTGAGTCTTCGATGACGGAACCGACCGCTCGTCTCGTGCGGCTTTCTCCCACGCGCCTGGCCGGAGTGCGCCGGCGAACGGGCGACTACTGCGACCGGACCATCGCCTCGGCGTGCTCGATCGGTCTGGCGTACTGGGCGACGGGCCGCAGCCCCGACGGCATGGAACTCACCCCCGCCACCCTCTTCGCCGACGTCCTCGGCTGGGTCGACAACGGCGGCGCCGGCGCGGCCGGCTGGGAGATCGGTGCGGACGCCCGCACCATCGCCCTCCCCGAAGGCGTCCCCCCGGCCGAGGCGCAGCTCGCGCTCGACGACCTGGCCGACTTCCCCGACCGGCCCCTCGGCACCATCGCCCCGTCCAGCGTGGCGGCGCGCATCGAGACCCTGGCCCAGTGGAACGACAACGGCGCGGACCGGGTCCGCCCGACCGTCGTGGAGATGTTCCGCGAGCAGGCCCGCACCCGCCCCGACGCCGTCGCCGTCGTCGACGAGCACCGCTCTCTGACGTACGGCCAGGTCGCGGAGCTCTCCGGCCAGCTGGCCCACCACCTCGTCGAACGCGGCATCACCGCCGAACAGGTCGTCGGCATCTCACTGGACCGCTCCGCCGACATGGTCGTCGGCCTGCTCGGCGTGCTCCGGGCGGGCGCCGCCTTCGTCCCCCTCGACCCGCAGTGGCCCGCCGCACGCAGGGCCGTCGTCATCGAGGACGCGGGCGTCGTGCTCCAGCTCAACGGCTCGGGCGAACACCCTCCGGGGGAACCCGCCGCCGTGCCCGTCGACCTCGGCGACTGGCGCCACGGATCCCGCCCCGGCGGGGACCCCGGCATCACCACCCCCGGCGACGCCCTGGCCTACGTGATCTTCACCTCTGGTTCCACCGGCCGGCCCAAGGGCGCGATGATCCGCCACGAGGCGATCAGCGAGCGCCTGCTGTGGCAGGTCGAGGAGATCCTGGGCTTCGGCCACGACGACGCCTCCCTCTTCAAGGCGCCGCTCTCCTTCGACATCTCCATCAACGAGATCTTCCTGCCGCTGGTGTCCGGCGGCAGGCTCGTGGTCCTGCGGCCCGGCGGCGAACGCGACCCGCACCACCTGCTCGGCGTGATCGCCGAGCAGCGCGTCACCTTCACGTACCTGGTGTCCTCCATGCTGGACGTGCTGCTGGAGATCGCGGGCGACACCGGCCGGCTCGACAGCCTGCGGCACGTGTGGTGCGGCGGCGAGGTGCTGACCCCGGAACTGTACGAGCGGTTCCGCACCCGGCTCGACATACCCATGTACCACGGCTACGGCCCGGCCGAGACGACGATCGGCGTCTCCCACGTCATCTACCGGGGCGCCGCGGAACGCCTGTCCACCTCCATCGGCCGGGCCAACCCCAACACCCAGCTCTACGTCCTCGACGACGAACTGCGCCCGGTCCCCGTCGGCGTCGGCGGCGAGCTGTACGTGGGCGGCTTCCTGCTCGGCCGCGGATATGCCGGCGCCCCCGGCCTGACGGCCTCCCGGTTCGTCGCCAACCCCTTCGCCGACGACGGCTCCCGGCTCTACCGGACCGGTGACCTGGCCCGGTACGCGCCCGACGGATCGCTGGACTTCCTCGGCCGGGCCGACAACCAGATCAAGATCCGCGGCATGCGGCTGGAGATCGAGGACGTCGAGGCCGGCCTCGCCGAACACCCGCGCGTACGGCACAGCTGCGTCGTCGCGAAGAAGAACACGGCCGGCGGCACCTACCTGGTGGGCTACGTGATCCCGGCCGCCGGAGCCGCGGACCTGCGGGCGGAGGAGGTCCGGGACTGGGCCGCCGGGCACATGGTGGAGTACATGGTGCCCGCCCGCATCGTCGTCCTGGACGAGTTCCCGCTCACCGCCAACGGCAAGCTCGACCGCGGCGCGCTGCCCGAGCCCGAGTCCGCCACCGGCCCGCTCGCCCTGCCCGCCACCGACAACGAGCGCCTGGTGTGCGCGGCGGTCGCGACCCTGCTGCGGCTGGACCGGGTCGGCGTCGACCAGGACTTCTTCCGGCTCGGCGGCGACAGCCTGCTCGCCATCTCCCTGCTCGGCGCCCTGCGCAGGGCCGGCCTGCACGTCACCCCGCGACAGGTCTTCACCCACAGCGTGATCGGCTCGCTGGCCGCGGTGGCGAGCCCCGTCGACGCCGCCGCCGAGGACCACGACGACATCGCGACCGGGCCCGTCACCGGCTCACCCATCGTGCGCTGGCTCGGCGAGACCACCGACGCGGTCGACGGCTTCGTGCAGTCCGTGGTGCTGAACACCCCCGCGGACCTGACCGCCGTCGCGCTCGACACGATCCTCTCCGCCGTCGTCGCACGCCACGACATGCTGCGCGCCCGGCTGGTCCGCGACGACCGCTGGGGCTTCGACGTCCCGGCGCCCGGGGACCGCACCGCCGCCGGATGGCAGGAGAGCGACCGGCCGCTCGACGAGTGCGTCACGCTCGCCACGGAGGCTCTGGACCCGGAGGCCGGAGCGATGCTGCGCGCCGTGTGGCGCCGCGACGCCCGCCAGCTCGTCCTCGTCGCCCACCACGTGGTGGTCGACGGCGTGTCCTGGCGGATCCTGATGGAGGACCTCGCCACCGCCTGGCGGCAGTACGCCGCCGGCACACCGGTCCAACTGCCCCCGGTGGGAACCTCGTTCCGCCGCTGGACCCAGTTGCTGGAACACGCCGTGTTCGACGACGACCGCGCCCACTTCCGGCGCGCCCTGCCCGGGGCGGACGCACCACTGAGCCGGCGCCCGCTCGACGCGGCCGACACCGTCGCACGGGAGCGGACGACGACCGTCTCGGTCGGCCCCGACACCACGGCCGCACTGCTCGGCCGCGTCCCCGCCGCGTTCCACGCGGGCATCAACGACGTGCTGCTGACCGCGCTCGCCGTCACGCTGGCCCGCCGGCGCCGCGACCTCGGCCAGGACCAGACCTTCGCCCACGTCGAACTGGAGGGCCACGGCCGCGAAGCCCGCTTCGTGGCGGACGGCGCCGGCTTCGAACCGGAACTTTTCCGGACCGTCGGCTGGTTCACCACGCTGTTCCCGGTCACCGTCGACCCCGGCACGGCAGCCGACCTCGGCGACCCCGCCTACCTGGCCGCCGCCCTCAAGTCCGTGAAGGAAGACCTCGCCCGCGTCCCGCGGAGCGGCCTCTCCTACGGCGTCCTGCGCCACCTGGCCGGCGCCCGCTTCGACGCGCCCGCACCCCAGGTGCTCTTCAACTACCTCGGCCGCTTCGACGCGGGATCCGCCGGCGACTGGGAACTCAGCGGCACCACCGGCCAGTTGGGGGAGAGGCGCGACCCGGGGATGCGCCTGCCGCGCGCCCTGGAGTTCAACGCCATCGCCGAACCCGACGCGACCGGCGCCTACGAACTGGTCACGACCATCTCCTGGCCCGACGGACTGTTCACGGACGAGGACGTCGCGACCATCGGCGCGTACTTCCGCCAGGCCCTGACCGCGATCGCGGCGCTCGACGCCGGCGGCCACTCTCCCAGCGACTTCGACATGGTCGCCCTCACCCAGGCCGACGTCGACGAACTCGACGGCCCCGCCCTGCGCGACATCCTGCCGATGACCCCGCTCCAGGAGGGCCTGTACTTCCACTCCGTCTTCGACGACGACTCCGCGGGCAACTACGTCGAGCAGCAGCTGCTGACCCTGGAGGGCGAGGTGGACGCCGACCGGCTCGCTGCCGCGGCCACCCGTCTGCTCGTCCTCTTCCCCAACCTCGCCGCCCGCTTCGTCCCCCTCGCCGACGGCCGCGTGGTCTCCGTACTGGAAAGCGGCGTACGGGCCCCCTTCACCGTCCTGGACCGGCCCGGCATCACCGACGAGGAGATCAGCGACCACGCCGAACGGGACCGCCGCGCCGGATTCGACCTGGCCACCGGCCCCCTCATGCGGTACACGCTCATCCGTGCGGGAGCCGGCCGGACCGTCCTGGTCCAGACCGTGCACCACATCATCGCCGACGGCTGGTCGGTGCCGCCGATGCTTCGCGCGCTGCTCGCCGAATACCACGCTCCGGGCACCGTGCACCCGGTCGGCGGCTTCACCGACTACGTGCGCCGGCTCGCCGGGCACGACGAGGACGAGAGCGACCGGGTGTGGCGCGAACAGCTCGCCGGCCTGCCCGGCCCCTCGCTGGTCGCCGAAGGCCACACACCGTCCGACCGGTTCGCCGACACGGCCGTGGAACCCGACGACGACCTCGACGAAACGGCCCGCTCGGCCGGGACACCCCTGAGCGTCGCCGTGCACAGCGCCTGGGCGGTGGCCCTCGGCGGCCTCCTGCACGACCGGGACGTCGTCTTCGGCTCCACGGTGTCCGGGCGCGACGCCGACGTGCCCGGCATCGAGGACATGGTCGGCCTCTTCATCAACACCATCCCCGTCCGCGCCCGGTGGACCGCCGCCACCACCGCCCGCGACCTGCTCTCCGCGGTGCGCGAGCACCAGAGCGCCGTCCTGCCGCACCAGCACGTCTCGCTCGCGCGCATCAGCCGCCACGCCGGCGCCGGCCCCCTGTTCGACACCCTCGTGGTCTTCGACGTCGCGACCGACACCGCCGCCCTGCGGGAACCGGGCCACTCGCTGTTCATCACGGGCATCGTGAACGAAGGGGCCCCGCACTACCCGCTGACCCTCGTGGTGGAGCGCACCTCCGACGACCGGCCCCGCTTCAACCTGATCTACGACGGCGCACTCCTGCGGGAGGCGACCGCCCGCACGATCCTGTCGGCCTTCACCCGCACCCTCGCCGGCCTCCTCACCAGGCCGGACGCCCTGGTCGACGACCTCGCACCCGGCGACGCCGGACGCCCGGCCCGGACCGCGCCGACCACCCCCACCCCCACCGTCGCGGACACTCTCGGTGCCCTCTTCGACGCCGCCGCCCGCCGGGACCCGGAGGCCACCGCCGTCACCCAGTGCGCCCTCGACGGCGCGACCCGCTCGCTGACCTACGGCGAACTGTCCGCGGCACGCGACGAACTGGCCGCCACCCTGCGCGCCGCCGGCGTCGGACCGGGAGAGCGCGTCGCGGTCGCCGTGCCGCGCTCCCTGGAGCAGGTCGTCGCG
Organism: Streptomyces sp. A0592; assembly: GCF_004795115.1. NCBI lineage: Bacteria > Bacillati > Actinomycetota > Actinomycetes > Kitasatosporales > Streptomycetaceae > Streptomyces > Streptomyces sp. A0592. The sequence goes on from NZ_SSBM01000001.1 coordinate 104,774, forward strand.
CTGGTGGCCGTCGTCACCGCGGGCGGAGCCTACGTACCACTGGACCTGGCCTACCCGGACGGCCGGCTGGAGTACGTCCTCGCCGACGCCGCTCCACAGGCCGTCCTCGTCGCCCCCGAGCAGCGGGACCGCTTCACGCGGCTGCTGGCCCGGGCGGGCGTGCCCGCCCGCGTGCTCGTCCAGGGGGAGGAGCCGCTTGCGCAGGCCACCGGGGAGCCGGGCCCCGCGCCGGCTCCCGGCCCGCACGACCCCGCGTACGTCATCTACACCTCCGGCTCCACCGGCCGGCCCAAGGGCGTCGTCGTCCCGCACGCCGCCGTGGTGACCCTGCTCGCCAACACCCGCCCCGCCATGGACTTCGGCCCGCGCGACGTGTGGGTGCAATTCCACTCGTACTCCTTCGACTTCGCGGTCTGGGAGCTGTGGGGCGCCCTGGTGCACGGCGGCGAGCTGCTGGTGCCCGAGTACGCGCTGACCCGCTCCCCGGTCGACTTCCACCGGCTCGTGCGCGAACGCGCGGTCACCGTGCTCAACCAGACCCCTTCCGCCTTCTACCAGTTCATCGAGGCCGACCGGCACGCGGGCGAGCCGCTGCCCGCACTGCGCCGGGTCGTCTTCGGCGGTGAGGCGCTGGACCTCGGGCGGCTGCGCGGCTGGGTCGAGCGGCACGGCACCGCCGCGCCCGAGCTCGTCAACATGTACGGCATCACCGAGACCACCGTCCACGTCACCCACCGGGTCCTGACCGACGAGGACTTCCGCCACGGCGGCGACGCCAGCCCGATCGGCGGCCCCATCCGCGGCCTGGCCGCCTATCTCCTCGACGACCGGCTCCGGCCGGTGCCGCCGGGCCGGGTGGGCGCCATCTACGTCGCGGGCGACCAGGTCTCGCTCGGCTACCTGGGCCGGCCGGGGCTCACCGCCGGCCGGTTCGTGGCCGACCCGTTCGCGGGCGACGGCTCCCGCATGTACCACACGGGCGACCTCGCCCGCCGCACGCTCGACGGCGAGCTGGAGTTCACCGGCCGGGCCGACGACCAGGTACAGCTCAAGGGCTTCCGCATCGAGCCGGCCGAGGTGGAGGCCGCCATCAGGGAACTCGACGGCGTCGTCGACGTGGCCGTCACCGTGGCCGGCAGCGGCGACCACCTCGTCGCGCACGTCGTGGGCAGGCCGCCGGCCGACCTCGCCGGCCCGCTGGCGTCGAAACTGCCCGCGCACATGGTGCCCGCCCGGGTGCTGGCGCTCGACGCCCTGCCCCTGACGGTCAACGGCAAACTGGACCGCGAGGCCCTCACCGACCGGGCCGAACAGGCCGACCGGACCGACCAGGCCCGACGGGTCGGTGCGGCGCCCGCGGAGCACGGCGCGCCCGCGGTGGCCCCCGACACCGCCCTCCCGGCACTGGTCGGCATCTTCACCGACACGCTGCCCGGTACCGCCGTGGACGCCGACTGCGACTTCTTCCGGGCCGGCGGCGACAGCATCCTCGCCATCACCGTCGTCAACCGGGCCCGGGCCCTCGGCCTCACGATCGCGCCGCGGGACGTGTTCCTGCTCCGGACCCCGCGCGCCCTCGCCGCACATCTGGCGACGAGCCCACCGCAGGCCGCGACGCCCGCACCCGCGCCCGCCGCCCCCGAGGACGGCCCGCTGGCCCCGACCCCGATCATCCTGCGCCTGCGCAGCCTGGGCGGCTCGCTCGCCCGGTTCGCCCAGGCCCGTGCGGTGGCCGCGGCCGAGGGCACCGGATTCGCCGACGCCGAGCGCGCCGCGAACGCCGTCGTGGCCGCCCACCCGGCCCTGCGGCTGCGCCTGCGCATCGAGCACGGCGTGTGGGCCCTGCGCACCGAACCCGCCCGCGGGGTGAGCGTCGTACGCGCGGACACCACCGACCCGGCGGCCGCCGCCGACGAGGCCGCCGGACGCCTCGATCCCGAGGCCGGGAACGTCATCGCGTTCTCGTGGCTGGAGGCGACCCGCACCCTCGTGGTCGCCGTGCACCACCTCGCCGTCGACACGGTGTCCTGGCTGATCCTGCTCGACGACCTGGACGCGGCCCTGCGCGGGACGTCCCCGGCGCCGCCGACCACCTCCTACGCCGCGTACGCGCGGGCCCTCACGGACCCGTCGGCCCACCCGCCCGGCGACGACCCGGCGGCCCACGACGGGCACCCGGCCCACGACGGCCTCGGGCACTGGATCACCACGCTCCAGGCGCCCCCGCTGCTGCCCGCCGTCCGGGCACTCCGCGACACCACCGTCGTGCTCCCGCCCCACATCGGCGACCTCGTCACCCGCACCGCGCCCGCCGCACTCGGCGTCGGCCTCACCGAGCTGCTGTGCGGCGCGCTGCGCACCGCGCTGACCCGCGTCCAGCCCACGCCCACCGACCTCGCGATCGACCTGGAGCGGCACGGCCGCGACCCGGTCCTGCCCCACCACGACTACACCCGTACCGTCGGCTGGTTCACCTCCATCGCGCCCGTGCGGCTCACCGCGCACACCGACCCCGTGGCGGCGGCCCGCGAGGTCGCCGCACGGCGGCCGGACGAGCGGGCCCACCTCGCCTACGGACGACTGCGCCACCTCGACCCGCAGACGGCCCCGCTGCTCGACGCCCACCCGCAGGTGCTGTTCAACTACCTCGGCCGGGGCGACGAGTCGCAGGCCCTGCACATCACCGGCGGCGACGAGGCGGCGAGCAGCCCCTACGCCGTCGAGGTCAACGCCTGGACGGACGCCGCCACCGGCAGCCTGCACGCCGTCTTCACCCTCGCCGAAGGCGTCCCCGACGCGATCACCGGGCACTGGCGCGACGCACTGGAGCACATCGCGCAGGCCTCCGCGACCGCCGAGCGCACCGCACCGGTCACCCCGCTCCAGCGCGGCCTGTTCTTCCAGGCCCAGCTGGCCGGACCGGCCGGACACTACGTCGCGCAGAGCTGGTTCACCTTCGACCGGCGCCTGGACACCGACGCCCTGGCCGAGGCGATGGCGTGGGTGATCGCACGCCACCCGGCGGTGGGCGCGGGCTTCACCACCGACGACGACGGCAACGCCGTGCAGGTCCTCGCGGCCGGCCGCCGCGTCGGCGTCCGCACGCTCGACCTCACGACGGACGCGGAGGTCGACGACCTGCTGGCCCGCGACCGCGACACCGGGTTCGACACGGGCCGGCCGCCGCTGATCAGGCTGACCGTCGTGCGCCGGCCCGACGGCCGCGACGGCCTCCTGCTCAGCTACCACCTGCTGCTGTGGGACGGCTGGTCCCGGGAGATCGTGCTCCGCGACCTCTTCGACGCCTACGAAGCCGCCGTCGCGGGCGGGTTGACGGCGCCCGCCCCGGCCTCCCCGAGCTTCGAGGACCACGCCCGGGCCCTCGCCGCCCAGGACCCGGCCACGGCGGAACGGTTCTGGGCGGGACACCTGGCCGGCCTGCCCGGCCCGACCCTGCTGGCGGGACCGGCCCCGGCGCTCGCCGACGGCCTGCCCCGCACCCTCGTGCACACACTCACCGCCGATCAGTCGCGGCTGCTGCGGGACGCCGCCCGCACCCACGGCGTCACCCTGAACTCCGTACTGACCGGCGCCTTCGGCCTCCTGCTGGGCGCCCGGACGGGCCGCGGCGACGCCGTGTTCGGCGTCACCGTCTCCGGCCGCGAGGCCGAAGGCCTGTCCGGCATCGTCGGCGTCCTGCTCAACACCGTGCCCATGTGGACGCGGGCACGTCCGGGCGACACCGTCCGCGCGTACCTGTCGGCCGTGCAGGCCGCCCGGGTCGAGGCGATGGAGCACGAGCACATCGGGCTCGGCGAGATCCAGCGGGCCGCCGGACACGACACGCTCTTCGACAACCTGTTCGTGCTCCAGAACTTCCTGGACATGGACGCCTTCGCCGAGATGAACGCCCGGCACGGCATCACCGCCGTACGCGCCGACGACTCCACGCACTACCCGTACACCTGGGTGGTCACCCCCGGCGACCGGCTCACGGTCAAGCTGGAGTACCGCGACCACGACACCCCGGCGGCCCGGCGCCTCCTGGACGACTACCTGCGCCTGCTCGACGACCTCGCCCGGGCCACGGGACCGGTGGGCTCCCTGCGGGGCCTCGCGCCGCTGCCGCGCCCCGCCGAGCGCACCGACGTCGGCACGGACACCGTCGTCGACCGGTTCGACCGGGCGGCGGACCGCGACCCCGGGCGGACCGCGCTCGTCGCCCACGGGCTCACCATGACCTTCGCCGAACTCCGCGACCGCAGCCGCGCCGTGGCCGGCGTCCTCGCCGGGCGCGGCATCGGCCCCGAGACCACCGTGGGCCTCGCGATCCCGCGCTCCCTCGACTCGATCGTGGCGCTGTTCGCCGTACTGCGCACGGGCGCGGCGTACGTGCCGCTGGAGCTCGACCACCCCGACGAGCGGATCGCCGCGATCGTCGCGGACGCCCGCCCGCAGGTGATCCTCACCGTCGCCGCCGTGTCACCCCGGCTCGCCCGGCTGCCCGGCGACCTGATCGAGCTGGACCGGCCCCTGCCCGAGGCAGCGCCCTTCACGACCTTCGCCCCCGACGACCCGCACCGCCTGAGGCACCCCGCGTACACGATCTACACCTCCGGCTCGACCGGCCGGCCCAAGGGCGTGGTGACCGAGTACGCGGGCCTGACCAACATGCTGATCAACCACCGGCGCCGGATCTTCGAGCCGGTGCTGGCGGAGCACGGCCACCGGCTCTTCCGGATCGCGCACACCGTGTCCTTCGCCTTCGACATGTCGTGGGAGGAGCTGCTGTGGCTCGCCGACGGCCACGAGGTCCACATCTGCGACGAGGAACTGCGCCGCGACGCCCCCCGGCTGGTCGAGTACTGCGTCGGGCAGGCCATCGACGTCATCAACGTGACCCCGACCTACGCCCGGCAACTGGTGGCCGAGGGCCTGCTCGACGATCCGGACCGGCGGCCCGCCCTCGTCCTCCTGGGCGGCGAGGCCGTCACGCCCACCCTGTGGCAGCAGCTCGCCGAGACGGAGGGCACGGCCGGCTACAACCTGTACGGACCCACCGAGTACACCATCAACACCCTCGGCGTCGGCACCTTCGAATGCGAGGACCCGGTGGTGGGCGTGGCCATCGACAACACCGACGTGTACGTGCTGGACCCGTGGCTGCGCCCCCTGCCGGACGGGGTCCCCGGCGAGCTGTACGTGGCGGGCATCGGCATCGCGCGCGGCTACCTCGGCCAGGCCGCCCAGACCGCGCACCGGTTCGTCGCCTGCCCGTTCGGCGAGCCCGGTGAGCGCATGTACCGCACCGGCGACCTGGTGGCCCGGCGGCCCGACGGCAATCTGGCGTACCTGGGCCGCACCGACCAGCAGGTCAAGATCCGCGGACACCGCGTCGAACCGGGCGAGGTGGAGGCCGCGTTCGCGGCCCACCCCCAGGTCCGGTTCGTCGCCGCGGTGGCCCAGCCCGACCCCCAGGTCGACGGCGCGTACCGGCTGGCGGCCTACCTCGTACTGGACGGTGGCGGAGACCTGGCGACGGTGGCCGCAGAGGTGGGCGCCGCGCTCCCGGACTTCCTGCGCCCGACGCACTACGCCCGGGTCGACGGCATCCCCCTGACGGTGAACGGGAAGGCCGACACCAAGGCGCTGCCCGAGGCCCGGCCGCTGGGCGCGCTGACCACGGCCGGGGAGCGCGGCCCGCAGACCGCGACCGAGAGCGCCGTCTGCGAGTTCTTCGCCGAGGCGCTGGACCTGGACGACGACGAGGTGAGCGCCGTGAGCGATTTCGTGTCCCTCGGCGGACACTCCATGCTGGCGGTGCGGCTGATCGGGCTGCTCCGCCGGGAGTACGGTCCAGTCATCACGATCCGCGATCTGTTCACCCTGCGAACCCCGGAAGCGATTGCCCGCCACCTCGATGACAACTCCTGACACGCAGCGGCCCCGCTCGGGGTCCGACATCCTGCGCACCGCCCTGCGCCGCAACACCGGCGCCATGGCCTGGGGCACCGTCCTCATGGGCCTGTACCAGGCCGGCGAGACCGCCTTCCCCATCGCGCTCGGCCTGATCGTCGAGCACACGATGCGCGACCGCAGCCCCGGCGCCCTGGTCCTCTCGATCGCCGCCCTGGCCGTGATCATCACGACGGTGTCCCTGTCGTGGCGCTTCGGCATGCGCGTCCTGCAGAAGGCCAACACCACCGAGGCGCACCGCTGGCGGGTGCGGGTCGCCGACTGCGGCCTCCAGCCCGTGGCCCGCGACGTCGACCTCAAGTCGGGCGAGGTGCTGACCATCGCCACCGAGGACGCCGACCAGACGGCCGACATCATCGAGGTGGTGCCCCTGCTGATCAGTTCGCTGGTCGCGGTGCTCGTCGCCGCGGTCGCGCTGGGGCTGGCGGACCTCAGGCTCGGCCTGCTGGTGATCGTCGGCACGGTCGCGATCCTGTCGATCCTGTCGGTGATGTCCCGGCGGATCGGCTCCAGCACGCGCGAACAGCAGGCCCGGGTGGCCCGGGCGGGGGCGAAGGTGGCCGACCTGATCACCGGCCTGCGCCCGCTGCACGGCTTCGGCGGCAACCACGCGGCCTTCGGGTCCTACCGGAAGGTCAGCACGGAGGCGAAGCGCCAGGCGGTCACCGTGGCCGGGGTGAACGGCGCGTACGCGGGCACGGCCATGGCCCTCAACTCGGCCCTGGCCGTCGCCGTCACCCTGACGGCGGGCTGGCTGGCCTTCGACGGCCGTATCACCATCGGCGAGCTCGTCATGGCCGTGGGCCTGGCGCAGTTCATCATGGAACCGCTCAAGCTGTTCTCGGACATGCCCAAGTACGTGATGATGGCGCGGGCGTCGGCCGAGCGGATGGCGCTGGTGCTGACGGCGCCACCGGTCTCGGTCCCGGGGCCCCGGCGCCCGGCCGCGGGCGGCGGCCTGGAGATCGACGGCATCCGCCACGGGGCCCTGCGCGGCCTGAAGTTCCAGGTTCCGGCGGGCGGGTTCACGGCGATCGCCGCCTACCAGCCGTCCGCCGCCGCCGACCTCGCCGCGGTCCTGGCCGTGCGGGTCCCGCCCCACGCGTACGAGGGAGCGGTACGCGTCAGCGGGCAGGAGGTCGCCGAGCTGTCGGTGGAGGCGGTCCGCGAGCACATGCTGGTGAACCCGTACGACGCGGAGATCTTCGCGGGCACGCTGCGTACGAACATCGACCCGTCGGGCCGCAGCCGGACGGTCCCCGAGGCCGTCGAGGCGTCCATGCTGACCGATGTCGTCGCCCTCCACCGGGAGGGGCTCGACTACGCCGTACGCGACCGCGGCGCGAACCTCTCCGGCGGGCAGCGCCAACGGCTCTCCCTGGCCCGGGCCCTGGCCGCGGACAGCGACGTCCTCGTCCTGCACGATCCGACGACGGCCGTCGACGCCGTCACCGAACAGCTCATCGCGCGCAACATCGCGCGGCTGCGCCGGGGCCGGACCACCCTCGTGATCACGAGCAGCCCGGCCCTCCTGGACGCCGCCGACCGGGTCCTGGTCCTGGACGACGGTGTCATCACGGCGGAGGACACCCACCGCAACCTGCTCGCCACCGACCGGAACTACTGCCTGGCGGTGGCCAGATGAGGGGCGGATCAGCCCGCTGCGGGGCGGTCGAAGATGCTGGCACGGGCGAGCTGCTCGGACTCCATCTGGGCCAGGGCGGCCCGGCAGGCGTCGGTGAACTTCCAGAAGTCGGTGTTGGTGCTCTGGGCGCGCTTGGTGGGGCTGCTCGCGTTCGGGGCGCCGGCGAAGTCGCCGAACAGGCTCCTGCGGAGTTCGTAGGTCAACTCCAGCTGGCCGCCGCCCTCCCCGGTCAGGGTCCGGTTGCAGATGTTCTCGGGGAGGTCCCCGTTGAGCTGCTCGGGGTCCCCCGGGGCGACGACGAAGCCCGCCCTGTCCAGCTTGTCGGCCAGGATCGTGCGCAGGCGGCCGTTGCCACCGCCGACGACCAGGCCCTTGGTGCCGGCCGGGAGTCCGGCCTGGACGGCCGTGCAGCCGTGCAGGCTGAGTACGTTGGCGCTGCCGGCGGCCAGCGAGCGGGCCACCGGGTCGTCGTTGTGGGTGGAGGTGACGTGGAGGTCGCCGTTGCCCGGCACCGCGCCGGAGGACCGCAGGCCCTCGAACATCCAGTAGTCGTGGAGCGGGGCGCCCGCGGCGGCCGGTTCGAGGGTGTCGGGCCGGTACCCGGCGATGGCCAGGCACAGCTCGGAGGTGCCCGGTTCGATCCCGCCGCCGTGGATGGCCATGACCGTGCTCAGCCGGGGACCCGGGGTGGTGGCTCTGCTGGTGTCGAGCATCTCGTGGCGCTTGAAGCGGCGGGCGAAGTCCACGCCCTCCACGTTGGCGGGGTCGGCGTACAGCCTGGTGTTGGAGAGGTAGGAGTCGGCGGCGTACGCCGGTGCGGCGGTGAAGGCGTTCAGCAGCGGGGCGCCCGCGGCGGCGGCCACGAATCCGGCCAGGAGGGTACGGCGGCTGGCCTGGGACGATGTCATGAAGATTCCTTGATCGTGAAAGATGATCGGGTACGGCTGAATCCTCGGTGATCCTCCGGAAATCGCATAGGCGGTTTCAGGGGCCGACGGGGGTGCGGGTGAATCCGGTCAGCGGTGCGAGGACCTTCCAGCCGAGCGTCTCGTAGAGCGCCCGGCCCTGGACGGTCGCGCCCAGGGTGCCGGCCGCCGCACCGTTGTCGACGGCCGCGGCGGTGAGTGCGCCCATCACCAGCGTTCCGAGCCCGAGGCGCCGGTGGGCCTTCTCGGTGATGATCTGGTCGAAGACGCAGGCGGCACCCGCCAGACCGATCTGCCCGCGCGCGGCGAGCTCCCCGCCGGGGGCCAGGACGCGCACGCTCACGACACCGCCGGAGGTCTCGGCGCCGACGGTGTAGCCGTCAGGCGCCCGTACGACGGCCGGACGCAGGTCGACGGCCATCAGGAAGCCGGGATCGAGTGGTTCCCACTCGGCCGGGAACCACGGTTCCATCACCTCCGGTTCCAGGAAGCCCTTGATGCAGGTGGCCGGTTCGGTGACCGCTCCGACGAGCCCGCGGGCGGTGCCGGCGTCCGCATCGAGCAGGACGTGGCGGACCGCCTGCTCCGGCAGCCCGACCTGGACGCTCAGTCCCCACGGCTCGTCCACCGGCCTCGCCACCCGCCGGGAGACGGCCCACCCCTCGACCCACGACCGCGCGAGCTCCCACATCCGGACCCCCTCCGAGTAATCCCTGAAACCCAAGTTCAGATATTACCGGCGGAGTTGATGGCCGGCAGGCTCAACCCAGAGCCCATGCGACGTCCCTGAGGAGGGCGTGGCGCCAGGACGCGCGGTCGTGGGCCGCCGGGGAGCGCGATACGCGCACGGTCGCGCCGGCCTGGGCGGCCAGGGTCTCGACCCGTGCGCAGTGGGGGAGCATCCGCGTCTCGTGTTCCCCCGCGTCGAAGGCGACCCGCAGCCCCGACAGGTCCACGCGCTCGCGCAGGCGCGCCGCGACGGCGCCCCCGAGCGGCCCGGCCAACGGGTCGGCGAGGTCCGCGGCGCCGGGGGCCCACCAGAAGGACGGGGACTGGCAGGCGACCCGGGACACCAGGTCCGGGAACTCCAGCGCCGCGTACATGGCGCTCAGCCCGCCGAGGCTCTGTCCGGCGACCACCAGGCGGTCCGGCCCCGCGGGCAGGCCCGTCTCCGCCACCAGCGGCAGCAGTTCGTCCCGTACCGCCTCCCACAGTCCGGGCCGGCACCCGAACTCGGCCTCCCGGTCCCTGGTCGGCAGGAAGACCAGGGTGACGGGCGGCATCTCCCCGGCCGCGACGGCCGCGTCGAACGCCGTCATGGCCGGGTGCAGGTACAGCCAGTCGTCCCCGTCGAGCAGCAGGACCACCGGTCCGCCGCCGCCCGCCGGATGGACCCGTACGGTTCGCCGCCCGCCCAGGCGTTCGCTCGTCCAGCGGACCCGGGTGCGCGGCAGGGGCAGCACCTGGTCGGCACCGGCACCGAGTACGGGCCAGTACGGCTGGGCCGACGCGTCCGGGGTGGCTGCGATGGACCGGTCCCCGCCCGCGCCCAGCGGGTTGAACGGATCGGCGAACGCGGCGCCGTCCGCGAGGAACTGGTAGGTGACCCGCAGCCGCGCGGGCATGCGGACCTCCGCGTACCAGCAGTCCGTTGCGCCCCACCGGTTCAGCGCCACCGGCTCCGACCAGCTCTCGAAGCCGATGCTCGCCGGCGAGCCGCGCCACAGGAACAGGGTCGCCCAGCCGCCGTCCGCCGCGGGGACCGACGCGGGGGTCCCCGCCGCCGCCCAGAACGCTTCCGAACCCGGTTCGCCGGGGAGTCCGTACGCGGCGAAGGCGTCCTCGGTCAGGCGCATGGAGGTCTCCTTGTGAGCGGCAAGGGGAGGGACTAAGCTCGTTGCAATTAGGCGAGCCTAACCTAATCGTGACGTTCCGGGGAGGCAACGACCGTGAGTACCAACCCCTTCGACGACGCCGAGGGCCGCTTCCTCGTCCTGGTGAACGACGAGGGCCAGCATTCGCTCTGGCCGTCCTTCGTCGACGTGCCCGGCGGGTGGACGATCGCCCTCGGCGAGAACACCCGCGAGGCGTGCCTGGACTTCGTCGAGGCGAACTGGACCGATCTGCGCCCCCGTTCCCTCGCCCGCTCGATGGACGCCTGACCCTTCACCGCCCGTCCGTCGCGCCGCCGGCGGCGCCGGCCACCACCTCTGGGGACCCCGCACGATGCTCTGCACCAGGCTGACCAACGCCCGCTTCCTCACCATGGACCCGGACCGCCCGGTCGCCCACGAGCTCGGCATCTGGCGGGGCCGGATCGTCGGCCTGGACGAGGCGGTCGCCTCCCTGCCCGCGCGAGAGGTGATCGACCTCCAGGGCGCCACGGTGCTCCCCGGGTTCATCGACTCCCACGTGCACCTGCCCTGGACCGGATTCAAGCAGAACACCGCCAGCATGGCGGGCTGCACGCGGATCGAGGACGCCCTCGCGGTCGTGGCCGAGGCGGTCGCGGCCAGGAACGCGCCCGGATCCTGGGTGAGCATCGTCGGCTACGACCAGCGGGCGCTGGGCCGCCACCTGACGGCCGCCGACCTCGACCGGGTCAGCCAGGGGCACAAGCTGTACGTGCTGCACGACTCCGGGCACGGATGCGTCGTCAACACCGCCGTCCTGGACCTGCTCGCCGCGGACGTCCCGCACGAGAACGGCTTCCTCGCCGAGGGCGCGATGGGAGCCGCCCGCGCGCTGCGACTGCCGTACTCCCAGGAGGAGCTGGCCGAGTCCATCGGGCGCGCCGCCCGCACCTGCGTGGCCGAGGGCATCACCGCCTGCGCCGAGGCCGGCATCGGCGGCGCCCTCTTCGGGCACACCCCGGTCGAACTGGGCGCCTACCAACTCGCCCGGGAGAAGGGGCTGCTGCCGCTGCGGGTCCAGCTGATGGTCTCCGCCGACCTGCTGCGGCCGGTCGGCGCGCACGAGGCCGACGGCATCCCCAAAGCGCTCGACCTGGGCCTGCGTACCGGCTTCGGCGACGACTGGCTGTCCGTGGGAGCCCTCAAGATCTTCACCGACGGCGGGATGATGGCCCGTACCGCCGCCCTGAGCGCCCCGTACGAAGGAATGGACCACGCCGGCCAGTTGCAGGACGACCCCGAGGTCCTCGCGCGGTCCGTCGTCGACGGCCACCTCGCCGGATGGCAGCTCGCCGTGCACGCCATCGGCGACCGCGCGGCCGACGTGGCGCTGGACGCCCTGGAGGAGGCCCAGCGGCGCAGGCCCAGGCCCGACGCCCGGCACCGCATCGAACACGCCGGCCTGATCCGCCCCGACCAGCTCCCGCGTTTCGCGCGGCTGGGGATCAGCGCGGTGGTCCAGCCCAACTTCCTGCGCTACTTCGGCGACGACTACGCGGCGATCATGGGCGAGGAGCGGGCACCGTGGCTGTACCGCGGCCGGGGGTTCCTCGACCACGGCATCACCCTGGTCGGCAGCTCGGACCGCCCGGTGACGGACGGTTCCCCGCTGCGGGCCGTCCAGTTCATGGTCGAGCGCGCCTCCGAGTCCGGCCGGCTGATCGGCCCGGACGAGGGCATCACCGTCGACGAGGCCCTGTACGCCTATACGGTCGCGGGCGCCCGCGCCTGCCGCTGGGAGGACAGCGCGGGCAGTCTCACCCCGGGCAAGCGCGCGGACCTGGTCGTGCTGGGCGACGACCCGCGGCGCGTCGACGTCTCGGCGATCGGCGACATCGACGTGGTGGCGACGTACGTCGACGGCCGGGAGGCCGGCAAGCCGCTGTGAGCCGGCGCCGGCGGGACCGTCAGCAGGGGCGGACCGGCTGGTGGTCGTGGACGAAGCGGGCCGAGACCCAGCCCTTGGAACCCTGCAGGCGGTACCACAGCGGGTTGCCGTCCACCCACCCGCCGCGGGTCTGGCAGTTGAGGAGCACACGCTGACCCGGGCGGAGCGTCTTGACGGCGCCGGAGTACACCGTCGGCCTCTGGCGCACGTGGAGCGGCGCGTCCGAGACCACCTCGCCGACCGGGTACGCGGCCCGCGGCGCGGCGGGGGCCGGCGCCCCGTGCTGCTGGGCGGCCCATCCCGCGCCGCCCATCGGGCCGAGCGCCAGGCCCGTCACCAGCGCGCACATCACTACGGACATCTTCATCTGCGGCCCCGCTCTCCGACGACTTCGGTACGGGCATGCCATGACGGACCGTGGTCGGCCGGGAGTGCCCGGTACGACTATCCGTGCGGACCCCGGAGCTTCCGGGCCGACACGTCCGCCGTTCCCCCCAATGGCCCGCACGGCTGTTTCGGAAGCGGACGAGCGAGCAGACGAGCCATGGCACCCGGTGTCGCCGGTGCCGTTCCGGCCGGACCGTGCGATCCCGGCCCCGGCCGCCCGCCGCCCTCCTGCAGAGACGAGTCATCATGGACCACCGGCCCCGCTTCCCCGAGCAGGACCTGACCTGGACGACCGAGATCCACCAGGTGCGGACCCGGCTGCGGTTCCCGCTCCGGGTCACGTTCCACTGGTCCGCCCGCGCCCCGCTGTACGTCGAGCTCACCTTCCACCAGCCGGGAGAGGACGACGTGACCTGGGTGATCGGCCGTGACCTGCTGGCCAGGGGACTGCGCACCCTGGCGGGGACGGGAGAGGTGCGGATCCGGCCGACGGCGGGGCCCGGCCGCACGGCGCAGGTCCTCCTGCGGCTGGGGACGGCGCCGCCGTACGCCCTCTTCGTGCTGGACCGCGCGGGGATCGCGTCCATGCTGGAGCAGAGCTGGGCGGCGGTTCCGGCCGGTGCCGAGGCGGAGCGCCTGGACTGGGAGTTCTTCGAAGGCCTGCTCGCGGACCGTTAGGTCCCGGCTGCGCACCGGTCTGCCGCGATCACAGCAGCGGCAGGGCCCCGTCGCCGTGGGGGACGTCGTCCGGGGCGGTGGGAGCGGGCGGCGGCGTCTGCGCGCCCGGCGTTCCCGTGAGGTAGGCCAGGAGCCCGGCGATCTCGAGGCCGGCCTCGGCCGGGTGGCGGAAGCGCGCGCCGGGGGCGATGGCGTAGCGGTTGCGCCGGCCGTCCCGGGTCCGCGTGAGGTACCCGTCGGTCTCCAGGTCCGTGACGATCGCCTGCACGGTGCGCTCGGTGAGGTCGCAGCCCGCCGCGATGTCGCGCAGCCTGATCCCCGGGTCGCGCGCGATGGCGATCAGGACCCGGGCGTGGTTCGTCAGGAAGGTCCAGTGGTTCCGGCGGGAACCCGTGTGCTCGTTCTCCACGCCGACATTCTTGAGTGACGTATCGCGAAAAGCAAATCCGGAAAAGCTTTTCGGGTATAACTTGACGTGTGTCCGGGCTCCCGGCAGGGTGCAGGGAAGCGGAAGCGGACTTCCGCACCGACCGAGCAACGAGCGAGCAATCGCGCAACGCGCCGCAAGCACCTGTGCCCAAGGAGCGAAGACGATGACCATCACGGCCACGACCGAGGCCACGCCCTCGACGACGCCCCCCACTACGGCCGCCGCCCCCGACGGCGGCGCCGTGGCCGGACCCGCGCTGAGCGGGCTGCCCGAGGTGCCCTGCCCGCGGGAACTGTCGACCTGCGACGCCCGGCAGCTGACCCGGGTGTTCTTCGAGCGGCTGCGGAGCCTGGAAGAGGGCACCCGCGAGTACCAGTACGTGCGCGGCACCCTCATCGAGATGAACATCTCACTGGTGAACTTCGCCGCACGGCCGTTCCGCGACCGTCCCGGCGGCCCCGAGAACGAGGACATCGTCCAGGTCGGCATCATCGGCTTGATCAAGGCCATCGACCGGTACGACCCCGACCGGAACATCCAGTTCACCACGCTCGCCGTGCCCTACATCACAGGTGAGATCAAGCGCCACTTCCGCGACACCACCTGGGCCGTGCGGGTCCCGCGCCGGCTCCAGGAGCAGCGCCTGCTGCTGGCGAAGGCCACGGAGGAGCTGACCTCCGAGACGGACCACGCGCCCACCCCCGCGGAACTCGCCGCCCACCTGGGACTCACCGAGGACGAGGTCCGTGAGGGCCTGGTCGCCGCCAACGGCTACTCCACCCAGTCCCTCGACGCGCCCCAGTCCGAATCCGGCGGCGCGGGGGGCGCCGCGGGCGGACAGCCCGCCCGCTCCCTGGCCGACACCGTCGGTGATGTCGATCCCGCCCTGGAGGCGGTCGAGGACCGGCAGGCCCTCGCACCCCTGCTCGCCGGTCTGGACGAACGCAGCACCCGCATCCTGGAGCTGCGCTTCGGCCAGGAGATGACCCAGGCGGAGATCGGCGAGGAGGTCGGCCTCTCCCAGATGCACGTCTCCCGCCTGCTCGCCCGCACGCTGGAGACCCTGCGCGAGGAGATGCTGCACGACTGACCCGCGGTCCGAGGACCTCAGGGGGCCGGGCGCCCGACCGCGCCCGGCCGCCCCGACCCGTTCCCGAGACCAGACACCGGGGAGTCATGAACAGCTTTGTCCGACTGCTGGCCGTCCTCGGCGGCTCCGTCGTCCTCACCCTCGTCGTGGGCCGCCTCGCCGACCTGCTGCTGCGGCGGGCGGACGCCCGCCACCCCGAGACACCACTGTGGAACATGCTGCGCCGCTGCGGGCCGTCCGTGCGGGTGCTGCTCTTCACCGCCGTCCTGCGCGGCGCGTACCGCCAGATCGAATGGCAGCCGCTGCGCGACCACGAGGCCGCCGTGGGCCGGACCCTGACGCTCGTCCTGATCGGGGCGGGCGCCTGGTGCGTCGTCGGCGTAGCCTCCGCCGTGGTCGAATCCTCGTACGCCCGCTACGCGCTGGGCACCCGCGACCCCTCACGCGTACGCCGGGTCCGTACCCAGGTGACGCTCATCAGGAGGATCGTCACCGCCGTCGTCGCCGTGGTCGCGGCCGCCGCGATGCTGCTCACCTTCCCCGCCTTCCGGGCCGTCGGCACCTCCGTCCTGGCCTCGGCGGGCATCATCGGCATCGTCGCGGGCGTGGCCGCCCAGTCCACCCTCGGCAACGTCTTCGCCGGGTTCCAGATCGCGTTCGGCGACATGGTGCGCATCGGAGACACCGTCGTCGTCGACGGGGAGTGGGGCGTGGTCGAGGAGGTGACGCTCACGCTGATCGCGGTACGCACCTGGGACGAGCGCCGGATCACCATGCCCGTCTCGTACTTCACCTCGCGGCCCTTCGAGAACTGGTCCCGCGGCGGCATCCAGATGACCGGCACGGTCTTCCTCCACTGTGACCACACCGCACCCGTCTCCCTCATGCGCGAGAAGCTGAAGGAGGTCCTCGACGGCTGCGAGGCGTGGGACGGCCGCGGCTGGGACCTGTCCGTCACCGACACCACCCCCACCACCATCGTGGTGCGGGCGATCGTCACCGCCAAGGACCCCGACCGGCTGTGGACCGCCCGCTGCGAGGTGCGCGAGCAACTGGTCGCCTGGCTGGCCGAGAAGCACCCCTACGCCCTGCCCCGCGTCGCCACGTCCACCGCCGTGCCGTCGCCCCGCACGGAGGTCCGTACGGGTATGGACGTCAGGCCGCCAGCGGGGTGAAGGGGTAGAGCCCGTCCTCACCCGGCTTGACCACGCCGTAACTGCTCTCCGGCACCTCGTTCCACGCCCCGGGCAGATCACCGAGGGGCTCGGACACCACCAGGCGGGTCTCGTCGGACACGTCCTGGAGGAAGCGCATGTCGGGGTGCAGCTTGCGCAGCGTGTCCACCCGGCTGCTGTAGAACAGCGACCGCGAGGCGCCCTGGCTGGAGTAGCGGAAGGCCCACACGCCCTCCCCGTCGGTGACGGCCACCGTCATCTGCATCGGGAACTCCACGCCGTGCTCGTGGCCGACCCGCTCCACCACCCCCACCATCCTGGCGACGGCGCCCGGAGGGTCCTCCTCCAGGCCGAAGGTCAGCGCCAGGTAGAACATCACCTCGGAGTCCGTCGTCCCCTCGATCTCCCCGAACAGCGCGGGGTCGACGAGCAGGGCGAGGTCGCGCCGCATGGCGTGGAAGCCGGCGACGGCCCCGTTGTGCATCCACATCCAGCGGCCGTGCCGGAAGGGGTGACAGTTCGTCTGCTGCACCGCCGTACCCGTCGACGCCCGGATGTGGGCGAAGAACACGGGTGAGGTGACGTGGTCCGAGAGCTCCCGCAGGTTGCGGTTGTTCCACGCGGGACCGACGTCCCTCATGAGGGCGGGCGTGCCGTCGCCGCTGCCGCCGTCCGGATACCAGCCGATGCCGAAACCGTCGCCGTTGGTCGTCTCCACGCCCAGCTTCGAGTGGAGGCTCTGGTCGATCAGCGAGTGGGCGGGTTTGTACAGGATGGTGTCGAGGAGCACGGGGGTTCCCGAATACGCCAGCCACCGGCACATGTGCGATCACCTGACTCGTCCGCCCCGTCCGGTCGGCCGCCGCGGGCCGGCCGGGGCCGTAACCTCCCGCGTGGGCGCCCCGCCGCCCCTGCCATTCTCCTGCCGCCCGGCGGGCGGCGCACGCGGGGCGGCCGCCCGCCGGACGGCGCGGGGGCTACCAGCCGAAGCGGCGGTCGACGACGGCCGCGAACTCCTCGAAGCTCAGTACCCGGTCGCCGTTCTGGTCGGCCGCGTCGAAGAGCGCCGAGGACTCCTCGGTGTCCCCCACGCCCCAGAAGGGGATCGCCCCCTGCGCGGCGAGGGTCGGTCCCTTGGAGCGCAGGGCGCCGATGACCTCGGCCCGTGTCAGGGTGCCGTCCTGGTCGAGGTCGAGGGCGTCGAACAACCGACGGGCCTTCTCACTCATCACATGTCCTCTCCGCGGTGCACGCGCCGCCTCGGCCGGCGGGTCCTGTACGCAAGGACGCTGCGGGCACCCGGGAGGTTGCCGCACCCGGGGCAGGACCTCGTGCCGGACCCCGGAGCGGATGTCACCGCAGGACTTCGCCATCCCGCCGGTTGAACGGCAGCCGCCCCAGGACGACCGCCATCCCGCAGGTCCCGGTGAGCGCGGAGAAGACCAGTCCGCCCCCGATCGCCGCGGACAGCAGTGAGAGGGCCGGGTGGAGGAGCAGCCCGAGGAACAGGCCGAGCAGCACGAGGGTGCCCGCCGCGAAGCGGACCTGGCGTTCCATGGCCCACACGGCCCGCGGCCGGGCGCCGCCGCCGGGGTGCTCCAGTGCGTTGCCGCCGGCCGCCCAGGCCTCCGTGCCGCCCGCGAGGCTCGACGCGGGGATGCCGTGGGACGCCAGGGTGCGGACCGCGCTGTCCGAGCGGGCCCCCGAGGCGCACACGATCAGCAGGGCGCCGCGGTCGGCGGCCTGCCGCAGCTGCGGCAGGCTCCGTACGAGCCGGTCGAGGGGCACGTTGAGGGAGTCCGGGAGGTGGCCGGACGCGAACTCGCCCGGCGTGCGGACGTCGACGACGGTCAGCTCGCGCAGCCGCGGGCGCGCCTGCTCGACGTCGAGTGAGGCGGGGACGCTCATGGCGGACCTGGTCCTTGGCGGTGGGGGCGGGCGAGGGGAGGCCCGGCGGCGCGCCGCACGGGGTGCGGTACGGCGCGCGACGCCGGAGCCATGCCGGGGATGTTAGGCACCCGCAGGGAGCCTCGGCCGGATCCCGGCGCACCTGCCACACGACTGCCATGTTCCGGAAACAACCGGAGCCCCGCTCACTGCCTCACCCGCTCCTGGTCACCAGGTCACGTGCAGCGCCTCCGGCGACCGGTGGATCAGGGTGGGCCGCATCCGCGGCCGCGGACGGCCGGGGGCTGGCCGCAGCCCCGGCATGCGGCCCGTCAGCAGTTCGAGCGTCAGACGGAGTTGTTCGCGCGCCAGCCGGGATCCGGGGCAGCCGTGCGGGCCGTGCCCGAAGGCGAGGTGCCGCCGGTCCACGGGGCGCGTGATGTCGAACTCGCCGGCCCGCTCGTACCGCTCCTCGTCGCGGTTGGCCGCACCGTACGCCACCAGGACGGCGGCCCCGGCGGGCAGTTCCGTACCGCCCAGGGCCACCGGGCGGGTGGTGGTCCGCCGGAAGGCCTGGATGGCGGTGTCGTGGCGGGCGGCCTCCTCCACTGCCGCCGGGATCAGCGAGGGATCGGCGCAGAGCATCCGCCACTGCCGCCGGTCGTCGTCGAGCAGGTGCAGCAGGGTGGTGGCGATGAGGGCGCCGGTGGTGAGGAATCCGGCGATCAGAAGGTTCTGCAGGCTCGTCACCAGCTCGTGGCGCTGCTCCAGGGTGAGTTCGCCCGTACCGGGGGCGAGGGCGGCCACCATGACCGAGCACAGGTCGTCCCGGGGGTGGGCGCGCCGGTCGCGCACGTACCCGTCCAGCAGGTGCTGGAGCGCGACCACGTCCTCGGCTGCGGCCGCCTGGCCCTCCGGCGGCAGCGGCCGGAACAGCAGTTCCTCGGCCCGGTAGCCGCCGTGCACGGCCGCGGGCACATCGGCGGGGTCCAGCCCGATCAGCCGCCCGACCACGATCCCCGGCAGCCGCTGTGCGTACGCCTGCACCAGTTCCGCGGACCCGTCCGCCGCGAAGCCGTCCACCAGCTCCGCGGCGCACGTGCGCGCGTACGGGACCAGCGCGGCCACCCGCGCGGCCGACAGGCCCCGGTTCAGCGGGGCCCGGTGCCGGCGGTGGGCGGCGCCGTCCGAGGACACGACCGTGGGCCGGGGCCCGAACCCGCGCGGCAGGACGCCGAGCGCCGCCTCCGAGAGCGGGACGTCCGGCAGCAGGGAGTTCGCGGAGGAGAAGTCCTCCGCCCGCAGGAGCACTTCCCGTACCTCGCGGTCGCGCGCGACCAGCCACGCGTCGAACTCGGGCACGTACGTCAGCCCCTCGGCCCGGCGGGCGCGGTCGTACAGCGGGTACGGGTCGCGGTAGAGCTCGTCGCGCCGTGCCTGGTCGTCGTGCCACGTCAAAGGGGACCTCCGGATCACGGTCGGGCCGGGCGGGCGCCGCCGTGAGCGCCCTCCGGTGCGCCGGGTCATCCTGCCCGAACCCGGCCGTGCCCGGTAGGGCGCACGCCCCGTTCTACGGACCGGCGTTGAGCTCGGCGACGATCGAGGCGGGGGTGTGGCCGCTGCCGTCCGACAGGCGGTGGAAGTCGACCGAGACGAAGTTCGGGTCGCGGCCCCCGGCCGCGGGCCGGCACTGCTCGGCGATGCGGCTGCGCAGCTTCGCGCCGTTGTCCAGGGCCGCCGTCAGCACGGTGGGCACGTTGCGGTGGTGGCTCATCGTGAACAGGCGACGGAAGCCGGGCTCCTGCCGGTCCAGGGGCAGGTCGGACCAGCGGCTGACGCACGTGAGGTCGTTGCCCAGGTCTCCGAGGCTCCAGAAGTTGCTCACGGTCCACGCCCGGTCGTACATGACGCCCAGGTTCTCGCGGTCGGACCGGTCGGAGAAGATCAGCAGCCGCTTGCCGGAGGTGACGAGGTCGGCGACCTTCGGCCACCCGTTCTGCCGCACGCCCCACTCGTCGGGCCGGAACACCATGTCGGACAGCCCCCGGACCCGGCCGAGGGACTGCCGCAGCTGGTCGGCGCTCACGTAGTCCTCCAGGAAGACGGTCACGACCTCCTGGGGGTGGGCGGCGAGGAAGTCCACCACAGTCTGCATCGTGCCGTGGAAGGACTGGCGCGGCAGGGCGTAGGTGGCACCGGCGAAGGTCTTGCACTCGCCGTGGCACAGGTACACGTCGCTGGGATAGCAGTCGCTCCCGAAGCTGATGACGCACAGCCAAGTGCTGCGCTCGTACCAGTGGGTGTCCAGGCTCAGGCCGCGCACGCCGCCTTCGAGCTGGCCGCGCACCGATTCGGACTGGTTCACCGAACTCCAGCGGGAGTCCTCGTAGTTGGTGAAGGCGTTGTGGGTGGTCAGGAAGGAGACCTCGTCCAGGCGCCGGTCGCCCCAGCGGGCGGCCGCGAGGCCGGCCGGTGCGCCGGACGCGGCCGCCGCCGCGGGCGGGGCGGGCGGGGCGGTCGAGGCCGTCGCCGTGGTCACCGTGCCCAGCAGTGCCAGCAGGAGGAGACCGACCAGGGTCCGCCGGGCGTGGCCTCGTCGGAGCGCGCCGGCGGGGCGGCCGCGGAAGCCCGCGCGCTGCATGTTCATGTCAATCATGGCGGGAGGTTAGCGCGCGGCCCGCCGCTGCGCCCCCCTGCGGACGCGTACGGCCGGTAAACGACGGCGCGACCGGCGACGGCCCGGTTCCCGGCACGGCCACCCGGCAGGGGTGGACTTACTAGGACGTCCAACTATATCGTCGGGAGTGCAGAGACCCGCGGTGCAGGGAAGCCGGTGCGAATCCGGCGCGGTCCCGCCACTGTGACCGGGGAGTGCGCGCTTCAGCAGGACAGGCCACTGACGGAGGAATCCATCGGGAAGGCCGGGGCGCGCGCGTCGATCCGGGAGTCAGGATACCGGCCGTGGGTTGTTCCGTGTTGTCCACGAGGATGGAGCAGACACGCATGGCACCGGTCCGTACCCATGGCCTTGGTGATCCGGCGGAGCACGCGGTGATTCCCGCGTCGACCTAGGAGTGCCCGGCAGATCACGGCCGGGGCCGAACGGCCCGCCGCCGCGGTCGGCCGCGTCGTCACCAGTGGCCGAACGCCACGGCACCGGATGACCCGGGCGCTCCGACCCTGATCCGCAGGCCTTCCTGGTTCTCGCTTCACGGGCCCTTCGGCCCGTCGGCTCTTCGGCGGCCTCGCGCCGCCCTGTCCCACGGCGTTCCCCAGCGGCGCACCCCACCGGGTGCGGCCGTCGGTCCGCCGTGCCATCCCCGGATCCCACCTGACGAGAGCAGGAAACCATGGTCCGTGAACTGACGCATTTCATCGGCGGCAAGCGCACCCCCGGCACCTCCGGGATCTTCGCCGACGTGTACGACCCCAACACCGGCGCGGTACAGGCCTGCGTACCGCTCGCCGACCCCGACGAAGTACGGACGGCCGTCACCGACGCCGCCGAAGCCCAGGCGACATGGGCCGCCTGGAACCCCCAGCGCCGCGCCCGGGTCCTGCTGCGCTTCCTCCAACTCGTCGAGGACGAGCGCGACGAGCTCGCCCGGATGCTC
The DNA here is from genome assembly GCF_004795115.1 of Streptomyces sp. A0592. Taxonomy (NCBI): domain Bacteria; kingdom Bacillati; phylum Actinomycetota; class Actinomycetes; order Kitasatosporales; family Streptomycetaceae; genus Streptomyces; species Streptomyces sp. A0592. The sequence continues at coordinate 126,383 of NZ_SSBM01000001.1, forward strand.
TCCGCCGAGCACGGCAAGACCGTCCCGGACGCGGCCGGAGACCTCCAGCGCGGCCTGGAGGTCGTCGAGTTCGCCGCAGGCGTCCCGCACCTGCTCAAGGGCGAGTTCACCGACAACGCCGGCACCGGGATCGACGTGCACTCGCTGCGCGCCCCGCTGGGCGTCGTCGCGGGCATCACCCCCTTCAACTTCCCCGCAATGATTCCCCTCTGGCAGGCCGCACCTGCCCTGGCCTGTGGAAACGCCTTCATCCTCAAGCCCTCGGAGCGCAACCCCTCCGTACCGCTGCGCCTCGCCGAACTGTTCGTGGAAGCGGGCCTGCCGCCCGGTGTGCTCAACGTCGTCAACGGCACCGGGGCGGCCGTCGACGTCCTCCTCGAAGACCCCCGCGTGCAGGCACTCGGCTTCGTCGGATCCACCCCGATCGCCGCGCACATCTACGCCACCGCGGCCGCGCACGGCAAGCGCGCCCAGTGCTTCGGCGGGGCGAAGAACCACATGATCGTCATGCCGGACGCGGACCTCGACCAGGCCGTCGACGCGCTCGTCGGCGCCGGCTACGGATCCGCCGGCGAGCGCTGCATGGCCATCTCCGTCGCCGTACCCGTGGGCGAGGAGACGGCCGACGCGCTCGTCGCCGCCCTCAAGGAACGGCTCGGCACCCTCCGCATCGGCCGCTCCGACGACCCGGCCGCCGACTTCGGGCCCCTGGTCAGCCGCGACGCCCTGGACCGGGTGCGCCGCTACGTGGACATCGGGGTGGGCGAGGGCGCCGAACTCGTCGTCGACGGACGCCGCTTCACCCTGCCCGGCCACGAGAACGGGTTCTTCGCCGGCGCCTCCCTCTTCGACCGCGTGCGCCCCGCCATGCGCATCTACCGGGAGGAGATCTTCGGCCCCGTCCTGTCCGTCGTACGGGCCGCCGACTACGAGGAGGCCCTCCGCCTGCCCAGCGAGCACCCCTACGGCAACGGAGTCGCGATCTTCACCCGGGACGGTGACACCGCCCGCGACTTCACCCGCCGCGTGAACACCGGCATGGTCGGCGTCAACGTGCCCATCCCGGTGCCCGTCGCCTACCACACCTTCGGCGGCTGGAAGCGGTCCGGTTTCGGGGACCTGAACCAGCACGGCCCGGACTCGATCCGCTTCTACACCCGCACCAAGACCGTGACCTCCCGCTGGCCCTCCGGGGTCAAGGAAGGCGCGTCCTTCACGATCCCGACGATGGGGTGAGCACCGTGACCACGACCACCACCCTCACCAAGGACCAGCTCGCCCTCGCCGAGGTCACCCTCGACTTCGCGCAGGAACACCTGGCTCCGCACGCCGTCGACTGGGACCGCGACAAGCACTTCCCGACCGACGTGCTGCGCCGCGCGGCGCAGCTCGGCCTCGGCGGCGTCTACGTCCGCGAGGAACACGGAGGTTCGGGACTCACGCGCACCGACGGAGCCCTGATCTTCGAGGTCCTTGCCACGGGCTGCCCCTCCATCGCCGGCTACCTCTCCATCCACAACATGGTCGCCTGGATGATCGACCGCTACGGCGACGACGGCCAGCGCGCCCGCTGGCTCCCGGACCTCTGCTCGGCCGCGGCCCTGGGCAGCTACTGCCTGACCGAGCCGGGAGCCGGCTCCGACGCGGCGGCCCTGCGCACCCGGGCCGACCGCGACGGGGGCTGCTACGTGCTGACCGGCGTGAAGCAGTTCGTCTCCGGCGCGGGGAGCTCGGGCGTCTACATCGTCATGGCCCGCACCGGCGGGGAAGGCCCCGGCGGCATCTCCGCCTTCGTCGTCGAACGCGACGACCCCGGCCTCTCCTTCGGGGCGAACGAACGCAAGATGGGCTGGAACGCCCAGCCCACCCGGCAGGTCGTCCTCGACGGCGTCCGCCTGCCGCCCGACCGCCGGCTGGGCGCCGAGGGCGACGGATTCCGCATCGCCATGAACGGCCTCAACGGCGGCCGGCTCGGCATCGCCGCCTGCTCCCTCGGCGGAGCGCAGAGCGCCCTCGACCGCAGCCTCACCCACCTGGCCGACCGGCAGGCCTTCGGCGCAAGGCTCCTCGACGCCCAGGGACTGCAGTTCCGCCTCGCCGACATGGCCACCGAACTCGCGGCCGCCCGCGCCCTGGTCCGCCAGGCCGCCGAAGCCCTCGACCGGGGCGACCCGCTGGCACCCCGGCTCTGCGCGATGGCCAAGCGCTTCGCCACCGACACCGGCTATTCCGTCGCCGACCGGGCGCTCCAACTCCACGGCGGCTACGGCTACCTGAGCGAATACGGCATCGAGAAGATCGTCCGCGACCTGCGGGTGCACCAGATCCTGGAAGGAACCAACGAGATCATGCGCGTCATCGTGGCCCGGGGCCTCACGGAGGCCGTCCGATGACGGCCGCGGACGAGCCCGTACTGCTGCGCACCGAAGGCCGCGCGGCCCACATCACCCTCAACCGGCCCAAGGCGCTGAACGCACTCACCCACGCCATGGTCCGCACCGTCGCCGACGCCCTCGACGCCTGGGAGGCGGACCCCGCCGTCGAGACGGTCGTCATCACGGGGGCGGGGGAGCGCGGCCTGTGCGCCGGCGGCGACATCCGCGCCATCCACCGGGACGCCGCCACCGGTGGCACCGCCTCGCTGGACTTCTGGCGCGACGAGTACCGCCTCAACGCCCGCATCGCCCGCTACCCCAAGCCGTACGTGGCCGTGATGGACGGCATCGTCATGGGAGGCGGCGTCGGGATCTCGGCCCACGGCACCGTCCGTATCGTCACCGAACGCTCCCGCGTCGCCATGCCCGAGACCGGCATCGGCTTCGTCCCCGACGTCGGCGGCACCTACCTGCTCGGCCTCGCCCCCGGCGAACTGGGCACCCACCTGGCCCTGACCGGCACCCCCATCGGCGCGGCCGACGCCCAACGCTGCGGACTCGCCGACCACTTCGTACCCTCCGAGCGGCTGCCGGCCCTGCTGGCCGCACTCGCCTCGGGCTCCGTCCACGACGTCCTGGCGGCCCACGTAGCCGAGGCGCCGCCCGGCGAACTCGACGCGCAGCGCGAGTGGATCGACCACTGCTACGCCGCGGACACCGTCGAGGAGGTCACCGACCGGCTGGCACGCCATCCCGCGCCCGCCGCCCAGGAGGCGGCGCGCACCCTGCTGACGAAGCCCCCGACCGCCCTCAAGGTCACCCTCGCCGCCGTACGCAGCGCCCGCGGGCTCGGCCCGCTGGAGAAGGTCCTGGACCAGGAGTACCGCGTGTCCAGCGCGGCCCTGGCCCACCCCGACCTGGCGGAGGGCATCCGCGCCCAGGTGATCGACAAGGACCGCACTCCGCGCTGGGACCCCGCCACTCCCGCCGAGGTCGCGGACGGGGACGTGGCGCGGTTCTTCGCACCGCTCGGCGAGCGCGAACTCCGCCTCGCCGCCGCCGACCATCTCTCGGAGGTGCCCTGGTGAACCGTGTCATCGCGTTCGTCGGCCTCGGCCACATGGGCGGCCCCATGGCCGCCAACCTGGTCCGGGCCGGCCACCGGGTCGTCGGCCACGACCTGGCCGAGGACTGCCTGGCTGCCGCGGCGGCCGCCGGCGTGGAGCCGGCGGACTCCGCCGCCGCGGCGGCGGCCGGGGCCGACGTGGTCATCACCATGCTGCCGGCCGGCCGCCATGTCCTCGCCCTCTACCGGGAACAGGGGCTGCTGGCCGCCGCCCGGCCCGGGACCCTGTTCGTCGACTGCTCCACGATCGACGTCGCCGACGCCCGGGCCGCCCACGCCGCCGCCACCGCCGCCGGGCACCGGGCGCTCGACGCACCCGTCTCCGGCGGCGTGATGGGAGCGGAGGCCGCCACGCTCACCTTCATGGCGGGCGGCGGCGAGGCCGAGTTCGCCGAGGCCGAGCCGCTGCTCGCCGCCATGGGCAAACGGACCGTTCACTGCGGATCCGCCGGCGCCGGACAGGCCGCCAAGATCTGCAACAACATGATCCTCGGCATCTCGATGATCGCCGTCAGCGAGGCCTTCGTCCTCGGCGAGAGCCTCGGCCTCTCCCACCAGGCGCTCTTCGACGTGGCCTCCACCGCCTCCGGCCAGTGCTGGGCCCTCACCGTCAACTGCCCGGTGCCGGGGCCGGTCCCCGGCAGTCCCGCCAACCGGGACTACCGGCCCGGATTCGGCGCCCCCCTCATGGCCAAGGACCTCGGCCTCGCCGCGAACGCCCTCGCGGCGGGCGGGGTCGAAGCGCCGCTCGGCCGCCGGGCCGCCGAGATGTACGCCGCCTTCGCCGCCGGCGAGGGCGCGGATCTCGACTTCTCCGCCATCGTCCGCACCCTGCGCCCCCGGAACGGAAGCACCGCATGAGCACCCCGAGCACCCCGTACGAAACGATCCTCGTCGAGCGCAAGGGCCGGGTGGCCCTGCTCACCCTCAACCGCCCCCAGGCCCTCAACGCGCTCAACCTCCAGGTCATGGACGAGGTCGTGGCGGCGGCCGAGGCCCTCGACCGCGATCCCGGTGTCGGCTGCATCGTGGTCACCGGCTCCGCGCGGGCCTTCGCCGCGGGCGCCGACATCAAGGAGATGCGGCCGCAGGGCTACATGGACATGTACCTCAGCGACTGGTTCGCGGCCTGGGACCGGCTGGGCCAGGTCCGCACCCCGACCGTGGCCGCCGTGGCGGGCCACGCGCTGGGCGGCGGCTGCGAGCTCGCCATGCTCTGCGACATCCTGCTCGCCGCCGACACGGCGAAGTTCGGGCAGCCGGAGATCAAGCTCGGTGTCATTCCCGGCATCGGCGGCTCCCAGCGGCTGACCCGCGCGATCGGGAAGGCCAAGGCGATGGAGCTGTGCCTGACCGGACGCACCATGGACGCCGCCGAGGCCGAGCGGGCCGGGCTCGTCTCCCGGATCGTCCCTGCCGAGGACCTCGTCGCGGAGGCCCTCGCGGTCGCCGAGACGGTGGCGGGGATGTCGAAGCCCGTCGCGATGATGGCGAAGGAGGCCGTGAACCGGGCCTTCGAGACCACCCTCACCGAGGGGGTCCGCTTCGAACGGCGGCTGTTCCAGGCGGTGTTCGCCACCGAGGACCAGAAGGAGGGCATGTCCGCCTTCGTGGAGAGGCGGACGCCGGACTTCAGACACCGCTGAGGCCGCGCCGGAGCGCCCGCGAACGCGTCCGTCGCGGGCGCTCCGGTGGTCTGCGTGACCTGTCGGGTCCTCAGTAGCGCAGGGCCGTGCCGGTTTGCGCCGTCACGGTGCCGGACAGCTTGTGCGTGCTGCGGGCCGTGCCCTGTCCGGTGCCCTGGCCGGCGACGTCGGAGACCGTCACCACCACGGTGTCGACGAGGTTGCCGCTCTCGTCCTTGAACTCGACCTGCACCGCGAAGGACTTCGTGGCGTCGTCGGTGTTCCGCACGGTCACGGGGACCGTGGTGTACCCGTCCGGGTCGGTGGCCACGGTGCCCAGGGACACCTGGTCCTTGGCGTTGACCCCGTTCTTGACCTCGCCGAGCTTGTCCTTGGCGACGGCCGCCGCCGACTCGGCGGCCTTCGCCGCCTCGGAGGCGGCTGAGGAGACGGCCTCGCCGGCCGACCTCACCGCGGACGCGGCACTGGAGACGGCACCGGACGGGTTGCCGTCGCCGCCCGAACAGCCCGCGGCGCCGAGCACCGCCGCCGCCAGCACCACACCTGCCGCACCACGCGTCCACGCGACCGCCGCCACCACGCCTCCAAGGGTGTTCCGGCCTTCCAGTCAACGGCCCGGCGGCCCGGATGCCCACTGGACGGGGCATCCGGGTGAGCGGCGCCGGAGGGAACCGCGCGGCGGGCCTCAGGCGCGTCCCGCGGCCAGGCGGTGCTCGTGGACGCGCAGATGGAGGGCTGCGAGGTCCAGCAGGGGAGTGGCCACCCCCAGCGCGCGGGCCCGGACGGTGAGGTCGGTCAGGACGTGGTCGGCCTCCGTCGGCGATCCGGCGATCAGGTCCCGGTAGAGGGACGGGGTGAGGGGGGAACCGGGAGTGGTGACCGTCCTCTCGGTGAAGGCCAGTTCGGCGTCGGGCACCGGATGCCCGGCAGCCGCGGAGACCGCCGCCGCCTCGGCGAGCAGGGACGCCCCGAGGGCCGCCCCGCCCGGAACGGCGTTCACCTCCCCGACCGTTCCGCGCATCAGGCAGGTCACGGCGACCAGGGTGGAGATGAAGACCCACTTGTGCCACATGGCGGCGACGATGTCCCCCGTGTCCGGCGAGTCGATGCCCGCCCGGTTCAGGACCGTACGGATCGTGTCCACGCGGGCGGAGGGGCGGGCGTCGGTCTCTCCGGTCAGGATGACCGCGGGCGGTGCCATGCGGCGGATGCCGCCGTCCTCGTCCAGGGTGGTCACCACCTTCGCGACCCCGCCGAGGACCGCCCCGGCGCCGAAGCGCGCGACGAGGGCGTCGAGGTGGGCCACCCCGTTGAGCAGCGGCACGACGGCCGTCTCCGGGCCGACGGCCGGCCCGATGTCGGCCAGCGCCGGGTGCAGGGCGGTCGCCTTCACGGAGAGCAGGATCAGATCGTAGGGACCGCCGGGGGCGTCGGCCGTCACCAGCTCAGGGGTGAGGTGGAGCTTCTCCCCCTGGCCCTCGACCCGCAGGCCGCGGGCCCGCAGGGCCTTCGCGCGGGCGGGCCGGACCAGGAAGGAGACGTCCTGTCCGGCTTCCGCGAGCCGGGCGCCGAAGAAGCCGCCGACCGCGCCTGCGCCGACCGTGAGGATCCTCATGTGCGGTTGCCTTTCGTGGGAGCGAGCGGAGTGCCGTCGACGGGAGTCCGAGGGGTGCGCGGGGTGCGCGGGGCGTACCGGGAGACCGCCACACCGGCCAGGCACAGCACCCCGCCGAGGAGCGTCAGCCAGGCCGGTACCTCGGCCAGCAGGGCCCAGCTCAGCAGGACGACGATGGCCGGGACGGCGTACGTCGTCGCGCCGAGCCGGCCCGCGGGCATGCGTGCCAGGGCGTAGGTCCACGTGGTGAAGGCGAGGGCGGTGGGGACCACGCCCAGGTAGACCATGTTCAGGGTCGCGGAGGCGGGCGCCCGGGGGAGTTCGTCGAGCAGCTGCCCCGTGAAGGGCAGGCAGACCGCGGCGCCCGTCATGCAGCTGTACGCGGTGATCTGCAGGGGCGTGCCGTAGGAGAGGGCGGGCTTCTGGGCGACGACGCCGGTCGCGTAGGCCACCGCCGCGAGCAGGCAGAGAACGACGCCGAGGAGCGAGGTGGAGCCGCCGTTCCCGGAGGACATGGACAGGCCCACGACCACCGCCCCGGTGAAGGAGACGGCCATGCCCGCCAGCAGGCGCGGGGGCAGCGCCTCGCCGAGCAGCCGGGCCGCGAGCAGCGCCATGAGGATGGGCCCGGTGTTCACGAGCAGGGCGGCCGTACCGGCGTCGACCAGCCGCTCACCCCAGTTCAGCGCGACCGTGTACCCGCAGAACCACACCACGCCGGAGACCAGGATCCCGCGCCAGGCCTCGCGGGGCGGCAGGCCCTGGCGGCGGATCAGGAGCAGGACGCCGAGGACCAGCGAGGCGGCCAGCAGCCGCCCGAGAGCCAGGGCGCCCGGGGAGTACGCGGCTCCCGCGCTGCGGATGGAGACGAAGGCGGAGGCCCAGGCGAACACCGTGAAGGTGACGGCGCCGGCCGTGAGGACGCCGGGCGGGATCGGACTCGAGCGGAACGTCATGACACCACTCTACGACCGCAACATTTCGGCGTCGACCGAAATATCAATCGAGGGCGGGAGAGGCTAGGCCCACGCCTGCCGGGTGATCCCCAGCAGGTCGCCGAAGGCCCGCTCGCCCGCCTCGGTCACCTCCAGCGCACGCCCGCCGCCCGGCGGACGCACCACCCATCCCTCCTCAAGCGACCGTGCGCACAGCCGCGCCCCCGCCAGACCGCCCAGATGGCGGCGCCGCTCCGTCCAGTCCAGGCAGGAGCTCGCCGGCCGCCGGCGCCCCTCGGCGGCCAGGGCGATGCCCGCCTCCGCGCACCAGAGGCGGCCCGCCTCGGTGAGCTCGAACACGCCCTCCGTGCGGAGCAGGCCGCGCTCCTCCATCGCGTCGGTCACCGCCATGCCCAGCCGTCCGGCGAAGTGGTCGTAGCAGGTCCGGGCCCGGGCCAGCGGATCCGGTGCGGCGACCACCGGTACGGCGTGCGCGGCGTCCCGGTCCGGCACGGCGTAGGAGGCGAGTTCGTCGAGCAGGCGGGCCGTGGCGGCGTCGGCGACGCGCACGTAGCTGTGGCGGCCCTGGCGCTCGGTCACGCAGATCCCGGCCTCGAGCAGCCGGGCCAGGTGGCCGGAGACGGTGGAGGGGGCCACCTCCGTGATCCGGGCGAGCTCACCGGCGGTCCAGGCACGCCCCTCCAGCAGCGTCAGGCAGATCGAGGCCCGCGTCTCGTCGGCCAGGGCGGCGGCGAACGCCGCCAGACGGGCGGCGGGGGCCGGGGCGTCCGCGGTCGGCCCGGGATGCAACTGGTTCATGCATCCAGGATGCCCCATGATTTCGGCATACGACGAACCGTTCGCCACCGCATCGGTTCAGTGGCCGGCCGCCGCCTTCACCAGGGCGACGGCCAGGCCGATCGCCGCGTCGAGCGCACCGGCCAGCAGGGCGAGGGCCGCGCCGCTGCCCATGCGGACGCCGCCGTACCAGCCCCAGCCGAAGAGCCCGGCGACGCTCACGCCCGCCGCGGCGTACAGGGCGGTCTGCAGGTCCATCACCCCGAGGGCGGAGGCGGCGATCAGGACCAGCGGGCCGCCCGCGGACAGCAGCAGGGGGCTGCTGACCCACAGCATGTGCCGCAACTCGGCTCCGGTGGCGAGCCGGCCGTGGACCACGCGGTGGGCCTGCTGGTCGGCGACGAGGGCCGCCAGCCACAGCCCGACGGCGGCGGTCAGCACCGTGGCCGCGGTCCCGACGGCGTCGGCGTGCTCCGACACGGCCAGGCCGATCACCACGGAGATCATGGTGATGGTCGCGTACAGCCGCTCCTTCAGCCGGGCGGCGGCAGCGGCAGCCTCCGCGGCGGGTGAGTCGCAGGCTGCGGCATCGGCATGATCCATGGCGCCACCCTAAGCCGCAGGGCCCGGCGGTGCGTGGGCCCCGCGGGCCCGGGCGTGCCCCCTGTCGTGACGGCCCTCCGCGGGCCACACTGGTGGATCCGGGGCGCAACGCCCCCGTCACGAGGAGGCGGTGACGTGGTGTCGGAAGATCCTGTCGAGCAGCCCGCTCCGGTCGTACGGCCCGAGGTGTGGGAGACGTACGGACCGGCCGATCTCAGCGCCGTGCCGGTGTTCGCCGGAGGGTTCATCAACTTCGGCTACTGGCACTCCGTCGACCTCGAACGGCCGCTGTCGCAGGAGGACCGGATCCGCAGCGAGCAGGACCTCTACCGGCACGTGCTCGACGCGGTCGCCCCGGACGGCGGCCGCGCCGTGGAGATCGGCTGCGGCCTGGGCCTCGGATGCGCCCTCGCCCTCGACGAGTACGGGCCCGCCACGGTCACCGGCGTGGACATCCACCCCCAGCAGCTCCGGCGGGCCCGCGAGGCGAACTCCCCGCTCCTCGCCGCCCGGCCGCAGCGGCTGCGCTTCGTCCTCGGAGCGGCCGAGAGCCTGCCCCTCGGCGACGCGGAGTTCGACTGCCTGTACAGCGTCGAGGCGGTCCAGCACTTCCCGGACCTGCCGGCTTTCGCCCGCGAGGCGGCCCGCGTCCTGCGCCCCGGCGGGCGGGTGGCGGTCGCCGGCTTCTTCAGCGTCGAGGGTGCGCCCGCGCCCGAGGAGCGTCTCGCCGGCCTGCTGGAGACGTTCGCCAGCGGGCTCGACATCGCCCGGCCCGTCTCCCGGCTGGCGCAGGCCCTCGCCGAAGCCGGCTTCGGGGACGTCCGAGCCGACTCGATCGGCCGGCAGGTCTGGCCCGGCTGGGACCGCTGGCTCGCCCGCCTCTGGGAGCCCGGGACCTGGCCGCGGAACTTCATGGCCGCCTGGGAACAGCAGATCCTGGACTACTACCTGATCACCGCCGCCCGCCCGTAGCACCGGGCCGTCCCGCAGGGGTGGTTGACCGCGACGGTCGCGATGCGAACGACAGTGCGGATCTTCCGGCCGTAACGAAACCCGCGACGGAGGTGTCAAAGCATGCGGAGGCTGGAAGGAGCCCGTGCGTGAGTGCTCAAGGGGACCCCGACGGTGAGGACGCCGACGGTGTGTCCGGCGCGGCGGACCGGCTGCTGGCCGTGCGGGCGGCGGAAGGGGACGAGGAGGCGTTCGAGGTGCTCGTCCACCGCCATGGAGCGGCCATGCTCCAGCTCGCCGAACGCCTCATGGGGACCCGCGCGGACGCCGAGGACGCCGTGCAGGACGCCTTCGTCAGCGCCTGGCGCAAACTGCCGGAGTTCCGGGGCGAGGCGGGATTCGGCACATGGCTCCACCGCATCGTGACCAACCGCTGCCTGAACCTGCTGCGCGCCCGCAGACCGGTCGCCGACCTCGACGCGGTTGCGGAGCCGGCCGCTCCGGAGCACCGGTCGTCGCCCGTCCGGGCCGCCGAATCGCATGCGGCCGCCCACGATCTCGACCTCGCGATGCGCTGCCTGTCCGCGGAGCAGCGGGTGTGCTGGGTCCTGCGGGAGATCGAGGGCAGGCCCTACGAATCGATCGCCCAGACGGTCCGCATCAGCCCGGAAGCGGTCCGCGCGCGCGTCTTCCGGGCCCGGCGCGTGCTGACGGAGGCGATGGCCGCATGGCGATGAACCACCCCGAACCCGTCGGGCCGCCCGAAGGACGACCCGACGAGGAACACGCCGAACTCCTCGCCTGCGGCCGCGACCTGGCCGCCGTATGGGAGCAGGCCGAGCGCACGGGGCACGCCGGGCAGGCCCCGGCGGACCCGCACACCCTCCGGTGCCCCCACTGCCGGGAAGCCGTGGCCGACCTGGAACGGCTCCGCACCGCCGCAGCCGCTCCGACGAAAGCCGCCGCCGACGGTCCTGTGGACACATCGGCCCTCGTCCGCAGGGTCATGGACGTGGTGCGCCTGGAACTGCGCCCCGGCCGCACCCTGCCGCTCGGCGGGGCGGACGAGGACATCTGGGTCTACGAGTCCGTCGCCGCCCGCATTCTGCGCACGGCCGCCGAGGAGGTCCCCGGCGTCCGGGCCGGCAGCTGCCGCATCGCACCGCCCGGCGGCCGCGGCGAGCCCGCACGCGGGCCGGTCACGGTGCACCTGGAGGTCACGGCCGAGTACGGACACGACCTGCGGGCCACGTCCGAAGCCGTACGCCGTGCCGCCGTCCGGGGCGCGCACGAACGGCTCGGCCTGACCGTCTCCTCGCTCGACGTCACCGTCACCGACCTCCACGGCCCGCCGCACCGGCCGGAGGGGGGCACACCATGACGACGCCACGGGCGGACGCCGTCTCCGCGGCGGTGACGGACGCCGTGCTCGCCGTGCCCGGCGTGGCCTGCCTGCGCCCCGGCCTGCGCGGCCTGCTGCACGCCGCCGTACGCCGGCCGGGCGCGGTGCGCGTCGCCCTCGACGCCGCCGGGTCCGTCCGGGCCCTGCAGATCGAGATCGTCGCCCGGTCGCCGTACCGGACGGCGGATGTGGCCCGTGCGGTGCGTACGGCAGCCGCCGGGGCGGCGGCCGCGCCGGCGACGGCGGTGAAGGTCACCGTCACCGGCATCGTGTGACCGCCGTCCGAGGTGCCTCTCAGAGCGGGGGGCGGACAGGTGAGGACCACCCACAGGGCGGCGAGGGACCACGCGCAGGCGGCCGCCCCCAGCACCCGCAGCCGGCGGACCCGCGCCGGCGGGACCGGGTCCACCCGCCCCACGATGCGCACCGCCGGCGCCGGGGACGGCGGCACCGCCTTGCGCGGAACGGCCGGGACGGGCGGGGCCGGCGGGACCGGCGGGGAGCCCGCGGCACCCGGCACGTCGACGGCGTCGTGCGGGGCCAGCCCCGCCAGGAACCGCCGGTACGCCGCACGCCGGCGTCCCCGCGGAGCCGTGCGCCCGCACTCCCAGGACCGCACGGTCGCCGGGGTCACCCCGAACGCCGCCGCGACCTGCCGGGTCGTCAGACCCCACTGCTCGCGGAGCCGACGCCGCTCACCGGGCTCCGGAAGCCCCACTGCCTGCCGTGCGGAGGACTTCTCCACCGGCGGTCGGACGATCTGACGAGGAAGAAACTGATCGACTGTCATACAGGTCTGACAACCGCACTTCCGGTCCGTGATGCGGGGCTCTCGTCATTCATCCGAACGGCCGTGCCCGATACCGGTGGAACGCCTCCCGGGCATCCGGAACGAACGCCCGATGACGAACCACCTCGTCCAGCTCGCCCTCGCTCACCCAGCCGTACCGGGCCACCTCCGAGGGATCGGGCCGCACGGGCCCCGTGACGACGACCTCGTGCAGGCCGAGCCAGTACGGACTGATCGCACCCGCGCACAGGAACTTGAACAGGAAGCGTGGACGGTCGAGGACGCCGAGTTCCTCCGCCAGTTCCCTCGCGGCGGCATCCTCATAGGACTCGGCGACGCCCACGGCCCCGCCGAGCATCCAGTTGAGATGGCCCGGGAACCGGGAGGCGTCCTCCGGGCGGCGGTGGACGAGAATGCGTCCCCCGGTGTCACGGCACACGATCGTCGCCACGCGGTGCAGCCACCCGTGACGAATCGCCTCGCCCCTGTCCACGACGCCGAGGACCTCGTCGTGCTCGTCGACCCGTTCGACACGTTCGCCCATGGGAACACCCTGCCAGGCGCCCGCGGCCGGGCCCCCGGCGGCCGGGGCAGGGGTGGTCAGGGGGACGGCGGGGCCTCCTGGAGGTAGGCGGCGATCATGGCGAGGTCGTTGGCGACGGCCACCACGTCCTGGGTGTTCGGGCCGGGGGTGGAGGCGCCGTTGACTCCCGCGTAGAAGGGGTCGAAGCGGCCGCCGCCGCGGTCCAGGTACCCGGCGATGGTGATGGCCCCGACGGCCAGGCGGTCGTTGAGCGCGTCCCCGCCGACCGCCGCACCGGTCTTGGCGAACACCTTCCCGCGCGCCGGGCAGTCCCGGCAGTTCTCGGCCAGCAGCCCGTCGACGCCGAGGATGGGCAGGGCCTCGCGGAAGAGCCGCGCCTGCGGGGTGCGCTGCCAGTACGTCAGCATCTGCACCAGCGCCTCGGGCGTGGCCCGGTCGGCCGGGTTCCCGCCCCGGCCGTCCATGAGCTGCAGCTGTCCGCGGTCGACGCCCGCCTCGTCCAGGAAGTCGGCGAGCACCGGGAAGCCGTCCTCGCACTGGCGGCTGCCGGTCGTGACGGCCATCAGGCAGATGCCCAGGTTGGCGCCCAGGTTGTGGCTGACCTTGAGGATCAGCTTGGCGTACTGGGCGTAGGGCGGGGAGGTGTACGCGGCCACCCGCGGCCGGCCTTCGTAGTCGCGCGGCAGCCGGGCGACCGGGTTGGGGCCGGCCGGGTCCGCGGTGACCCGTACGCCGGCCCGTGCCAGTGCCTGGATCAGCGCGGCACGCCCGAACGCGGCCGGGTCGGCGATGGGGGAGGTGCGCAGCAGCGGCTCGGCGTCCGCCGCGATCGTGCCGGACAGCCGGATGCGGGTGCCGCCGTCGGTGGCCGTCACCGTGATGTCGGTCGGTCCGCCCGCCGCGACGGTCTTCACCGTGGAACCGACCTCGTACGGGGCGACCTTCGGCCGCCAGTCCAGCCGGGCGTCCGCGCCCGCCCGGTCCCCGGGGGTGGTCAGGAGGTCGATCAGGTTGTCGTTGACGATCAGCGGCGTCGGGGTCGGGTCGAGGACGGGGTCGGGGGCGAACAGCCTGCTGTCGACGATCACGTCCCCGTCGACGCGCGTGATGCCCGCGGCGCGCACCTGGCGGGCGAGCTCGTCGATGCCGGCGAGGGGGTTCTCCGGGGTCAGGGTCGCCCCCGTGAAGTCGTTGGCGTAGGTGTGGTCGAGGTCCGTGTACGCGACCGTGCCGTCGGGGCGCGTCCGGCCGCCCAGGGTGAGGTCGCCCTGGGCGACGAGGTCGAGGTCGCCGGTCAGGGTGGCGCCCCTGCGGTCGCCGACCGCGTAGACCGGTGTCACGAAGCGGTGTTCGGAGCCGAGGGTGTGCCACGGGCCGGAGACGCTGACCAGCTTGGCGGTGGACCCGGGGATGAAGAACTGGTCGGGATACATGCTGTGGACCACGCGGCCGCCGTCCGGTCCGGTCTGCAGCAGGCCCCACTGCGCATTGCGGTACTCCGGCTTGCGCATGATCTCCGTGATGCGCGGGTCGAGCCCGCCGGCGGGGGACGGGGAAGGCGAGGGGGCCGGGGACGGGTCCGCCCCCGCCGCCGTACCGGTGGCCAGCGCCACGAACAGGAGCGCGGCGCAGGCGGCGGCGAGGCCGCGGCGCAGCGGTGCTGAGCGGTTCGGACCGTTCACAGCGCGCTCCGTTCGTCGCGGCTGTCTCCCCGAGGCCTGTCAACAGCGTGGCACGGCCGGTTGCGGCATGCACGTCCCGAAGGGCGCCCTCCGGCCGCGACCGCCCCGGTGACACGGTGTGACCTCCCGTGGGCAAGATCGTTCTCACGGCATGCGCCTGAACGTACGAACCGCCGCCCTTGCCCTGGCCCTCGCGGGCTGCGCCCTCTCGGCCGCCACCACCGCCCACGCCGCGGGCCCCGCCTCAGGGCCGGCCGCCACCGCGGTGTCCGCGCCGGCCGACGGCCCGGCCGACGAGCTCTCCGACGACGTCGCCGACGTGGTCGAGGACCTGGACCTGCTGGGGGAGGACTGACACCGCCGCCCCCCGCCACCGGGACGAGGCCGCCTGCAACGGCCGAACGGCCGGCCCGCCGAAGCGGGCCGGCCGTTCACGTCGCGCGGGTCGCGCGGGGTCTCAGCGGTTCCCGTCGGCGGGGCGCACCGCGTCGACGAGGGTGGCGAGCACGTCGACGGCGCTGCCGTCGTGGTCGCTGCCGGCCGTCCCGCTGCCGCTCTGGAGGTTGGCCGCGCGGTCGACCTCCACCACGGAGTCGGAGTGCGAGTTGTCGATGACGGTGATCAGGCTGCCGCTCGCGGCGGCCGGTGTCGCGCCGCCGCCGATGAGGGCCACCGCGAGCGCGGCGGCGGCCCGGATGCGCGCCCCGGTCACACCTTCACGCTCTCACGTGCCACCGGTACGGGGTGGTGGCGCGAGATGTTCTTGGTCAGCAGCCTCGTGGACTCGCCGACCCCGACCTCCTCGCCCCCGTCGGCCGCGGGCAGCCGCCCGTCGGCGAGCCGCAGTTCGGCGAGGGCGGTGTCCATCGCCTTGTGCGCGGCGAACAGGCACGGGGTGCTGTAGATGGCCATGTCGACGCCGAGGTCGGTCAGCTCGGTCAGCGAGAGCCGCGGTGACTTCCCGCCGGCGATCTGGTTGAACAGCAGCGGCTTGCCGCCGACGGCCTCGCGGATCCGCTCGATCCACTCGACGCTGCGGACCCCGTCGACGAGGACGACGTCCGCGTCGGTCGCTGCCAGGGCCTGGGCGCGGTGGATGATGTCGGCCTCCTCCGTCGCGTCGGTGCGCGCGACGACCACCAGGTCCTTGCGGGTCGCCAGCACCATCTCCAGCTTCTCCAGGTACTCGGTGAGCGGGAGCACCTGCTTGCCGTCGGCGTGGCCGCAGCGCCGGGGGCGCTTCTGGTCCTCCAGGATGACGCCGGAGGCCCCCATCCGCTCCAGGCCCTCCACGACGTGGCAGGCCACTTCGGGGTCGACGTACCCGTCGTCGATGTCGACGAGCAGGTGGTGACGGGGGAAGGCGCCGCGCAGCCGCTGGACGAAGGCCACCATGTCCGGCCAGGCGATGAAGCCGATGTCGGGCAGCCCGTAGTAGGAGGCGGCGAACCCGAAGCCGGACACGAACATCCCGTCGTAGTGCGCGGCCGCCACCGAGGCGGAGTACATGTCGTACACCCCGATGAGCGGCGTGGTGCCGGGCTTCGCGATCTGCTCCCGCAGCTTGTTCCCGTAAGTCATCGTTCGGTTCCTCCGAGGTGCGCGTCGACACAGGGGAGGGCAGAGAGCCGCGCCACCAGGACTCTTTACCTAAAGCAGATCCTTCCTTGGTGAAGAGCGGTACTTTCACGGATGAAGCCTTTACTCACCCCTACGGCGTAGCCGGTTCACCACAGAAACGTCACTTGAGGCGCGGCCGGCCTCAGGCCTCGGTGGGCAGCCAGCAGCCGTGCAGGCCGAGCGGGACCCGGACGGGGATCCGGACGCGGGCCACCGGCCCCGCCGCCGGGTCCTCGGCGGGGATGACCAGGAACCAGCTCGCCCCGTCGGTGCGGTCGGTGGCGAAGGTCAGCCAGTGGCCGTGGCCGTCGGAGTCCCGCCCGGGCTCGGGGGCGAAGACCGGCTCGCCGACCGAGAGGTTCCCCGCCCGCCAGACACGGGAGCCACCCGTCTCCGTGTCGTACCAGCGCACGGCGTCGTACTCGCCCGGGAGCAGGTCCGCACGTCCGGTCTCGGTGGCCAGTGCGGCGTACCGGTGGCGCCGTCCGACGAGCCGGTCGTCGACCCGGGGGAACTCCACCCGGGAGTCGTCCAGCCGGGTGCGGGCCATCCGGCCGGCGGCCGGGTCGATGCGGGCCCGCGTCAGGCCGCCGCTGACGGGCTCCGTCTCCGTCCCGGATGGCGCCCCGACGGTCAGCCTGCTCCACTCCACGTAGTCGAGGACCACCGGGGCGTCCTCGCCGGGGCCGTCGTCGTAGGCGTTCACCGTGTGCCACATCCAGAACGCCTCGTCCGTCGCCCAGCGCAGCGGCCCGCCGTCGCGCGGGATCAGCGCCACGCGGGTGCCGCGCTCGGGCCGCCAGGACAGGAACGAGCCCCCCGCCATGGCCGCCGCCAGGTCGAAGAAGACCGGGGCGAGGACGAGGACGGCGTAGCGGCCGGTCAGGGCCATGTCGTGGATCATCATCGGCTCGTCCACCCCCTCGACGGGCGTGGGCCCGCGCGTGACGGCGCCGTCACGGCCGATGACCGACCAGGTGAGGTACGGCGGCTCCAGGGCGTAGCAGAAGACGACCATCTCGCCGGTGGCCGGATCGACCTTGGGATGGGCGGTGATGCCGGCGGGCAGCGCTCCACCGAAGTCCTCGCGGCCCAGGGTCGCCAGGCCCGCGTCGATCCGGTACGGGCACGCCGACTCGGCGAGGGCCAGCATCCGCCCGCCGTGCCGGACGACGTTGATGTCGGGAAGGTCCCGGAAGGTACCCGCGAGCTCCGGACCGACCTGGTCGGCATCCGGCACGATCATCGATTCGAGGCCGCCCCACAGGGCGTGCCCGGCCCTCTCTTCCGCCTCCAGTGCGGGCGTGCGCACGAAGCGGTTCCGGTACCGGGCGCGGCCCCCGGAGAGCCAGACCCCGTGCAGCATCCCGTCGCCGTCGATGGGGTACAGGTACGAGCCGATCGGGGTGAACCGCGGATTGGGGCCGTTGCGCAGGTACAGGCCGTCCAGGGAGGGCGGCAGCTCGCCCGTCACCTCGAGGTCGGCCGCGTCGACCTCCTCGGTGACCGGCGCGAACGAGCCCAGGAGATGGGGGACCCGCGTGGGGTCGAAACGGGGCGGCGTATGCGTGTTCACGAAGACCTCCCGGCGTGTGCCCGGCGGGGTCCCGGCGGCCGGAAGGAACTCCTCCGCGGGCGCACCGTCGCGGCTCCCTCCAGTGAAACGCGGGACCCCTACGACTGCCAGAGAGAGCTGCGCGCCCCGCCGACCGGGGCCCGTACGGGCAGGTCAGGCGGAGGTGAAGAGGTCCGCGTGCGCGTCGTCGAGGACGAAGCCGTTGTCGAGGCGGACGCGGACCGTCACCCGCGGTCCGTGCTCCCGGTGGGCGGTCCAGTCGGCTTCGAGGGAGGCCACCTGCTCCTCCAGCTGCCGCCTGCTGGCCGGGGGCATCTGGTGGCCGAAGTCGTCCATGAGCGCCTTCAGCCGTACGTACTCGCGCACCTCGTGGCTCTGCTCCCGTTCCCGGGGCGCGTCCACCCGCTCGACGGTGCCCCCGGTGCCCGACGCGAGGCAGAGCGATCCGGCGACGGCCTCCTCGCCCGCGGGGGAGCCCTCGGCCGCGACGACCGTCCCGGCCAGCCTGAGGTCTGCCGCCAGCACGACCCGCTGGCCTTCCTGGAGGGTCATCGATTGTCCTCTTCTGCGATCGGGACTGCTGCTGGGGCTGTCGGCGGGGCGGCCGCCGTGTCGGTGGCACCGCCTAGTCTCCCACCATGTCAGTCAACATCGATCTTGCATTCACCGTCACCGGGGTGGCCGACGAGCTGCAGGCCCGGGAAGTCGTCGGCGCCCTCGAGGAACTGATGAGGGACGAGGCCATCGACGGCTACGTCCGCATCACGGCGGGCGTGGGCGAGGACGGCGCGTGCCTCGTCTCCGGGAAGAGCCGCTTCCCGCTCTCCATCTCGGGCTTCCACCGGTGGCAGCCGCACTTCGAGGGGCTCTTCGCCATGACCGTCGCCGAAGTGGCCGCCGCTGCCAGGCCGGAGATCAGCTGGGGTTACCCGGACGAGGAGTACTGAGCCGCACGGCCAGGAGCCGGGGGCAGCGCCCAGCGGATCGCCCGGGTCACGGCCCGGCCTCCCGCACGGGCGGCCGGGCCCGGTACCCGGTCGGCCGCGGAACCCGAACCGGCGGTGACGGCCGTCCTCGCCCACGACGGCAGCAGGTCCACGGCCGCCGCCGCGAGCAGCGCGTACGGTAGCCGGGCGGCTCCCGGCAGCGGTGGATCGGTCAGCAGGAAACGGGCCGTGTCCCGGGACGCGGCCGTCGGCCGCAGGCCGGGCCGGTACCGCGCCATCCGCAGCGCCAGTTCCCGTACGTCCTCCGGCGGCCGGTCCGCGCCCAGTGCCCGGGCCACCCGCGCCGTGTCGGCGAGGTACGCGTCGCAGCCCGCCGGATCCAACGGGTGCCTGCCGTAGAGCTGGTGGGCCCGCAGGAAGCAGTCCGCCTCGGCGGTGTGCACCCAGCCCAGCAGCTCCGGGTCGTCGGCCCGGTAGGCAGCGCCGTCGGCCGTGCGGCCCCGGACGCGGGCGTGCACCGCCCGCACGCGGGCCACCGCCGCCTCGGCGTCGGCGCTCGTACCGAAGGTGGTCACCGCCAGGAAGGTGCTGGTCCGGTGCAGGCGCCCCCACGGGTCGCCGCGGTACCCGGAGTGTGCAGCCACCGCGGCCATCGCGACGGGGTGCAGGGACTGCAGCAGCAGGGCGGCCAGGCCGCCGACGAACATCGACGCGTCCCCGTGGACCTGCCGCACCGGCCGGTCCGGCCCGAACCAGCGGGGCCCGGGAGTCCGGTGGATGCGCTCCCGGTTGCGGGCTCCGTCGGGACCGGCGACGCGCAGGAACACCGCCTCGCCGGCTTGCCGCCTGATCCGCCGGACTGCCGTCGTCGGGCTCGCCATGCGCCCAGTATGCGCCCGGCGCCGCTCCGCGGTCCCATGGACGTGAGGGCGGTTGAGAGACGTCGCTCCGGGCAGGTGCCCCATGTACAAGGAGGTACGTCATGGCTGCCGAGGACGCGCCCGAAGCGGAGGCCGCCGGCACCGAGCACCGCGGCCCCCACGTGGTGCGGGTGAGCGGCGAGATGGATCTGGACCACGCGGGCGCCCTGCGCGAGACGCTCGCCGCGGCCCTGGCCCGGGCGCCCGAGGGCGCCGAGATCATCGTCGACCTGCGGAACTCCTCCTTCTGCGACTCCGCGGGACTCAACACGCTGCTGGACGCCCGGCGGCAGGCCGTCCGGACCGGACACGTCCTGCGCCTGGCGGCGCCCAGCCACCAGCTGCTGCGGCTGCTCGAACTGACCGGTTCGGGCGGCTCCTTCCCCCTGGACGCCACCGTGCCCGGCTGAGCGCACCGGGGACCGGTGCGCCCCCTGCCGGCGGCACGCCGACCCCGACCGATCGGAGAACCCGATGAGCAGCGCCGACGAAGCCTACGGCGACGACGTCTACCAGCCGCAGGAGAGCGACGAGTCCGCCGAGGCGCAACCCGACCTGGAGAACACCCTCGACGAGCCGGGCCTCGACGACACCCTCGACACTGCGTACGTGCCGCTCGACCGCCCCCTGGCCGTCGACGACAGGGGCACGACCGCCGCCGAGGCGCGCACGGGCGAGACGCTGGAGCAGCGCCTCGCGCGCGAGCAGCCGGAGGTCTCCGACCAGGACGAGATCACCGACGAGGCCGGCGACGCCATGCTCGCCGGACCGGACCGGGCGGGTCGTCTGGCCGCGGTCGACGACTCAGCCCCGCAGCGCCACATCTCCGTACTGGCCCGGGACGTCGGAATCGACGGCGGCGCGGCCTCGGCCGAGGAGGCCGCGGTGCACGTCGTCGAGGAGCTGCCGACGGCCGAGGACATGGACTGAACGGCGGGGGCGGGACGCCGGACGAGGGGTCAGATGATGTGGATGCGCTCCAGCGCGCCCGCGGTGTCGCGGATCATCAGGTCGTTGCCCTTCGCGCGTTCGCGCTCGATGAACCCGAGCAGGAGCACGGCCCGGTTGATCACGTCGGACTTGCTGACGCCGGTTGCGGCCGTCAGCTCCGAGACGACCGTGACCGCCGGAGGGCACAGGGTCACGGAGTACCGCTCGGTATCGGGGTGAGGGGGAAGCTGATCCATGGTGACGTCCTTTCCGAAGGGCAGAAGGGCACCATGGTTGCAGCAACACCGCGCGGATGCGCACCAATTATGCGCAGTGCCGGTGCAGTGCCGGTGCAGTGCCGGTGCAGTGCCGGTGCACCGGTGAAGCCGTGTCAGTGAGTCGGGGCCCAGAGGGCGGTCAGCCGCCCCCTGCCGGGCACCAAGTCCTCCCAGCCGCCCGCCAGGTCCACCACCACGACGCCGGACGTCGGGAACCCGTCCCGAAGCCGCTCCAGGAGCTCCTCCGGACCGCTCCCGCACAGGGCCGTGGCCAGCTCGTGGATGCCGGTGTTGTGGCCGACCAGCGCCAGACAGCCCAAGCCCGCTCCCCGCTCCGCCAGTACGGTGACCAGCTCGTTCGGCGCCGCGTCGTAGAGCCTCTCGTCGTAGACGGCGTCCGGGGGGTCCGCCAGCGCCGGGACCAGAAGCTGCCAGGTCTGGCGCGTCCTGCGCGAGGGCGAGCACAGCGCCAGGTCGGGCGTGTAGCCCTGTTCCGCCAGCCAGCGGCCCGTCCGGGGTGCGTCGGCCCTGCCGCGCTCGCCCAGGGCGCGTTCGAAGTCCTCGGCGGGATCGCCCTTCGGCACCGCCTTGGCGTGCCGGACCAGCAGCAGCCGGCTCCCGGTCGTCTGCGGCGCGGGGTCCGAGGACATGGCGCTCTCCCTTCAGGCCGGTCGGCGGAGCGCGTACGGGTCCGCGTACGGCTACACGGTCATGGTGCGGTCGGTCCGGTGCGCGCGCACCCGGGCCGGGCGCCGCGACAGGTGAACCTTTGCGGTAGCACTAGGCTCCGCAGGATGGAACGCGCAGACGTACTCAGGCGAGTGATCGGCATCCTCACCGAGGCCCAGGACATCCGCCGGGCGGCCGAGGCCGGTGAGGACGCCGACGGCCCAGCCGAAACGGCCGGAGTGGCCACACAGCTCCTGAACGAAATGCTGCCGTCGATCAGCGTGCCCGCCGACGCGTCGCCGCAGCAGGTGGCGACCCTGGTGGCCGAGGCGCTCGGCCCGGCCCTGCACACGATGGTCTCCGGATTCAGCCTGGCGTTCACCAGCCTCGCGATCGCGCACGACGGCGGGCGGACGGACGTCTCCTCGATCGAGGTCCTCCAGGAACTCGCCCTGGAGGTCGAGGCCGGTACCTACGACCAAGGCCCCTGGGAGACCTGACCCGCCCGGCGGGCCCCCGCGCCTCGGGGCGGACGCCGTCAGCCGGCGTCCTCCTCGCGCGGACGGGACATCTTGCTCTCCTGCCGCCTCCGCAGCTCCTCGGGGGTCTTGCCCGCGACCGGCTTGCTGGCCTCGGGGTGCACCGGGTCCGGACCGGGGTGTTCCTGCGGGTGTTCCCCACGGCCCCCGGCCGGCTGCTGACGCCTGTCCTCCGTACCCTTCATGGCTGACGCTCCCTCGCGGATCCGATCGACGCGGACTTCGGACGTCCTCCACCTACCCCGCAGGGCACCGGCGACACGGGCCGGCGCGACCCGATACGACACGACCGGACTCGTCCGTTCCGGCACGCGTCATCCGGCGCGGCCTGGGAAGATGCGCAGTCATGCCCGAAACGATCAGCAGCATCGCCACCCGTGTCGCACGGCGCCGCCGCGAGCCGGTCGCCGTCCAGGCGCTGCGCTCCACCGCCGCGGCCGTCATCAGCTATGTCGTGGCGCTCCGCCTGAGCAGCGAGCCGAATCCGCTGACCGCACCGCTGACGGCTCTGCTCGTCGTCCAGGTCACGCTCTACTCCACGTTGACCACCAGCATCCGCCGGGTCAACTCGGTGGTCGTCGGCGTCCTGATCGCCATCGGCTTCAGCGTGCTGGTCGGCCTCACCTGGTGGAGCCTCGGCCTGCTGATCCTGGCCTCCCTGGTGGTGGGCCACCTGGTGCGCGTGGACGAGTTCGTCCCCGAGGTCGCGATCAGCGCCATGCTCGTCCTCGGCGTCACCCAGGTGGCGGACACCGCCTGGGACCGGGTGCTGGAAACCGTCATCGGAGCGGTCGTCGGGCTCCTGGTCAACCTCCTTCTGGCACCACCCCTGTGGATCGGCCCGGCGGGCGACGCCATCACCGACCTCGCCCTGCGCATGAGCCGCCTGCTCGACCACCTGGGCGAGGAACTCCCGGGCCCGGACCGGGTCGAACGGGCCGCCGCCCGGCTGCACGAGGCGCGCCGCCTCGACAACGACATCGCGCAGGTCGACACCGCCCTGCGGCAGGCCGAGGACAGTCTCCGGCTCAATCCGCGGGTCAAGGAGGGCCTGCTCTTCCGGCTGGTCCTGCGCACCGGCCTGGACACCCTGGAGATCTGCGCGGTGGTGCTCCGCGTGGCCAGCCGGACCCTCAACGACCTGGCCAGGGCCCGCCCCGACGGCCCGCTCTTCGAACCCGAGACCGCCGCCGCGCTGCGCGAGGTGCTGCGGCACACCGCGGTCGCCGTGGAGAGCTTCGCCCAGCTGATCACCGCCCAGGTGAGCGCCAACGCGGAAGAGGCCGAGGCCCGCCTGACCGGGGAGCTGGCCGTGGCCCGCGTCCACCGCAACCGGCTCGCGGACCTGCTGCTGGCCTCCGCCCGCGAGGACCCCGAGCACTGGCAGTTGCGCGGTGCCCTGCTCTCCGAGATCGACCGGGTCCTCGACGAGCTGGGCGTGGAGAAGCGCTCCCAGCGCCTGCTGGAGGAACTCGACGAGCACACCCGTACGCGGCGCACCCGCGGGCTGCGCGGCCGGCTGCGGACACGGGCGCGCAGGCGCGGCGGCGCGAAGCGGCCGGGGTGACGAAGGGGGCGCGGTGCGCGAAGGTGGGGGCATGGTGCACGTACTGGGCAGCAGGATCCTGCTGCGACCCACGGACCCCGAGCGCTCGCGCGCGTTCTACGGCGAGACCCTCGGCCTCGCCGTGTACCGCGAGTTCGGTACGGGACCGGACCGCGGCACGGTGTACTTCCTCGGAGGCGGCTTCCTCGAAGTGTCGGGACGGGCCGACGCGCCGCCCGCGCCGGGCCTGCGGCTGTGGCTCCAAGTCGCCGATGTTCAGGCGGCGTACGAGGAGCTGCACAGCCGCGGCGCCGAAGTGCTGCGGCCTCCGCTGCGTGAACCGTGGGGGCTGGTCGAGATGTGGATCGCCGACCCCGACGGTGTGCGGATCGCCGTGGTGGAGGTCCCGGGGGACCACCCACTGCGCTACCGCCCCTGAGCGCGGAGCCAGGAGGGCCGGCGTCAGTAGTAGTGCTTGCGACCTCCCACGGCGTGCCCCACCGCGCCCAGCACCCAGAGCACCAGGCCGATGATGACGAGGATCAGGCCGATCGTCCAGAGGATCGAAATCCCCGTGACGAAGCCGATGATCAGCAGGATGACGCCCAGAACGATCATGACTACCTCCTGGTTCTGTCGAACCGGTATGCGGGGCGTCTACCACGATTGCGAGACCTTATGCCTGTTTCGCCCTGGTTGATCAGTCGGTCCGCGGCGGCAGCCCGTCGAGGCCCGTCTCGCGCATGACGCGGTCGACCGTCTCGGCGAGGGCGCTGCCGGCTCCGACGACGGTCTCCACGCCACCGGGCAGGAGGTCGCGTTCGCGGTACCAGGCGCGCAGATCCAGCTCGGTGACCTGGGCCAGGTAGTCGGGGTCCGCCTTCGAGGCGTGGCGGGCCAGGGTCTCCTCGATCGGGATGTCGAGGTAGTAGCAGCGTGAGACGCCGAGGTGGTCGCGGAGCAGGCCCGCGAGCATGTCGCCGTACCGGTCGGCGTACAGGATGCCCTCGACCACCACGTGGTAGCCGGCGTCCAGCGCGTACCGGGCGACCGTGTCGATCAGCCCGATGTTGGCGCCGCCCGGCACGTCGCGCTCCCTCAGTACGGTCCGCCGCAGGTTGTCCTGGGCGACCAGGGCGAGGCCGCGGCCGAACCGGGCGCGGATCCCCGCCGCCACTGATGACTTGCCCGACGCCGAGTTCCCCCGGACGACCACGAGCCGGGTGCCCTCGCTCCCCAGGGGCGCGCGGCGCACGCTAGCGGCCCCCTTCGTACGGGGGCGGCCGGTTCGGGCCGGCGGCCGCCGGGCCGGCCAGGAACCCGGTTCGGCCGGGGCCTGGTTCGCCGTCCCGGTGGTCCACGGGGTCGCCCGCCCGCTGGAAGTGCACGGCCGCGGGGAGCCCGGCCCCGTAGGCGTCAAGTCCCGCCCGGCAGTACGCGACCATCGGCGCCGGCAGCGCGTCCAGTGCGTACCAGCCCATGCCGTCGCACCGGTCCGGCTCCATGATCCGGGGCAGCCCGGACCACCTGCGCACCTCGAAGAAGACGCCGAGGCGGGACGACGAGCCCACCGGGGGGCGGTGGTGCACGGTGACCGCCGCGCGCACGTCCCGCGTGTCGATGAGGATCCCGGTCTCCTCGCGGGCCTCGCGGATCACGGCCTCGACGAAGTCCTCGTCCGCCTCCAGGTGGCCGGACGGCAGGTGCCACATCCCGGTCGCGTACACCGGACCGGCCCGCCGCGACAGCAGGACCTCGGGGCCGCGCCCGCCGTCGCGGCGCAGCAGGAGGTGTACGTCGAGCGGCAGCGTGTGCCTGCGCGCGGCGGTCATCCGGCGCTCCCGGGGCGGCCCCAGCCGAGTTCGGTGTACGGACGTCCGGCGCGGATGCCCTCGACCGCGGCGCGGGTGTAGGGGACGACCGGCTCCGGCAGCGCGTCGAGCGGCCACCACGTCCACGCCACGCACCGGTCGGGTTCCAGCAGTTGCGGCTCGCCGAGCCAGCGCCGGGCCCGGAAGACCAGCTGGATGCGCGGCCGGGCGCCCGGCCGGTCCACGACGTGCACCAGGTGGACGAGGTCGACGTCGGCCGGGTCGACGACGAGTCCGGCCTCCTCCCGCGCCTCCCTCACCAGGCAGCTCACGGCGGACTCCTGCTCGCAGTGCCCGGCGAGGAAGTGGTGGGTGGAGGGCGCGTAGGCGGAGTCCGGGTGCCGCAGCCCGAGCAGGACCTCGCCGTCGCGTTCCAGGTAGAGGTGGACGCCGACAAGGTGGGGGACCGCCGCGTTCGCGGCCCCGGCGCCGGCCGGCTCCGGGGGTCGGTCCTCGGCGTGCCGGCGGATCAGGTCGAGGGTCGAGGGGCTCATGCGCAGACGGGGCATGGTCTGCGGGTCGTGCCAGGCGAGCATGACCCCCTCGGTGAGGGCGAGGGCACCGGGGTCGCCGTTCCAGCGGGCGGTGAAGATCTGCACGGGGACGGTGGTGCCGTCGGTTCCGATGACGTGTTCCACGGCGTACGGCTCCACGGTGGACGGTTCGAGTCCGGCCTCCTCCCGCAACTCCCGGCGGACGGTGTCCTCCAGCGACGTGTCCTGGGGCTCACGGCCGCCGCCGAGCAGGGCCCAGGCCCCCGGCTCCCAGATGTCCGGCACGTCGTCCCGCAGGTGCAGCAGGTAGCGGCCGGCGCCGTCGTGGATCAACGCCGAGGCGTTGACCGGCCGGGCCCGGCCGTCGGGCCCCGGCTCCAGCAGCCTGGCCCGCAGGGCGGGCGGGCCGACCTCGTCGAAGGGGAGCCACTGCGTCCCCGGGCTCCCGTCGGCGTACGGCGCCCGGTCGGCGTCCCCGTCGGCGAGGTGCAGGACCATGCGGACGTCGTAGTGCGGGCGGGCCGGTTCGCCCTGGGCCGGCCCCGCCCCGACGGCGCGGACGCCGATGTGGACGGGCACGCCCCCGTACTCGGCGGTGTGACAGAGGGCGGAGGGCGCGATCCCCGCCCCCTCCCGCACCCCGCGCAGGGCCGCGGCCAGGAGCGTACGGTCGTCCGGCCCGACGCGCCCGCCCGGTAGGCGGAGCGTCCCGTCGGCCGGGTGCCGGACGTGCAGGACGCGCCGGCGGGGGTCGACCACGACCGCACTGCACGTGATGTGCCCGGGCGGGGCCGCCCGGCCGGCGGGATCGTCCCCGGCGTCGAAGGACGGCAACAGGTCGCGGAGCGTGTCCCGTTCGGCGGGATGGCGTTCGAGGTAGGCGGCGACGGCATCGCGGAGGGGGGAGCGGGTGGGCGGCACGTGAACCTCACAGTTCCGGGGGAGGGGCCGGCTCCAAGAATGGCTCGGGAACGGGCCCGTCACGGTCGTTCCGGGGGCGGTCACCCGAGCGAGGGTCGTGCCGCGGCCCGCAACCCCCGCCCACCCCGGCCTAGTTAGGTTAGCCTTGCCTATGAATGGTCTAGGGTGCGGGGCATGGAGAAGATCATCCGTGTGCTGGCGGCAGTGGCCGCCGGCTTGGTCCTCGCCGCACCCGGCGCCCTCGCGACGCCCGCCGCGGCCCGGGCCGCACCGGCCGGGGGCGCCTCCGGGCTCGAACTCCCGCGCCCCACCGGCGCCTTCGCGGTGGGCCGGGACACCCTCCACCTGGTGGACCGCGAGCGCAAGGACCCGTGGGTGCCGACCGCGGACCGGGAACTGCTGGCGTCGCTGTACTACCCGGCCCTCGCCCGCACCGGCAGCCCCGCCCCCTACATGGCGGTCGCCGAGGCCAAGGCACTGCTCACCGACCGGGGGCAGCTCGGCGACCACGTCACCCCCGAAGGCGTGGCGGCCACCCGCACGCACGCCAGGGCAGGTGCCCTGCCCCGGCCGGCGGCCGGCCGCCATCCGCTGATCGTGCTCTCCCCGGGCTTCACGATGCCGCGCGCCTCGCTGACCACCCTGGCGGAGGACCTCGCGAGCCGCGGCTACGTCGTCGCCGCGGTGGACCATGCGTACGAATCGGACGGTACGACCTTCCCCGGCGGACGGGTCCTCACCTGCAAGGCCTGCGAGCAGGTCTTCCCCGACGGGTCGCTGCACCGGGTCTGCGACGGCCGGGCCCAGGACGTCAGGTTCCTCCTCGACCGTCTCACCGGCCCGCGTTCCGCCTGGCGCTACTCCTGGCTGATCGACGCGCAGCGCATCGGCACGGCCGGCCACTCCATCGGCGGAGCGGCCGCCTCGGCCGCCATGGCCGCGGACCCGCGCGTGGACGCCGGGGTGAACATGGACGGCACCTTCTTCACACCGATACCCGAGCGCGGACTCGGCGGCCGCCCCTTCCTGATGCTCGCCGGCGACCCCGCGCTGCTGCCGCCCGACTTCCCCGACACCTCCTGGGAGGACAACTGGCCCCGGCTGGACGGCTGGAAGCGCTGGCTGACCGTCACGGGAGCGGGCCACCCGGCCTTCACCGACTGGCCCGTACTGAGTGACGGGGCGGGATCCCCCCACCCAGAGACCCCGCTGCCGGGCATCCGGTCGCAGCAGATCACCCGCGCTTACGTCGGCGCGTTCTTCGATCTCCACCTGCGCGGCCTGCCGGCGCCCCGCCTGGACGGCCCGACGGCGGCGGACCCGGAGGTGGTGTTCCACCGCCGCTGACGCGCCACGGGGGCGCCCGGCGCGCGAGCCGCGGCGGGAGCCCCCGTACCCGCCCTGTTCCGGACGACCCATCGGACCGAGGAGCCACACAGATGTCGACCCCTTCCGAGAGCGGCGGTTCCGCCCACGGCCTGAGCGGCGTGGCCATGACCCTGCTCACGCCCCTCTACGGCCGGGCCCACGCGGCCGAACTCCTGCCCGGCACCACCTTCCGCGACCCCGCCGCCGCCTCCGTGCCGGCCGCCACCGGATTCCGGGCCCCCGAGGTGCTGACGGACCGGAGCAACGCGCGCGGCTCCGTGCACCGCGCCATCGTCCTCGACGAACTCACCTCGGCCTTCTGCCGTGAACACCCCGACGCGGTGGTCATCTCGGTGGGCATCGGCCTCGACACCCGCGCCGAACGCCTCGCCCCGTCCCGGCCCGCCTCCGTCACCTGGCTCGGCATCGACGTGCCCGAGGTCGTGCAACTGCGCGCCACGCTCCTTCCCGACGACCTGACGGGAGTGTTCCCCGCCTCGATCACCGAGCCCGGCTGGACGGAGCGGCTGCTGCCGCTCGTCGGCGGGCGCAGGAACGTACTCGTCCTGGCCGAAGGGGTCCTCATGTACCTGGACCCGGCCGGGCTGCGGGCCTTCCCCACCTCCTGCCGGGAGGCCTTTCCCGGCGTCGAACTCGTGGCGGACTACTTCCACCCGAAGGTCGCCCTCAGCGGCCGGCACCCCATCGTCAAGGCGACGGGAGCACAGTTCCGCTCCGGCGCCCGCGGCGGACGCGGGCTGGCCGCCGCGGCTCCCGGCTGGGAGTGGGTCGCAGACCACCCGGTGATGGAACGCATCGGCATCGGCCACCGGGCGGCCGCCGGGCTGTTCCGCCTGCTCACCCTCGGCGCTCCCGCGTACTCCGTGGCCCGGCTGCGGGCGACGCCGTAGGCCGGGTGCCGGTTCGTCGGTCCCGAGGCAGGGAAGCGAGCCGGCGGTCATCCTGGAACGCGGCCGGTACCTCGTCCTCCCACGGATCGATCCCGCGGCGTTCCAGCTCGTCGAACCACCGGTCCCTTGTCGACCGGCTCCACGGCGAGAGGCGGGTCATGCGCCGTCGCCGTCGCCGGACGGCCCGTGGTGGAAGCTCCAGGCCTCGATGTCGCGGTAGTGGATCGGGCCCGGGCCGCGGCCGATGTTGCTGCCGACCAGGTGCAGGCGGGCGGTCCGCCACCGGCGGCCGGAGAACGCGCCGAGCCCGGCGGCGGCCTCCACCACGCACGCGGGATCGTTCCGGCGGGTCCGGGCGAGGGTGAGATGGGGGCGCAGCGGCCGGTCCTCGAAGGGGACGCCGCACTCCTCGACCACGGCACGCACCTCGGAGGCCAGCAGGTGCAGGCCGTCGAGGTCCCCGTCGAGACCGCTCCACAGCACCCGCTCGTCGAAGTGCCCGCCGCCGCTCAGCGCCAGTTCGAGCGGCCGGCGGGCCGCCGCCAGCTCGGCGAGCGGCGGCCGCAGGAGAGGAACGGTCCCGACCGGGAGCTCCCCGAGGAACGCCAGGGTGATGTGCCAGTCCTCGATGCGGTTCCACCGCATGCCCGGGTACGCCGCGTAGGCGGGCCGCAGCGCCCTCGCGAGCTCCTCCTTGGCGTCATCGGGCGGGGCGAGCGCTATGAACACGCGAACGGTCGAGGGCCGGATCTGTTCCTTCACAGAAGTCTTCGTACCCCACGACGCGTGCTCCGGTCATCTTTGCGGCCCGCACCCTCTCGCGGGGCGCCGCTCAGTCGACGAGCACGCCCGGGTTGAGGATGCCCCGCGGGTCGAGGGCGTGCTTCGCCGCGCGCAGCGCGAGGGCGAAGGGGTTGGGCCGCTGGAGGTCGTAGCCGGGGCGGTGGTCCCGGCCTACGGCGTGGTGGTGGGTGATCGTGGCCCGGTGGCGGTGCAGGACGTCGCTCGCCACGGCCTTGAGGTCGTCCCAGAAGGCCACCTCGTCGCCGGGGCGGCCCGCCGCGAGGACGGTGAAGTACGGGGCCGCTCCGTCGGGATAGACGTGCGTCAGACGGCAGTTGACCGTCGCCGGGTGGCCGGAGCCCTTGAGGGCCGCCTCCCCGACCTCCTTGCGGACCGCTTCGATCAGGCCGGGGATCCGGTCCCAGGTGGCCGCCGTCTCGAAGGTCTCCGCGACCGCCCCCATCCTGGCCAGGCCGTCGCGGAGGTAGGGCATCCGCAGGAAGGCCGAGCGCCAGGCGCTCACGGCCGCGTCGGCGTCGCCGCCCGCCGCGGCGCCCGCGGCCGCCGTGGCCGCGGACGCCGCGGCGGGCCGGCCGCCGTGGGACCGGGCCAGGTCGACGGCCTGGCCGAGCCGGGCGGCGACCGGCCCGTCCGCGGACTCGAACCCCAGGACGAGCACGGCGGATCCGTCGTGCGAGGCGCCCGCCAGCGCTGCCTCGCCGGCGTCGAGCAGTCGGCAGTTGGCGGGGAACAGGTCCGACTGCGCGATGGCGCGCACCGCTTCCAGGGCGGCCTGGAAGTCACTGAAGGCGAGGGATGCGGACCCCTTGTGGGCGGGGCGTTCCTGCAGCCGCACCCACGCCTCGGTGATGATCCCGAGCGCTCCCTCGGAGCCGAGGAACAGCCGGTCGGGGGAGGGGCCCGCCCCGGACGCGGGCAGCCGCCACGAGGAGCTGGTGCCGGCCGGCGTGACCACGCGCAGGGACTGGACGAAGTCGTCGATGTGCGTGCGCCCGGTGGCGTAGTGGCCGCCTGCCCGGGTGGCGAGCCAGCCGCCCAGCGTGGAGAACTCGAAGCTCTGCGGGAAATGCCGCAGGGTCAGACCGTGGGGCCGCAGCTGGTCCTCCAGGGCCGGGCCGAGGGTCCCGGCCTGGATGCGCGCCGCCCGGCCGACGGCATCGACCTCCAGGACACGGTCCATGGCGGTCAGGTCGAGGGACAGCACGGCGCGATGGGCGTCGCCGCGGTACTCCACTCCGCCCGAGACCGAGGAGCCGCCGCCGTACGGGACGACCGCGACCTGCCGCTCGCCGGCCCAGTCCAGCAGGTCTGCCACCTCGCGCTCGTCCGTCGGGCGTGCGACCAGGTCGGGGATGCGGCCGGGGCGTCCGCGCAGGGCGCGCACGACGTCCCGGTAGGCCTTGCCCATGGCGTGCGCGGCGCGGTCCTCCGGGTCCGCCGTGACCAGGTGCGCCAGGCTCGCCGGGGGCTCGGCGGCGGGGCGGCGGATGTCCAGGTCGCGGACGTGCGGGACGGGCAGCGGGTGGGCGAGGGTGCCCGGTATCAGGGCGCCCATCGCGGCGCATTCCGCATCGTCGGGGTGCGCGTCCGCCCACCCCCACCCCCACCATGACCGGGTGCGCGTGGCGGAGGCGGGCTGTGGCGTCGTACCGGGCATGGGGGCGCTCCAGAGGTCGCGGTGCGGAACTTACCTTGCGGTAAATTACTTACTGATAATATCCGGCCATGGCAACCCCACGCTCGAAAGCCGGTACCAAGGGAGTCCCCCGGCAGCACCGGCAGCAGCAGCTCCTGGCCGCCGCCACCGAGGAGTTCGGCACCCGCGGCTACGCGGCCGCCTCCCTCGCCGCCATCGCCGAGCGCGTCGGCGTCACCAAGACCCTGCTGCACCAGTACTTCGGCACCAAGGAGGACCTGTACCTCGCCTGCCTGGCGCCCGTCGGGGACCGCCTCCTGGACACGATCCGCACCGCGATGGGTCCGGACGGGACCACCGCGCACACGCCCCTGCGGGTGCTGCAGAGCATCTTCACCGCCCTGGAGGGACGGCGGGAGGCGTGGTTCGTCCTGTACGACACCTCCCTGCCGGCCGACGGCGCGGCCGCCCGCCGGGCCGCGCAGTACTGGTCCGCCATCGACGACCTCGCCGCCGGCGGCACCGCCGATCTGCTCCGGGCGACCGGCTCCGGCGACCCCCTGGACGCGGACGCCCTCAAGTACGTCTGGCGGGACCTTGTCGCCACCCTCGTCCGCTGGTGGGTCAAACACCCCGACGAATCCCCGGAAGCCATGACCGGCCGCTGCGCCCGCCTCTTCGCGGCCGCCGCGGCCCTCGCACCCGACCCGCCCGGCCCGGCGGATCCGGGCCGACGCGTGCCGCAGCCCCCGCAGGGTTAGCCTGGACGGGGGAACGCGCCGCCGGCCGCGCCGGTCCGCGAGAGGGAGGTCCCGTGGTCGCCAGACTGCGTGTGACGACGGTGGACGCCGGGCCGTTCACCATGCCGAAGAGCGGCCTGCAGTACGGCGCGAGCGGCACGATCACCGTCCCGTCGACGGTGGCCGTCATCGAGCACGCCACCCACGGACCGGTCCTGTTCGACACGGGCATCAACCACCGCGTGGCCGACCCCGAGGCGGCCGACGCCCACTGGGGACCCGGCCTGCGCACCGCGTACGGCGCCGAGGGGTTCACCCGCGCCCACGCCGTGGACGCACAGCTGGAACGCCTCGGCTACCGCCTCGAAGACGTCCGCTACGTCGTCTACTCCCACCTGCACCTCGACCACGCCGGCGGGATGACCTACTTCCCGCACGCCGTGCACGTCGCCCAGCACGAGGAACTGCGCCACGCCTGGTGGCCCGACCGCTGGACCGCCCGGGGCTACGCGTTCAACGACTACGCGGCCTGCCGGGGCTACGACTTCCTCGAACTGCGCGGCGACAGCGACCTGTTCGAGGACGGCACGTTGACCGTCGTGCGCACCGCCGGCCACACCCCCGGCCACCAGGGCATCATCCTGGACCTCGACCACCACGGACGGATCGCCCTCATGGGCGACGCCGCGCACCTCCAGAAGAGCCTGGAGCAGGACCTCCCGATGCCCAGCGACTGGAACGTCCAGGAGAAGCTGCTCACCCACGGCCGCCTGCGCGCACTCTCCCGGGCCGGCATCCGGGTCTTCCTCTCCCACGACCCGGACCACTTCGCCGCGCTCCCGCACGACGGCGACTTCTGGGACTGAGGCCCGCAGCCGGCGCGGCAGCCGACCGCGTCCGACGCGTCACACGTCCGGGAACACCGGCTCGACGGCGAGCGTGGGCGCGATGGTCCGCCAGATCGTCGCGCGGGCCGCCGCCAGGTCCACCCGGGGGTCGTCGAGCATCAGGCGGATGCCCAGGCCGTCGCACAGGGCCAGGACGAGGGTGCTCAGCGCCGCGACGTCACACTCGGCGAACTCGCCCGAGCTGATGCCGCGTTCCACGGCCCCGCCGACCCACGCGTGCAGCTGGTCGTACAGGTCGACGGCCAGGTGCCGGGCCGCCGCGTCCCGCTGGGCCCGCACCCACAGCTCCTGCCACAGCTTCCAGTCCTGGCGCAGCTCCGCGTCGCTGGGCAGCATGCTGCGCAGGATGCGGGCCAGCACGACGGACGAGGGCACCGAGTCGGCGACGCCCTCGGTGTCCGTACCCGTCTGGGCGAAGGAGTGCGTCATGGCCTCCGCGAAGAGCTTCTCGCGGGTGTCGAAGTGGTAGTGCAGCAGGGCCTTCGACACCCCGGCGTGCTCGGCGACCTTGCGCATGCTGACGTTCTCGAATCCGATGTCGGCGATGACCTCGCACGCGGCCGTGAGGATTCGCTCACGCGTCTCGAGTGCGCGCTCGGCCTTGGTCACGTTGGCTGCTCCCCGTCTCGACGCCCGCTCTCCGGCCGGGTGGGCCCGGATGCCGCGGCCGCCCCGCCCCCATCCTCGCGCATCGCACCGGCCCCGTGGGCGCCGTAGGTGTGGAAGCCCCGGCCCGTCTTGCGGCCCAGCCGCCCCGCGTCGACCATCCGGGCCAGCAGCGGCGGCGGTGCGTACAACGCCTCCCGGTACTCCGCGTACATCGACCGGGCGATGGCCTGTACGGTGTCCAGCCCGATCAGGTCGGCCAGGGCGAGCGGACCCAGCGGGTGCGCGCACCCGAGGGTCATGCCCCGGTCGATGTCCTCGGCCGACGCGGTCCCGCACTCGGCCATCCGCACGGCGGCCAGCAGGTACGGCACGAGCAGCGCGTTCACGACGAACCCCGCCCGGTCCTGGGCGCGGACGACCTCCTTGCCCAGGACCTCGGAGGCGAACGCATGGGCCCGCCGGACGGTCTCCGCGCCGGTGAGCAGGGACGGCACCAGCTCGACCAGGGGGAGCACCGGTACGGGGTTGAAGAAGTGCAGGCCGACGACCTGCTCCGGCCGCGAGATCGCGGCGGCCAGCCGGATGACGGGGATGGAGGAGGTGTTCGTCGCCAGGACGGCGTCCCGGCGCTCCACCACCCGGTCGAGCAGGTCGAATACCTCCAGCTTCGCCCGCTCGTCCTCGGCGACCGCCTCGACGACGAGGTCCCGGTCCGCGAGCCGCGCCGGGTCCGTCGTCACCGCGATCCGGCCCACGGCGGAGTCCCGTTCGTCGGCGGTCAGCCGTCCGGACGCCGCAGCACGGCCCAGGGAGCGGGTGATCCGCTCCAGGCCGGCGGCCGCGGCCGTACGGCTCGTCTCCACCACCACGACGTCGCGTCCGGCCCGGGCGCAGACCTCGGCGATGCCGGATCCCATCAGCCCGCAGCCCACGACCCCGACCCGCTCGACATCGGTCATCGACGCGTCCTCCCTCCTGTGCGTGTGCGTGTGCGCGGGCCGGGGCGGCGCCCGCGGGCGCCGCCCCCGCCCGCAGGGGCACGGCTCACCCCGCGGACGGCATCCGCAGGACGCCCGTACCGCGCTTGACGAGTTCGCCCGCGACGATCAGGCGCTGGATCTCGGAGGTGCCCTCCCAGATCCGGTCCACGCGCAGCTCGCGGTAGAGGCGCTCGACCGGGTACGAGCGGTCGTAGCCGCGGCCGCCGAAGATCTGCAGGCACCGGTCGACCACCCGGCCGGAGGCCTCGCTCGCCGCCAGCTTGGCGATCGCGGCCTTGGCGTGCAGCGTCTTGCGGTCGGCGACGCCCTCGTCCACCTCCCAGGCGACCTGGTGGGTGTAGGCGCGGTTGACGGCGATGTCGACGGCGCAGTCGGCGAGCATGCCCTGGACCAGCTGGAAGTCGGCGATGGGGGAGCCGAACTGGCGTCGCTCCACGGCCCAGTCCCGGGCGAGCTCCAGTGCACGCTCCGCCGCGCCGATGGTGCGCGCGGCGATCATCAGCCGCTCCTCGGTGAACCAGGAACGCGTGATGTCGTAGCCCTGGCCCACCTCGCCGAGCACCGCGTCCTCGGGGACGAACACCTCGGTGAAGGTGAACTCGGGGTGCTCGTAGACGAAGGTGTGCATCCAGCGCGGCACCCGGGTCATCTCGATGCCCGGCGTCTCCTTGTCGACGAGGAAGAGCGTCGGCGCGCGCTCCTCCCCGGCGGCGGCCAGCACGATCATGAAGTCGGCGTGGTCCCCGACGGTGACGAACCACTTCTCGCCGCTGAGCACCCAGCCGCCGTCGGCCCGCGTCGCCGTCGTCCGGATGCTCTGCGGGTCGGAGCCCGCCTCGGGCTCGCTCACCGCGTAGCAGTCCCGGCGCCGGCCCCGGATCACGGGAACGAGGTAGCGCTCGCGCTGCTCGGGCGTGCAGTAGGACAGCGCGTTGGCCGGCCGCCACACCATGTCCCACAGCGCCCCGGTGAGCCGGCCGAGTTCGGCCTGGACGGTGACCTGCTCCAGGACGGTGAGCCCGGCGCCGCCCCACTCCGCCGGCATGTTGACCGCCTGCAGCCCGCTGTCGAGCACGGCGTCGCGGATCTCGGTGTGCGCCTGCGGGGGCAGGCCGTTGTTCTCCTCGCAGTCGAGCTCGTACTTCATGATGAACTCGGTGAGTTCGCGCGCCGCGCTCCGGAGCTCTTCCTGACGGGCGGTGAGACGGAAGTCCATGTGCTGTCTGTCCTCTGGGTCGTGGTGGGGGAGCGGTCGTTCGGAAGGGACGCCGGGCAGGCCGTCAGGAGCCGGGCAGGGCGAGGGCCCGCGTACCGCGCTTGATCAGCTCGTTGGCGATGATCAGCCGCTGGATCTCGGAGGTGCCCTCCCAGATCCGGTCCACGCGCACTTCGCGGTACATGCGCTCGACCGGGTACGAGCGGTCGTAGCCGCGGCCGCCGAAGATCTGTACGCACCGGTCGACGACCCGCCCGGCCGCCTCGCTCGCCGCGAGCTTCGCCGTCGACGCCTTGGCATGCAGCGTCTTGCGGTCGGTCTCCGGCCGGTCGGCCTCCCAGGCCACCTGGTGGGTGTAGGCGCGGTTGACGGCGATGTCGACGGCGCAGTCGGCGAGCATGCCCTGGACCAGCTGGAAGTCGGCGATGGGCGAGCCGAACTGGCGTCGCTCCACGGCCCAGTCCCGGGCGAGTTCCAGGGCCCGCTCGGCCGCGCCGACGGTCCGGGCGGCGATCATCAGCCGTTCGTCGGTGAACCATTCCTTCGTCAGCTCGTATCCGTTGCCGACGCCGCCGAGCACGTCCTCGTCGGCGACGAACACATCGGTGAAGGTGAACTCGGGGTGCCCGTTCACCGCGGAGTGCATGAACCGCGGGACGCGCGTCATCTCCACCCCCGGCGCCTGCTTGTCCACGAAGAACAGCGTCGCCGCCCGCTCGGGCCCCGCGTCCGCCTGCACCAGCAGGAAGTCGGCGATGTCACCGCAGGTCACGAACCACTTCTCGCCGTTCAGCAGCCAGCCGCCGTCCGTCCGGGTCGCGGTGCTCGTGCCCGAGCCGGGGTCGGACCCCGCCCCGGGCTCGGTCACCGCGAACGCGTCGAACCGCTCGCCCCGGATCACCGGCAGCAGGTACTTCTCCCGCTGCGCCTCGGTGCCGTACGCGAGGACGTTCGCGGGCCGCCAGGGGATGTCCCAGAGGCAGTTGGTGGCCTTGCCGAACTCCTCCTCGACGATGACCTGGTCGAGCAGGGACAGGCCGGCCCCGCCCCACTCCGCGGGCATGTTGATGGCGTAGACCCCGGCGTCGATCGCGGCGCGGGTCAGCTCTCGGACGGTGTCGGCGGGCAGCGGGCCGCCGGCCTCCTCCGACTGGTCCTCGTAGCGCATCAGCAGGCGCGCGTAGCCGGCGGCCCGGGCCTTGAGGGCGGTCTGTTCGGGGGTGTAGCGGAAGTCCATGTGTCCTCCAGAGCACAGGGGTGGGGTGGAGCGGTCAGTGCAGGACGGCCCGCGCGTCCAGGGCGAGGACCCCGTCCGGTCGGACCAGCAGGGGGTTGACCTCCAGCTCGGCGATCTCCGGGTGCGCGGCGGCGGCCGCGGTGATGCGCTCGATGACGGCGGCCGCCGCAGCCACGTCGACGGCCGGCCGGCCGCGTACGCCGCCCAGCAGGGCCGCGCTGCGCAAACCGTGCAGCAGCTCCTCGGCCCGCCCGGCCGGTACGGGTGCCAGGGCGAAGCCGACGTCGCGGAGGGTCTCGGTGAGCACCCCGCCGAGCCCGACCATCGCGACCGGCCCGAACCGCGGGTCGCGGTTCACCCCGACGATCAGCTCGACGCCGTCCGTCGGATCGGCCATCGCCTCGACCGAGTAGGCGGGTGCCCCGAGCCGGGCCCGCATCTCCCGGTACGCGGCCAGCAGCGCGGCCCGGTCCGCCAGGCGCAGCGCCACACCGCCCGCGTCGGACTTGTGCAGCAGGTGCAGGGCCTTGAGCACGTACGGGCCGTCGAACTCCGCGGCCGCCGCGAGGAGCCCGGCCTCGTCCGTGATCTCGCGCGCCGCCGGGAAGGGCACTCCGGCGTCGGCGAGCAGCGCCCGTACCGCGTGGTACCCGGGATCCCGCAGCGGCGCGGCGGCGGGCGGCAGCGGCGGCACGGCGCAACCGCCCCGCCCGGACGCCCCCCGGCCGGTCATCGCCGCCAGCGCGCGGGCCGCGTCCTCGGTCGCCGAGAACACCGGCACACCCGCCTCGGCCAGCACCCGGCAGCTCGCCGACCGCGGGTACATCGACTGCACGACCAGCGGCTTCGCCGCGGCGGCCAGGTGCGCGACGATCTCCTTGGCGGCCCGCGTCTCGCCGTCCGCGAGCACGGAACCGCCGGCCGCGCCGCCGCCCAGACCGCCGTCGGAGGCCGCGTAGCCGCCGAAGTACCCGGTCATCAGGACGGCGTCGACCTCGTCGCCCGCGAGGAGCTCCCCGACCGTGTCGGCGTACGAGAGAGGACGCTGCTCACCCATGCCCGCCAGGTCGACGGGGTTGCCGACGGAGGACTGCTCCCACAGCACGCTCCGCAGCCGCTCCTGGGTCCGGGCGCCCAGCTCCGGCACGTCGAGCCCGGCGTCCTCGGCCGCGTCGGCGGCGACCGCGCCGTGGCCCCCGCCGTCGGTGAAGACCGCGGTGCGCCGCCCGGCCGTCCGCGGACCCGCCGCCAGCGCGGCCAGTACGACGGTCATCTCCCGCGGAGTGCGGACGAGTTCGACCCCCGCGTCACGGCAGGCCGCGGAGACCACGTCGGCCGAGGTGGTGAGGGCGCCGGTGTGCGACTGGGCGCTGCGCGCGGAGGCGGAGCCGCGGCCCGCCGTCAGCAGCACCACCGGCTTGCCCGCGGCCGCGGCGGCCGCCGCGAAGGCCCGGCCGTCGCCGAAGTCCTCGGCGTACACGGCGATCGCCGAGGTGGCCCGGTGGCGGGCGCAGTCCTCGACGAGGTCGACGAGGGTGACGTCGGCCTGGTTGCCGAGGGAGACGAAGCGGGAGAAGCCCAGTCCGTACGGTTCGCCGCGGAGCTGGAGTTCGAGCGCGAGGTTGCCGCTCTGGCTGAGCAGGGCGACACCGCCGGGCGCGAACCGGTCCGAGGCGAGGTACAGCTCGGTGGTGTTGTCGGCGATGCCGAGGCAGTTCGGCCCGACGAGGACCGCTCCGGCGGCGCGCACGCGGTCGGCGACCGCCCGCTGGCGGGCCAGTCCCGCCGGGCCGGCCTCCGCGAAGCCCGCGGTGATGGCGACGATCGCCTTCGCCCCGCAGGCCAGGGCCTCGTCCACGGCGGCCTCGAAGCCGGCGCCCGGCACGGAGACCACCACCAGTTCGACGGGTTCGCCGATCGCGGAGAGCGAGGTGGCGGCCGTCCGGCCGAGGACGGTGCCGCCGCGCCGGTTGACCAGGTGCACGGGGCGTCGGCCGGGTGCGCGCAGGGCCTGGGAGGCGACGGCGTGCCCGTACTTCGCCGGATCGTCGCTGGCGCCCACGACGGCGACGGAGGCGGGGTCGAAGAGGGAGGTCAGATCACGTCCCATGTCATCCCTCCACACGGAGGGCGGAGTTGGGGCAGCTGTCGGCGCAGGCCCGGGCGG
Organism: Streptomyces sp. A0592; assembly: GCF_004795115.1. NCBI lineage: Bacteria > Bacillati > Actinomycetota > Actinomycetes > Kitasatosporales > Streptomycetaceae > Streptomyces > Streptomyces sp. A0592. The sequence goes on from NZ_SSBM01000001.1 coordinate 165,758, forward strand.
TGTCCTCGGCGCCGGGCGGGACGATGACGGCGATGACGTTCGCATAGCCCCATTCGTCCAGTTCGACCAGGTCGGGGGCGTGCTCCTGGCACAGTCCGTAGCCCTGGCAGCGGGTGGAGTCCAGCAGGAGTTTCACGGCGTTCCTTTCAGCGCGGGCAGCGGCGACGGCAGCGGGACGGGCGGGCGTGCGGGATGGGGGTCGGGGGAGGCGGCCGCCGGCGGGTCCGCGACCTCCGGCACGGCCACGGTGAGGCGGCGGCGGCCCTCTGCGGGCGCGACGGCCGCGCACACCGGGCACGGTGCGGCGAGATGGGAGCGGACGTGCCCGGGGAAGGCCCGGAGCAGGCTGCCGGCGATACCGGCGGCGGCGTCGAGCAGCCCGCAGGCGCCGCGCCCGGGCAGGCCCCGCGACCATCGGTCGAGGCGGTCCGCGGTGTCCGGGCCGGCGGTCCCGGCGGCGAGTGCGTACAGGGCGTCGCCGACCGCCGAGGTGCCGGAGACGCACACCCCGCACTGCCGGGCACTCTCGGCCGCGAGGTGGGCGGCCGCGTCGGCGGCGCAGGTCACCGGGCAGGCGCCGGCGTCGAGGAAGCGGATCGCGCCGCAGCCGAGCGCGGTGCCCGCGGCGGTGAGCGCTCCCGGTTCGAGGGGCAGGTCCAGGGCGCGGGCGTCGACGAGTCCGCCGAACAGTCCGCCCATCAGCGCCCCGGCTGCGTCGGGGACGCCGTGCCGGGAGGCCAGGGAGCGCAGCGGGATCCCGTACGGGACCTCCGTGAGCACCGGCCCCGCCGGACCGCCCGAGAGCGTCACCAGGGTGCCGCGGGCGATGTCGAGCCGCAGGTCGGGCCGGGCGGCGGTGAGCGCGATCCGGGCGAGCGTCTCGACGTTGGAGACCAGGGTCGGGGCGCCGCCGACCCCCCGCTCGAACGGGCGGGGCGGCTTGGCGGCGGGCAGTGCCGGTCCGCCGCCGATCCGGCGGACCACCGCCGTCTCCTCGCCGGCGACGTACGTGTGGTCGGTCAGGGCGACCTCGACCGGGAGCGGCGGCGGGTGCTCGGCGAGGGCCCGGCGCACGCTCTCGCCCGCGGCCGGGTCGGAGAGGTAGACGAAGCCGCGGGCCGCGCCGGTGATCGCGGCGGCGCGGGCGAGGCCGTCGAGGACCAGGTGCGGCCGGGCCCGCAGCAGCCAGCGGTCCTTGGCCGAGCCGGGTTCGCCCTCCTCGCCGTTCGCGACGACGACCGGACGGCCGCCGCAGTCGTCGCGGCCGCCGTTGTCGCGTACGGAGCGCAGTTTGACCGCGGCCGGGAAGCCGGCCCCGCCGCGGCCGCGCAGGCCGGAGGCGGAGAGGTGGGCGAGCAGTTCGGCGGGGCCGGTGTCCGTGCCGTAGCCGCCTGCGGCGCGGTAGGCGTCGGCGCTCTCGCCGATGTCCGGAGCCGTCCCGAGGACGGTGCCCGGCGGCTGCGCCGCGGGGAGCCGGATCGTGGTCGTGGTCATCGGCTGCCTCCTGTCCGGATGTGGGTGCGCAGGGCCCGTACGGCGCCCTCCAGCGCGGTGCGGTCCGTCGCGGTGCGGCCGTATCCCGGTCCCGGGAGGCCGATGAGCATGCGGTGGTGGTCGAGGACGACCTCGCCGGCGAGCAGGGCGGCGGCCCGGTCGCCGGTACGGGACCCGGCGGCGACGCCGGTCACCAGGTCGGTGACCTCCGCGAGGTAGCGGAGCCAGCCGTGCCGGCTGCCGCGCAGGATCAGGCGCTCCACGCGGCGGCGTTCTGCGGCGGCCAGCTCCTCGGCCGTCCGCGGGGTGGCGGTGCCGGGCAATGAGGCGCGCAGGGCGGCGACCGCGGTGGGGAGTTCTCGCTCGGGTTCGGGGGTGAGCCCGAGCCAGTCCAGACGCCGACGACCGCTCATGCGTGCCTCCGGGGGATGGGATGCCGCCGTCGACCCGGCGCCCGGCGGGAGCCGGTCGGCGGGGGACCGGGGATCAGGGGGTGCGGGCCCGGGCGGGGCCGGGCGGGCCGCCCGGCCTGCCTCCGCCCCGGTGAACAGGGCGAACGCGGAGCAGTGCCGGGCCGGCGACAGGAAAGCACGTTTGCTGACCGATCGGTCAGGCAAGAATCACGCTAGCTGACCGATCGGTCAGTGAACAAGTCTTGACCCGGCGGAAACAAGCCAGCAATCTGACTGTCCAATCGGTCAGCCCGGTCCCGGCTTCCCGCCCCGACCGCCTGTCCACTGCTGGGTCGTCTCGACATCGAACGCCGACACCGATCGCCGCACGGCGGCACGGAGGAGTCACGATGCATTCCCGAGCTCCCGAAACACCGACGACGGGCCACACCGGCCCCTCCGCACCCCCCGGCCGCACCGGCGGCGCCGGCCGGACCGGCCCGCCGGGCCGGGTCGCCGCGCCCGGCCCGCCCGCCTCCGGGACCGCCGCCGCCCATGAGGCGCCGGCCCCCGACACACCCGGCACCGCGCTCCCGGCGCGCTACTACACCGACCCCGCCATCGCCGCCGCCGAGACCCGGCACGTGTTCGCCGCGTCGTGGCAGCTCGTCTGCCACGAGTCTGACCTGCCGGACCCGGGATCCCGCCTCGCCGCCGCCGTCGCCGACCGGGAGGTCGTCGTCGTCCGCACCGAGGACGGCGGCCTCGCCGCCCACCTCAACGTCTGCCGGCACCGCGGAACACGCCTGGTCACCAACCCCGAACCGGCCGGCAAGGCGATCCGCTGCCCCTACCACGGCTGGACGTACCGCCTCGACGGAAGCCTGGTCGGAGCCCCGGAAGCCCGGCAGATCCCCTGCCTCGACAAGCCGAGCCTCGGCCTGTTCCCGGCCCGCGTCGAGTCCTTCCTCGGCTTCGTCTTCGTCAACCTCGACCCCGACGCCATGCCGCTGGCGACGAGTTGCGCGGGCCTCGCGGAGGCGGTCGGCCACTACGCCGGAGCCGACCTCGTGCCCATCGGCCGGGCCCGTATCCACGACCTGGCCGGCGCCGAAACCCAGCAGGCCAACTGGAAGGTGGCGGTCGACAACTACCTGGAGGGCTACCACGTCCCGGTGGCCCACCCCGGCCTGATGCGCCTGCTCGACTACCAGGGGTACACCTGCGAGATCGAGGAGAACTACGCGCTGTTCGCCTCCCCGCTGCGCGACAAGCCGTCCTCCAACTGGGCCGAACGCCTCTACCAGCGCGTCGCCGCCCCCATGCCCGGCCTCGCCGAGGCCGACCGCCGGATCTGGCGGTACGCGGTCATCTACCCCAACACCCTCATCGACTTCTACCCGGACCACGTACTGGCCTGGACGGCGATCCCCACGGCCGTCGACCGCGTCGCCGTGCCCGGCGCCTTCTACACCCGGCGCGGGACCAGCTGGCGCACCCGCCTCGCCCGGCGCCTGAACATCCACATCGGCTGGATCACCAACGACGAGGACGCCGAGCTGGTCGCCCGCGTCCAGAAGGGGCTCTCCACCCCCGGCTTCGAGCCCGGACCGCTCTCGCGCCGCGAGTCGGCGGTGGGCTGGTTCGCCGGCCGCATCCGCGCCGCCCTCGACGGCACGGAGCCGTAGGGGCCGCCTCACCGATCGAGCAGGGCCGAACCCGACGGACTCCTCCCCGCACGGCACGGGAGCCGCCCGCCCCGCGTCCCGCCCACCCGGACCCCGCCCACGCCGCCCCCTTCACGCCGAAGCACCGGTCCCGCCGAAGCACCGGTCCCGCGTCGCCCGCCCGCCGTACGGCGCCCGGCGCCCGCGCCCACCGTTCGACCGAGCCCCCCACCTACCGCTCGTTCCCGCCGTCCCCCCGCGGCCCTACGGAGAGGACCCCATGTCCCCCGAGGCACTTCCCCCGACCAGACGCCACTTCCTGCGCGTCGGCACCGCCGCCGCCCTCGCCCTCGCCGCCACCGGCTGCGGTTTCGCCTCCGAAGACGACCCGGCCGGCCGGGCCGCCGCCGAGACCCCCGTCGACGCCGAGGTCGACGGCGACCTCGTCTACTTCAACTGGGCCGACTTCGTGGACCCGGCCGTCTTCGAAGGCTTCCAGAAGGAGTACGGCGTAAAGGTCGTCCAGTCGAACTACGACTCCATGGAGGGCATGGCGGCCAAGCTCAACGCCGGGAACCGCTACGACATCATCTTCCCCACCGCGAAATGGGCGCAGCGCCTCGCGACCGGCGGCAGGCTGCGCAGGATCGACCACTCCAAACTGCGCAACGCCGAGTCGGTGTTCGGCGGATACGGCTACTTCGCCGACCCCTGGTACGACCCGCGCTCCGCCCACACCGTGCCCTTCACCATGTACAAGACCGGCATCGGCTGGCGCCGGGACCGGCTCGGCGACCTGACCGGGTCCTGGAACGACCTGTGGAACGACAAGGCCAAGGGCAAGGTCTTCGTCCTCGACGACCGCGACGAGGTGCTCGGCCTGGGCGCGCTCAAGCTGGGCCTCGACCTCACCACCGGCGACCACGGCGATCTCGCCCGCGTCACCGACACTCTGCGCTCGCTCCGCCCCCGCCTGCGCGGATTCTCCAGCGACAGCTACAACAACCTGCTCAACGGCAACGCCGACATGACCCAGGCCTGGAGCGGCGACATGGCCGCCATGCTCGCCCAGGCCGAGGACCCGGCCGTCTTCGGCTTCGAAGTCGCCCGCGAGGGCGCCCCCGTCAACTCCGACTGCTACGCCATACCCGCCAACGCGCAGCACCCCGGCACCGCGATGCTCTTCATCGACTACATGCTCCGTCCGGAGAACGTGAAGAAGAACATCGAGTACATCGGCTACCCCATGCCGGTCCGCGGCACCGAGGACACCTACGCCGCGCTCGTGGAGCCCTTCCCCCAGTGCCTGGTGACCGCCGACGACCTCAAGGCCGACCTCTTCTTCCGCAACGGCGACGCCCGGGCCGAACAGGCCCGCGACGCCGCCTGGACCGACGTGAAGGCCGGCTGACATGGCGGACACCAGAGCGAGGGGGCCCCGGCTGTGGACCTGGCTCCTCCTCCCCGGCACCCTCTGGATGACCGGCTTCCTCGTCGCCTCGCTCCTCCTCGTGGCCACCCTCGCCCTTGGCACCACCGACCCCCTCGGCAACCCGCGCTTCGGGTTCAACCCCGACAACCTCACCGCGCTCGCCGACCCCGCCTACCGCACCGTCCTGCTGCGCTCCCTCGGTTACGCGCTGATCACCTGCGTCATCTGCCTGGCCGTGGCCTACCCGGTCGCCTACGCCATCGCCCTGTGCGGCGGACGCTTCAAGAACCTGCTCATCGCCGCGATCGTCGTCCCGTTCTTCGCCAACTACCTGGTACGGATGTACGGCTGGTCCGTCGTCCTCTCCGACGACGGCCCGCTGCTGAGGTTCCTGCGCGCGATCGGTGTGGCCGACGACGGCACGAAGATCCTGCAGACCGGCGCGGGCGTCATCGCGGGGCTCGTCTACGGCTTCGTCGTCTTCATGATCATTCCGCTGTACGCGGCGATGGAACGCATGGACACCTCGCTCATCGAGGCCGGCCGGGACCTCTACGGCGGTCCCCTGCGCACCTTCCTCTTCGTCACCGTCCCCGCCACCCGACAGGGAGCGGCCGCCGGCTGCGTCCTCGTCTTCCTGCCCGCCATGGGCGACTTCGTCAGCGCCCAGCTCATGGGAGGCCCCGACCAGATCATGATCGGCAACCTGATCCAGGACAAGTTCTTCCAGGGCCAGAACTGGCCGCTCGGCTCGGCCCTCACCATGCTGCTGATGGCCGTCCTGTTCCTCGGGATGCTCGGCTACCTGCGGCGCACCCGCAAGGACGAGGCGGAGGCGGCCCGATGACCACCGGAAACAGTGCGAGAGCCGCGAACGCCCAGACCAACGCGAACGCCCGGACCACCGAGGATGCCCCGACCCCCGCGACCGCACCGAGCACGGCGCACCCCCCGCACCCGAGGAGCACGCCGGGCAAACCCGCCGCTCCGGGAAGGGGGAAGCAGCGGCGCCGCCGCCGCACGGCCGAGCGCCGGCCCCGCTTCGCCATCGCCGTCACCGCCGTGTTCTTCGCCCTCCTCTACCTCCCCGTCGGCGTCGTCGTCCTGTTCTCCTTCAACTCCCAGAAGTCCCTGACCGTCTTCGAGGACTTCAGCCTCCGCTGGTACAGCGCGTTCCTCCAGGACGACGTCATCCTCGACTCGCTGGGCATGAGCCTGCAGGTCTCCCTCGTCGCCATGGCCGGCTCACTCGTCCTCGGCGTGGCCCTGGCCCTGGGCCTCGTACGCAGCCGGAGCCGCCTCGGCTCCTTCGCCGGCCTGGTCATGCTCGTCCCGCTCATCACCCCGGAGATCGTCACCGGCGTCGCGGCGATGCTCCTCTTCAAGGGGCTCGGCATCACCCTGTCCACCACCACCGTGATGCTCGCCGAGATCACCTTCTCCATCTCCTACGTGACGGTCATCCTCCGCTCCCGCATCGCCGCACTGAACCCCGAGGTCGAGGAAGCCGCCATGGACCTCGGCGCCACCCGCCGCCAGGCACTGCGCCTGGTCACCCTGCCCGCACTGCTCCCCAGCATCCTCGCGTCGGCGGTACTGATCTTCGCCCTCGTCTTCGACGACTTCGTCCTCGCCTACTTCACCACCGGCGTCGACCCGCAGCCGCTGTCCGTCCGCATCTACTCGGCGATCAGGTTCGGCGTGCAGCCCACCATCAACGCCGTCGGCACCCTGATGCTCGCCGGATCCGTCGGCCTCATCGTCCTCGCCCTCGCCATACCGCGCCTGTTCGGACGCCGCGGCGGCCTCGACCTGCTCTCCGGGAAGTGACACCCATGCACCCGACCCCCGTGCACCCGACCCCCGCCGTCCGGCTCGACCATGTCAGCAAGCGGTACCCCGCCGCGGACGACACCTACGCCGTTCACGACATCGCACTCGACATCGCCCAGGGCGAGTTCTTCTCCCTGCTCGGCCCCTCCGGCTGCGGCAAGACCACCCTGCTGCGGATGATCGGCGGCTTCACCGATCCCACCGAGGGCAGCGTGCTCCTCGACGGCGAGGACGTCACGGGCCTGCCTCCCAACAAGCGCAACGTCAACACCGTCTTCCAGAGCTACGCCCTCTTCGACCACCTCTCGCTCGCCGACAACGTCGCCTTCGGCCTCAAGCGCAAGGGCGTCGGCCGCGCCGAGACACGCGAGCGGGTCACCGCCATGCTGGACCTCGTCCAGCTCGGACACCTCGCGGCCCGCAAGCCGCCCACCCTCTCCGGCGGCCAGAGGCAGCGCGTCGCCCTCGCCCGCGCCCTGGTCAACCGGCCCCAGGTGCTGCTGCTCGACGAGCCGCTGGCCGCCCTCGACCTGAAGCTCCGGCGCCACATGCAGGTCGAACTCAAGCAGATCCAGCGCGAGGTGGGCATCACCTTCGTCTTCGTCACCCACGACCAGGACGAGGCCCTCACCATGTCGGACCGGCTCGCCGTCATGAACGACGGCCGCGTCGAACAGTGCGGAACCCCCGAGGACGTCTACGAACGGCCCACGAGCAGCTTCACCGCCTCCTTCATGGGCACCTCCAACCTCGTCCCCGGCACCTACCGCTCCGGCCGCGTCGTCCTCGACACCGGACCCGAACTGCCCGTCGGCAACCGGCCGTCCGTCACCGACGGCAGCAGGGTCAGCATGTCGATCCGCCCCGAGAAGATCTGGCTGTCCGACCTCGAACCCGACATGGCCCGCGTCGGCGGCGTGGTCCGGGAGACCGTCTACTGCGGCCCGACCACCACCTACCTCATCGAACTGGCCCCCGGCGTCACGGTGTCCGTACTGGAGCAGAACACCGTCCGCTCCCGCATGGAGGACCGCTGGAGCGGCGGCGAGCAGGTCGAGATCGGCTGGAAGCCCGAACACTGCCTGGTCCTCGACCGATGACGGCCCCCGACCGGAGGAACACCCCATGAACCACGACGTCATCGTGCTCGGCGCCGGCCTGGCCGGACTCGCCGCCGCACGCGACCTCGCCGCCGGCGGAGCCGACGTCCTCGTCGTCGAGGCCCGCGACCGGGTCGGCGGACGCGTCGAGCAGACCGAACTCCCCGACGGACGGCTGGTCCAGCTCGGCGGAGAGGTCGTCGGCCGCGCCCACACCGCGTACACGACCCTGGCGGCCGAACTCGGCCTCACCCTGATCCCCAGCTACGTCGCCGAACCGGGCGACCTCACCCGCGCCACCCCGGAGGGCGTCTGCGCGGGCGCGACGCCCCACTGGTTCGGCCCAGGCGACGACGCCTGCCACCGCAAGGCCACCGCCGCCTTCTGCGCCCTCGCCGGGACCGTCGACCCCGACGACCCCTGGGCCCACCCCGACGCGGCCGCCCTCGACCGCCTCTCCGTGGGCGACTGGCTGCGCGCCGAGGGCGCGACCCCCGCCGTCGTACGCCTCTGGGAGATCGGCCAGCTCGCCCTCGCCGACGGCTCGTACGAGCGCACCTCGCTGCTCGCCGCCCTGCGCAAGCACGCCGCCGTACCGGCCCCCGGCACGGGCACCGGCCCCGACCACTACGACTACGAGGCCTGGGAGGGCCTGCGGGTGGCCGAGGGTTCCGCGACGGTCGCCCTGCGCATGGCAGCCGCCCTCGGCGGCCGGATCCGTACCGGCTCGCCCGTCGAGGCCGTCACGATCCGCCGCCCCGGCCACTGCACCGTACGGCTGACCGGCGGCGAGACCCTCACCGCCGGCGCGGTCGTCAGCGCCCTGCCCGTCGGCCCGCTCCGCTCGGTCACCTTCACCGGCGTCTCCGAGGAACGGCTCGCCTCCCTCCACCGCCAACGCCACGCCCTCGCCGCCAAGTTCGTCGCCGCCTACGACCGGCCGTTCTGGCGCGACCGGGGCCTCAGCGGCCTCTCCGAATGCGAAGGGGTCCTCGGCAGCACCTGGCCGCAGAGCGACGGCGTCCTCTCCGCCCTCGTCCCGCCCGAGAGGCTCGCCGTGCTGCTCGGCACACCCATGGCGCTGCGCACCGGTGAACTCCTCGCCGACATCGCCCGCCTCTACGGAGAAGATGCGCACCGCCCGCTCGCCACCCACATCCGGATGTGGGGCACCGACCCGTGGACCCAGGGGTACGTCACCCAGTGGACGCCCGGCGACGTCACCGCCGTCGGCCCCCGCCACGGCACCCACGAACCGCCCTTCTACGTCTGCGGATCCGACCAATGGGTGGCCGGCTACATGGAGGGCGCCGTACGCACCGGACGCGCAGCGGCCCGAGAGGCGCTGCGCCGTGGCTGACACCGACACCGCCACCGTGCTCAACCACATCGCCGGCGGGGACCGGCCCGCCGCCACCGGCGAGACGATGGAACTGACCGACCCCGCCACCGGCCGGGCCCACCGCCACGCCCCGCGCTCCGGCCGCGCCGACACCGACGCAGCCTGTGCGGCCGCCGCGGCGGCGTACGGGCACTGGTCCACGACCACCCCCGCCGTACGGCAGCGCGCCCTCCTCGGCATCGCCGACGCCATCGAGGAGCACGCCGAGGCCCTCGTGGCGGCCGAGACCGGCGACACGGGCAAGCCGGCCCACCTGTTCAGGACCGAGGAACTGCCCGCCATCGTCGACAGCGTCCGCTTCTTCGCCGGAGCCGCCCGCAACCTGCCGGGCGCCGCCGCCGGCGAGTACACCGAAGGCCGCACCTCTCTCCTGCGCCGCGAACCGGTCGGGGTCTGCGCCCAGATCACCCCGTGGAACTACCCGCTGATGATGGCCGTGTGGAAGATCGCCCCGGCGATCGCCGCCGGCAACACGACCGTGCTCAAGCCCGCCGACACCACGCCCACGTCGGCCGCGCTCCTCGCCCGCATCGCGTCCGCGCACCTGCCGCCGGGTGTCCTCAACGTGGTCTGCGGCGACCGCGACACCGGCCGCGATCTCGTCGCCCACCGCGATGTCGCGCTCGTCGCGGTCACCGGCAGCGTGCGTGCGGGCCGGCAGATCGCGGCGGCCGCGGCCGTCGACCTCAAACGCGTCCACCTGGAGCTCGGCGGGAACGCCCCGGTCCTCGTCCACGACGACGTGGACGTCGAGGCCACCGCAGCGGCCCTCGCCGCCGTCGCCTACTACAACGCCGGCCAGGACTGCACCGCGCCCACCCGGCTCCTGGTCCACCGCCGGATCCACGACGCGTTCCTGGCCGCCTTCGCGGAGCGGACCCGCGCCCTGCGCACCGGCGGCCCGGACGAGCCGGACGCCGACTTCGGCCCCCTCAACAACGCCGCCCAGCTGGCCTCGGTACGCGAGCTGCTCGGCCGGCTGCCGGACCGCGCCGAGATCGTCGCCGGTGGCGCCCGCGTGCCGGGGTCCGGCTTCTTCCACGAGCCCACCGTCGTCGCGGGCGTCCGCCAGGGGGACGAGATCGTGCAGGAGGAGATCTTCGGCCCCGTCGTGACCGTCCAGTCCTTCACCGACGAGGAGGAGGCCCTGGAACTGGCCGACGACGTCCGGCACGGACTCGCCGCCAGCGTGTGGACCACCGACCACGACCGGGCGATGCGGGCGACCCGTGCCCTGCACACCGGCATCGTCTGGGTGAACACCCACGGCACCACCGTCTCCGAGATGCCGCACGGCGGGGTCAAGCACTCGGGCTACGGCAGCGACCTGTCCATGGCGGGCCTCCTGGACTACACCCGGGTCAAGCACGTGATGCTGTGAGCCCACGTTGAGCCCCTGCTGAGCCCCTGCTGAGCACCGCAGCACCCTCAGCCCGGTCAGCCGTTGAGGGAGGCCATCAGCTCGGGTGCGTAGCGGTCGCCCGAGGCCACGCCGTGCGGTGCGACGGCGTCGATCGCGGCCAGCTCGGCAGGGGTGATCGTCACGCCGGTGGCGGCGATGTTCTCCTCCAGGTAGGTGCGGCGCTTGGTGCCCGGGATGGGCACCGCACCCTGGTGCAGGGTCCAGGCCAGGGCGAGCTGCGAGGGCGTCACTCCCTTCTCGGCGGCGAGCCGGCGGACCTGGTCCACGACGGCCAGGTTCCGCCGGAAGTTCTCCCCCTGGAAGCGCGGGTCGGTGCGGCGGAAGTCGTCCGCCGCGAAGTCGTCGGGGGTGGTGATGGCGCCCGAGAGGAACCCGCGGCCGAGCGGGGAGTAGGCGACGAGCCCGATCCCCAGTTCGCGCAGGATGTCGAGGACGCCGTCGTGCTCGATGCCGCGCTCGAAGAGGCTGTACTCGGTCTGTACGGCGGCCAGCGGGTGCACGGCGTGGGCGCGGGCGATCGTGGCGGGGGAGACCTCGCACAGACCGATGTGGCGGACCTTGCCGGCCTCGACCAGCCCGGCCAGGGCGCCCACGCTCTCCTCGATCGGCACGTTCGGGTCGACGCGGTGCAGGTAGTAGAGGTCGATGTGGTCGGTGCCCAGGTGGCGCAGGGAGCGGTCGGCCGACCTGCGGATGTACTCGGGGCTCCCGTTGTGGCCGAGGAGGGCGCCCTCGTCGGTGAACTCGACCCCGGTCTTCGTGGCCACGACGGCCGCCTCGCGGCGCCCGGTCAGGGCCTTGCCGAGCAGCTGCTCGTTGCGGAAGGGGCCGTAGCCCTCGGCGGTGTCCAGCAGGGTGACGCCGAGCTCCAGGGCGCGGTCGATCGTGGCGAGGGACTCGGTCTCGTCGGTGGCGCCGTAGTGGGCGCTCATACCCATCAGCCCGAGGCCCTCGGCCCCGACCTGCAGACCCTGACGGCCCAGTGCGCGCATCTCCATGGTGTGCTCCTCGAAAGAAAGTAACTAACCGGATAGATAGAGTCTGCGACGCGTCGGCGCCCGTTGTCAATAACCAGATAGTTACTTGCTAGGCTGCGAGCCATGGCACGGGATTCCAACGCGACCAAGGCGCGCCTGCTCGACGCGGCCTTCTCCGAGTTCGCGGCGTACGGCATCGCCGGTGCGCGCGTCGACCGCATCGCCGAGACCGCGCAGGCGAACAAGCGGCTCATCTACGTCTACTACGGCAACAAGGAGCAGCTCTTCGACGCCGTACTCCAGCGGGCCCTGGAGACGGGCTCGGAATCCGTCCCCTTCGACGCCGACGACCTGCCCGGCTACGCGGGAGCCGTCTTCGACCACCTCGTCGAGCGGCCCGAGCTGATGCGCCTCGTGCTGTGGAAGCAACTGGAGCGCCCCGGGTCCACGGGGGCGGAGGCGGAGTCGTACGCGGGCAAGATCGCTGCCGTGCGGCAGGCACAGGAAGCGGGCCGGATCGACGCGGGCATCGCCCCCGCGGACGTGCTGACCCTGGTCATCGGCCTGTCGCAGGCCTGGTTCGGGGCGGTGGGCGGCCCGGCGGCGGGAGCAGGCGGCACCGACTGGTCCGCCGAGCGGCTCGCCGGCCACCGGGCGGCCGTGGTGGAGTCCGTACGCCGGATCACCGCGCCCCCGACCGCCTGACGCCCGCCGCCGACATCGGACGCCCGCCGTCAGCGGTGCGGTCCGGCGAACTCCAGCAGCGTCCGCTCGTACCGCCCGCCGAAGCCCACGCGGGTGACGTCCTTGAACGGGAACTTCGACGGGGCCGCCGCCCGCCACCGCGCCTGCAGGTCGACCTGCCGCGCCGGCGCAGGACCCGTACGGTCAGGCAGTCCGCGGGCGGACCTTGGTGACGTCGGCGGTGCGGGCCGCCTCCCAGCCGTCGAGCCGCAGGTCCGTGCACACGGCGAGCCCCGTCCACTCGGCGCCCGGGCCGACGACGAACCCGTCGAGCCGTGCGGCGGTCTTGTTGTCCATGGGGAGATCCTGCACCGCCACGGGCCGCACGGTCACCCGGGTTTCCCGGCACGGGCGGTGCCGCGAGGCCGTCGACGGGGTAGGGGCGTCGGGCAGCGCCGAGGAAGGGCTGGCCCACCTCGACGGAGTGCGGGCCCGGTACGGGCGGGAGGGATGGGGATTGCCGGTCAGCGGCCCGGTCGCGAGAGCAGTTCGGCCACCTGGCGGGCGGTCTTCTCGCCCGCCCGCTGCTTGATCAGGCCCTCCTTGGCGGCGCCGCGCACGCGCACCGCGGTGGCCTCCGGTCCGGTGCCCGTCAGTGTCACGGTGACCAGGACCGGGTTCATGTTCCCGAACCCGCCGCCGACGAGGGCCCGTACGACCCGGGCCCCGGCGGGGGGTTCCGCGCCCGCCGCCCGCACCGGGGTGCCCAGCCGCAGGAGGACGTCGGCCGCGCGGGCGGCGGCCTCGGTCGGCGACAGGCCGAGCGACAGCTCGACCTCGTGCACGTTCTTCTTCAGCCGCCGCGCCGCGAACGCCGCACCGCGGCGTCCGCCGGAGCCGCCGCCGATCGCGCCCACCGCGCCCAGCGCCTGCGCCAATATCAGGTCCTCGTCATCCGTCACGGTGGCAGCGTACGCGGCCGCTCCGACACAAGTCCCGCCCGCTGATCCGCGCGCAGAACAACCCGCCCTGTGCGTAGGCAAGTTGACGGTCCGCAGCGGCCCTGGCGGAAACTGCGCGGCACCCGTGTCCGAAACCGCCGAGGCAGTGGCCAAACGCGCCGCGACTCAAGATCACCGAATCGAGGTAATCCCCACCGCTTCCGATGGGTGCACCGGTTCACGGAGGGTTACTGTGCTTCCGGATCTAGAGGGATTGCCCGGGTATTCACCCTATTTTTCTTCTTCACCGGTGACGTGCGTGCACAGGCATGCGCTGATCGCCACCCGCACGAAGGACACGAAGGAAAGGCCTGCGCGATGACCGTGGACACCAGCCCAGAGGCCCAGCTGGAGCCGACCCAGCAGACGAGTCTGGGCACGGCGGCCGCCCGCAACCTTGCCACCACGACCAAGTCCGCCCCCCAGATGCAGGAGATCACCTCCCGGTGGCTTCTGAAGACGCTCCCCTGGGTCGAGACCAAGGGCGGCACCTACCGCGTCAACCGCCGCCTGACCTACACCGTCGGCGACGGCCGCATCGAGTTCGTCCAGGACGGGGCCACCGTCCGGGTCATCCCGCGTGAACTCGGCGAACTCGCCATGCTGCGCGGCTTCGAGGACGAGCAGGTGCTGGTCACGCTCGCCGACCGGTGCGTCCAGCGCGACTTCCGCGCCGGCGAGGTGCTGGTCGAGCGCGGGGCCGCCGCCGATCGGATCCACCTGGTCGCACACGGCCGCATCAGCCAGACCTCGGTCGGCAAGTACGGCGACGCCATCGCCGTCGCCGTGCTGGCCGACGGCGACCGGTTCGGCGAGAACGCGCTGCTGGACGCCGACGCGACCGCCGACTACACCGCCACGGCCGAGACCTCCGGCACCCTGCTCACTCTCTCCCGCGCCGACTTCTCCGCCGTCCTCGACGCGGCACCGAATCTCCGGGCCCACGTCGAGCAGTTCGGCTCGCTCCCGCACCAGCGGCAGAACAAGCACGGCGAGGCAGAGATCGCCATGTCCGCCGGCCACACCGGCGAGGCCGCGCTCCCCGGCACCTTCGTCGACTACGACCTCAAGCCGCGCGAGTACGAACTCTCCATCGCCCAGACCGTGCTCCGGGTCCACACGCGCGTCGCCGACCTCTACAACGGGCCGCACAACCAGACCGAGGAACAGCTCAGGCTCACCATCGAGGCGCTGCGCGAGCGCCAGGAGTACGAGCTGGTCAACAACCGGGAGTTCGGCCTCCTCCACAACGCCGACTTCAAGCAGCGCATCCAGACCCACTCCGGCCCGCCCACCCCGGACGACATGGACGAACTGCTCTGCCGCCGCCGCGGCACCAAGTTCTTCTTCGCCCACCCCAAGACCATCGCGGCGATCGGGCGCGAGTTCAACGCCCGCGGGCTCTACCCGGACCACGTCGACCTCGGCGGCCAGCAGGTGCCGGCCTGGCGCGGGGTTCCGATCCTTCCCTGCAGCAAGATTCCCATCAGCAAGGAGAACACCAGTTCCATCCTCGCGATGCGCACGGGCGAGGACAACCAGGGCGTCATCGGCCTGCACCAGACCGGGCTGCCGGAGGAGTACGAGCCGGGCCTGTCCGTGCGCTTCATGGGCATCAGCGAGCAGGCGATCATCTCGTACCTGGTCACCACCTACTACTCCGCCGCCATCCTGGTGCCCGACGCGCTCGGCGTGATGGAGAACGTCCAGATCGGCCGCCGGCGCGACTGACGGCCCGGCCGTCATCAGCCCGGACCCTCCCGGGCCGGCCGAACGTGCCCGGGAGGGTCCGGCACAGCCCACCCCCATCACCTAGGAGCCACGGATGCCCGTTCCCGGGCCTTCCCCTGCGCAGTCGAGCCTGCCTGCCGCCGCGGCCCGCTTCGGGACCCACGGCCGCGGCGCCGACGCCGTCACCGGAGGCAAGCCCGCGCTGCCGACCGGGCCGGCGCTGCCCTTCGGGCCGGCGGCCCGGCCCTCCCACCCTGCTTCCGCTTCTGCTCCCGCTACCGTTCCCGCTCCCGAGGCACGGCCCGTACCGGGCGGAGGCCCGGGGGGCGACGCGGTCGCCGAACCGGTGCGGGAGGCCGCCGCCGCGACGGCGACACGGAACGCGACACCGAACCCCGCCCTGGAGCGGATCATGCGCGGCCCCAGCGGCGTCGGCACGGAGGGACTGTTCTTCTTCACCCCCTACCGCGCACAGCCCGCCGCCGCCCCGGCACCCGAGGTGCCCGCGCCGCGGCCCGCGGCGGGGGGCAGGCCGATCCCCGGCCTCTACCACCACCCCGTCCCGGAGCCCGACCCCGCCCGCGTGGAGGAGGTCAGCCGCCGGATCAAGCGCTGGGCGGTGGACGAGGTGGAGGCGTACCCGCCGGAGTGGGAGGACCAGTTCGACGGCTTCTCCGTGGGCCGCTACATGGTCGCCTGCCACCCGGACGCCCCGACCGTCGACCACCTCATGATCGCCACCAGGCTGATGGTCGCCGAGAACGTGGTCGACGACTGCTACTGCGAGGACCACGGCGGTTCACCGGTCGGACTAGGAGGAAGGCTTCTGCTGGCGCACACCGCACTGGACCCGGTCCACACGACCGCGGAGTACCAGTCGGAGTGGGCGCAGTCCCTCCTCTCGGACGCGCCGCGGCGCTCCTACCGTTCGGCCATGGAGTACTTCGCCCGGGCGGCGACCCCGTCCCAGGCCGACCGGTACCGGCACGACATGGCCCGGCTGCACATGGGGTACCTCGCCGAAGCCGCCTGGGCCGAGACCGAGTACGTCCCGGAAGTGTCCGAATACCTGGCGATGCGCCAGTTCAACAACTTCCGCCCCTGTCCCACCATCACCGACACGGTGGGCGGCTACGAACTCCCGGCCGATCTGCACGCCATGCCCGCCATGCAACGGGTCATCGCGCTGGCCGGCAACGCCACCACCATCTCCAACGACCTGTACTCGTACACGAAAGAACTGGACAGCCCCGGCCTGCACCTGAACCTGCCGGTGGTCATCGCAGCACGAGAGGGCCTCTCCGACAAGGAGGCCTACCTGAAGGCGGTCGAGATCCACAACGACCTCATGCACGCCTTCGAGGCCGCGGCCGCGGAACTGGCCGTGTCCTGCCCCGATCCACGCGTGGTCCGCTTCCTGCGGGGCGTGGCCGCCTGGGTCGACGGCAACCACTACTGGCACCAGAGCAACACCTACCGCTACAGCCTGCCCGACTTCTGGTAAGGATGGATTTATTCGTGACCAGCACCGATTTCACCGTTGCCGCCCCCACTTCCGCCTTCATCCCGGCCCCGGCAACGCCCTACCAGGGCGACATCGCCCGCTACTGGGACCACGAGGCCCGGCCGGTGAACCTGCGCCTGGGCGATGTCGACGGTCTGTACCACCACCACTACGGCATCGGTGACGTCGACCACGCGGCCCTCGGGGACACCGAGGACAGCGCGTACGAGAAGAAGCTGATCGCCGAGCTCCACCGCCTGGAGTCCGCGCAGGCGGAGGTCCTGCTGAACCACCTCGGCGCCATCGGGCGCGACGACACGCTCGTCGACGCCGGCTGCGGCCGCGGCGGCTCCATGGTCATGGCCCACCAGCGGTTCGGATGCAAGGTCGAGGGCGTGACCCTGTCGGCCAAGCAGGCCGACTTCGCCAACCAGCGCGCCCGCGAGCTGGGCATCGAGGACTCCGTCCGCGCCCGTGTCTGCAACATGCTCAACACGCCGCTCGAGACCGGGCAGGCCGCCGCTTCCTGGAACAACGAGTCGAGCATGTACGTCGACCTGCACGACCTGTTCGCCGAGCACTCCCGCGTCCTCGCGGTCGGCGGCCGCTACGTGACCATCACCGGCTGCTGGAACCCGCGGTACGGCCAGCCCTCGAAGTGGGTCTCCCAGATCAACGCGCACTTCGAGTGCAACATCCACTCCCGTCGGGAGTACATGCGGGCCATGGCAGACAACCGGCTCGTGCCGCAGGCCGTGATCGACCTGACCCCCGAGACCCTGCCCTACTGGGAGCTGCGCGCCACGTCCTCCCTGGTCACGGGTATCGAGGAGGCGTTCATCAACTCCTACAAGGACGGCTCCTTCCAGTACGTCCTGATCGCGGCCGACCGCGTCTGACCCCTGGCGGAAAGGCCGGGCCCGTGGCCACGGGCCCGGCCTTCGTGCGCGGTGCCCGGGCAGGTCCTGGCCAAATCCGCCGGGGCGCGTCCCGGACGTCCTGCGTCCCCGTCCGCGGTGAGGGCCTTGTCGATCAACGGCCCCGCCCCCGTCCGTGATTGGCCTGTACCGGCCAAACTGCCAGGAGATCGATCCGCTCTCGCGCTACTGTGCGCCCGTGAGTCTTCATGTGGTCGTGGGTTTCGGACCCGCAGGCGCCGCCACCGCCCGTTTGCTGGCAGAGCAGGGACATTCCGTACGGGTCGTCACCAGGGCGGGCAGAAGCCCGGAACCGGGGATCGAGCACCACGCACTCGACGCGACGGACCTCCCGCAGTTGACCGCCGTCGCCCAGGGCGCGGCGGCGATCCACCACTGTGCCGCGCCGCCCTACCACCGCTGGGTGCGCGAGTGGCCCCCGCTCGTCGCCGCGGTCTCCGCCGCGGCCGAGGACACCGGCGCCGTACTGGTCGTGCTGGGCAACCTCTACGGCTACGGGCCGGTGGACGGCCCCCTGACCGAGGAGCTGCCGCAGGCGGCGACCGGCCCCAAGGGCCGTGTCCGAGCCGCCGCCTGGGAACAGGTGCGGAGGCTGCACGAGCAGGGCCGCATCAGGGCGGTCGAGGTGCGGGCCTCCGACTTCTTCGGCCCGGGCGTCACCGACGGCGGACACCTCGCCGGACGGGTCGTACCGGCGCTGCTGCGCGGCAGGCCCGTCTCCACGCTGGGGGACCCGGACGCCCCGCACAGCTGGACCTACCTTCCCGACGTGGCCGAGGCGATGGCCGAGGTCGCGGGCGAGGAGCGGGCCTGGGGACGTCCCTGGCACGTCCCGACCGAACCCGCCCTGTCCGTGAGGGAGATGGCCGCCCGGCTCGCCGCGGGCGCGGGAACCGGTCCCGCGGTGGTGCGCAGGATCCCTCCGGCCGCACTGGGCCTCGCGGGGCTCTTCTCCCCTCTGCTGCGCGAACTGAAGGAGATCCGCTACCAGTTCGACAGCCCCTTCGTCGTCGATTCGAGCGCCTACGAGGCGGCCTTCGCGGTCCGCGCCACTCCCGTCGACGAGCAGGTCAAGGCCACCCTCGACTGGTGGCGTGCGCGACCGACCACCCGGTGAACCCCGTGACAGGGGCGCGGCTCCCGGGGGAGGGGCACGAGCCGATAGCCGTCGTGGGCATGGCCTGCCGGTTCCCGGGGGCCCGGAACCTGAACGAGTACTGGCGGCTCCTCACCGCCCCACGACCGCAGTTCTCCACCATCCCCGACACGCGCTGGCGCAGCGCCGCCTTCCTCACCGGCGACTTCCGCGACACCTCGTCGACCTACACCGACACCATGGCGCTCCTGCCGGACGTGGGCCACTTCGACGCGGCGCATTACGGCATCCCGCCGCGCCGGGCCGCCGCGATGGACCCCCAGCACCGGCTGCTGATCGACCTGACCCGCGAGGCGATCCAGGACGCCGGGTGGGAGACCGACGGCTTCGACCGCGAGGAGACCTCGGTGATCACGGCCCTCACCGAGAGCGGCTACCGCGAGCTCAGCACCATGCGCATACGGATGCGCCAGCTGGCGGGCGGCGAGTTCGGAACCCGGGCGGCGAACCCGGGCCTGCAGGACGCCGTACGCGCCGTCCAGGGCTTGCACGGCACGTCCGTGGCCGGACTCCTCCTCAACATGGGACCGAACACGATCAGCTCGGTCTTCGACCTGCACGGCGAGAGCTACGCACTGGACTCCGCGTGCTCCGGTGGTCTCATGGCCGTCGCCAACGCCGTCCACGCGCTGCGCGCGGGCCGTTCCCGCATCGCGATCGCCGGTGGCGCCCAGCTGATCCTCGCCCCGGACCTGCTGGTGGGGCTGTGCCGGATAGGCGCCGTCTCGCGCAGCGGCCGGTGCCTGCCCTTCGGCGCGGAGGCCGACGGCTTCGTCCTGGGGGAGGGCGCCGGGGTGCTGGTGCTGCGGCCGCTGACCGACGCCCGGGCGGCCGGCGACCGCGTATACGCGGTGATCCGCGGCGTGGGCACGGCCAACGACGGGACCGTGCAGGGCGGCATGCACCCCCAGGCGGGCGGCCAGCTCAGGGCCCTGCGCCGGGCCTACCGCGATGCCGGCCTGTCGCCGGGCGCGGTGGGCTACCTGGAGGCGCACGGCACCGGAACCGCCGTCGGCGACCCCGTCGAACTCGCTGTGCTGCGCGAACTGCGCGGCGAGGACGCCGCTCCCGCCCACCTCGGCGCGGTCAAGGCGGTCGTCGGGCATTCGCTCAACTCCGCCGGGCTGGCCGGACTCGTCAAATCGGTCCTGGCCGTGCAGCGGGCGGTGATCCCGCCGCAGCCGGACTTCGGCCTCGCCGACACCGCCGCCCTCGACGCCGCGCGGCTGACGGTGGCGACGGCACCGGTCGCCTGGCCCGCCGACGGCCTGCCCCGCCGGGCGGGGGTGAGCGCCTTCGGTTTCGGCGGTACCGGCGTCCACCTGGTCGTGGAGGAGCACACGGAGCACACGGAGCACACCGCGCCACCGGGCGGCGGCCCGGCACCGGCCGGGGAGCCCTACGAGCTGGTCCTCACCGCGCGCGACCGGGCCGGGCTGGTCCGGTACGCACGGGACCTGGCGCGGGCCATCACCGAGGACGGGCTGCCGCCGGCCCGAGTCGCCGGCACCCTGGCCCGCCGTGCTCCCCTGCGGGAGCGCCTCGCCGTGCTGGCGGGGGACTCGGCCGAGGCCGCCGCCCGGCTGACGGCGGCGGCCTCCGCGCTGGAAGCCGGGCGGGCCGTGGAGTCCGCGCCGACGCAGGCCGCACCACCCGGCGCGGCGCGACGCACACCCCCGTGCACCCTGCCGCCGAGTCCGCTCGCCCCGCGCCGCCACTGGGTCGTGGACGACGAGGCACGCGAGGTGGCGGAGCCGGCCGGGCCCGAACTGCCGGCGGGGCCCGCAGGTGGCCGGGTGGCCGCGCCCACCCCAACCGCCCGCGGTGCCGCACCCGGTGCCGCGCCCGGTGAGGACGCCGCGTCCATCGTGCTCGAAGAGGTGTCGCGTACCGGGGTGTTCCCCCTCGCGGACCTCGGCGAGGGCATGACACTGGTGGCCGGTCTCGGCTTCGACTCCCTCATGCTCCAGGAGCTGGCGGTCAACATCGGCAGGCGCGCGCCCGCATTCCGCTCCGAGGACCTGTTCGCGCCCGGACTCACCGTCGGAGGGCTGATCGCACTGCTCGATCCTGACCGCACCCGGCCCGCGCCACCCGCCCGGCCCGCGCCACCCGCCCGGCCCGCCTCCCGCGCGGCGCGGGAGGCCGAGTGGAGCACCGATGCCGCGAGCATCGACGACTTCCCGGAGGTGGCCCTCTTCGAGGAGCGCCTGGCCGCGGTCACCGCCGGTGGCGCCGACTTCCCGTACTTCCGCGTCCACGAGGGCACCATCCGCGACACCACGGTGATCGGCGACCGCTCGTACCTGTCCTTCGGCAGCTACAACTACCTGGGGATATCCGGCCATCCGGCGGTCAACGAAGCCGTGCACCGGGCCGTGGAGCGGTACGGGACCTCGGTCTCGGCCAGCCGGATGCTCTCGGGCGAACGGGAACTGACGGTCCGTCTCGAACGCGCCCTGGCCGGCTTCCTCGGCGTCGGAGACTGCCTCACGCTGGTCGGCGGGCATGGCACCAACGTCACCGCGATCGGGCACCTCGTCGGCCCGGGGGACCTCGTCCTGCACGACGCGCTCGCCCACGACAGCATCCTCCAGGGCTGCGCCCTGTCCGGGGCGGCCCGCAGGCCCTTCGCCCACAACGACCGCGCCGACCTGGAACACCTCCTGCGGATCAACCGGTCCCGGTTCCGCCGGGTACTGATCGTCGTCGAGGGCGCCTACAGCATGGACGGCGACCTGGTCGACCTGCCCGCCGTGATCGGGCTGAAGAAGCGGTACGGCGCGCTGCTGATGGTCGACGAGGCGCACAGCATCGGCACGGTCGGCGAACACGGCAGGGGCGTCGGCGAGTTCTTCGACGTCGACCGGTCCGACGTGGACCTGTGGATGGGTACCCTCTCCAAGTCCTTCGCCAGCTGCGGAGGCTACCTCGGGGGCTCGGCCCGCATGGTGCGCTGGCTGCGGCACACCCTCCCGGGCTTCGTCTACAGCGTGGGACTGACCCCGGCCAACGCGGCCGCCGCCCTGGCCGCCACCGAGCTGATCACTGCGGAACCCCACCGGGTGCGCGCGCTCAGGCGCAACGCCGGACTGTTCCTCGGCCTGGCCGCGGCGGCCGGTCTGCCCACCGGCTCCAGCGCCGACACCCCCATCGTGCCGGTGGTCCTCGGCGACTCGGCGCGCACCCTGCACGTCGCCGACCGGCTGTTCGCGCGCGGGGTCGTCGCCGACCCGATCTTCCATCCCGCCGTGGACGAGGGCCTGTCGAGGCTGCGGTTCTTCCTCACGAGCGAACACCGCGAGGACGACATCCGCCGGGCGGTCGCCGTCCTGGCCGAGGAGGTGGAGGCGACCGCCGGGACCTGAGCGGGCCACTTCAGAACAGCGTGCGTTCGATGCGGCTGAGCATGGCGCTCGTCCCGGGATCGCCGGCGGATCCCGCCTCCCCGGAGTGGGTCGCGCCGTCCCGTCCCTCCGCCGCGCCGCCCATCCGCTGGGAGAGCAGGTAGGCGATGATCTCCGCCTCCTGCTCCTGCACGTCGTCGTAGGCCGCACGCAGGAGCATGTCGCGCACGAGTTCGGGGTCGAGGTTGGGGAAGAGCAGGCGGGCGGCCGTCTCGTCCAGCCCGCCGGCCCCGCGATGGCAGCAGATGATGTGGCCCAGCTCGTGCAAGATGATGTGCTCCTGATGCGCGCTGGTGGTGTTGGCGTCGTAGAAGATCAGGTCCTCGTCGCGGGCGGCGACCCACATGCCGCACGGATGGGACGAGGGCATCTGCATCGGGACCAGGAGGATCGGGCGGCCCCGTGCTTCGCCGAGGTGGCGGCACAGTTCGGCCACGTCGGTGGCCTTCGGCAGGTCGAGTTCGGCGATCCGCTCGGCACCGGCCTTCCGGAGCTTCTTGAGCTGGCTGCGGCGGTCCTGGTCCGCCGACCGCTCCTTCCTGGCGCCCCTCATTCGGGGCCGGAGGAATCGCTCACCGGCGGGAGGCCCTGCAGCTGCCGGTACTGGTCCATGATGGCCGTGATGGCCTGGAGGTTCTCCTTCTTCATCCCGGCCGCCCGCATCGCCACGGCGCGGACCCCGGACTGCCGCAGCGCCTCGACGGCGGCGATCTCGCTGAGGACCGACTGGGCGACCTTGTCGTCGAAGAAGTACGCGACCGAGACGCCGAAGAAGCGGGCGAGGGCGGCGAGGAGGTCGGGTGAGGGATTGGAGCGCTTCCCCGTCCGCAGCTGGGACAGGTACACACCGCCGACCTTGAGTTCGGGGCTGGCCCGCTTCAGCTCCTCCGCCACCTCGGCGTTCGTCCAGTGCTTGCCCTTCGGGCGAACCGTCTTGAACAGGTCGTCGAGACGCACTGCGAGCAGGGGCCGGTCATCGCCCCCGGTCTCGGTCTCCGTCATGTGAACCTTCCTCCCGTCACCTCCTCGGTATAGCCCTTGGCTATACGTCAGTTTCCCAGAATAGCGCTCAGTTGACAATTGGCCTGGACTCCGCCAACGTTGGGTCTCGCCGATAGCTGTCAGCTAACGCGACTCACGGGGGAAACGGGGTCGGGTTGCTGCGGAAAATCGGACTGGCCCGGCCCTCGGGGGATGGGCCGGGCCAGTCCGGGCGGAAGCCACCCGTCCGGCCCGATGAAACACGGGGGAACGGGAGTGCCCGCCCGGTTTGACGGGGGATGCAAACCGGGCGGGAGCTCTCAACTCGCCTTGCTGAGCTTACTGTAGGCGGCGGCAACCTGGGTGAGCCAGGCAACTTCCGCCACGAAGTTGTCCGTGTCTCGGTCGTCGAAATCGCCGGCGTCCTTGCTGTGGTCGGGGACGATCCCGGTCCGCTTCGCCTGCAGGGCCTGTCTGATCTGCGCCGCTTCGGCGAAGGCCTGTCGCAGCTCCGCGCCCGCCTCCGACCCCGCGTTCGCCGCGCTGCCGGCCGTCTCCCCGCCCGCGACGCCGGCCGCGCTCGTCTCCCGGTCGATGTAGGGGCGCAAGTCCCGCCACCCGTCCCGGATTTCGACCACACGGCGGTGCAGGCGGTAGTTGAGGTCGGACACCGAGGAGCCCGGGGGCTCCAGCGCGATGTCCGGCGAGGCCTCGTACAGGTCCCGCCACAGCGGGTGCAGCGCCCGGTAGGAGCGGTAGCTGCGGGACCACTCCGTGAGCCGCGAAACGGGCGGCCCCCAGAGGGAGTTGATCAGGGCGAGGGAGAGGATCACGATCCCCGACGCGCTGAAGACGTTCGAGGCGAGCTTCCAGGCGCCGATGTCCGCCCCGGCCGCCGCGGTCAGGATGTTGACCGTACGGGCCGTGCAGTAGAGGAACAGCACCACGGCGGCGACGGACAGCATCCGCAGGGCCTGCCGCAGCGAGGCGTTGTCCGTCATCCGGGCGTAGGGACCGCACTGGCGGTAGATCGTCACGCACGGCACGGCCTGCGACACGATGAAGACCAGGAGATAGGTGAGGAGCAGCGGCCTGCTGGTGCCGTCGAAGTCGGAGGTGGGCCGGCCGGGGCCGTCCGCGAGGAAGAACAGGGCCGTCAGCAGCACGTCGAGACCGATGCCGGTGATCAGCCAGGAGCGGGTTCCGCGGGCCGCCGCCTCGTCCGTTGCCGCCCACCGCAGCAGGATGATCTGCGCCGCGACGCAGAAGGCCACGGCGGCCAGGTGCATGATGAGGATGGCCAGGTTGCCCACGCCCAGGAAGCTTCCGCCGCCCATGGCGACGGCGCCCATGGTGAAGGTGAGGCACTGGAGCAGCAGGGTGGCGATCAGCGCGCGGTAGGCGCCGTCTCGCCAGCTGCGCCGGGCCTGGGAGAGGCGGTAGAAGAGCGCGGCGTAGGAGGAGAGCGCCGCTATCGCGAAGCAGAGGGTCCTGATGGCGGTCACGTCAGCGGTCGCCCTCGCCCAGCGGGACGTCGAGGCCGACGGTCTCGGCCGCCACGGCGACGGCGTGGTCGAAGTAGGCAGCCTCGTCCAGGACGCTGTCGTGCGTCCGGCTGAAGACCTGGAACACCAGCAGGCCGATCAGGCTGCTCCACAGGACGATGCCGCGTTCGACGATGTCCGAGAAGGGGGCCTCGGGCGCACCGCCGAAGAGCTCCACGGCCTCCGGTCGCAGCAGTCCGCCGGGCAAGGTCCGGCGCGGCGGCGTGAGTTCGCCGGACTCCAGCGCCGAGCGCAGGATGCCGGCGAGGACGGCGGGGGTGCGCGAAGCGGGCGGGACGGTGTCCTGCGGGGCGTGGTAGCCGGGGACGGGCGATCCGTAGATCAGGGTGAACTCGGCCGGGTTCGCGAAGGACCACTGCCGCAGGGCCCGGGTCGCCGCGAGGAGGCGGGAGCCCGCCGGCGCACCGGCATCGGCGGCCGCCCGGTCGGCCCGCTCCATCGCGGACCCGGAGGCGTCGTAGGCGTCGACGACCAGCGCGGTCAGCAGGTCGTCCCGGTGCGGGAAGACGGCTTCCACGGCGGTGACGGCCAGGCCGCTGTCGCGGGCCACGGCGTCGAGGGACAGGCCCGGCGCCCCCCGTTTCACCAGGTGTTGGCGTGCGGTTGCCTTGACCTGGGCGGGCAGTGCCGCGTCGTCGTCGCTCGGGTTCGTTGGGGAGACGTCCATGCCGGAACCGTACCCGCGGACCGCCGCGCGAGGAGCCCGGTCGCCCGAACACCCGTGCCACCCGCTGTGATCCGGCCACGACGGGCCGGTGGATGGCGGGTACGGATCACCTGCCCGGGTCGCGGTGCGTCGGGCGCCGCCTCCGCGTCGGTGCGGCCGCCCGACCCGACCGGGCCGGGCGGCCGCACCCGAAGGTCAGGAAACGGTGACGAACTGCCCGATGCTCGGAACCCCTTGGGCGTCCAGGGCGAAGAGCATGTACGTCCCCGGCAGCACCACACCGGTGTCCGCGGGGATCGACACCGTGTATGCGCCCCCTCCCGCGGGCGTGGACGCGAGCGGCACCCGCCGCTGGTCGTTGTCGGTGGAGTGGGTCGCGGCCGCGGCGCGCATCAGGACGAACGACGCCACGGGCGACTCGGTGCTCACCGTCAGCCGCGTGCCGGGAGCCGCCCTCGGGGGCACGCCCCCGGTGATGACGGGCCGCGGCTTCGGCGAACCGTCCGCGTTGAGCAGGTAGGGCGGGGTGAAGACCGCCCCGTCGGGGTGGTTGGTCGCGCAGTCGCCGCACAGGCCGCCGCCACCGGAGAAGACCCGGCCGTCCGGCAGCAGGTTGGCCACACTGTGGTAGTTGCGCGGGACGGCCATGGAGGCGAGCGGGGTGAACCGGCCGGTCGCCGGGTCCCAGAGCTCGGGCGTCAGGATCGAGGTGGCGTCGCTGAACGGCACCGGATAGGCCTGGCCGCCGAAGACCGCCACCTTGCCGTCCGGCAGGACGACGCTGTTGCTGAACGCACGGGGGTGCTCCATGTCCCCGGTGCGGGCCGCCTGGACCTGGCTGCCCGAGATGCCCACGGTGTACGCCCGCTGCGTGGCGGGGGAGTCCTGGTAGGCCGGCGAGCCGCCCAGCGTGACCAGCTTGCCGATGTCGTACGGTACGGCGTTGCCGGTCATGGCGTCCTGGCTGTCGGCCCGAGTGCCGGCCGGTGTGACGGAGCCCTGGCCGGTGGTGGAGATCCAGTTCATCTGCTTGCTCGGACCGAGCTGGAGGACCTTCCCACCCGAAGTGGCGTGCAGCCACATGTGGTTGTCGGCGCGGTAGGGGCCGGCCGGATCGGCCGTCAGGGCCTGGGACGCGGGAACGCCCGGGAGCCTTCGCCAGGTGCGGGTGTCGGGGGACCAGACCTCACCGGCCTTGTCGGTGCTCGCGTTCCCGCTCCAGGACCCGCCGAGGACGAAGGCCTCGCCCGTGGAGAGCAGCGTCATGGCCTGGTAGCCGCGGGCGATGTCCATGCTGGTGGTGGCGGACCAGGAGTCGGTGGCCGGATCGTAGATGCTGGCCTTCTCCGCGTTGCTGCCGCCGGTGACCAGCACCCGGCCGTCGGCCAGCATGGCGATCCCGGGGCAGAACATGTCGTGGCCGGTGTTGTCGATGCGGCGCTGGGTGACCTTGCCCGTCTTCAGGTCCAGGATCGCCGTCTGGGTGTAGCCGTTGCTGCCGCCGAAGCGGTCGACGGCGTACGCGGACCACGCCAGCAGCTTGTCCCCGGGCAGGGCGGCGGTGGCCACCGGCACCAGCGGGAAGCCGATGATCCGGCCCCAGGACCCGTGCACGGCGGGGCTGGCCGGTCCGCTCAGGCGTATCTCGCCCGCCGAGGTCCACGGACCGCGGCCGCCGGCCTCACCGGTCACGGTGAGGCGTATGTAGCGGGCGTGTTCGGCGCGGGTGAAGGTGGCGGTCTTGACGGTGTCGTCGTCCCGCCAGGTGCCGGTCGCCACCGCAGTGCCGAAGGAGATGCCGTCGGCGCTGGTGGCGACGGAGTAGGCGCCCGCACGCCCGTTGGGCCCGTCGCCGCGGGGGTGGTAGACGAGCGCGGAGACGACCGCCGTGCGGTGCATGTCGATGGTGATGCTGTGCGGCAGCGGAGCGGGGGTGCCGGACCACTTGCTGTGCCAGATCGTGTCGGCGTTGCCGTCGAGCACGTTGGCGGCGCGGCCGTTCTCGCCGGTGGTCTCCTCGTCGCTCGCCGTGGCCGTCCACCCGGCCCGGGACAGGTCGACGGTCGCGGCGGGGGTGCCGGGGTCGCCCAGCAGGTTGATCTCGGCGGCGGAGGTCCAGGGCCCGCGGTTGCCGGCCTCGGTGACCGCCGTCAGCCGCACGAACCGGGCGCCCGTCGGTGCGAAGCCGAGGGTCTTGGCGGTGGCGTCGTCCGCAAGGGTGCCGGTGGCGACGGGAGTGCCCCAGTTCTGGCCGTCCGCGCTGACGCTGATGCCGTACTCGCCGACGCGTCCGTTCGACCCGTTCGCGCGCGGCCGGTAGACGAGCGCGGAGACGACCGCCGTGCGGTGCATGTCGATGGTGATGGTGTGCGGCAGCGGAGCGGCGGTGGCGGTCCACTTGCTGTGCCAGATGGTGTTGTTGTCACCGTCGAGCACGTTGGCGGCGCGGCCGTTCTCGCCGGTGGCCTCCTCGTCGCTCGCGGTGGCCGTCCACCCGGCCCGGTCGAGCACCGGGGCCGCCGGCTCCATGGCGTTCGCCGGCGCGATGCCGTGGTGCGGCGACTGCACCGCCGCCTGCTGGTCGGTGGGCACGGGCGCGGACCGCGGCCCCGGGGCCCGGCCGGCCGCGGTGCTCGTGACCGCGAGCCACGGCGTCAGGCCGATCAGCAGGGAGCCGAGGGCGAAGGCTATGAGCAGGTGGGACCGGCGTAACGGGCGGGAAAGCGCGAGGGAGCGCCTGGACTGCAATCTGACCTCCTGGGGCGAACTGATGTGCCCCGTAGAAGATAGTCAGCGCAGCGACAACTCGTCCGGAAATGAGGAGAGTTGGCGGGAACCCGCGCGACGGCCGCGGCGGCCCGCGCCGGGCAGGCGTCAGGAAAGGGCGTCCCAGAAGTCGAGGCGGTGCTCCTGCCGGTAGGCGACGGGACCGATCCGCTGCGGCGCCAGGGACTGCGTGTACGGCCGGTCCACGCGGTGCGGCGGCCAGCCGGGCAGGCCGGCTCCCCGCGGCGCACCGGTCCGGGCGAACGCCGCCCAGTAGCCGGTCATCGCGGCCGACAGCCGGCGCTGCGCAGGGGTGAACAGCGGCTCGGCGGCCTCGTCCTCGAACAGGTACGGGACGTCACCGGCATGGAAGGCGCCGAAGGCGAAGCCGCCCGGCAGCGGGAGGAACATCGGCGCGTCGCGGTCGGCGAACTCGTAGGCGTACACCGGAACATGCGGCGCGAGCGCATCGTGCTGGGCCTGCGTACCGCGCGCCCACATCCGGTCGGTGACCACCGCCGCCCACGCCAGCGCGGGGGACGCGAAGGCGCCCGGCGGGTACGCGGCCCGCACCCGCGCCGCGGACGCTGTGCCGAACGCCGTGCGCAGCGCACGGTCGTAGTCCGCCCCGGTGAAGGGCCGGCCGGATGCGTCGTACGCCATCCCGACGAAGGTGCGGTGCTCGTCGCGGGTGGCGCCCGAAAGGACGGGCACCCGGTGGAAGCGCCCGGCCCGCAGGGCCGCGGGCGGCAGTTCGGGGAGGGTGGCGTTGCCGTACCCGAACGCCTGGAAGGCGTTCATCACGTACGGCACCTCCAGGATCCTGCGGACGGGCAGGGAGCGCAGGCATGCGAGGACGCGCTCCGGGCGGCCCCCGCCGCAGCCCAGGGAGGAGGTCGTCGCCGTGGTGATGTCCTCCATCTCCCGCCCGGTCCGCCAGACGTACCACGGATATCCCGGTACGCCCGGCCCCATCGCGCCGGCCGGCATGTCCATCACGCCCTCGCCGCTCGCCATCACCGCGCGGTGGAACAGGCCCGCGGAGGCGGGCGAGATCAGGTGCCCGGCGACGGCCGACGCCCCGAAGGACACGCCCGCGACGGTGACGTTGCCCGGATCGCCGCCGAAGGCCCGCGCGTTCCTCCGTACCCAGGCCAGCGCCGCCCGCTGGTCCTGCAGGCCGAAGGTGCCGGAGCCCTCCAGCCCCGGCAGGGCCAGACCGCCGAAGACGCCGAGCCGGTAGTTGACGGTCACGACCACCAGCCCGCGCGCGGCCAGTCGGCGTCCGTCGAAGAAGGAGCCGCCGCCCACGGAGCCGTCCCCGTGGATCCAGACCAGTACGGGCGCGGGCCGCCGCCGGTCCGCCGCGGGCGGCGTGGTCACGTTCAGGACCAGGCAGTCCTCCTCCGTACTGGAGATCCGCGCGTACGGCGAGGGCACCTGCGGGCACAGCGGCCCCGGCGCGGTCGCGTCCCGCACACCCTTCCACGGCGGTACGGGACGGGGCGGCGCCCACCGGTGCCGCCCCTCGGGGGCACCCGCGTAGGGGATGCCCCGGAAGAGCAGGTGCGGGCCCGACCGCACCCCGCGCACGGGTCCGGCGTCCGTGCGCACGGTCTCGCCGACCGGCGCCGGTCCCGGCCGCGCGGCGCAGCCGAGCGGCGCGGACGCCGCGGCGGCCAGGGCCAGGGCGCACGCCGCCGCCCCGAGCGACCGGCGGGGGCGGAACGGGCGGGGGACGTACGGGCGGGCAGATCCGCGATGCGTCAGCGTCACCCGGCAAGCCTTCCGCGCACCGCCCCCTCCCGCGCGCGTACGCACCGTACGCGACCTGATCGGACGCGGGCCCCGCGGCCAACGGGGCCCCGGAGCCCGCCCGGAGGTCAGGCGCCGACGTAGGCCGCGAGGTGCTCCCCGGTGAGGGTGGAGCGGTCGGCGACGAGATCGGCGGGGGTGCCCTCGAAGACGATCCGGCCGCCGTCGTGGCCGGCGCCGGGGCCGAGGTCGACGATCCAGTCGGCGTGCGCCATGACCGCCTGGTGGTGCTCGATGACGATGACCGACTTGCCCGAGTCCACGAGCCGGTCGAGCAGCCCGAGCAGCTGTTCGACGTCGGCGAGGTGGAGTCCCGTGGTCGGCTCGTCGAGGACGTAGACCCCGCCCTTGTCGGACATGTGCGTGGCCAGCTTGAGCCGCTGCCGCTCGCCGCCGGACAGCGTCGTGAGGGGCTGGCCGAGGCTGACGTAGCCCAGCCCGACGTCGGAGAGCCGGTCGAGGATGCGGTGCGCGGCCGGCGTGGCCGCCTCGCCGGAGCCGAAGAACTCCAGGGCCTCGGTCACCGGCATCGCGAGCACCTCGCTGATGTCGCGCCCGCCCAGGTGGTAGTCCAGCACCGACGCCTGGAACCGCTTGCCCTCGCAGTCCTCGCAGGTGGTCGCGACACCGGCCATCATCGCCAGGTCGGTGTAGACGACCCCCGCACCGTTGCAGGTGGGGCAGGCACCCTCCGAGTTGGCGCTGAACAGCGCCGGCTTGACGCCGTGCGCCTTCGCGAAGGCCTTCCGGATCGGGTCGAGCAGACCCGTGTACGTCGCCGGGTTGCTGCGCCGGGACCCGCGGATCGCGCCCTGGTCGATCGACACCACGCCCTCGCCGGCCGGGATCGAACCGTGGATCAGCGAACTCTTCCCGGAACCGGCGACCCCGGTGATGACGGTGAGGACGCCCAGTGGGATGTCGACATCGACGTCGCGCAGGTTGTGCGTCGTGGCGCCGCGGATCTCCAGCCGGCCGGTGGGCTCGCGCACCGTCTTCTTCAGGGCCGCCCGGTCGTCGAAGTGCCGGCCCGTGATGGTGCCGCCCTTGCGCAGCCCGTCGACGGTGCCCTCGAAGCAGACGGTGCCGCCCGCAGTGCCGGCGCCCGGGCCGAGGTCGACGACGTGGTCGGCGATCGCGATCGTCTCCGGCTTGTGCTCCACCACGAGCACCGTGTTGCCCTTGTCCCGCAGCCGCTGCAGCAGGCCGTTCATCCGCTGGATGTCGTGCGGGTGCAGACCGGTGGTGGGCTCGTCGAAGACGTACGTGGTGTCGGTGAGGGAGGACCCGAGGTGGCGGATCATCTTCACGCGCTGGGCCTCGCCGCCGGAGAGGGTGCCGGCGGGGCGGTCGAGGGAGAGGTAGCCGAGCCCGATCTCGACGAACGATTCCAGGGTGTGGTGGAGCGTGGTGAGCAGCGGCGCCACGGAGGGCTCGTCGAGGGAGTCGACCCATGCGGCCAGGTCGCTGATCTGCATCGCGCACGCGTCGGCGATGCTGACCTTCTTGATCTTCGACGACCGGGCCGCCTCGGTGAGCCGGGTGCCGTCGCAGTCGGGACAGGTGGTGAAGGTGACCGCCCGGTCCACGAACTCCCGGATGTGCGGCTGCATCGACTCGCGGTCCTTGGCGAGCATCGACTTCTGGATCCGGGGGATGAGCCCCTCGTACGTCATGTTGATGCCCGCGATCTTCATCCTGACCGGCTCGCGGTGGAGGAAGTCGTGCAGCTCCCGCTTGGTGTACCTGCGGATCGGCTTGTCCGCGTCGTAGAGGCCCGACTCGCTGTAGAGCCGGTAGCTCCAGCCGCCCGGCTTGTAGCCGGGGACGGTGAGGGCGCCGTCGTTCAGCGACTTGGAGTCGTCGTAGATCTGGGTGAGGTCGAGGTCGGTGACCGAGCCCCGGCCCTCGCAGCGCGGGCACATGCCACCGGTGATGCTGAAGGAGCGGCGCTCCTTCACGGTCTGGCCGCCGCGCTCCACGGTGACCGCACCCGCCCCGCTGATGGAGGCGACGTTGAAGGAGAACGCCTTGGGCGAGCCGATGTAGGGCTTGCCGAGCCGACTGAACAGGATGCGCAGCATCGCGTTGGCGTCGGTCGCGGTGCCGACCGTGGAGCGGGGGTCGCCGCCCATCCGCTGCTGGTCGACGATGATCGCGGTGGTCAGCCCGTCCAGCACGTCGACCTCGGGGCGCGCCAGCGTCGGCATGAAGCCCTGTACGAAGGCGCTGTACGTCTCGTTGATCAGCCGCTGCGACTCCGCGGCGATCGTGTCGAAGACCAGCGAGCTCTTGCCCGAGCCGGAGACCCCGGTGAACACCGTCAGCCGGCGCTTGGGGATCTCGATGCTCACGTCCTTGAGGTTGTTCACGCGGGCACCGTGCACGCGGATCAGGTCGTGACTGTCGGCAGCGTGCCGGCCGGGGGGCTGCGTGTTCTTCCTCGTGGCCATGCTTGACGTCTCTCCATCCATGGGGCGGGCCGGGGCCACGGTCACGCGGGTGGCGCGAACGCGACCGCGGCCCGTGGGGGGAAGGGGTGCTACTGCTTGCGGGGCTGGTTGAAGCGGAGCATGTTGCCGGCCGGGTCGCGGAAGGCACAGTCGCGGACACCGTACGGCTGGTCGATCGGCTCCTGCATGACCTCCCCGCCGGCCGCCCGGATGCGCTCGAAGGTGGCGTCGACATCGTCGGTGGAGAAGATCACGCCGCGCAGCATGCCCTTCGCCAGCAGCTCGGCCATCGCCTGCCGGTCCGCGGCGGGGGCGCCGGGGTCGGCGAGCGGCGGTTCGAGGACGATCTCGACGTCCTGCGAGGGCGAGCCGACGGTCACCCAGCGCATTCCCTCGAACCCGACGTCGTTGCGCACCTCGAGGCCGAGGACGTCGCGGTAGAACGCGATCGCCTTGTCGTGGTCGTCGACTGCGATGAAGCACTGCGAGAGGTTGATGTTCATGGCTCCGACGCTACGAGGCGCCCGTCGATTTCGCTTCTCCATTCCTGACCGGATCCTTGATCGGTCCACCGGCCCCTGTCGGTTCACCGCCCCTGACCGGTCGCGTCATGTACTTGGCGACGCACGCCGGGATGGCCTCGCCCGCCTCGTGCGCGCGGGCCCGGTACGCGCTGGGGCTCTCGCCGACCAGCTCGGTGAAGCGCGAGCTGAAGGACCCGAGCGACGTGCTCCCGACGGCGAAGCAGACCTCCGTCACGCTCATGTCGCCCCTGCGCAGCAGCGCCTTCGCGCGTTCGACGCGGCGGGTCATCAGATAGCTGTACGGGCTCTCCCCGAAAGCGGAGCGGAAGCTGCGGGAGAAGTGCCCCGGCGACATCAGCGCGACCTTCGCGAGCGCCGGAACGTCCAGGGGCTCCGCGTAGTCGCGGTCGATCACGTCCCGGGCACGGCGCAGCCTCACCAGGTCTTCCAGGGTCATGGGTACCAGCATCGCACGGCGGGAACCTCCCGCCCGGGCTCAGCCGGACGGGGAGTCGCCCACGATCAGGTTCCTGAGCGCGGGCATGCCGCCCTCCCGCAGGGCGCGGCGCTGCCGGTCGGCCGGCGTCCCCTCCTGGAGGAGCCGGTGCACGAGCGAGGCCACCTCGCGTTCGTCGCCGGACTCGGCCAGCGCCGGAGCAACATGCGCGAGCAGGGAGTACAGCACGTCACCGCTGCTGCGGCAGCGCCCGTCGGGGTCGACCAGCGTGGAGTTCAGGCCGTGCCGGGCCGCGTGCCAGTTGGCGGCCTGCAGCAGCTCCGGCCGGCACCGGGCCGGTGCGGCCCCGGCCTTCTCCTCGGCGAGGGCGACCGCGACCAGCGCCCGAACCAGCCCCGCCAGCATGACGGCGTCGTCGGCCCGCAACTGCACGTCCAGGCACCGCACCTCGACGGTCGGGAAGCGGTCGGAGAGCCGTGCCTGCCAGTACAACTGGCCCCGGTCTGCGATCACCCCCGAGGCCACCAGGGCGTCGATCCGCTGCTCGTAGTCGGCGAGCCCGTCGAAGTACGGGGGAGGGCCGCTGACCGGCCAGCGGCCGAAGACGATCGTGCGCCAGCTCGCGAAGCCGGTGTCCTTGCCGTCCCACAGGGGGGAGTTCGCCGACATGGCCAGCAGCGTCGGGAGCCAGACCCGGATGCGGTTCAGCACCGCGACGCCGGTCGCCGGATCGGGCACTCCCACATGGACGTGCATGCCGTTGATCAGCTGCTCGTCCACCAGCTGCCGGGCCTGGCCCTCCATCCTGAGGTACCTCGGCTTGCGGGTGACCGGCACCGCCGATGTGTCCCGCAGCGGCGCGGCCGCGGCCATGGCGACCCGGCAGCCGTGCTCCTCGGCGGCGGACGCGACCGCGTGCCGCAGCCGCAGCAGGTGCCCGCCCACCTCCTCCAGCTCCGTGCAGACGGGCGTGGCCACCTCGACCTGCGCCTGCAGCAGCTCGTCCTGGACCTCACCGTCCTCGGCGATCGGGCCGAGGCCGGCCGCCCTGCGCACGTGCTCGGCCTCGGGGACCGGCAGCACCGTCACCGGGTCCACCAGGAGGTATTCCTCTTCGACGCCGAATGTGATCACCCGGTGCGGTTACCCCGGGATCGCCCTGATCATCCACCGCCTGCGCCGACCGGCTCAGCGGTCGGCACCTTTGGGCGGAGGGCGCTCGCCCCGCGGGGGTTGCGGGCGTACCTGCTCCTCGCGCCCGGTGCCCGGCCGCTGCCGCTTCGCGGTGTGGGCGCCGGCCTCCCGGTCGTCCCCGCCGCCGCCGCGCCGGACGGCCTCGTCCGCCTCGCGGCGGGCCTCCCGGTCACCGCTCTCGCCCGGGGCCTGCGACGGGGTGGTCGGCCGCCTGCCGTGGCTCTGCCCGTGCCGTGTCATCGTGTCCTCCTCCGTCGGCGGGCCGGGCTCACTGGCCCAGCTTCCGCTTGAGCTCCGCCTTGTCCATCGAGGAACGGCCGTGGAGGTTCTTGCGCTTCGCCTCCGCGTAGAGCTGGTCGTAGGTGGGGCCCTGGGCTCCCTTGTGGGAGCGCTGCCCGCCGCGCTTGGCGGAGGACATGTCCTCCAGCGACGTCCTGCTCGCCGTCTTGGACTCGCCGGCCCTGGCGCGTTCCTTGTTCACGGTCCGCGCGGCGATCTCCTTCGCCTTCTTCGGGCTCTCGCCGCGCTCCTCGGCGCTCTCCTTGATGTGCTCGTACTGTCGTTCCCGCTTGGGGCTGGAACCGCGAGGCATGACGACTCCCCTGCTGGTGTGCGGACTCTCGGTACGTCCGGCGCCTACCCGTGACGGGGCGCCCCACACGACCGGCCTCAGGCGCGGCGGTCAGTCCGGTCCCGCCAGGTGCCGTTCGGCCGCCAGGACGGCCTCGTGTACGGTCGAGCGGCCCATCAGTACGCACAGGGTGTAGGCCGCGTCGTCCATGGCGCTGCGGGCCGCCCCGTCGCCGGGGGCCCCGGCGAGCCGCTCCCGGGCCGCCCGGAACCGGGCCAGGGCGTCCTCGGTCCGGGCCCGGCTGGGCAGCAGGCCGACGCCCCGCCCGCCCTCCGGCCCGGGCCGGGGGCTCCGCAGCGCCTCGACCGCCCGCCGCAGCGCCCGTTCCCACCGGGCGGGTACGGGTTCCCCGCGCGCGCCCGCGACCACCGCGGCCGCGAAATCCGCCACCGGCA
This sequence comes from Streptomyces sp. A0592, assembly GCF_004795115.1. NCBI lineage: Bacteria > Bacillati > Actinomycetota > Actinomycetes > Kitasatosporales > Streptomycetaceae > Streptomyces > Streptomyces sp. A0592. The sequence goes on from NZ_SSBM01000001.1 coordinate 201,347, forward strand.
CCCGCGCAAGCTCGGCGGCCGCGGCCAGCACGAGCCGCGCCTCACGGGTCCCGCAGGGTGCCAGGGCCATCACCATGCCCGTCGCCCACTCCACCGTCTGCTCGCCACGGAGGACCGGTACATGCCCTCCAGGGGGCTGATGAATGCTTTGAGAGATCACCGATCATCCTTTCAACCGAAGGCTGCGCGAGCGGTGGGGGGAAGTATGAAAGGTATGCCCGCTCCGGTTGCCTTCCCACACCCGCAGAACGCACCGCGCACCCCCGGCTTGTAGGTTCGGCCGCATGACCTTCACCACCCCGCCGCGGCCGCTCGACGCCGAGGCGCTCTTCCCCGGGCTGGCCGCCCACCGCGCGACGGCGACCAGGCTGCACCCCCGAGCCGGGCGTCCGACGGCGCGGGACAGCCACGTCGGCGGTCCGCTGCTGTGGCCGTCCGGTGAGCCGTGGCCGGTGTGCGACGAGCCGCACCGGTACGGCGGACCGTTGCTCGCGGTGGCTCAGCTGTACGCCCGGGACGTCCCGGACCTGCCCCCCGGGCCCGGCGGCTGCGATCTGCTCCAGGTGTTCTGGTGCCCCTTCGACCTGCACGGGCCCACGGGGTACGGCATGAACGTGCGGCTCAGGTGGCGGCGGTCGGCCGAGGTCCGCGAGGTACTGGCGCCGCAGCCGCAACCCGAGCGCGTCGGCTTCGACGGCTACGTGCCCGAGCCGTGCGTGCTGCATCCGGAGCAGGTCACCGAGTACCCGTACATCGAGCTGCTGACCGGTGAACTCGGCGAGCGCGTGGAGGAGTGGGAGGACGCGCAGGAGGAGGCGGGCCACGAGGCCGAGGACGAAGGAGCCGCCGCCCCGCCCACCTACCAGAGCGACCTGTCCGTCGCGCCCGGCTGGAAGGCCGGCGGGCACGCGGCGTGGAACGTCACCGGCCCCGGGAGCACGGACTGCCGAGACTGCGGCCGCATGATGCGGCTGCTGCTGACCGTCGACTCGTACGAGTGGCGCTCCGACAGCGAAAGCTGGCGCCCGCTGCCCACCGGGGCCGACGCGAACCGGCCGACGGGGGTCGCCGTGGGCAACTTCGGCAGGCTCAACGTCTTCGCCTGCCCCCGGGATCCGGCCCACCCCCACCGCTTCAGCGTGCAGTGAGCAGGCTGCAGTTGGCGGGCCTACCCGGGTCTGCGGCGGGGATGTCATGATCCCGTCATGAACGCGCACACCACGGCGGCCGTCGTGCACAGCCCGGGCGCCCTCCTCCGCTACCCCGACGCGCTGACGGCCTTGTTGACGGACTACCACCTGAGTACGGAGGCCGAGAAGGGGCTGCCCGTCGCGGACGCGAGCCGACTGCCCGCGCGCTACCTGGCCGAGATCCGGGACCCGCGGACCGCCTTCGCGGACGCCACCGTGTTCCTGGCCGTCGACGACGGCGCACCGGCGGGCTGCCTGGTGGTGACCGCTCCGGACGCGGGGACCGCGGAGATCAAGCGGGTCTGGACGGACCCGGCCCGTCGGGGACGCGGTGTCGCCTCCGTTCTGCTCCGCGCGGCAGTCGCACACTGCGCCGCCGACAGCGGCGTCGCCACCGTCCGCCTGTCCGTGTGGAGTTGGCGGACCCCCGCGATCGCCCTGTACGAACGCCTGGGCTTCCGGGCGACCGAATCCTGGGACCCGCGCGAGGACCTGGTCTGCATGGAGTACCCGTCGGCGGCCGGGACGCCCCGAGCAGGGTGCACCACCCTTTAGGCCTTGACGGATGCGGCCGACCTGGCGGCCTCTTCGACCTTCGCCCAGTGGGCCGCACGGGCTTCCTCGTCGATCTGCTTCTCGTGTTCGGCGCGCAGCCCGGTCCGGCCGTCGAGGCCCTCGCGCAGGATGTCGGCGTGCCCGGCATGCCGGACGGACTCGCCGAGGACATGGACCATGACCGCGAACAGGTTCGTGTCGGCATGGGGCTCCGGCCACCACGGAACGCGGCCGCGGGCGTCGAGGGCAAGCGCGTCGATCGTCGCGTCCGAGTGTTCCCATGTGCGCCGGTAGAACCCGGTGATCCGATCGCGGGTCTCGTCCTCGGTCGCCCACAGATCGCTGCCGTCGGATTCCTGCCACCGGGGCAGCCGTTCCGGGGAAGGGCGGCCGAAGACCTCGCCGAAGTACCTGGCCTCGACGGTGGCCACGTGTTTGACCAGTCCGAGGAGGTTGGTCCCGGTCGCGGTCAAAGGCCGCCGGGCGTCGTATTCGGACAAGCCGTCGAGTTTCCAGAGCAGCGCCTCGCGGTCCCGCCGCAGTCTCCCGTGCAGATTGCCCTTCGCGAATTCGTCGATCATGCGGCATGAGCCTGCCAGGGACTGCCCGTGGTCTCAAGATCCCCTACGTGGTCCACGGTGACCGGCGGAGCCGAGACCGGTCCTTGGCGGCCCGGTTGCGCCGCGGCGCAGCGGTGCGGCGGGAGGATGGCGCCATGGCCGACACCTTCGCATCGCGCACCATCGACGTGACGACCGGGGACCGGGAGACCGTCCACGACCTGACCTCCGCCTGCGCCGCCTTCCTCGGGGAGGTGGCGCGCGGCCGGAGCGGACTGCTCAACCTCTTCACGCCACACGCGACCGCCGGGCTCGCCGTCATCGAGACGGGAGCGGGCAGCGACGACGACCTGCTGACCGCCCTGAAGTCCCTGCTGCCGGCCGACGACCGGTGGCGGCACCGGCACGGCTCCCCGGGCCACGGACGCGACCACGTCCTGCCCGCGATCGTCCCGCCCCACGCGACGCTTCCGGTGCTCGACGGAACGCTGGAACTCGGAACCTGGCAGTCCGTCACCCTGGTGGACACCAACCGGGACAACCCCCGCCGGCAGGTCCGGCTGTCCTTCCTCGCCGGCTGATGTGGCCGCCGAGCGGGCGCAGGGGTGAAGACGTATCCATCATGACAGGTCAGAGCGGGTTTTCGTAGGATCAAGGGCACAGTCGATTGCCCTTGTTTGGGCCCCGGTGCGGCTTTCAGAATCAGCGTCATGAATCACACGGCGCACATCAGTCACGACGCGGTACTCCGAGCCCGAGTCGCCCTCCTCGGTTCCCAGGCCCTGACCGTCCGACAGGAGGTCGCCGCATACCGCGTGCTCGCCCAGGTGAGCCCGCTCGCGTACCTGCCCCTGCTGGCCCGGGCACTGTGCACCTACAGCCGCCAGGAGTTCGCCGACCGGCCCGGCACGGCCCTCGCCCTGCGCGCCGAGGCGGTCGAGGCCGCACGCCGGATGCACGCACTGGAGCCCGCGAGGGTGCAGCTGCTCATAGTCGTGCTCAGGGCCTATCGGCTGCAGCTGGCCGTGATGGGGCAGCAGGAGCAACGTGACACGGTGGAAAGGGAGATCGCCCTGCTGGACACGGGCCACCAGGCGGAACTCGGTCCGCTGGAATACGAGATCACCCTCCTGGACGGGCCCCGGGGGCGGTAGCGGGGAGCGGCGGACGCGGGGCGGCGCAGGGCCGACTGCGGTCCGGCCCCCGCCCCGGCCTCACCAGCGCCAGGTGAGGGTTCCGCCCTCCGCCACCTCCGCCCAGCGTTCGGCTGCGCGGTCGAGCGCCGCGCACGCCAGGGCGACCTGCCGTTCGTCGAGCGGACTCCGGCCCACGCCCCTGCCCTGCGTGCTCAGCCCGGACCAGACGCGGTAGGTCCAGTTGACGGAGAGCTCGGCCTGCATCACCGCGTCGCCGCCGCGTCGCAGGATCTTCATCCCCGACCGGCGGTGGCGGGTCGGGGCCGTCGTCCCGAACCCCTCGAAGGTGGCGCCCCGAGCCATGGCCCCCCAGAACCCGTCGGTGATCCCGAGCGCGCTCTCGACCGCCGCGTGCACGAGGTCGTGCGGCATGGTCGGCCCGGTCGCCCGGGACATCAGCCGCACGTCCCGTCCCCGCCGGTCGCGGACTTCGAGATCGTGCCGGTTGTCCGGAAGCCTGCGGAAGATGATCTCCATCGTTCCTTCTCTCAAGGGTCTCAGCCCGGATCGTAGGTGCGGAACCCCCGCGCCCGCGCCCCCTTCACCCGTGCGGGCCGCCTCCCGACGTGCCGGACGTCCTGGGCTGCCCCATCCTGCTCATGGAGGGCCATCGCAGCCGACAGGCGCCGTCCGCGGAAGGAGCCGTCACCGTGTCGGAACCGCGCGACAAGCCGCCCCGCTTCACCGTGCCGGCCTGGATGCGCAAGTACACGCCGTTCCTGGGCCGGATCCTCGAACAGTTCGCCCGCGTCAACCTGCTGGACTGTGCCACCCGCCTGGCCGCGCAGGCCTTCCTCGGAGCGATCCCCGCCATCTTCGTCATCGGGGCCCTCGCACCCGACTGGTTGCGCGAACAGCTCGTCTCCACCGTCAGCGGGACCCTGGGCCTCACGGGCCCGGCACTGGACCAGATCCGCTCCGTGGTGCACAACAGCGGCGAGGACACGGCGACCATCGCGAGCACCGGTGTCGTGGGCGTCGTCGTCACGCTGCTGTCCGCGACCGCCTGCAGCCGCGCCCTCCAACGGACCTGCGAGCGCGCCTGGCACCTGCCGAAGGCGGGCGCCCGGCTCGCGGCCTGGCGCTGGGTGGCCTGGCTGCTGGTCTGGCTGACGGCCCTGCTGTTCCAGGGGCCGGTACAGCAGGCGTTCGGAGCCGGCCGGGTGCTCGGCGCGGTCGTCTCCCTGATCAGCGGCATCCTGCTGTGGTGGTGGACCCAGCACCTGCTGCTCGGCGGCCGGGTGGCCTGGCTGCCCCTGCTGCCCGGCGCGGTCCTGGTCGCGGTCGGGGAGAGCGTGTTCAGCTGGGGCTCCAAGTTCTACATGCCCCGCGCCCTGGACCACAGCCTCCAGCAGTTCGGCAGCCTCGGGCTGGTCTTCGTCGTCCTGTCCTGGCTGATCATGTTCTTCGTCGTCGTCACCATGGGCGTCGCCCTGGGATACGTACTGGCCCACGAGCACCTGCTGGCCCACCGGCTGGGCACCGCCGACGACCCGGAGGAGCCGGCGGCCGCCGCTGCCCCGCGGTGAGACCGCACCCGACCGCACGGCCCGTGTCCGACCGCACCTCACCCGTACCGGGTGACACAAGTGGTGATCACCACCGATCACGGCTTCAGTGGAGGCTGTGGCCCGACCGCAGTGCGACCCGATGCTCACGGCCCGTTTCACCGCACCGGCCGTGCCGAAGACCCTCGTCCACCGGCCCGAGCTGCTCAGACGTCTGACAGCAGGGGTGCAGGGCCCGCTCACCCTGATCAACGGCCCTGCCGGCTCGGGCAAGACGGTCCTCACCGCCCACTGGGCGGCGGTCGGAGGCCGCACGCCACGGCCCCCCTTGTGGCTGACCGTCGAACCCGACGACGCCCCCGGCGTCTTCTGGGCGTACGTCCTGGAGGCCCTGCACCGGGGCGGGGTCCAACTGCCCGCTGCCGTGGGCCGACCGACCCGCGCCGAAGGAGTGACCCAGTCCTTCCTGGTACGCCTCGCGGCGGGGCTGGCCGAGTCCGAGTCGGCACGGCCGGTGGTCCTCGTGCTCGACCAGTTCGACACCGCCCAGCCGCCGGCCATGACGGAAGGACTGGACTTCGTCCTCCGGCACGCCGCCGGCGGGCTGCGCATCGTCCTCACCAGCCGGACGGACTCCCTGCTCCCCCTGCACCGCTACCGGGCGGCCGGCGAGGTGGCGGAGATCCGGCACGCCGACCTCAGGTTCACCCACGCGGACGCCGAAGCCCTGCTCGCCGAGCACCGGCTGGAGGTCTCCCAGGCCGGCATCCGGCTGCTCGTGCAACGGACCGAGGGATGGGCCGCGGGCGTCCGGCTGTGCGCCCTCGCGATGCAGCGCAGCCCCGACCCGGAGGCCTTCGTCCGCCAGTTCGCCGCCGACCGCACCACGATCGCCGACTACCTGCTCAAAGAGGTGCTCGACGCGCAGCCGCCCGCCACCCAGGACCTGCTGCTGCGCGTCAGCGTCACGGACCGTGTCCACCCCGACCTCGCGGACGCGCTGACCGGCCGCGACGACGCCGCCCGGACCCTCGCCGGGCTGGCCCGCGACAACGCCTTCCTGGAACAGGTCGACGCATCCGCCTGGTACCGGCTGCACCCCCTGTTCGCCGAGGTCCTCCGCGCACACCTGCGTCAGCGCCATCCCGGCCTGGAGCAGCAGCTGCACGGGCGGGCCGCGCGCTGGCTCGCCGGTACCGGCCGGCTCAACGAGGCCGTGGTCCAGGCGGCGGCCGCCGGTGACTGGCCGTTCGCCGCGGGCCGGCTCGTCGACGACCTGGCGATCGGCCGGCTGTTCACCGGCCTGGAGGCGGAGCAGCTGAACCGGGCGTTCGCACCCCTGCCGGCCGACGCACCGGGCGCGGCGCCCGCACTGGTCGGCGCGGCCGTCCGGCTCGTCGTACAGGACCTTCCCGGCTACGAGGAGGCGGTGCGGCGCGCGGACTCCCGTCTCGGCCCCGGCTCCGGTGCGGCCGCCAGGCTCAGCCGGGCCTTCCTCGGGGTGCTCGCCGGGCGGGCGGCCGGCGACCCGGCGGCAGCCGAACGGGCGGCGGCCGACGCCGAGCGCCTGCTCGCACAAGTGCCGGCCCCGCTGGTCGCCGCGCACCCCGAGCTCCGCGCCCTGCTCCTCGCGGCCCTCGGAGCGGTCAGGCTCGGCGCCGGACGGCTCGACGGCGCGCAGAGCGCCCTCACCACCGCGGTCGACGCCTGCGCGGAGCCCGCGACGGAACCGGGACCGGCCCCCGGAACGCAGTACCCCCTCTGCGACGCGCTCGGCTCGCTGGCCCTCGCCGAGCTGCTGCGGGGCCGGTTGCGGCAGGCCGCCGAACACGCCCGCGCCTCCCTCGTCGTCGCCGAGCAGTCGGCGCTCCCGCCCGAGCGCCGATCCGCCACGGGGCACCTCGTCCTGGCGGGTGTGGCCGTCGAGCAGGACGACCTGCCGGCCGCCCGCTCCCACCTGGACCTGGCGACCGAGACCGCGGCCGCCGGTCCCCGCCCCGAACCCGCGGCAGCGGTCCAGGCCGCGGTCATCGGCGCCCGGATCGCTGTCGCAGAGGGCGACGGCGGGGCCGCGCTCGCCGTTCTCGCCCGCCTGCACCCGGCAGGTGCGGCGCCCGCGGCGGGACCGCACTCCGCGTGGGCGGCGGACGCGCTGGCCGTGGCCGCATCGGCCGCGCACCTGGCGCGCGGGGACACCGAGGCGGCCCTACAGGTGCTCGACGCCGCTCCCTCCGGGCGGCCCGAGCACACGCTGGCCCGCGCCCGCGCCCTCCTGGCGGCCGGACACACCGAGGCCGCCGCGCGCGAGCTGACCGGCCTGCCCGCGGACGACAGCCCCGCTGCGCCCGTACAGGTGGCGGTCTGCCTGCTGGGGGCGGAGATCGCCGCGGCCCGGGGCCGCACCGGCGAGGCGCGGCGCAAGCTGGCCGAGGCCGTGGACCTGGCCCGGCCCGAGGAACTGCGCCGGCCCTTCGCCGAGAGCGGGCCCTGGGTACGCCGGAACCTGCGCGGGACCCCCCGGCCGGCACCGCTTCGCAGCCGCCCGGCCGACGGTTCGGACGGCTGCGACGCGGTGCTGGAGGCACTCAGCGCGCGGGAGACCGAGGTGCTGCGCCAGGCCGCACGGATGCTGTCCACCGAGGAGATCGCGGCCGAGCTGTACGTGTCGGCCAACACGGTCAAGACCCACCTGAAGAGCATCTACCGCAAGCTCTGCGTCACCCGGCGCAGCGACGCCGTCCACCGCGCCCAGGACCTCGGCCTGCTCTAGGCCCCATCCGGCGCCGCCGGCCTTCTCGCCCGAACCGGGCGATGCCGGACAGCGGGTCCGGCCCGACCATGGCAGGGCAAGGCAAGGCAAGAAGGCACCTGAAGTCTTCCTTCGGAGAGAAGTGAGTGCTCTCATGCGCTACGAGTTCCGCATCTCGGGCGTCGTGCCGGACACACTCGCCGCGAACTTCCCCGAGCTCGACCGGATCCCGGTCCGGGAGCAGACGCTCCTCCTCGGCATCGTGGCGGACGAGGCACACCTGTACGGGCTCCTCACACGCTTCCAGTCCCTGGGCCTGCGGGTGCTCGAAATGCGCCAGGTACCCGCCTGACGCCGTGCCCGCTCCGCGACCCGGAAGGGAGGACCACCCGCTTCGGGTGATCACGAGAAGCCGCCTGCCGGACGACACTGCAAGGAGTGTCCGGCGCGGTACCGCCAACTGTGAGGTGAGTTCGATGGGCCAGTCGACACCGACCGGGGGAAATTGGAATACCGGCCCCGCGCCGGGCACCGCACCGCTGTCCAGCGGCGGCGACGGAACCGGAGGGGCGGTCGGCACGTTCTTCGCCGCGGTCCTCCTCGTCGTGACAGGATGCCTCGCGATCTTCCAGGGCATCGCGGCCATCGCCGAGGACGACGTGTACGCGCGCCTCGGCAGCTACGTCTTCGAATTCGACCTGACGGCCTGGGGCTGGATCCACCTCATCGTCGGACTCGTCGTCGTCCTGACCGGCGTGGGCCTCTTCCTCGGCTCGAACGTCGCCAGGGGCGCGGGCATCGCCCTCGCCAGCCTCAGCATCATCGTGAACTTCCTGTGGCTGCCGTACCAGCCGTGGTGGTCGATCATCATCATCGCGATCGACGTGTTCATCATCTGGTCCCTGTGCACGAGTTGGTCGCAGAAGCCCGCGTGACGCGCTGGGCGGGCGAGCACCCGGTCCGATCGGATGCGGACCGGGTGCCGCCGCGCAGTGCGCCCCGCATGGCGTCGATCTCGTCCCGCCAGGCGCCCGAGTCGAAGGCCGCCCCGTACAGGCTCAGGCAGGTGGCCAGATGATCGAGGTAGGCCGCTCGCAGGCGGTGCGTGTAGTGGGCGCACAGTGCGCTCGCGGACGTACCGGCAGCGGCCGCGTCGATCACCGCCGCGGCAAGGATCGCCGTACGCAGCGCCTGGGCCGTGCCCGTGCCGCTGAGGGGGTCCTGGCGCAGGGCGCCCGCCCCGACGACCAGCACACCGGCGCGGCCCGCCGCGGGCGGGACCGCCGGGGCGAGGCGGACCCGCGGCGCCGCGTCCAGGGCCACCGCCGTACGGGGCGCACCGCGCAGCCGGGCGGCGAGGGCGGACTCGGCCAGCAGCCGTGCGAGCAGCCCTGCCGGATCCTCGGCCGGGCCGGGCACCATCGCCTGCACGAGGCAGTCGCCCCGGCCGAGCGGCGTCAGATGGAGCCAGCCCAGCCCGGTGCAGTCCAGCCGGGCCGTGTCCTGGTCGTGCGGTTCCCGCACGCGGGCGGTGCCGGTCAGCAGCCGTCTGCGTCCGGCCTGTTCATGAGCCTCCCGTCCACCCGGGGCGGCCGTCACCGTCCACCGCGCCGGCTGCCCGGACAGGTCCCCGCAGCCCAGCCGCTCGCGCATCCGGGCGGCCAGCACCGCACCGTCCACCGCCCGCCCGGGCTGCGGGAACCGGGCCGGTGGCGGCCCGGCGCCCCAGCGTGCGTGGCGGTGGGTGAGCGGCCAGCCGCCCTCCAGCAGTCCGGTGCCCCAGAGCGAGCCCACCAGCTCCAGCGTGGGTCCGGTCAGCAGCAGGGGCCGCGGTCCGGCTCCGGCCGCCCCCGCCGCGCCCGCGGGCGGCCGGGGCGGGGCCAGCCGGACCCGGTGGCCCCGGTCGGCGAGCAGCCGCGCGCAGGTGAGCTCCGCCAGCCCGGAGCCGGCGATCTCGACGAGGGTCACCCGCCGCCACCGGGCAGGCCGGACGGGGTGGACGTGCGCTGCGGCAGGCCCCCGTCGAGCCGGGCGAGGAGTGCGATCAGCGATTCGGTGTCGCTCTGATGACGGATCGCCATCTCGCGGACCGCCCGGTTGTCGAGGGCGTCGATCGCCTCGCGTGCCCGCGCCGCGGCAGCCGATGCCGCTCGGACGAACAGGCCGTCGCCCCATTGGGCATCGGCGGCCGCAGGCGCGGCCGGCCGCGGCCGGAGCATGGGCGGCAGGGTGAACAGGGGGCCGACCCCGCGCGCCGCGAGCTCGTGGTTGGTCTCGTGCATGTTCTGCATCACGACCCGACTGCGTCGCATCAGCTCACCGCCGGCCGTGTCGCGCCGTGCGAACGATGCCTGGAGCGTCCCCATCAGCAGCTCGTAGTAGTCGTCGCTGCGCCGGCGCAGCTCCAGGTCCGTCTCGTCCGTGGTCTCGGTGGCCAGGGGACGCAGGAACTGCTGCTCGGTCAGGCCGGCCAAGTGGCCCTGGACGGCGCGGAACCGGCGCCAGTGGTCGTTTCCCTCGTCGATGATGAGCTTGATCAGGTGGGTGAGCCGGTCGGCGTCGTGGAACCGGTCGCTGTGCTTCACCAGAGCCGCGTGCAGTTCGACGTACATGCCGTCGACGGTGCTCGGGTCGTCGGGGTCGGCGCTCGAACTCCGGCTGGGGGCCTCGACGTCGACGAACCACTGGAGTCGTTGCAGTGTGAGGCGCTCCAGACCGAACCGGTGCACCTTCTCGCGCTTGATCTCCTCGGCGCGGTCGAGCACCGGTCGCCGTCCGAGCATGTCGAGTGCCTCGTTGACCCACCGCAGGTGCCGCATCTCGTCCACCGCGACCGAGAACACCTCCTGACCTGCGGCGTGGGCGCGGCGGGTGAGCTCGTCGGCGCTTGCGGGCAGCCGCATCGGGGCGTTCAGCGAGTAGTGCGCGTACAGGTACTCCACGCACAGCGCGTGCTCCACACCGGCCAGTTCCGTCAGTCTGTCCGCCACTTGGCCGGGCGTCATCTCGTCGGTCCCGCTGCTCCGGCCGGCGCGCGCGGCCCCGGGACCGGGCTCCGGCGGCAGCCCCTCCTGGTCGGGATCACGCTGTTCGCGGTCGTCGAGGACGACGGGGAGGACGTTCCAGTCACGGACGAGGTCCCCGTAGGTGAATTCGAGATCCGACCGCTGTCCCCCGATGTCGCTCGACCTGTCGGGCGCGGGCGGGTCGCTGCGGTCCCTGCGCAGGAAGTTGACCTCCGGCACGGTCCCGTCGGCGCTGCTCGTCACATCCGGCTTGGAGGCCGCCCAGTAGTAGCAGCCGCAGTCGCGGAAGTCGTACTGCCACGGTGCGCACAGGCTGCGGGTGAGCTCACCGGGCCGGTACTCCGTGGGCTCGATCACACCGTCGTCGTCCAGGTACCGGGCCCTGTCCGCCACCAGCAGGGCGGCCTCCACCTCGCCGTTCGCGCTGCGCTGCACGTAGCCCGTGGTGTTCAGGCGCTGATCGTTGAGGTCGAGCGGCTCGTCGGGGGGAGGGCCGGGAAAGTTGCGGTCGGGCAGCGGCCCGATCAGTACCGCGATCCGTCCCGGCAGCAGGTCGTGGACGTGGCGCCAGACGTCCAGGCCGTCCATGCCGGTGCAGTCCACCGTGCCGGCCCGTGCCTCGGTCTGGTCCACGGTGGTACGCCCGCACAGGGCCCGAACGTACAGCGGACGGCGGTCGTCGCTCACGTCGGTGTCGACCAGCCCTTCCGGGGACGGGGGGCCGCCCGCCGCGGAAAGGACCCGGGCGCCGTCGGAGCGGTGGAAGTCGACCCGCAGTCCGGGGAAGAACGCCGTGTCCAGGTTGCGCTGGTCGAATTCCAGGCCCGGGAAGCAGTTGTCGACGCCGCTCTCGGGACGGCTGCCGGACGGGTTGCCGCGGACCTGGTAGTCGGCGCGGGCGGTGAGGTTGCGGGGGAAGAACTTCCCGGCGGGGGGTGGGAGGTCGGGCATGGCGGGCTCCTTCAGACGAGGCCGGTGGCCCCGGCGGTCGTGGCGGCGGGCTCCGGGGGCGGCAGGAAGAACTCGGGCGCGGCCTGGGACAGTTCGACGTAGGCCCGCAGGCAGAAGGCCAGCCAGCCGCGGATGTAGTCGCAGCCGGGCCGGCCGCGCCGGCTGACCTCGTGGTAGCAGCCGCCCCCGCACAGGTACCGGGCCCAGCAGGAGCGGCACGGCTCCGCCCGGTCGACGTGTCCGGCCGCCAGATGGCGCTGCCGGGCCTCCCGGTCCGGTCCTTCGGCGACCGAACCCATGGCGAAGGCCGGATCGTCGACGAGCCGGTGGCAGGCGTACAGGCCGCCCTCGGCGGAGGCGCTCAGGTACCCGGCGCCGGCGCCGCACGGGTACGGGCGGTGGGTGCCCCGGTGCAGTTCCCGCAGGGCGGTCAGGAAGTTCCCGAAGGGGTAGCTGCGGCCCGCCGACAGCTCGGCCAGGGCGCGCTCCCCGCACTCGACCATCTGTTCCAGGAAGCCGTCGAAGGTCCCCGCGGTGATCTCGTACGCCGGGTCGGGCGCGCTGACCACGGCCGCGAAGCCGACCTCGTCGAAGCCGAGTCCGATGCCGTGCTCCAGGACGTCCAACAGGCGGCCGGTACGCGGGGTCACGCTGACGCGGGCCGACAGGTGGCGGGGGCGGCCGTGCCGGGCGAGTACCGCCAGGCCCGCACGCAACCGGTCGTACGCGCTGGCGCCGCCCGGAGCACGCCGCAGCGCGTCGTGCCCGGCCCGGTCCCCGTCCAGACTGACCGTGACGGTGAACGGGTGCGCGGCGAACAACCGGGCGTCCTGCGGCCGTACCGTGGTCAGATTGGTGGTGACGGAGAACCGGACCGGGTGCCCGGTCCGGGCACCGGCCCGTGTCGCGTACCCGACCACGTCGTGGACCAGGTCCCGGGCGAGCAGTGGCTCGCCGCCCATGAAGCCGACCACCACGTCCGCCCCGGGAGCCGCCTCCGCCAGCAGCCGGTCGACCGCCGCGTAAGCGGTGTGCCGCGGCATGGAACGGGCGGATCCGCCGAAGCGCCCCTCGTCGGCGTAGCAGTGCCCGCAGCTCAGGTTGCACGCCTGCATCACGTTGAGGGAGAGCGATGCCAGTGGGGGCGGCTCGGCGGGGGCGCCGTCGATCCGGGGGCGCGACCACAGCGGAAGGTCCAGCTCCCGGGCGAGGTCCGGCAGCGAGGCGTCCGGCGTGGCCGTCCACCCCTCCACCCGGGCGGCGAGCGGCTCGGGCAGGTCGTACACCCGGCTGCCGTCCGCCACGAACAGGTGGGCGCCGTGGGCGCTGCGGAAGACCTTGGCCTCCGCGGAAGGGGGCGGTGGCCCGGGGGAGGGCGCGGCGGGGCCCTGCGGTGGAGGGTCCGGGGGCCGCCGTCCGATCTGGAGCAGTACGGTCATGAGTCCGGCTCCGTGTCCTCGCGCAGCTTCTCCGCCCAGCGCACGAGGAGGTCGTACTGCCGGCGTGTCAGATGCATCGGATACGCGTCGGACCCGCGCATGTTGCTGGGCATCTGCCGGGTGTAGAACCGCGGGGATTTTAGCGTGACGGCCCCCTCGCCGCCGGACCGGGCGGGCGCGCGGACCTGGTCGCGGATCAGGTCGGGGCTTTCGCGGATCATGTCCTCCAGCACCTCCAGGGCCGGGAACCGGCGGTGGCGGCGCCGGCCCCGCTCGGTCAGCCCCAGCAGCAGGCCGAGCAGCGGCTCGGGGGGATCGAAGGTCATGGCGCGGGCGTCGGCCGGGGCCAGGCCCAGCGAGCGGGCCAGGTACGCGTTCTCCGCGGTGGACCGCTCGTTCTGAACGTCCACGTTGACCGCGCCCATCGTTTCCAGGACCCGCTCGAACAGGTCGCGCACCTCCTGGGCGGTCTGCTTCTCGTCCTCGACGTAGTCGGGCCGGTGCACGTCCGCGCGCTGCACGCGGTCGGCCAGCCCGTCGGCCAGAGACACGAAGGGCCTGCGGTCGGGGGAGAAACGGGGCGGGGCGCTCACGATCCGCGCGGTGGCCGTCAGGCCGGCGGCCGGCAGCGCGACGGTCACGGTGCCGTCGCACACGTCGTCGACGAGGCCGATGCTGCGCCACCCGTTCTCGGCACCTGCGAAGAGCAGACCGGGAGTGGTCCGGATGTCGGCGCTGCCGACCCTGAAGCCGCACCAGGCCGCGTCGGGATTGAGGATCAAGCACTCGGCCGGGGGCTCGTACCCGGTGTCGGGATCGAGGCCGCGGGGGCCGTAGACGGCGCCCGCCGCCGGGGTGAACCGCAGCCGCAGCTCGGGCAGCCCGGCATTGGGCGCGGGCAGCTGGACGGAACCGAGGGGCAGGATCTCACCGGCCGGGACGAGGGGCTGCTGTGCGTCCTGTGGCGACCGGCCTTCGAGGACGTGTCGCCGGTGGTCGTCGCCGGTCAGGTCGACCCGGGCCTCGATCCGGTCACCGGCCTGCTGGGTGATGTGGTGCGCCTTGAGGTTCGCGACGGAGACTTCCCACCGGACGTCCTCCAGACGCAGCCCGGAGCGGGTGAGCACCTCTTCGGTCACGGGGCCGCTGCCGGACTCCCCGTCGAGGGTCCACTCGCCGTGCACCTCGAAGTAGGGGCACACCGGCCGCCAGCCGGCGCCGTCCTTGAACTGCACGCGGTCCGACGGGCGCTCGCTGAGTCGGCCGTCCTCGTCGAGGTCCAGCGTCAGATCCGGGAGGACGGTGGTCTTGCCGGTGCCGCGCGGCGTGAGGTCGCTCGGTCCGTAGCGGTAGTTGTCGCACGGGACGGGGGAGGGGCCCAGACGGGCGAAGGCGAGGGGTGGCTGGATCCAGAGTCGTTCGATCACCGGCATCTCCTTGTGATCGGTACGGAGGGGAGGGAGCACGGCGCGACATGACAGCGCTGCGTAATCAAAAGTACAGCATTGGTGACGTTGAGTCACCGACCGGCGTGTTCGGGGGCGGCGCCGTTCCCGGCCGCCGGACCGCGCCCTTGATCGAGGTGGCGGCCAAGTGGGCGACTGGCAAAGGGGGTTCGCGCCTCAGTCGCTGCCCGGCTGGGGGGCGGTCGGACCGAAGGGGTGGGGATCTGTGTCCCGGTTTCCGGGGCGGGGCCCGAACTGGTGTGTTCGAACAGGGAATTCGAGCCGGCGCCGCGGGCGCGTCGCCGTCGCGGATACCTCCAAACGGAGGTCGAGGGGGCACCTCTTCGAGCGAACGGGGCCGTTCGGGCTTCGGTCGGCGGTGGTCGGCTGCCGAAGAAGGAGGGGCGGCCCCCCTCGGGGCCGTGCGGTGCTCCGGCACCGTCGTGCACGACAAGGAGATTCCACGTGTCGCGTGTTTGGAAGAGTGCGGGCCTCGCCCTGGTGATGGGCCTGGCGGTCATCGGTGGTGCGTCCTCGGCCTCGGCGGACTCCGTCGCGGAGGGCTACGCGGTCGGCTCGCCGGGCATCCTCTCGGGCAATGTCGTCCAGATCCCGATCCACATTCCGATCAACGTGTGCGGAAACAGCGTCAACCTGATCGGCGCGCTCAACCCGGCCGCCGGCAACACCTGCGTCAACGTCTGAGGGTCGTAGGGTCGAGCCCGTCCCGGTCGGACCTCCGGCCGGGACGGGCCGTACGTCCGACCCGCGTCAGGGCAGGGTGCGGACCCGGCCGACCGGACGGTAACCCGGGCCGCATGAGCGGGAGTCGGCCCGGCGGTCACGATGGCGCGATCGCTCGCGAGCCCGCCGAACGGGGGCAGGAACCGGTCGGGTGGTCAGGCGGCCCGGCTGTGCGTGGGGTCCCAGACGGCCTGAACCGACTTTCCCACGGTGTGTGACCGGACGGTCACGGACGAGGTCAGCTCCTCGACGATGCCCCATCCGAAGCCTCCCCCGTTCTCCGGGTCGCCGCACCGCGGGACCGGGCGGGCACTGCTGCTGTCGTAGACCTCGACGACGAGGGACTCCTGCCGGCGGGTCATCCGCAGCAGCCAGCCGCCCTCCGTGTGCCGCACGGCATTGCCCAGCAGCTCGCTGACCACGAGCAGGACGTCGCTCGCATCGGCCCAGGGGCACCTGGCCCGGAGGAAGCGCACGACGGCGCGGCGCGCCAGTGCGGTGTCCGTGCGGGAGGAGTCGAGGACCAGCATGGGAGCAGCTCCTTCTCAGGAGGTGGAAAGGGCAGGAAGCCGGACGAAACGGCCCACTGCCAGGGTCCCAGCGGCCGGGTCCGCGTGACCATCGGCATTTCGGCCGACCGCCCGCGGCCGAACGGACGGCCCGGGGGATCGGCGCCGCCCGCGGCGGACCCCCGTGCGGTGTCGCGCCACCGGCGTGCGAGGCTGGCCCGACACCCCGAAGGAGATCGCAGATGCACACGCCGAGCCGGCCCGAAGACCTCGACCACCCCGAGCAGTTGTGGTCCAGGGCGGTGATCATGGCCATGGTCGACGCCGCCTGCTCCACCCGCACGGAGTTCGCCCTCGACGAGGACGGCGTGTGGTGCCACAGCACGGGCGGTGACGGCTGGTGGCGCCTCAGCGTGTTCGCCGGGGGACGCGCAGTGTTCTGCGGGCAGGACCCCGACGGCAGCCACACCCACGTCGACGGCGAGCAGATCGACTTCCTGGCGGGCGGGCCCGACTGGCTGCCCTGGGACCTCCTGCGGGACGACGCCGCCGGCAACATGTTCGGCTTCGTCTACTGGTGGGAGAACGGCGCCTGGCACCGCATCCCGTACCCGCAGGAGGTGCGCGAGGACGGGCTGGACGGAGCGGCGCCCTGGGTCGGCTCGCACGAGGAGTTCCTCGGGCTGACGGCTTCCTCCTTCGACGTCCCCCACGTGCACGAGCGGGCCCTCGCCGAGACCGTCGACCGGTTCGCGGCGCTCGTACGGGAGGGCAGGGCCGACGCCGGCGCGGTGACGGCCCTGCTGACCGCGGCCGCCGCCGAGGGCCGCCCCGCGCCGCGCGTCGACGTGGCGCTCGACATCGCCACCCGCGCGGGCATCCTGGCCTGATCCGGCCGAAACCGGCCAGGGCGTCCGCTACTTGAGGGCGGCGAACGCCCTGGTGAAGGCCAGCGGTTGCTGGAGGATCGAACTGCACGTGGCGTCAGCGTGGTTGACGGCTCCGGCCGCGCACTGCTTGTCACGCGTGGAGGACCACATCGCCAGCCTGCCGATCCCCTTCGACGCCGCGAACTCCACAAGCTGCGTCGCGTCCGCGACGGTGAAGATCTCGCTGGTCACGTCGTTGACGCCGATCATCGGTGTGACGGCCACGGCCTTCCACGCCGCGGCGTCGGAGAGCCCGAGCACCCCCTTGATCTGGGCCTGGGTCGCCGTCGCGGCCTGGATCGCGTACTGCCCCATGTCCCCGCTGTACGCCGGACCGTAGTCCATCGCCATGATGTTGACGGCATCGACGCGGACGCCGTTCTTCCGGGCATCGGCCAGCAGTGCCACGCCCGGCTGGGTCAGGCCCTCGGGCATCACGGGCAGCGTGAAGGCCACGTCGAGCCCCGGACGGGCCTTCTGGAGCTTGGCGATGGCCTGCGCGCGGCGCGCGTTGGCGGCCGTGTCCGGCAGGGCCGCGCCCTCGATGTCGAAGTCGACCTTGGTGAGCCGGTAGTGGTCGACGACCTTTCCGTAGGCGGCGGCGAGATCGTCCACGGTGGCGCAGTTCAGGGCGAGTTCGTGGCCGGCGGCGCCGCCGAAGGACACCCGGACGTCGCCGCCCTTGGCGCGAAGCGCACCGATCTGCGCGGCGACCTTGTCGTTCGCGAGATCGGTGACGCCGCCCCACAGCGGTGCGCAGCTGCCGCCGGAGGTGATGAAGGCCAGGTGGAACTCCTTCACCCCGGTCTGCGCGGCGGTGTCCAGCAGGTCGTACGCGGGGTACAGCGAGGTGTCCACGTACGGGGCGAAGCGCGCCCCGCCGCCGACCGGGGCGGGAGCGGTCGCCGTGGGGGAGGGCGTCGCGGTGCGGGTCGGCGCGGCGGAGGTGGCCGACGCGGTCGGGGCCGTGGTCGGGGCCGCGGTGGCGGTGGGACGGGCGGTGGGGCGCCCGCTCGGCTGGGCCGTCGCGCCCTGGTCCACGGAGCACTTCACCCCGTTGATGCGGCAGCCCGTCGGGTCGCCGGGCGCGCCGGAGCCGCTCGCGACGAAGCCGACGGTGACGGAGGCGCCGGCCGCCAGCTGCCCGTTCCAGCTCGCGGGCTTCACGGTGACGCGCTGCCCGGCGGCGGTGTGGGTGCCGTTCCAGAGCGAGTCGATCTTCGTGCCCGCCGGCAGGTCGAACTCCAGCGTCCAGCCCTGCTGGGCCTGGCCGGTGCTGTTGGTGATGACGTACTGCCCGGTGTAACCACCGCTCCAGGAGCTGGACTTCGTGTAGACGGCGCCGACGGAGCCGGCGTGGGCGGTCCCGGTGAGCGCGAAGGCCGCACCGCCGATCACCGCTGCCGCCACGATGGCGCCCGTGACCCTCGCCGTACGACTCGTCCTGCGCCGGTGACCGACTGTGCTGCCCATCGCGTGCCTGCCTCTGTGTTACTGGGGAGTTGGGGTTGTGGCAGCACGCTAGCCGCACCGAAACGGACATTCGTTCGTTTCGGTGCGGCCCTGATGAGTCTTAGGTTCCGCTTAAGGAAGGGGAAAGCGGGACATCAGGAAGCGGCGGCCGGCTCGCGGTGTGGGGCGGTGCCGTCGGTCGTACGGTGGAAGGGGGCACGGAAACGACCGCGGGCGAGGTGTGTCCCATGCGAAAGCCCATCCGGACCGCCGGGGTCCTCACCGGCCTGGTCCTCACCCTCGGCGGCATCGTCGCCGCCGCCCCGACCGCTCCGGCGGACATCCCGGCCTGCACGCAGATGGCCGCGCAGGCCGGCACGGCGACCACCGACGCCGTCACGGCCGCCTGCCGGCGCGGCGTGGTCGGAGACCTCCAGGGCTGCGTGAACGGCCTCGCCGAGGCCGGTGTCCCGGGCGGCGCGGCCACCGGCGCCTGCCGCCTCGCGGCCCACGAACCCCGCTAGGCGGGTAAGCCGGGCCAGCGGGACCGGAGTTGCGGTGCGGGCTGTACCCTCGGCGGGGGAGGGATTTCCCATCGTGACCCTGCGCCCCTACGACGCCGTGCTGTGCGACATCGACGGCGTCATCCGCCACTGGCCCGCTGCCGACGCGCTGGAGCGGGCCAACGGCCTGCGCCCCGGTGCCCTCGCGGCCGCGGCCTTCGCCCCCGGCCGACTGCGGCCCGCCGTCACCGGAGAGATCAGCGACGAGCAGTGGCGGTCCGCGGTCGCGGCCGACCTCGCCGACGCCTGCGGATCCCGCGAGCGGGCCCTCGCCGCGGTCCGGGCGTGGTCGGACCTCGTTCCCGCGGTCGATCAGGAAGTGGTTGCCCTGCTGCGCGGCGTGAGGAGGACGGCGTCCGTCGCGCTCGTCTCCAACGCGACCACCCGGCTGGAACGGGACCTGGAACGACAGGGGCTCACCGGTCTGGCCGACCGCGTCGTGAACACCGCCCGTATCGGGGTCGCCAAGCCCGACGCGCGGGTCTACCGCATCGCCGCCGAACGACTCGGTGTCGCGATCGATCGCTGCCTCTTCGTCGACGACACGGCCGCCAACGTCGTCGCGGCGCGCCGGGTGGGGATGGGCGCCCTCCACTACCGCCGGGTCGGCGATCTGCGTCGGACGCTCGCGCCGCTGTTCGGCGAGGAGGGGCCGCAGTCCCGCGAGCGCTGAGTGCGGGGGCGGCGTTCCGCGGATCTATACTCCACCTCCTCGGCCGGTTGGCACGTGCAGGGCAACTCGGGGGAGCCATGGCGGAGTACGCGGACACGTCACTGAGTCTGGGCGTCCTGATCGTGGCGGGTTCGGCGCTGGCGCTCCGGCTGGTGTCGCTGCCGCTGCTGCTACGGGCCCAGCGGGCCGTGCGCGAGCGGGCAGCGGCCGTACGCGAGGGCCGTACGGCGCCCACGGGGGGCTCTGCCGCGGCCCTCGGCGAACTGGTCACGGGGCTCGGGGGCGGGCTGCTCCTGGTGGCACTGCTGCCGGCACTGCGCGGGTCCCTCCCCGGCTTCGACCTGCTGGCGGAACCGCTCCTGTGGGGGGAGCCCTTCGCCCTCTCCCTGGAGTTCGGCATCCCCCTCGCGACCGCCCGGACCTGCTTCCTCGGCGGCGGTGCCTGCGTCCTGGCGCTCTGGCTGCTCCTGTGGTTCCTGACGCAGCGCATCCTGCTCGGCAGCCGTGGCGGCAGCGGTGACCGTGCGTCGCGCCCTGCGACCGTACGGCTGGTGGTACTCCCCGTCCTGGGACTGCTGGTCGGCCTGGCCGCCCCCGTCGGACTGGCCCTCGGCGCCCTCGTGTTCCAGCTCGTCGCCCTCATGGCCGGCGCGAGGCCCCGGGCCGCGCGCGACACCGCCGCCCCGCTCACCCCGCTGGTGCCGCCCTTCGTGCCGTCTCGGCCCGCGCACCCCGTCACGTACGTGCCGACGCAGACCGATCCGGCCGCCGCCGCCATGGCGGCGGCGGCCGCACCGCAGATCGCGTGCCGGCCGCTGCACCCCGACGAGCCGCAGTCCCTCGCCGGGTACCGGCTGCTCGGCCGGATCGGGGCCGGCGGCATGGGCACGGTGTACCTCGCCCGGCGCAAGGGCGCGGCGACCCAGGTGGCCCTGAAGACCATCCACCCCGAACTCCTCCACCACGCGGAGCTGTTGCTCCGGTTCGAGCGCGAGGTCGAGGTGCTCTCCATGGTGTCCGGCGCGTACACCGCCAGGGTGCTCGACGCCGGGGTGGACGCCGGACGCCCCTACCTGGCCATGGAGCTGCTGGACGGCCGCCCCCTCGACGTCCATCTGCGGGAGCGGGGCCCGATCGGCTCCCCGCAGGCGCTGCGGGCCCTCGCGCTGGCCCTCGCGGTCGCGCTCTCCGGGGTACACCGGCTCGGCCTGGTCCACCGCGACAAGCCCGCCAACATCATGCTCACCACCGCCGGGCCGCGCCTGCTCGACTTCGGGATCGCGGCACTGGTCGACGGCACCAGGCTGACCCGCACCGGCGGCGGACCGGGCACCCTCACCTACATGGCACCGGAGCAGTTCGGCGACGAACCCGTCGGCACGGCCGCCGACGTCTGGGCGTGGGCCTGCTGCGTGGTCTGCGCCGCCCACGGCACCAGCCCGTTCTCGGCGACCAGTACGGGCGCGGTGATCCGCCGGATCGTGGACACCGGACCCGAGCCCGCCGCGCTGGCGGCCGTACGGGCGCTCGACCCGGCCCTCGCCGCAGCCGTCGAGCGGGCCCTGGCCGTCGACCCGGCCGGGCGCCCCGCCGACGGCGCGGCCCTCGTCGAGCTCCTGACGGCGCACCGGGAGGAGCGGCGCCCGCTGCCCGATCCGCGGGCGGTGCGGGACCAGATCACCCAGGGCTGGCGCACGCTCGCCCTCTGACCGGCGGCCCGGCCCGCCCACCGCCCCAGGCCTCACGCCCCCGGCCGTGGATCCGCCTCGCCCCCGCGCCCCGGCGGAGTCAGCCGTGGGCCGTGTCGATCACGCAGAAGCGGTTGCCCTCCGGGTCCGCCAGCACCACGAAGTCCGGGTCCTCCGGGTACGAGTCCCAGTCCACGTGCCGGGCCCCCAGCGCCACCAGGCGCGCCACCTCTGCCGCCTGCTCGGCCGCGTCCGCCGCGTACAGGTCGAGGTGGACGCGGGGGTGCTCCTGAACGGGTGTGACGCTGCGCCCGAGCGCCAGTCCGGGCCCGCCGCCGCCGGCCGGGACCAGCACGGTCCAGCCGTCGTCCACCTCGCCGTCGCGGGGCACGTAACCCAGCGCCCCGGACCAGAATTCCGCGGCCCGCCGCACGTCCGCGGCGCCCATGACGATCGTCCCGATGGTCAGCATGATCCGATTCTGGCAAACCGCGGCCGGAGTCCCGCTCAGGGCCCCGCGGGCCGCTCGACCGCGACCATCGCGGCGTCGTCGTCGAGCCTGTTCCCGGCCGCGTGCGCGAGCAGGTCCTCGCACAGGTGGTCCAGGAGCGCCTGCGGGCGCATGCCGGTCCATGCGGCGACGCGCTCCGCGAGGGGATAGAAGGTGCCCGCCCGGTCCCGCGCCTCCAGGACGCCGTCGGTGTACAGGAGCAGGACGTCGCCGGGACCGAAGGCGAAGGTCTGGGCGGCGACCGCCCCGGCCACGAGCCCGGCGAGACCCAGCGGGGGCGCGGACCGGGCCACGTCGAGCCCCACGGTTCCGCCGTCGCGGAGCAGGACCAGAGGCGGCGGGTGGCCGCAGCTGATCAGGCGCAGCACCGGCTCGTCGTCCGGGATCTCCAGCACGGCCGCGGTCACGAAGCTCTCGCCCTCGTCCCCGCCGTCCAGGTCCGCGGAGACCGCGGCCTCCAGGTAGTCCACCAGTCCGGAGAGCCCGGCCTCCTGGTGGGCGGAGGCCCGGAAGGCGCCGAGTACGAGCGCGGCGTCCCCGACCGCCTCCAGGCCCTTGCCGCGGACATCGCCGATGATCAGCCGCGTCCCCGTGGCCGTACGGGCGGCCGCGTACAGGTCGCCGCCGATCTGCGCCTCCGCCGCCGCGGCCAGGTAGACCGAGGCGACGCCGAGCGGGCCGATCCGGTCGCGCAGCGGCCTCAGGACCACCTGCTGGGCGGTCTCGGCCACCGTGCGCAGCTGTACCACCTCCTTCTCGTGCACCTCCCGCAGGTGGGCGAAGAAGGTCACGAACACCGAGATCATGACGAGTGCGATGATCTGGAAGGTGTGGTTCAGGTCGGTCAGGGTGGTGCGCGTCGCCGAGACGATCACCTGGGCCAGCACGGCCACCAGACCCACGAACGCCGTCATCCGGGGCCCCGCGAACGAAGCCGTCATGGCCGGTGCGGCGGCCAGGAACGGTCCGAGGTGCACCTCGGGCGGGGCGAGGATGTCGACCACCGTCACGACGGCGATGAGCACGAACGGGGCCACCAGCTGCGCGTGGCTCAGCTGCCGGGACCGGTGGTGGCGCGGGGGCGGCGGCCGGAGATCCATCCCACCTGCATACACCGGGAGGCGATCGTGATCCCCGAGGCCAGGCCGTCGGTGGACCGGCCGGTCCACCGACGGTTCAGTCGGCCCGCCTCCCGGCGAGGGGCCCGGTGCCCCGGTGCTACGGACGCCGGCGGGGCTTGCCGCCCTTGGCGCCGCCGCCCTTGGCCCCGCCGGCGCCGCCGCGCGGATTCTTCCCCGCCGACTTCCCGGAGGCGGGCTTTCCGGCCCCGGCCCCGGCCCCGCGCCGGGCGCCGGCGCCCTTGCCCGTACCCGCGGCCTTCTCCGGCGCCTTGCGCTTCGCCTTCGGCTGCGGAGGCGTCTGCTGACGGCCCCGCGTGCTGTTCACCGTCCGGCCGCGGACGATCCCGATGAACGCCTCCACCAGGTCGGGAGTGGGCTCCTCCTGCGGCCACGACAGCGCGACCCGCGACGTGGGGGCGTCCGAGACCGGCCGGTAGGTGAGGTCCCTGCGGTGGTGCAGACGGGCCAGGGACTGGGGCACGACGAGTACGCCCACGCCCGCCGCCACCAGCTCGATCGCGTCCGCCGTCGTGGCGGGCCGCTCGATCGCGGGCTGTCCCGGCAGCTTCTCCCAGTCGAGTGAGTCGTCGAGGGGATGCCACACGACCTCGTCGGCGAGGTCCTCGGTGGTGACCTCCTCGGCCGCCGCCACGAGGTGGTCCTTCGGGACGACGACCACCGTGGTCTCGGTGTAGAGGGGGATCGCGCTGAGATCCGCACGGTCGACCGGGAGCCGGACGAATCCGGCGTCGGCCTCACCGGCGCGCAGTACGCCGAAGACCTCGGCGGAGGAGACCTGGGCGAGGGTCAGCGGGACGTCGGGCAGCCGCTCGTTCCAGATCCGTACCCACTTGGCAGGGGTCACGCCGGGGACATAAGCGAGCCGGAACGCATGGGGTACTTCCGAGCCTGTCACCCCGCAAGGTTACCGGGCGTGGTCGGAACCCGTGCACACGCTCGATACCCTTGACCTCATGACGTCGCACCAGAACACCCAGACGATGAAGCCCGCGACCGCGGCGAAGAAGCTGGGCGTGTACCTCGAGGCCACCCCCGCAGAGTTCCAGGAGGGTGTCGTCTCGCGCAGTGAATTGAGTGCGCTGCAGGCCGACCCGCCCGAGTGGCTCCAGGAGCTGCGCCGCAACGGTCCGCACCCCCGCCCGGTGGTCGCCTCCAAGCTGGGCGTCTCCATCGCGGGCCTCGCCCGCGGCGGAGTCACCGAGCCGCTCACCACCGAACAGATCGAGGCGCTGAAGCAGGAGTCCCCCGAGTGGCTCCAGCGGGAGCGGGCCACCCAGGCCGACGTCCGCAAGGAGGCGGTGCGCATCAAGGAGCGCAACGCCGAGCGGGCCGACAAGGCGCGCAACCAGGAGTCCTGACCCGACGCGGTCCGGCTTCCCGGTCCCGGATTCCCCCGGATCCCCGTCAGGCCCGGCCTTCCCTCGCGGGGGAGGCCGGGCCTGACGCGCTGTTCCGGGCCCGGCAGGAGCGGCCCGGCCCACCGGCCCGCCCGCCCACTGCCCACCGGACTACCGGCTCACCGGATCACTGCGGAGGGTCACCGGCCAGCAGGCGCACGGCCCGCTCCAGCCGGGCCCGCCTGGTCTCCGGCGTCAGCGCCTGGAGCAGGGGCAGGGCCACCAGGTAGCGCCCGGTCCGGTCCAG
Organism: Streptomyces sp. A0592; assembly: GCF_004795115.1. Taxonomy (NCBI): domain Bacteria; kingdom Bacillati; phylum Actinomycetota; class Actinomycetes; order Kitasatosporales; family Streptomycetaceae; genus Streptomyces; species Streptomyces sp. A0592. The sequence continues at coordinate 225,821 of NZ_SSBM01000001.1, forward strand.
TGCCTCGAAGGCGGCACGGGCCTCGGGGCGGGCCGCCAGCGCCGCCGCGAGGTCTTCCGGCACTCCCGCGGTCCGCTGGGAGGCGTAGGCGCCGACCCAGCGGCCGTCCGCCTGCGCCCTGCGCACCTCGGCGAGCCCCGGTTCACGCATCCGGCCCGCGGCGGTCAGCGCCGCGACCTTGTCCACGTTGACCTGCGACCACAGGCTCCTCGGCCGGCGGGGCACGTACTTCTGCAGGTAGTGGAGTTCGTCGAGAGAGCGCCGCTGCCCGGAGATCCAGCCGTAGCAGAGCCCGATGTCGACGAGCTCGTCGTCGGTGACCGACGGGATGCCGGACTTCTTCTTCGCGAGCTTGATCCACACCCCTTCCTGGCGCGTGTGGTGCTCGGCGAGCCAGCTCTCGAACGCCTCGGCGTCCTCGAAGCCGACGATCTCCACCCCGTTGAGTTCGTCCATGCGCGACAGGCTATCGGCCGCCCACCTGTCGCAGAATCGATTCCTCAGGCGGTCACGGTCTCCGGGCGGGACTCGTCGCGGTGCCCGGAGGAGGGCGAGGTGCGCGACGCGAACAGGGAGTCCAGCGCGAGCGCGCCGGGTCCGGTGAACACCAGGAGCAGGAAGGCCCAGCAGAACATCGCGGAGGCCTCGCCACCGTTCTGCAGCGGCCAGAGCGCACCGGGCTGATGCACCGTGAAGTACGCGTACGCCATGGATCCGGAGGCGACGAAGGCGGCCGCGCGGGTGCCCAGGCCCAGGAGGACCAGGGCGCCGGCGACCAGCTGGATGGCGGCCGCGTACCAGCCGGGCCAGGTGCCGGCCGCGACGGTGCCGCCGCCGTGGGCGCCGCCGAGGACGCCGAAGAGGGAGGCCGCCCCGTGCGAGGCGAACAGCAGGCCCGTGACGATCCGGAACAGGCCGACGGCGTAGGGCTGGGCGTGGTCGAGACGTGCGTTCATGGGGGGAGGCTCCTTCGGTCGGGGACGGGTCCCGAAGTCGTGCCGAACGTGCTCGAACGCGAGCGAGCCATAGGTTAGGTAGCCCTAATGGGCGTGACAAGCGTGAGTTCCGGCCACCGGGCCGGACGCCCCCGGCTCCGGCGGGCGGGCCAGGCCGACGAGGGGGACCCGCCGGTCCGTTCCCCTGTGACGGACCGGCAGGTCTTCGTCCCACCCCGAGCCCGGGACCGGGCAGCGCCCTGCCCGGTTGCATCGCGCGCACGTTCTGTTGATCTTCCGCGCAAGAGGTTTGGGCGCCGGGCGGACCCGCCCGCTGGCGGCCCGCCGACCCGTGGGGTCCGCTGGAGGCGTGAGCATCCTCCCCGGCCCGGGCTGGTGGGCAGGTCTCCCGCCGGCGGCGGGAGCCGCCGTCATGGCCACGGGCATCATCTCCGTGGCCCTGCAGATGACGGGACACCGGACGTCGTCGCTGGCCGCCCTGGTCATCGCCGTCGCCCTGTGGCTCGTCCTCGCCGTCGACTTCACGGTCCGGCTCGTGGGCGACCGCGGGCGGTTCCGTGCCGAGGCCGACACCCCGGCCGCCCTGACGGCCGTCGCCGCGACCACCGTCATCGGCACCCGGCTCTCCCTCCTCGGCTGGCAGACCGTGGCCGCGGCCCTGCTGGCACTGGCCGCGCTGCTCTGGCCGGGTCTGCTGTTCAACGTGGTGCGGCACTGGCGCCGGCGCATGCCCGGAGGCGCTTTCCTCGGCTGCGTGGCCACGCAGGGGCTCGCGGTCCTCGCTGCGGCCCTCGCCGCCGCCTGCCACCAGGACTGGCTGGCCCGGGCGGCGCTGGCCGCCTTCTGCCTCGGACTGCTGCTGTACGTGGCCGCCCTCTTCAGGTTCGACCTGCGCGAGGTGGTGGGCGGTGCGGGCGACCACTGGGTGGCCGGCGGGGCGCTCTCCATCTCCGCCCTGGCCGGATCCAAGCTCACCGCGTCACCCGTCTGGTCGGGTTCGGCGCACACGGCTCTGCGTACCGTCACGCTCGCCGCCCTGGCCCTGTCCCTCGTCTGGTACGTCGTCCTCCTCGTCGCCGAACTGCGCCACCCCCGGCCGCGCTACGACATCCGGCGCTGGGCCACCGTCTTCCCCCTCGGCATGACGGCCACCGCCTGCCTCTCGGTCGCCGAACCGGCCGGCATCGCCTGGCTGGTGCCGCTGGGGGAGTTCCTGCTGTGGATCGCCGTCGCGGCCTGGGTGCTCACCGTCGCGGTGCTCGTCTCCTCCCACCTCGCCGCCCGGCGCCCGCCCCGCCCGGGCAGCCCGCCGGCGTGAGAGCCCTTCCTGTGGCGCGGCCCGCGCCCGGTCAGTAGGGTCCCGGCATGGCCTACACGTTCCAGGTGACCATCGACTCGCCCGACCCGCACCCGCTCGCCGACTGGTGGGCCGACGCCCTCGGCTGGGAAGTGGAACCCAGCGACGAGCCGTTCATCCGCGGCCTGATCGCCGCGGGGCACGCGACCGAGGACGACACCACCACCCACCGCGGCATCCTCGTCTGGAAGGTGGGCGCGGCGATCCGCCACCCCGGGGGACCGGAAGGCGCGCCGCGCATCCTCTTCCAGTTCGTCCCGGAGCCCAAGACCGTGAAGAACCGGGTGCACCTGGACGTCCGCACCGGTGACGACGACCCGAAGGAGCTGGTCGAGCGCCTCGTCGCCAAGGGAGCCAAGCACCTCCACGAGGGCCGCCAGGGCCCCAGTACGTGGACGACCCTCGCCGACCCCCAGGGCAACGAACTCTGCGTTTCCCACTGACGCGTACGAGGTCCCGCCGCGTCCCACGGCGCAACCCGCCACCGCCACTGTCTCCGCCCCGCCGCCGCCCCCGCGCGCCGAGGCCCGCCAGCACCTACGCTTCCACGGGTGAACGTCATCCTCTTCGGCGCGACCGGGATGCTCGGCCGGGGCGTCCTGCGCGAATGCCTGCGCGACGACTCGGTCGACAGCGTGCTGGCCATCGGCCGCTCCCCGCTCGGCGTCACCCACCCCAAGCTGCGCGAGCGGGTGCAGGACGACCCGTCCGACCTGTCCGCCGCCGGGGTCGACCCGGCCACCCTCGACGCCTGCTTCTTCTGCCTGGGCGTCTCCTCCGTTGGCATGAAGGAGGAGGACTACCGGCGCGTCACGTACGACCTGACCCTCGCGGTCGCCCGGCCGCTCGCTGCGGCCAACCCGGGCATGACCTTCGTGTACGTCTCCGGGGAGGGCACGGACAGCACCGGACGGGGCCGTTCCATGTGGGCCCGCGTCAAGGGGAAGACCGAGAACGACCTGCTGGAACTCCCCTTCCGCGCCTACATGTTCCGCCCCGGCATCGTCCAGCCGGTGCGCGGCGTCCCGTCCAGGACCCGGCTCTACCGCGTCCTCTACGCCGTCACCGCACCGCTGGTCCCGCTGCTGCGGCGGTTCGCGCCGGACCTCGTGATCACTTCCGAGGCCTTCGGCCGCGCCATGATCGCCGTTGCCACTCCCGGCACCGAGGTTCCGGGCCACATCCTGCGGCCCGCTGACATCAACCGCCTGGGAGGGGCCCCGACCAGGCATAATTGACTACCGGGCACACCCTCCCGCAGGCGAGAATGAGCCATCTCAAACCGGGAGGACCCCATGAGCCAGGAGACCCTGACTCTGCATGACCTGCTGCCCGCCCAGGCGCTGGCGGACTCGATCGACGCCGGGTACGTGACCCGCAAGTCGCACCCCGAACTGCCGCTGTCCATCTACACGTACACGCGGACGGCCCAGTACGAGCGCGTCTGGGACGAGGTCACCACACGCTGCCGCGGTCTCGTCGCCGACGACGAGACCGGCGCGATCGTCGCCCTGCCGCTGCCGAAGTTCTTCAACGTCGGCGAGCACGAGTCCGGCCAGCCGTACGCCCCGGCCCTCCCCGACGAGCCGTTCGAGGTGTACGACAAGGTCGACGGCAGCCTCGCGATCGTCTTCCACTACGCGGGACGCTGGCGGGTCGCCTCCAAGGGGTCCTTCACCAGCGCCCAGGCCACCTGGGCGCAGCGTCGGCTCGACGGCGCCGACACCGCGGCCCTGCACCCGGGCACCACCTACCTCGCGGAGATCCTGTACCCGCAGAACCGCATCGTCGTCGACTACGGCGACCGGCGCGACCTCGTCCTCCTCGCTGCCTTCCGCACGGACGGCACCGAGGTCCCTCTCGCCGAGGCCGCGACCCACTGGGACGGGATCGGTTCCGTCGTCACGGTGTGGCCCGCCATGCCCCTCGACGAGCTGCTCGCACTGGCCGAGTCCAACACCCTGCCCGGTGGATCCGCCGCCAACGGCATGGACGCGGAGGGATTCGTCCTGCGCTTCGCCTCCGGCGTGCGCGCCAAGGCCAAGTTGTCCGAATATGTACGCCTGCACAAGGTGCTCACCGGCGTGACCGCGCGGGACATCTGGCGCGGCCACGGCATCCAGCGCTTCGCCGGCCTGCCCGCCAAGCAGCTCGCCCAGGGCCTCAACTGCACCGTCGCCGACATCGAGGCCTGGGGCGGTAAGCCCCTCGACGCCCTGCTGGAGCAGGTGCCCGACGAGTTCGACCACTGGGTGCGCGAGGTCATCGCCGGCCTGGAGGAGTCCGCCGCCCGCCACGAGCGCGCGATCGACGAGGCCTACGCGGGTCTCGCACACCTGGCCGCCGACCGGGGGGCGTTCGCCCGGGCGGTCGCGCAGCTGACCGACCGCGCCGTCCGGCCCGCGATGTTCCTGCGGCTCGACGGCCGGCCGACCGAGCTCACCACCTGGCGCAGGGTCCGGCCGGACGCCGCCGACCCGTACATCACCGACGAGGAGGACAGGACCGTGTCCGAGGAGGACGACCGGACCGCGCCCGCGCGGGAGCGGACGCCCGCACAGGAGCGCCCGTCCGCGACCGGGCCGACGCCCGCCGCCGCGCCCGCGCCCGCCCGCGCCCCGCAGCCGGCGCCGCGGATTCCGGCGCCGGCGGCGGACCGGCCCGACCGCCCCGCGGAGCGGGAGGCTCCGCTGCCCGTCGTCCATGTCATGACGGGTCTGCCGGCCTCCGGCAAGACGACGGCCGCGCGCGCCCTCCAGGCCGAGGCCGGCGGCCGCATGCGCCGCGTCAACCTCGACGACCTGCGGGCCATGCTCGACCTGCCGGACCCCGGGCGGGGCCGCAGCTTCGCCCACGAGCAGACGGTCCTGGCGATCCAGGACGCTGCCGTCCGCGCGGCCGTCGACGGCGGCTTCGACGTGGTCGTCGACAACACCCACCTGACCAAGAACATCCCGAAGCGGCTGAAGGCGGCCGTCGGCGGTCTCGCGACCTTCGTCGTGCACGACTTCACCGACGTCCCGCTGGAGGAGTGCCTGCGCCGGGACGCCGCCCGCGAACGCCAGGTCGGCGAGGAGGTCATCCGCATCCTGGCCGAGAAGCACCGCAACGCCCGCAAGGGCGGCTGGCGGCTCACGGCGGAGTGGATGAACGGGGCCCAGGGCGCGGTGGCCGCGCCGCCCGTGACGGCGTACGTCCCCGACCCGGCGCTGCCGGCGGCGGTGATGTGCGACATCGACGGCACGCTCGCACTGACCGGCGACCGGGGTCCGTACGACTTCACGCGCTGCGAGCTCGACCTGCTCAACGAGCCGGTGCGGCACGCGCTGGACGCCTTCCGGCGCGCGGACGGCGACGTCATCGTGCTGCTGTCGGGCCGCAGCGAGGAGTACCGGCAGCAGACGGAGTCCTGGCTGCGCCGCCACCGGGTGCCGTACGACGAGCTCTGGATGCGTGCGAAGGGCGACACGCGCCGCGACGACGTGGTCAAGGCGGAGCTGTTCGACGCTCACGTGCGCCACCGCTACGCGGTACGGGTGTCGCTCGACGACCGCGACCGGGTCGTCGCCATCTGGCGCCGCATGGGCCTGCCCACCTGGCAGGTCAACTACGGCGACTTCTAGAGTGCCCGTGTGAGGAACGTGCTGATCGTCGATGCCGCGAACGTCGTCGGCTCGGTGCCGGACGGCTGGTGGCGCGACCGGCGCGGTGCGGCCGAGCGGCTGCGCGACCGGCTGGCCGCCCGGGACGACGGCGAGGAGATCGTCCTCGTCGTCGAAGGCGCCGCCCGCGGCGTCGGGTCCGTGCCCGGCGTACGGGTCGAGGCGGCGCCCGGCAGCGGCGACGACCTGATCGTGGAGCTGGCCGCGGCCCATGTGCGCGACGGCTGCTCGGTGGTCGTGGTCACGGCCGACCGCGAACTGCGCGAACGGGTCCGGGCGCACGGTGCGCGGTGCGTGGGACCGCGTGCCGTACGCCCGGTGGGCCGACCGTGCTGACCAGGGGTCAGCGGCAGTACTTCACCTCGGAGAGGTTCTTGACGTAGCGGGCGGAGACCCACTGCTCCTTCTCGTAGGCCTTCGCGCGGTTCGGCTCCTGGCGCTGGCGCTCCTCGCCGTCCTCGCGCTCCTCGCCGTCCTCGCGGTCCTCGCGGTCCTCGCGGCCGGAGCCGTTCTCCCAGTCCTCGCGCTCGACGTGCAGGCGGTACCAGATGCGGTTCCCGTCGACCTTCTCACCGTACTTCTTGCACTCGATCTCGACCCTGCTGTTCGGCTTCACGTAGCCGACCGCGCGGGAGTCGGTGGTGGGCTTGCTGCGGACCTTCAGCGGTCCCTTGGAGACGACCTTGCCGAACGCGTACTTGTCGTACGGGTACTCGCCCGGCTGCGCGGACGCGGGCACCTCGCCGACGATGATCTCCTGCGGGCCCTCGTCCGCGACGGCGGCGCCCACCCCGACCAGACCGAGAACCAGGCTTCCTGCGGCGAGAGCGAGGATGGTTCTGGTGGGCTTCAGCATGAGCCGACTCCTCTGTGAAGACGTCCGACCGGCCGCTGCGCGCGGCGCGGGATGGCAACAGACGGTTGCCACGGACGACTATGACGAGGGCGGGACCCGAATCCCCGGTGACTCACCGGCTTTTAGCCCGATATGACCAATCTGTCCACTGGAGTGCGGCGAACGTGCCCGCCCCCGGACGGGCACGGCCGCGCAGCGGGGCCCCGCGTGGGCGCGACGTGCTCGCCCCGGCCGGCGCCCGGCTGTCCGACGCCGACATCGGGTGGCCTCCCGGATGCGGTCGCGGGCGGACGGCGCAAGAGTGGGTCCCATGGGTATCGATGACTACGGCGGCGGCGCCGGCGCGCACGAGAGCGGCGTCCTCGTTGTGACGACCAACGACGTCCCCGGCTACCGGGTGGAGCGCGTCATCGGCGAGGTCTTCGGCCTCACCGTGCGCTCCCGCCACCTGGGCAGCCAGATCGGCGCCGGACTCAAGTCGATGATCGGCGGCGAGCTGAAGGGCCTCACCAAGACCCTGGTGCAGACCCGCAACCAGGCCATGGACCGGCTCGTCGAGCAGGCGAAGGCGCGCGGTGCGAACGCCGTGCTGATGATGCGCTTCGACGTCACCGACGCCGCCGACGTCGGGACCGAGGTCTGCGCCTACGGAACGGCTGTCGTCCTCGTCCCCTCCTCCACCTGAGCGTCCCTGTACGGTGGTTGCTCCGGAGGCGAAGGGGGCGGCCCGATGAGTCGACGCAAGTCAGCGGCAGAGGTGTTCGACGCTCTGGGGGAGCGCTACGAAGAGCTGTTCGGGCAGGTCCCGGGCCAGGTCGAGGCCCTCGACTGGCTCACCGCCCGGCTGCCCGCCGGAGCCCGCGTACTGGACGTGGGCAGCGGCACCGGCCGGCCCACCGCCGAGACACTGGTCCGCGCCGGCTGCGACGTGACCGGCATCGACGTCTCGCCGGCCATGGTCGCCCTGGCCCGAGCCAGAGTCCCGGGAGCCCGCTTCGAGCAGGCCGACGTGCGCACCTACACGCCGCCGACGGGCGGCTTCGACGCCGTGTGCTCCTTCTTCCCGCTGCTGGTCATGGACCAGCCGGAAGTCGCGGCGGCACTGGACCGGATGGCCTCGTGGACCGCTCCCGGCGGCTACTTCGTGATGGCCACGGTGCCGGGGGACATCCGGGGCCTGGACATCGAGTGGCTGGGCCACGAGGTCACCGTCAGCAGCCTCTCCACCGAGGACCACCTGGCCCGGCTGGCCGACCGGGGCCTGGAGGTACTGCACCACCACACTGCGACGTTCCACCCGGCAGACGACCTGGCGGGCCCCGAGGAGCACCTCTTCTGCTACGCCCGGCGCAGGCGCTGACCGGCTGCGGAGGCAGCCGGTAGCCCTCAACGGGCAGTGCGCGTCCGGTCGTCGCCGGTCACCCGGCCGGTACGGTTCGCCCGCGCGGGCGCCGCCGCCGCGCGGGCCGGACGCAGCCCCGCCGCCAGGCCGGCGACCACCACCGCCATGCCCAGCCACACCGCCGGGCCGGGAACCGGGCCGCCGGTGAGGACGCCCCCGCCGGCAGCGGCCAGCGGAGCGACCCCGGTCAGCAGCCCCGCCCGGCCCGCGCCCACCGCGGCCACCGTCCGGTACCAGAGGAGGAACGCCACCGCCGTGACCATCACGGCGAGGTATCCCGCGGCCGCCCACTGGCCCGCCCGCAGTGACCCCAGGTCCGAAGGCTGCTCGAACAGCACCGTGAGCCCTGCCAGCATCAACGCCCCCAGCCACACCGCGTGGACGGACACCCCCCACGCACCGTGCCGGCGCAGCACCGGCACGGCCAGCAGCGTGAAGGCGGCCTCGCAGGCCAGCGCGAGCGCCGCCCAGGCCACCCCGGCGGCGTCCGTCCGGCCCGTGCCCTGGACCAGCACGGCGCCCGCCACCACGATCGGAGCCGCGCACATCACCCGGCGGCTGGGCCGCCGCCCCTCCAGCAACGGCCCGATCACGCCGAGCAGAACCGGTACGGAGGCCACCGCCACGGCGATGACGGCCGGTTCGGCGTGCGCCACCCCGCGGACGACCGCCACGTTGAACAGCACCAGGCCGCTCGCCGCGATCCCGCCCAGCCACAGCCACTCCCGGCCGCGCGGCCGCAGCACGGCCACCCGGGCGGCCCGGGCCAGGGCGAACAGCAGCAGCGCGGCGGCCGCGTAGCGCACGGCCTGGACGCCGAACAGCGGGGCGTCGACGAGCGCGTGGGAGACGGTGACGCTGCTCCCGACCAGCGCCATCCCGGCGACACCGGGGGCCAGGTCCCGGAAGGCACCGGAGGGGAAGGCGGGGGTGGTTGTCTGCATGAGGTCCAGCCTGTCCGCACAATGGACCCATGAGCAGGTCCAAAGATGACAGGGTCCAGGGGGCCAAAAGTCCGAGCGGCTCGGACTTCCTCCAGCTCGACATCGGCCAGGCGCCGCCCGGCGGCCGTACCGACTGGCTGGCGGGCCGGCTCCGCGCCGCCATCGCCGACGGCACCCTGCCCGTCGGCAGCAGGCTCCCGGCCAGCCGGGTCCTCGCCGCCGAACTGCGCGTCTCCCGCGGGCTGGTCACCGAGGCCTACCAGCGGCTGGCGGAGACCGGCCAGGTGGCGGGCCGGGGCCGCGGCGGGACCGTCGTCGTCGCCCCGCCCCCCGCCGCCGCCCCCGCCGCACCCCCCCCCGCACCGGACCGCGGCGGCCCGGTCGACGCCCTGCGGGCCGTTCCCTGCCGGATCGACCTCTCGCCCGGCGTGCCCGACCTGACCGCTTTCCCGCGTACGGCCTGGATCCGGGCGGAGCGGCGGGTGCTCGCCGCGCTGACCCCGGCCGACTTCGGCTACGGCAACCCGCAGGGCGCGCCCGCGCTGCGGGAGGCCGTCGCCGGCTGGCTGGCCCGCAACCGCGGGATCCGCGCCGACCCGGACGAGGTGGTGATCGTCGCGGGCGTCGCCCAGGCCCTGGGGCTGCTCGCGCAGGTCCTGCGCGAGCAGGGCGTGCACCGGATCGCGGTCGAGGACCCCGGCTCGCTCGGCGCCCGGCAGCAACTGGAGTACGGGCGGATGGAGACGGTCCCCGTCCGCGTGGACGAAGCCGGGCTGGACGTGGCGGGGCTGCGGGCGAGCGGGGCCGGGGCCGTCCTGCTCACCCCGGCGCACCAGTTCCCCACCGGGGTCGTCCTCGACGGGGAACGCCGCCGGGACCTGCTCGCCTGGGCGGCCGGGGGAGGGCTGGTCATCGAGGACGACTACGACGCCGAGCACCGCTACGACCGGGCGCCCGTCCCCGCGCTGCGCGCCCTGATGCCCGAGGGGGTCTGCTACGCCGGAAGCGTGTCCAAGCTCCTCGCGCCCGCGCTGCGCCTGGGCTGGCTGCTGGTCCCACCGCGCCTGCGCGACGCCGTGAGCGCCGCCAAACGCTACGCGGACCTCGGCAACCCGGTCCTCGCCCAACTGGTCCTCGCCCGGCTCATGGACTCGGGCGAGCTGGAGCGGCACCTGCGCTTCGTCCGGCGCCGCCACCGCCGCCGCCGCGACGCCATGCTCCGGGCCGTCGCCGAGCACCTCCCGGAGGCCCGGGTGCACGGAGCCGCCGCCGGCCTGCACCTCATGGTCACCTTCGACGGCGCCGGATTCGACGACACCGACCTGGCCTCGGCCGGCCTCGACCTCGGGGTCAAGACCCACCCGCTGTCCTGGCACCGCCACCGGCCCGGCCCGCCGGGCCTGATCCTCGGCTACGCGGCGGGCACCGCGGGGGAGATCGAGGACGGCATCGCCGCTCTGGGCACGGCGCTGGGAGGCCTGCCGGACGGCGGGCGGAAAGTTTTTCCGCGGCGGCGGCAACCTCCCGGAGGGCAAGGCGTCGTGCGGGGGTGAAGGGGCGCAGTCCCGCACCCCCGACCCGACCGTGGAGAACCACCGTGAAGAACCTCAAGCGTGTCCCCCTGACCGTCCGCCGCACGGCCCTGGCCGCAGCCGCCGCGGGGACGGCCGTCGCCCTGGCCGGCCCGGCGTACGCGGCGAGCGGCAGCTCGGCCGCACCCTCCCCGTCGGTCAGCGTCCCGGCCAGCGCCTCGCCCAGCGAGGGCAGCCCCAGGCCCGCTCCCTCGGTCAGCACCCCGTCGGCCACCGGCAAGGGCGCGAACAGCACGTCCCCCAGCGCCGCCCCCAGCGCCTCCCCGAGCGCCGCGGGCGGCGGTGCCGGGCCCGGCGCGTCCCCCTCGTCGCCCGCCGCGGCCCCCGAGGCGGGACAGGGCCCCGAGCTCGCGCATACTGGCTCCTCGGCGACGACCGTCGCGATGGGGGCGGGTGCGACCGGTCTGATCCTGGCCGGCGCCGGAACCCTCTACGCCGTGCGGCGCCGCGCGAACAGCTGAGGAACCCCGTGCTCCACCTCGCACCACCTGTCGGCCCCCTCACGCTTGGTCCCGGCCGGGCGTGGCGGGGCCTGTGGTCGTTGCTGCGCCGCGAGCGCTCCACCGCCCCACGGGTCACCCCCGGGCCGTACGGTCCGGCGTACGGCTCCTCGTACGGGGCGTCCCACGCCCACGACCACCCCGGCGACGAGGACCCGGGACCGCCCACCGTCACCGAGCTCTACCACGCGCACCGGCTGGGCATGGTCCGGCTGGCGGTCCTGCTCGTCGACGACCTCGCCACCGCCGAGGACGTGGTCCAGGACGCCTTCACCGCCCTGTACCGGCGCCACGGGGAGCAGATCACCGAGGTCGACAACGCCCTCGGCTACCTGCGCACCTCGGTCGTGAACACCGCGCGCTCCGTCCTGCGCCGCAGGCGCACCGCGCGGGCCTGGACCCCTCCGCCGGCGGTCGACCTGCCGTCCGCCGAGGACCACGTGGTCCTGGACGAGGCGCACCGCGAGGTGCTCGCCGCGCTGGCCCGGCTGACACCCCGCCGCCGGCAGGTCCTCGTACTGCGGTACTGGGCCGACCTCAGCGAGGCGGAGATCGCGACCACCCTGGGCATCAGCCGGGGCGCGGTGAAGTCCAACGCGAGCCGCGGCCTGGACGCGCTGGAACGGAATCTGGAGGGACGGATATGACGCCCGACGGCGAACGCCTCGGCGAGCACCCGGGCGAGCGCCCCGTGGAGCGCAGGCTGCGGCAGGCGCTCGACGCGCGCGCCGACAGCATCGACGTCCGCCGGCTGCGACCGGCGAGCCCGCCCGGGGCGCGGGCCGGACGGCCGCTGACGGAGCGGCTGCGGCGGTTCGCGCTGCCGCTCGCGGGTCTGGTGGCGGCCGCGGCCGCCGGGATCGGGTACCTGCTGCTCGCCCCGGAGGCGGGGCCCGGCCCGCAGCTGCCCGCCACCCCGCCGCGGGTGACGACCCCGAGCCCGTCCACCGGGGCTCCGCCGTCACCCTCGCCGAGCAGGCCGGGCCCGACGCCGAGCGGGGACGCGTCTCAGGGCCCGTCGGCATCCCCGACGCCCACCCGGTCGGCGGGTCCGACGGCTCAGGCGTCCCCGCAGCGGCCGGGATCCGTGACGCCGTCCCACCGCCCGTCCGGCACGCCGGGCGCGGCCGTCACCTCGTCCCCGCCGTCCCCGGGCCGGTAGGCCTGCGGCCTACGCCCTGCGGCCTACGCCCTGCGGAGGTTCTCCACGGCCGCCACCAGGGGAGCCAGTTCGGGATTGCCCGAGGCCCCGTCCAGGGCCTCGCGCAGGGCGGTGTCGTTCGTGGGGCGGGCGGCGGCCAGCAGGGCCAGGCCGGACTCGCTGACGTCCGTGTAGATGCCGCGCCGGTCCGTGTCGCAGATGTAGCGGTTCAGCAGGCCGCGGTCCTCCAGCCTGCTGACCAGCCGGGTCGTCGCGCTCTGGCTGAGCACCACCGAGTCGGCGACCTGGTGCATGCGCAGGTGCCCGCCCGGCCCGTCGTGCTGGCGGCTGAGGACGTCCAGCAGGGAGTACTCGCGGACGCTGAGGCCGTGGCCGGCCTGCAGGGCCCGTTCGATGTGCGCCTCGATCCGGCCGTGCAGGAGCGAGAGGGCGCACCAGCCCTGGGAGAGGGCGGTCAGCGCACTGTCCGTGGCCGTCATGGGCTCCTCCATCGAAGCGTCGAAGCATGCCGTGCGGGGCGTGCCGGGCGGGCGTGTGACCACCCGAGCACCAGGATATGCCACCTCTGCAATAGCCCGCGCTTGCAAATATCCCGCGTCTGCAATTAATGTGGACGCACGTAAGCGGCGGCAGCATCGACACCGCAGGCCGCGTCCGCACCCGCACCACCACCTCCCTGAAGGGCACCTCCCCATGCCTCTCGCACTTCTCGCCCTCGCCGTCGGGGCCTTCGGGATCGGCACCACCGAATTCGTGATCATGGGCCTGCTGCCCGAGGTCGCCGCCGACTACGGCGTCTCGATCCCCACCGCAGGCTTCCTGGTCACCGGCTACGCCCTCGGCGTCGTGCTCGGCGCCCCCCTCATGACCGTGCTCGGCACCCGCATCCCCCGCAAGCGCATGCTGATGCTGCTCATGGGCTTCTTCATCGCCGGCAACGTGCTCTCGGCACTCGCCCCCGCCTTCGGCCTCATGCTCACCGGCCGCGTCGTCGCCTCGCTCGCCCACGGCGCCTTCTTCGGCATCGGCGCCGTCGTCGCCGCCGAGCTCGTCGCCCCCGAGAAGAAGGCCGGCGCGATCGCCATGATGTTCACCGGCCTGACCGTGGCCAACGTCGTCGGTGTGCCCCTCGGCACCCTCGTCGGGCAGACCCTGGGCTGGCGCGTCACCTTCCTGATCGTCGCCGCGCTCGGCGTCGTCGGCCTGCTCGGCATCGCCCGCCTCGTGCCCGAGCTGCCCAGGCCCGCGGGCGGGGTGCGCATCCGCAGCGAACTCGCCGCCTTCCGCAACGTCCAGGTGCTGCTCGCGATGGCCATGACCGTCCTCGGCTTCGGCGGCGTCTTCGCGGCGATCACCTACATCACGCCGATGATGACCGACGTCGCCGGCTTCGCGGACTCCTCCGTCACCTGGCTCCTCGTCCTCTTCGGCCTCGGAATGGTCGCCGGCAACCTCATCGGCGGCCGCTACGCCGACCGCGCGCTGATGCCCATGCTCTACGTGGCGCTGGGCGCCCTCGCCGTCACCCTCGCCGTCTTCACCCTCACCGCCCACTCCAAGGCGGGCGCCGCCGTCACCGTCGTCCTGATCGGCGCCCTCGGCTTCGCGACCGTGCCCCCGCTCCAGAAGCGCGTCCTCGACCAGGCCGCCGGCGCGCCCACCCTGGCCTCCGCCGTCAACATCGGCGCCTTCAACCTCGGCAACGCCCTCGCCGCGTGGCTCGGCGGGCTCGTGATCGCCGCCGGCCTCGGCTGGACCGCCCCCAACTGGGTCGGCGCCGCGCTCGCCGCCTCGGCGCTCGTACTGGCCCTCGTGTCCGGCGCACTGGAGCGCCGTACGGCCGGACGCAGCGCCCACAGCGGCCGCGTGATCGCCGCCGCAGGGGCCCGCGGGGCGACCGCCGCCGCACCCGCCCACCACTGATCCGCCCCTCCCCGTACACCCCCCCGCAAGGAGAAACCGGAATGACCACCCCCACCCGCACCGCCGTCGCGCCCCTGACCACCGAGGACGCCGAGCGGCTCGTCTCCGCCGCCCGGACCGCCGCCGAGGCCGCCGGAGCCACGGTGAGCGTCACCGTCCTCGACGCCGGGGGCCACCTGCTCGCCTTCCGCCGCGACGACCGCGCCGTACTGATCTCCGGCGAGACGAGCACCCGCAAGGCCTACACGGCCCTTCAGCTGAACGCGCCCACCGCCGACCTCGTCGACGCCGTCCGCCCCGACGGACCCTTCCACACGCTCCCCACCGCCCTCGACCGCCCCCTGCTGTTCATCGCGGGCGGGCTGCCCGTCCACCGCGACGGCCGGCTCATCGGCGCCGTGGGCGTCGGCGGCGGCTCCCCCGACCAGGACCACGCCTTCGCCGCCGCGGCGCTCGACGCCCTGGTCTGAGACCGCCGGGTCGCGCGCCCGTGTCCCCCGTGCCACGTTGGTACGGGGGACACGGGTGCACGATGCGGAAACGGATGAAGCGCAGAAGGGTCCACGCCATCGCGACGGCAGGTGTCGCCGCGCTGGTCACCCTTGCCCTTCCGGGATGCACCGCGGCATCCGACGAGGTACGCGCCCCCAGCCCCACGGACCGGGGCGCCGCCGCTACGACGACCGCCCCGGCCGCGGCCCCCACCCCGCCGGCCCCGTCCCCGACCTACGCCCTGTCCACCGCCCCGCGCACCATCCCGTCCGTACGCGAACACGAAGCGGCCCGCGGCCCCGGCTGGAAACCCGCCCCCGACGCGCGCGTGGTCGTCGCGCAGGGCGACACGGCCGCGCTCTCCGACGAGGCCCGACTGCTCGCAGGGGAACTGGGCATCAAGTACGGCGAGTCGGCGGCGCCGCGCGCCGGCGACGTGGAGCTCTCCGTGGAGGGCGCGGGCAACCCCGAGTCGTACACCCTCACCGTCAAGGACGGCCGCGTCCGCATCAACGGCCCGGACGAAGCCGGTGTCTTCTACGGCACCCGCACCCTCAAGCAGGCCGTACGCGCCTCCGGCTCGGCCCCCGAGGGAACCGTGCGCGACGCCCCGGCCAAGCCCCAGCGCGGCCTCAACCTCGACATAGCGCGCAAGCACTTCACGCCCGAGTGGATAAAGAGCCGGCTGCGCGAGATGGCCGACCTCAAGCTCAACCAGCTCGGCCTGCACTTCTCCGACGACCAGGCCTTCCGGATCCAGTCCGACAGCCACCCCGAGATCGTCTCCACCCCGCACCTCACCAAGGCGCAGGTGCGCGACATCACGGCGCTCGCCTCCCGGCTGCACATCACGGTCGTCCCGGAGATCGACTCGCCCGGACACCTCGGTGCGGTCCTGCGCGCCCACCCCGACCTGCAACTGCGCGACGTGAACGGCAGGGCCGTCAAGGGAGCGGTGGACATATCCAACCCGGCCTCGGCCAAGCTGATCGACGACCTGCTGCGCGAGTACCGGCCGCTCTTCCCGGGCGGGGCCTGGCACCTGGGCGCCGACGAGTACCAGGCGCTGGTCGTCCGCGACCCGCAGGCATCCTTCCCCCAGCTCGCCCGTGCGGCGCAGCAGCGCTACGGGCCCTCGGCACGCGTGCAGGACCTGGCCACGGGCTGGCTGAACGACCGGGCCGCGGTGGTCCGCCCGTCGGGCAAGGCGCTCAAGGCGTGGAACGACGGGTTCTTCGCCGGCGGGGTCACCAGTGCCGCCAAGGACATCCAGGTCGAGTACTGGACCGGCAAGGAGATCGGCGCCCGCCCGCCGCTGGAGTACCTGCGCGAGGGCCGCAAACTCGTGAACCTCAACGACGAGTACCTGTACTACGTGCTCGGCGAGCCGAACCAGTTCACCTACCCCACCGGCCGGCGCATCTACGAGCAGTGGACCCCGCTGGTCCTGCGCGGCACCACCCCCGTGCCGGCCTCCTACGACGGCCAGATCCTCGGCGGGCGCCTCGCCGTCTGGGCCGACCTGTCCGGCGCGCAGACCCAGGACCAGGTGGCGGCGGGCATCCGCATGCCGCTCGCAGCGCTGTCACAGAAGGTGTGGGACGCGCGGACGCCGCAGCTGCCCTGGTCCGACTTCCAGGCCCTCGCCGGACGGCTCTGAGTCCGCTCGTTCCTTCTTCGCCCTTCGTCCTTCGTCCTCAGGTTCACTCTGCCGGGCGTCTGGGGATCCGTCTGCGGCGGTGTGCCCACTCGACGGCCGGCGGCAGCGCCGTGACCACCGTCAGCGTCCAGGCGGCGGCGCACCCCCACAGCAGCGTCTCGGACACGGTGACGGAAGCCGCGACGAACAAGGCGGTCGTCGCGGCTCCCCACACGCAGGCCCAGGCGGCACGGCGTCGTCGGCGCCCCGACCGCAGCATCCGGTCGAGGGCACGGTCACCCCTGAGTTCTGCCTCGATCGCGGAGAGGGCGCGCTGCTCGCGATCGGAGAGGCCGGCTCCGTCCATCACGACGTACCTCCGTGGGCTGCCGCCGTCGGGCGCGGTACGCAGCCTCTGGCCTGCGAATACCCGGCCTGACGCGCGTCAACCCCCGGAGGCCGCCGAGGCTGCCCTCCCGCGTCACCAGATGGAGTCGACCCACTCCGGGTGGTCGATGAACGGATTGCGGTTGTGCTGGTACACGTCGAATATGACCTGGTTGCGGCGCTGCTCGAAGGCGTCCGGCGGGTCCGCCCGGTTCCACTGCTTCAGCAGGCTGATCCTGCCGAAGAGCGGGGCGGAGCCGTTGTTGACCTTGTCGTTCAGCTCCAGGTTCGCAAAGCCGTCGGTGCCCTCGTAGCGGACGGCCATGTAGAGCAGCATGCGGGCCACGTCGCCCTTGACCGCGTCGCGGGGCTCGAAGGAGTCGGCGTCGGTCAGGCTGCCCGGGGCCTCGCTCACCGGGCTGCCGCCCTGGTCGAAGTCCTTGTTGCCGCGCGTGCTGTTGACGGTGACGTCCTCGGGCCGCAGGTGGTGCAGGTCGGTGCCCGGGCCGGTGGCCGTGCCGAAGTCGCCGTGGCTCTTGGCCCAGACGTGCTCGCGGTTCCAGTCGTTGGCCCCGCCGCCGTTCGACGACTTCGACTGCGAGCGGCCGGAGTAGAGGAGGATGACGTTGTCCGGGTTCGCGGGGTCCTGGTCGGTCGCCTTCAGGGCGTTCCACACCCCGTCGTAGCCGACCTTGGACTGCGTCTTGATGATGCCGTGCAGGGCCGTTCTGAGTGCGGCACCGGTCTTGCCCTCGGCGGGTGCGTAGTACGTGTCGTACGAAGCGGCCGCGGCGGGAGCGGCCCCGGGGCTCCGGGGCGCGGCCGTGCCCTGCTGGCCGGCGGACGCGGCCGCCGGTACGGCGACCAGGGCGACGGCGGCGAGGCCGGCCGCCCAGGGGGTCAGGCGCGAGATTCTCATCGGGTGGGGGGTACCTCTCCGTACGCACCGTCCCCGCCCGGGGAATTGGCGGGGGATCAGGTGGCAAGGGAGAGGATGGCATTGTCATGTGCCCATCAGGCGAAAAACATGTGTCCGGGAGGTGGAAGCCCGGGTGTGCGCGCCGACGGCCGCGGGCAGGGTAGCGGTGGCCCCCGGCGGGGCCGGTCCGACCGTGAACAGCCCTATCTGGAGCAGCCCATGGCAGTGAAGATCCTCATCGTGACCGGCGACGCGGCCGAGTCGCTGGAGGTGCTGTATCCGTACCAGCGTCTGCGCGAGGAGGGGTACGAGGTCCACATCGCGGCACCGCAGGTGAAGAAACTGCGCTTCGTGGTCCACGACTTCGAGGACGGCTTCGACACCTACACCGAGAAGCCCGGCTACACCTGGCCCGCCGACCTGGCCTTCGCGGACGTGGTGACGGAGGACTACGCGGCCCTGGTCGTCCCGGGCGGCCGGGCCCCCGAATACCTGCGCAACGACCCCGAGGTGCGGCGGATCCTGGCCGCCTTCGCGGAAGCCGACAAGCCGATCGCACAGATCTGCCACGGTCCGCTCATCACCGCCGCGGCCGGGGGCCTGGCCGGCCGCCGGGTGACGGCGTACCCGGCGCTGGAGCTGGACATGAAGGCCGCGGGGGCGGAGTTCGAGGACTCCGAGACGGTGGTCGACGGCACCCTGGTCTCGGCCAGGGCGTGGCCCGACCACTCCGGCTGGATGAGGGAGTTCCTGACCGTGCTGCGCGGCAAGGCCCCGGTGGCCTGACCCTGACCCTGACCCTGACCCGGCGCCGGAACGCAACGGTGGCCGCGACCCCGACGCCGCGGGGTCACGGCCACCCGTGCGACGGGCGTCAGCTGCCGGTGGTGATCGCCGGAGCCGGCTCGTACTTGTAGCCCGCGCCGAAGTTCTTCTTCACGGCCGCTTCCCAGGAGCCGTCCTGGACCATCTTCTTCAGGGCGTCGTTGATCTTGCGCTGAAGATCCTTCTCGCCCTTCTTGACGCCGATGCCGTAGTTCTCGTTGCTGAGGCTCTGGCCCGTCAGCTTGAACTTGCCCTCGTTGCCCTTGCGCGCGGCGTACCCGGCCAGGATCGCGTTGTCCGTGGTCATGGCGTCGACGCGGCCCTCCTGGAGGGCGACGACGCAGTCCGAGTAGCCGCTGAGCTCCAGCAGGGCCGCCTTGGGGGCGAGGTTCTTCTTGAGGTTCTCGGCGGAGGTGGAACCGGTCACCGAGCACATCGTCTTCGAATTGAGGTCCTCGGCCTTGCTGATCGAGGCGTCGTTGGCGCGGGTCAGCAGATCCTGGTGGGCCACGAAGTACGGGCCGGCGAAATCGACCTTCTCCTTGCGCTTCTCGTTGATCGAGTAGCTCGCGACGACGAACTCCACCTCGTTGTACTGGAGCAGCAGTTCACGGTCGTTGCTCATGACCTGCTTGAACTCGATCTGGTCCGGCTTGTAGCCGAGCTCCTTGGCCACATACGTGGCGACGTCCACGTCGAAGCCGGTGAACGTACCGCCGGTCTCCCGCATGCCGATGCCCGGCTGGTCGAACTTGATGCCGATGGGAAGGGTCCCCTTGTCCTCTTCTCCACCACCGCACCCGGAGGCGGTCAGGGCGAGGGCAATCACTGCGGCGACCGCGCCGGCCTGGGGAACCTTCATGCTTGCACTCTTTCCTGGGGGAGCGCGGGACGCGTCACCGGGATCGCCGGGCGTGTGGAACCGCGGGAACGTACGACACGTCGAGACATGTGTACGAGGAAGCTAGGAAAAGGGCGGCCGTAGCGTCACTACATTTGAGCGAAACTTGAGGATAACGATCCGGCTCTACCGTAATTTCTTCGGCAAAACCGGGTCTGACCAGCAGAAAGGGGCGGGTGTGGGAACAGGTTCGGTACGGGTGGACGGAAATGTGCTGCATGTGGGAGAAGGGGTGCAGATCCGGTTCATACGGACCTTGCGCCTACCCGAATCCGGAACGCATGCACTGCCGCCGGGGCTGGGGGAATTCCCCCTGCGCAGGGTCGAGGACTACCCCGACACGGTTCCGCCGGAGTGGCTGGCGAAGGGCGGCGTGATGCTGCCCGTCCACCTGCGCGAGGCGATGTGGCTGAGCTTCGCCGGGAACCGGACGCCCGCCGCGCTCCAGGTGGGCGTCGGCAAGGTGTGCGCCGTCTCCGGCGAGCCGTGGAGCGGCCGCCTGGCGCGCATCCCGCAGAACTACGTGGTGCTGCCCCGGCAGCCCTGGCTGGACGGGATCAACTCCGGGAAGGGTACGGTGCGCCAGTTCGTCGCCGTGCCGCTGGGGCTGGGCGCCACGGTCGAGGGACAGGTCACCGGGGAGGAGACCACCGGCGGCGTGCAGCTCCAGGCGTTCCCCCTGGGCCCCGAGGCGCTGGCGCAGTGGCACCGGGCCGAACGGGCGCGGCTGACGCCGCCCCCGCCGCCGCCCGGGGGCGAGGGGCTCTACGGGGCTCCGCCCGCGCAGGCCCCGATGGGCGGGGGCTTCGGCGGCCCGGTGCCCGCGCCGATGATGGCTCCGCCGGCACCGGGCGCGGCGCCCCGCGGCGCCCGCCCGGGCGGCGGCAGGCCGGGCCCGCCCGCGGCCCCCGCGATGGGGCTCGGCGTCGGCGGCAGCATGCACCAGGAGGTCTACCGGGACGAGCGCCCGCTGTCCGACTGGGCCGAGGAGCCCGGCGCGCGGGTCTTCGTGCACCTGGTGACGCCGCCCGCGTGGCGCCGCATCACCGGGGAGGAGGCCCCGCCCTCGCCCGTCGACCGCGCCGCCTACACCAAGGCGGGGCTGCCCTGGTTCGACTACTACGACGACTCGGCCGCCGATCTGGCGCCGGCCGACGCCCTGAGCGGGGTCAAGCCGGTGGGGGAGTGGCTCGGCGACGACCACGCCCCATGGGCGGAGCCCGCCCCGGGCCAGGTCAAGCCGCTCGGCAACGCCCCGAGGCCGGGCAAACCGGTACAGGACGGCGACTGGTAGCCGACCGGGGCGGGCGTCGGAGGTCGGGCCGGACACGCGGTGCCCGCGCCCGATCCGGCCCGACTGGCCGGGAACGTACGGCCGTTCGGGCCGGGAGGGGAGGTCCGTGGGATCATGGGCGGGCAATACCCGCAGACGAAGGGGGAGTTCGGTGACCGGTGTACGCAAAGGGCTGGCCAAGGTGGAGGTCGCGCTGCGGTGGGACCCCAGCCCGGCCGGTACCCCCGCGAACGACCTCGACATAGTCGCCGCGGTCTACGGGGCCACGGATCCGCACGGGACCCCCGTCCAGCTCGTGCACTTCGGCAGCCGGTCGCCGGACGGAACCATCACCCTCAACCGGGACAGCCACACCGGCCAGGGCTTCGGCTTCGACGAGGTGATGACCGTCGAACTGCACAGGATGTCCCCGGACAAGGGCCGTGTGGTGATCGGCGTGGTCATCCAGAACACCGGGACCGGGGCCGGCGCGGGTGGTGCGGCCGGCCCGGACGGTGCGAAGACCTTCGCCGATGTCGCCGGAACGGGGTTCCGGATCCGGGAGGGGCACACCGACCTCGCCCAGGGCGACTTCGCGGGCGTACCGGGCGCCACGGCGGCCACCGTCGCCGAGTTCACCCGGGACGCCTCGGGCGCCTGGTCGTTCGAGGTGCGGCTGGAGGGCTTCGAAGCCGACCCGGAGGAATTCACCCGGGCCATGGGCGGGATCCGCTGAATGCGGCGGAGACCGCCGCGGGGCCGCTCAGAGCGGGCGGCGGCCACTCGGGTGAGTGGCCGCCGCCCGGTCCGGGTGGCGCGCTGCCGCCGTCCCCACGAGGCAGCGCGGGCGGGGCGTCGTCCGGTCACCGGGACGACGGCCCGCCGGTTCAGGGGGCCTGGCCGGCCGCCGGCCGGGCGGGTCGGTCGGGCGCGAGACCCAGGGACGGGAGCATGACGGCCTCCACGAACCGGATCAGGTAGTCGGCGTCCGCGTACTGCCCTTCCAGCACCGGCCGGATGCGGAGCACGCCCATCAGCTGCGCCGGCAGGAACTCCACGGCGGGATGGTCCGCGGAGATCTCGCCACGGGCCGCGGCCCGCTCCACCATCGCGTCGAAGGCGGCCAGTTCGGGCTCGACCAGGGCCTCGCGCAGGGCGGCCTGGAGCGCCTCGTCACTGAGTACGGCGTGCCCGAGGGCCTGCGTGAGGCGGGTGTCCCGGCCCGAGGTGCCGGCGGCGATCCGGGCCGCCTCGCGCAGGTCGCCCGCCAGGGTGCCCGTGTCCACCGCGGCGAGGGTGCCCCGCCGGGCGGAGCGCAGGGCGGCGGCCACCAGCTGGGGCTTGGTCCTCCACTGCCGGTAGAGCGTGGACTTGCCGCAGCTGGCCCGGGCGGCGACGCCCTCCATCGTCAGGGCCTCGTATCCGTGCTCGCGCAGCTGTTCCAGGACGGCGTCGTAGAACTCCTGCTCCCGCTCCGGGGTGATCTTGGAGCGGCGCGCGGGGGGCGGCGTCGACGTCATGGGCTGCGGCTCTCCTCGGGGGCGCCTCGGCTACTGGTTCCGCTGCGAAGTGTACGGGAACGCGACCGTATCGGTACACCAGCGTATCGATACGCCAATGTATCGATACACTGGCGTGTCGCTGTGTGCGCAACAGGAAGAGAGACCGGGGGATGACCGCCCACACCACGCCTGCCGGGCCGGCAGCCGGACCGAGAGCAGCCCGACGGCGCCTCATACGCGAGCTGCTGCTCGTCGCGGGCTTCTTCACCGTCTACAAGGCGGGAAGGCTGCTCTCGACCGACCGCACCGGCGAGGCCTTCCGCAACGCGGACCGGATCTGGGACGCCGAGCGCTTCCTCCACCTGCCCGGCGAGGGCGCGCTACAGCGGCTGCTGCTGCACGGGGACGCCCTCGTGACCACCGCGAACACCTACTACGCGGCCGTCCACTTCCCCGCCACCGCGCTCTTCCTGATCTGGCTCTACGTCCGCCGTCCCGCGCACTACCTGTGGACCCGCCGGGTGCTCGCCGTGCTCACCGGTGCCGCGCTCGTCCTGCACCTCGCCTATCCCCTGGCGCCCCCGCGGATGCTCCCCGCCGCCCGGCTCATCGACACCGGACAGGTCTACGGGCCCACGGTCTACCGGGCCGCTCCGGACGCCGACACCCTGGCCAACCAGTTCGCCGCGATGCCCTCCCTGCACTTCGGCTGGGCGCTGATGCTCGCGATGGGCGTGATCGTCGCGACCCGTGGCGGCGCGCAGGGCGGGAAGGGAGGCAAGGGCTCGCCCTGGCGGCTGCTGTGGCTGCTGCACCCGCTGGTGACCCTCCTGGTGATAGTCGGCACCGCCAACCACTACTGGCTCGACGCGATCGTCGCCGCCGTCCTGCTCGGGATCGCCCTGCTGGTGGTGCCGCGGCCGCGCGCGGGCGACCGGGACGACACCGGCACGGACACCAATGCGGACGCCGTCGCGGACCCGGACCCGGACGCCGTCGCGGACCCGGACGCGGACGCCGACGCGGAGGGCGCCGCACGCGGACTGCCGCGCCAGAAGAGTCCCGCCGCGGCCGTCGGAGCGGGGAAGTGAACGACACCGCCCTCGCCGTCGGGCTCTGCCTCGCCTCGGCCGTGACCTACGCGGCCGGCGCCGTCGCGCAGGAGCGGCTCGCCCGCGCCGGCGCGGCGCGCAGCGCGGGGGCGCTGCTGGGCTCCGGCGTCTGGTGGTGGTCGGCCGGGCTGAACGCGGCCGCGGCCCTGCTGCACGCGGCGGCCCTGCGGTACGGGCCCCTCACCCTGGTGCAGCCGCTCGGCGCGCTCACCCTCGTGGCCGCGGTCCCGATGGGGGCGCGCCGGGCCGGACGCCGCGTCGCGGCCACCGAATGGCGCGGCACCTTCGCCACCGTCGCCGGGCTCGGCCTGCTGCTGCTCCCCGCCTCCGGGCCGGCCCCCGACGACACCCTCACGCTGGCCGAGGCGCTGGCCGTCTCCGGGGCGACCGCCGCCGTCATCCTGCTCCTGACCGCGGTCAAGGACCCGGGCACCGGCCTGCGGCACGCCACGGCCTCGGGGCTGGCCTCCGCGGTGGCCTCCGCCCTGACCCAGACCGTGGCCGTCGCCGGCGGCCGCGGCGGATCCCTGCTGAGCGTGCGGGTCGTCGCCGTGGCCCTGCTCGTCGTGGTGTTCGCGGTCGGCGGGATGCTCCTGTCGCAGCGGGCCTACCGGGGCGGCGGGCTCGGTGCCCCGCTCGCCGTGGTGAACCTGGCCAATCCCCTCGCCGCGGCCGCCATCGGCGCGGTCCTGCTCGGCGAGCGCCTCCAGGGCGGGCCGGCGGGGCTGCTGCTGGCGGGGGCCGGAGCCCTGGTGGCGGCGTGGGGCGTGGTCCTGCTGACCCGCGCACCGGCCGCCCCGACGGGCGCCCCGGCGGGCCGGATGCCGGCCGCCGCGGCCGAACTGGCCGTACCCGCAGGACGGGTGCCCGTCTGATCCCGAGCGGCCGCGCGGCGCCCTGCGGAAACGTTCCGTCCGCCGCGGCCCACCGGACCCCCGGTCCCCCGGACCACCGGGGCGCCACCGCCCGGCCCGTCGGATTCAGGCCGTTGTCCGGGCCTCCCGTTCCCACTCCGGCCGCCCCCGGCGCCGGGCCCACTACCCTGGCCGCACGGCGCGACGTACGAGAACGAGCAGCGAGGAACCGGTACCGACATGAGCATCACCCCCGTCCCCACCGCCGACCTGTACGACGAGCACGGCGAGGACCTCGACATCTGCACCACCGGCTTCCGGCAGTTCGGCGGCCGCCGGCTCTTCGCCGGCCCCGTGCGGACCGTCCGCTGCCACGAGGACAACGCCCTGCTGCGCGAACTCCTCCACACCCCGGGCGAGGGCGCCGTCCTCGTCGTGGACGGCGGCGGCTCGCCGCGCACCGCCCTGGTCGGCGACCTCATCGCCGGCGCCGCCGAACGCAACGGCTGGGCGGGCCTGATCATCAACGGCTCGGTCCGCGACAGCGTCGCCCTCGGCGGCCTCGACCTCGGCGTGCAGGCCCTGGGCACCGTCCCCCGCAAGAGCGGCAAGACCGGCGCCGGCGCCGTGGACGAGCCCGTCACCATCGGCGAGGTCACCTTCCGCGCCGGGGACACCGTCCACGCGGACGACGACGGCGTGGTCGTCCTGCGCGCCTGACGGCGAGAACCGGCCAGGTCCGGCGCACCGGCCCTGGCCGCCGCCCGGCGGACCGGGTTTCACTGCCGGTCCATGAGACGACACAGGATCACGGGCCTGCTCGGCGCGATCGCGCTGGCCGCAGGCACCCTGGCCGCCGCGGGACCCGCGCACGGCCTGCCCCCGGCCGACTCGCCGCCCGCCGAGTTCGGCACCGACTGGCACGACCCCCTCACCGCCGCGCCGCCCGTTGCGCGGCCCGCGACCCGGTCCTGCCAGCTGACCCTCGCCGAGGCGCAGTTCCGCGACTTCACCCCCTACCGCGGCGACTACACACCCCCCACCGGCTGCGGCGCGGCCGACTGGGCGGCGGTGGTGCTCCGCCTCGAAGGCAAGGTCAAGGGCCGCCAGTACGACCGCCTGGGCCACCTCTCCCTGGGCGGCGTGGAGATCCTGCGCACCTCGACGCCCCAGCCCTCGCCCGACGGCATCACCTGGTCCGTCGAGAAGGACGTCACCCGCTACCGCGACACCCTCGCCCGTCCGCAGCCCGTCGAGATGCTCATCGGCAACGTCGTGAACGACACCTACACCGGTGTCATCGACGTCAAGGTGACCCTGACCTTCTACGCCGCCGAAGGGCGCACCCCCGCGCCCGACACCCCCGACCGGGTCCTGCCCCTCACCACCCCGACGATCACCACGCCCCGCAACACCGAACGCCTGCTGGCCGAGGTGTACGCCACCGGCTCCGGCGGCGGCTGCGAGGAGTACTGGTACATGACCACTCCCGCCGGAGCCCCGTACTCCTGCACGGCGGACGGCGGCCCCCACCGCGAGGTCCGCGTCCTGGTCGACGGGCGGCTCGCCGGCATCGCCGCACCCTTCCCCACCGTCTGGACCGGCGGCTGGTCCAACCCGTTCCTCTGGTACGTCACCCCCGGCCCGCGCGCCTTCGACGTCCAGCCGATCCGCTACGACCTCACGCCCTACGCCGCCCTCCTCAACGACGGCCGCCCGCACCGCATCGAGGTGAGCGTCGCCGGACTGCCGGCCGGACAGAGCGGCTGGAGCACCCCCATCAACCTGCTGCTGTGGCAGGACGAGGCCCGTCAGGTCGTCACCGGCGCCCTGACCCGGCACGAGGACAGCGAACCGTCGGGCCATTCCCGCTGGACGCCGGCCGGCCCCGGCGGACAGCACCGGGTGGACACCGAGGGCGCCCACCGGCTGACCGTCGCCGGCTACCTGAACACCTCCCGCGGGCGGGTGGCCACCACCGTCACCCGGTCCGTGCACCACACCTCCGTCCACCGCTGGACCGAGGGCGAGAGCCTTGACGCGCTCACCGCGGCCTGGACCGACCAGGAGAGCGTGACGCACGGGCCGACGACCGCCCGGACCGACCGCACCTACACCATGGACGGCGAGACCACCCTCGGCGCCGGCGACCGCCTGCGCACGGTTCTGGCCCTCGGCGACCGCGCCGACACCGTCACCCTGCGCGGCGGCCGGACCGTCGACGTCTCCCGGCTCGACGACCGCTACACGGGCGATGCCACCTACACCGCGAACGTCCCGCGCGAGCAGCGCCACGCGGTCGCCACCACCTCCGCCCGCTACCGGCTGTACGGGTCGCAGGTACCCGGCGGGTGCTACGACCGCACGGTGGGCACCGCTCAGGGAACCGTCACGGTGGACCGGCGACGCTGCTGACGGTGGCGGCGCCTACGATGATCCGCCATGGACACGAGTGAGGCCGGCAGACAGCTGATCGACGGGCGCTTCGAATTGGTCGCGCCCCTGGGCAGCGGCGGCATGGGTACCGTTTGGCGGGCGCGCGACATCGCCCTGCACCGCGAGGTGGCGCTCAAGGAGGTGCGGCCGCCGGACCCGGCGACCGCCGCCGCCCAGCCCGGCCTCGCGGACCAGATGCGCGAACGCGCCGTCCGCGAGGCACGCGCCCTCGCCCGTCTCGCCCACCCCCACGTCGTGACCATCCACCACATCGTCGAACCCGCCGAGGGCACGGACGGGCACCCGTGGATCGTCATGGAGATGGTCCGGGGCGGCTCCCTGCACGACCGCCTGGAGTCCGGCCCGATGCCGCCCGCCGACGTGGTGCGGCTCGGTCTCGACGTGCTGTCCGCGCTGCGCGCCGCGCACGCCGAGGGGATCCTCCACCGCGACGTGAAGCCGGCCAACGTGCTGCTGCGCCCGGACGGGTCGGCCGTACTGACCGACTTCGGCATCGCCGCGCTGCACGACTCCACCGGGCTGACCGCGACCGGCGTGCTGATCGGCTCCCCGGAGTACATCGCACCCGAGCGCGTCCGCGGGGAGGAGGGGCTGGCCGCCTCCGACCTGTGGTCGCTCGGCATGCTCCTCTATGTGGCCGCGGAGGGGGCCAACCCGCTGCGCCGGGCCACCAGCCTGGCCACGGTCGTCGCCGTGCTCGACGAGCCGATCCCCGCGCCGGTGCGCTCCGGCCCGCTGGGGCCCGTACTGGAGCAGCTCCTCGTGCGGGACCCGGCCGCCCGGCCCGACGGAGCTCGGCTGGAACGACTGCTCCGGGACGCGAGCGCCGCTCTCGGTGCCGGTGCCGTGCCCCTTGCCGCGCCGCCGGTCGCCTCCCCGGTCGTGCCGGGCCCGTACGGGCAGTTCGGTCCGTACGCGCCCACGCCCGTTGGCTCCCCGCACACCCCGCACACCCCGCCGCCGTACGGCTCGGGCGCCTCCCCGTACGCGGCCGCCACCACGCCCGTGCCGGTGGCTTCCGCGCCGCGCCGGCGCCCGGCCCTGATCGGCGCCGCGCTCACCGCGGCGCTGGCGGTCGGCGTGTTCGGCATCGTCCAGCTGCTGCCCGACGGGGACTCCGGCGACGACAAGGCCAAGGGCGGCGCCGCCACCGCCTCCGCGACCCCGCCCGTGCGGGAGGCCTCCTCGGCCCCCGCCCCGAAGGCGAGCGCGCAGAAGGCGGACGCGCCCCGCGGCAGCATGATGACGCCGGGGAACGTCCGCACCGCCCTGGAGGCGTTCAAGAAGCAGACGGGTACGACCACCTTCGTCGACATGACCCTCTACGACGGCTACATCCTCGCCTCCATCCCCACGGCCGCCGGCGCCGAGACCGTCGACTCCTGGCAGTACCGGGACGGCGTGGCCAGCCGCACCGGCCCGGACGGCACGGTCGAGGAGGGGGAGCCGCTGATCGACATGGCCGCGGTCAACTGGGACACGCTGCCCGGTCTGCTGGAGCAGTCCAAGAAGGACCTGAAGGTCGAGAAGCCGACCTCGCGCCACGTCATCATCGACCCCTGGATGATGGACCAGACCCCCTCGATCCGCACGTACCTCAGCGACGAGTACGGGCGCGGCGGCTACGTCCTCTGGGGCATCGACGGCAGCCTCAGGAAGGTCTACGGCCCCTGAGCCCACGGCCCCCGAGCCCCCACGGCCCCTGAGCCCCCACGGCCTCTGAGCCCAACGGCCCGGCCCTGTGCCCCCGTGCCCGAACCGTGCCCGTCCAGGCGTACACCGAGGAGCCCGACCCACCATGCCCAGCTGGCGCACCACCCTCACGGCGGCCGGGATATCCGGCACCCGGCTGCGGGACGACTACACCCACGCCGCCCGCCGGGTGCTCCGTCGCGAACCCGCGCCGTACCTGGCGCTGCGACTGCTCGCCGCGCCGCCCCTGGTGCCGGCCCTCGCCGCCGGCCTCGCCTTCATGAACCTCGTCGACGACGTGGCCGAGACCGGCACACCGCAGCAACGGGCCTCCGGCCTCGCCGCGTTGACCGAGCGCGTCGAGGCCGCCCTGAAGTCGGGGGGCAGCCCCGACCCCGTGCTGCGGGCCTACGCCCACGCCGTGGACTCCCGGGGCCTGCCCGAACACTGGGTGACCCGCTTCCTCGACGGCGCCGCCACGGCGGAGGCCGCTTTCGACGGCTTCGCCGACGAGGCGGACTTCCAGGCCTACCTCGACGCGTACGCCTGGCCCGGGGTGCTGGTCTTCACCGGCCTGCAGTACCAGGGCGGCCCGGATCCCGAACAGGCCGCCGGCTGGCGCCGGTTCGTCGATGCCGCCCAGCGCGTCGACTTCCTCGCCGACCTCCACGGCGATCTGGCCGACGGGCGGCTCTGCATCCCCCGCGCCCGCCTCGACGAGCACTCCGTGACCCGGGCCGACCTGGAGGCGGCCCGTGACACCCCTGCCGTACGGGCCCTCCTCGCCGCCGAGACCCGGCGCGCTCGCGCGGCCCTCGACGCGACCCATGGTTTTCCCGATCTCGCCGAGCCCGGCCTGCGCCCGGTCATCGCCACCATGGCGGACCTCATGGCGCACCAGCTGGCGGCCGTCGAGCGGGCCGGCGCCGGCGCACTGCGCCGTGACGTCGGCTATGGCCTCACGGCGCCCCTGCGGATCCTGCTGCGCGCCGCGGCGGGCGGCCGGGGCCGCACCCGCACCCGCTAGTAGGCGCCGTTGACGTTGTCGATGGAGCCGTAGCGGGCTGCCGCGTAGTTGCAGGCCGCGGTGATGTTGGCCACCGGGTCGTAGGAGTCCAGCGAAGTGCCGGGCACGTGGTAGGCCTTGAAGGTCGGGTCGATGACCTGGAGCAGACCCTTGGAGGGGATTCCGTTCCGGGCGTTGATGTCCCACAGGTTGATCGCCTTGGGGTTGCCCGAGGACTCCCGCATCACGTTGCGGTGAATTCCGTTGTAGCTTCCGGGAATACCGTGCTTGGCCATCACGTCGAGGGACTCGCGGATCCACCCGTCGAGATTGTTCGAGTAGGAGGAGGCCGGCTTTGCGGCGGTCTTCACCGCGGACTTGGCGGCGGTGGCGGCCGTGGCGGCCTTCGCCTGGGCGCCGAGGGTCAGCTTGATGCCGGGCCGGATGACCGACGGGTTGTCGCCGACCACCGTGCGGTTCGCCTCGTAGAGCTGCTTCCATCCGCCACTGACGGAGTGGTCCGCGGCGATCTCCGAAAGGGTGTCGCCGACGACCACGGAATACGTGGTGGGAGGGGCTGCCGCCACGTTCACCGCGGTGGCCGCGGTGACGGTGGTCGCCGCTGCTGCGGGCGCGCCCGTGCCGACCGCTCCCGCGGTGGTCGCGCTGATCAGCGGGAGCGTGAGAGCCGCGCCGCCGGTGCCTGCGAGGGCCAGTTTGCGGGTGATCGGGTTCTGCTTCGGCCGACGGTGCTTACCCTTTGCAGGCATGGCGGAATTCCTCACGTGGGGGGACGGGAGACCCGGGTGCCGGGGCCGTATTCGGCCGCCTGTCACCTGGAGTGAGGTGACCGTAGGTGAGCCCGCCGGGCGGGAACAAGCCCCGAATTCCACCGATAGATCGACATCTCGCAAACCGCCCCTGAAATGACCTTGTGGACATCCGGGCGAAAAGGCCGATTCCCTTTCCGGGAAAAGGGGATCGGCCTCTTGCGGGAAATGATGTTGACGTGTTCCGCGTGACTGACATCACGGTTTCGGAGTCAGGTCGGCACCCTGGGGTCAATAGGGGCAAGTCCGGTCCCTGACGGGCTCATTCGGGCGACTCGTACGTAGTGCCCAAATCGCCCATCCGGGACTCTTTCCGGCGCCGCATTCCCCCTCCGGAGTCCAATTACCCCGGCGCCTGTCCGGCGAGGGGCTCGTCGAGCGCCGCCAGCCGCTCCAGGACGCCCGTCACCGCCGCCTCGGAGGCCGGGAGCAGGGGGAGGCGGACGTCGGGCGACGGGATGCGGCCCTGGGCGTGGAGCACTCCCTTGACGACGGCCGGATTGGGCTCGGCGAAAGCCGCCGCCGAGAGCCCGGCCAGCGCGTGCCCCAGCGTCCTGGCGCGTGCCGCGTCCCCCGCCCGCCAGGACGCGGCGAGCTGCGCGAACCGCTCCGTCGCCAGGTGGGCCGAGGCGAGGATCCCGCCCGACGCCCCCATGGCCAGCATCGGCGACACGTACACGTCGTCCCCGGCCAGCACGTGGAAACCGGCGGGCCGGTCCCCGAGCAGTTCCACCGCTTCCTGGTCGATGCTGCCGGTGGAGTACTTCACCCCGGCGACCCGGGGGAGTGCAGCGAGGGCCCGGAGCGCGGCGGCGTCCAGCGGCTGCCCCGTGCGGTGCGGGATGTGGTAGACGACCAGCGGTACGGGGCTCACCTCGGCCAGCCGCCCGAAGTGCGCCAACACCCCTGCGGCCGAAGGCCGTACGAACGACGGGACGGTGACCAGCGCCGCCCCCGCCTGCGGCCACCGGGCCAGCGCGGCCAGCGAGGCCTCCGCGGCCCGGGTGCCGACCGCCCCCGCGCCGACGGTCAGCATGGCGCCGCGCTCCCGGCAGACCCGGGCGCACACGCCGGTGACGAGATCGCGCTCCGCCTCGTCGAGGCAGGCCGTCTCCCCGGTCGTGCCGAGGGCGACGATCCCGGTGGCGCCCCCGTCGAGCACCTCGTGGGCGAGCGCCTCCAGGGCCTCGGTGGCGATCTCCCCGGTGCGTGTGAACGGGGTGACGAGCGGTACGTGGATCCCGTGGAGCTGGAGCGTCCGCGGGGTGTCCCTGGGGAGGTCCGCCGCGATGTCTCCCGCCGTGCTCTGCGTCGTGTCCTGCGTCGTGTTCGGAGTTGTGTTCTGCGTTGTGTCCTGCGCCATGTCCTGTGCCATGCCCACGAGCCTGACGCGCCCCGAGCGCCGAATCCAGTTCACGTTTCTTAGCCAACACGTAAGCTGAGCCGATGCTCGATGTACGGCGCCTGCGCCTGCTGCGCGAACTCGCCCGCCGCGGCACGATCGCCGCCGTGGCCGAGGCCCTCTCCTTCAGCCCTTCGGCGGTGTCCCAGCAGCTCGGCGTACTGGAGCGGGAGGCCGGGCTGCCCCTGCTGGAGCGCACCGGGCGGCGGGTCCGGCTCACCCCGGCCGGGCAGAACCTGGTCCGGCACGCCGAGGCCGTCCTGGAACGGCTGGAGCAGGCGGACGCCGACCTCGCCGAAGCCCGCGGAGGCCTGGCGGGAGCCCTGCGGATCGGCGCCTTCCCCACCGCCACCCGCGCCATCGTCCCGGCCGCCCTGGTGGCCCTCGCCCGACGCCACCCGGGTCTGGAGCCGATGGTCTGCGAGACCGACCCGGCGGCGGTCGCCCATGCCCTGCGGGCCGGGGACCTGGACGTCGCCCTGGTCCACTCGTACGACTTCGTGCCCGCCGAGCGCGAGCCGGGGCTGACCACCGAGCCCCTGTACGGCGAGGCGATGTACCTGGCCGAGCCCGCCGGGGGAGCACCCGGGGCACCGGAGACGCTCGGAGCCCCCGGGGCACCGGGGACGGAAGCCGCCCCTCCGCCCGTCGCGGACCTCCCGCAGGCGCCCCGGGCGCCCGACCAGGACGCGGTCCTGCGCGCACACGCCCGATCGCCCTGGATCACCGCCACACCGGGCACCCTCTGCCACACCATGCCCACGAGGGCCTGCCAGGCGGCCGGCTTCACACCCCGGGTGCGCCACCAGGTGGACGAGTTCGCCACCGTGCTCGCGCTGGTCGCCGCGGGCCAGGGCGTGGCCGTCGTACCCCAGCTCGGGGTCGCGGGGCCCGCGGACCCGGCCGTGCGCCTCACCCGGCTGGTGATGCAGCGGCGTACCGGCCTGGCCTTCCGCAGCGGAGCCGGCACCCACCCGGCCGTGGCCGCATTCGGCGCCGCGCTGCGCGCCGCCGTACCACCGGATCTGGCCGGGTCGCGCGCCGAAGCGTGACACAACTCCCTTACCGGGTGCCGTCCGTGTACGTTCGTTGATCCAGACCGAACCGATCAGAACGGGGTACGACGTGACGCATCGCGTACGAGGGGTCATCGCCCGGAGCAAGGGCGCACCGGTGGAGACCACGACGATCCTCGTGCCCGACCCGGGACCGGGCGAGGCCCTCGTCCGGGTGCAGGCCTGCGGGGTCTGCCACACCGACCTGCACTACCGCGAAGGCGGGATCAACGACGAGTTCCCCTTCCTGCTCGGCCACGAGGCCGCCGGAATCGTCGAGTCCGTCGGGCCGGACGTCACCTCCGTGGCGCCGGGCGACTTCGTCGTCCTCAACTGGCGCGCGGTGTGCGGCACCTGTCGGGCCTGCAGGCGCGGGCGCCCCTGGTACTGCTTCGCCACGCACAACGCCACCCAGCCCATGACGCTGGAGGACGGCACCCCGCTCTCCCCGGCCCTCGGGATCGGCGCCTTCGCCGAGAAGACCCTGGTCGCGGCCGGCCAGTGCACCAAGGTGGACCCGGCCGCCTCCCCGGCCGCCGCCGGACTCCTCGGCTGCGGCGTGATGGCCGGCCTCGGCGCCGCCCTCAACACCGGGAACGTCGGACGGGGCGACTCCGTCGCCGTCATCGGCTGCGGGGGAGTGGGCAACGCGGCCGTGGCCGGTGCCAGGCTGGCGGGGGCCTCGCGCATCATCGCGGTGGACCTGGACGACCGGAAGCTGGAATGGGCGCGCGGCCTCGGCGCCACGCACACCGTCAACGGCCGCACCGAGGACGTCGTCAAGGCCGTCCAGGCCCTGACCGGCGGCAACGGCGCCGACGTCGTCATCGACGCCGTGGGCCGCCCCGAGACCTACCAGCAGGCCTTCTACGCGCGCGACCTCGCCGGGACGGTGGTCCTGGTCGGCGTGCCGACCCCGGAGATGAAGCTCGAACTCCCGCTCCTGGACGTCTTCGGCCGCGGTGGCGCCCTGAAGTCCTCCTGGTACGGAGACTGCCTGCCCGAGCGCGACTTCCCCCTGCTGATCGACCTCTACCTGCAGGGCCGGCTCGACCTGGACGCGTTCGTCTCCGAGACCATCCCGCTCGACGGGGTCGAGGAGGCCTTCGCCCGGATGGAGCGCGGCGAAGTGCTCCGCTCGGTCGTCGAGTTCTGACACACCCCGGCCCGTCCGGGCGGACCGCCCGGACGGGCCCCCTCGCCGGTCCCGTCCGGGCCGTCCGGGCGGGTCAGGCCGTCCGCCACAGCGCGGGCACGGACGGGGGCTCCCAGCCCCGCTGTGCCGTGTGCGCCTGGAGGCAGACGTAGCCGCGTCCGCCGTGCACGACCCGCGCGCCCGCCCGGTACGCGGTCCCCACCGTCCAGGTGTCGCCCGACGGAGGCGTGCCGGTCGGTGTGGGCCCGGGGCCGGGATCCTGGGGCAGGTCCAGGACGAAGTCGAAGGCCGCCTCGCGCCCGCCGCCGGCGTCCCGCACGGTCATCAGCAGCCGGGGATCGAAGATCGCATCGGTGTTGTTGCGCGGCTCGTTCGGGAAGTACAGCTGTGTCGTCAGCACCGGGCGGCCCGGGGCCTGCACCTTGACGTGGAGGTGCCGGGTGCGGCCGGGGTAGAGCCCCGGGACGATCGTGGTGAGTGCGAAGGAGCCGCGCGAGTCCGTGTACTGGTGACCGCGCAGCCGGTACCGGACGCTGTCGTAGGCGCCGTTCGTATCGGCCTGCCAGAAGTCCAGCAGGGCGCCGGTGACCGGCCGGCAGGCGCGGCCGAAGACGTAGCCCGTCACCGTCAGCCGCGTACCGGGCATGCCCGGCTCCAGCAGACTGGTGCGTTCGGGCGAGGCGGGCTTGAAGTAGGGACCCTCGGTCTGGTCGGGGGTGGGATCGTCCCCGTCGTCGCACGCCGGGGTCAGGGGTGCGTCTGCGTCTGCGGCGTCCGGGGTGAGGGTGCGGGCCAGGGCGGGTCCGCCGACAAGAGCGACGGGGACCGCCGCGGTGGCCGCGAGCGCCGCACGCAGCACGGCCTTGCGTGTGACGGGGCGGGGCGGTTCGGGGTGTGCGGGGCGTAACGCATCGCCGCTGTTCCTGCCCGGATCGCGCATGCCTGCCTCCTTGAGGGGCTGTTGGACGTGCCATCGAGCCTAGGCGTCGGCCCGGCCCGGATCGATGGACGGGAGACGGCTGCTGTGGTGCTTTCGGAACTCGCCCGGACTGGTGCCCGTCTCCCGCCGGAAGAACCGGCAGAAGTACGCGGGGTCGGCGAATCCGACGCGGGCCGCGACCTGTCGCACCGGAAGCCCGGTGTGTGCGAGCAGGCGCTGGGCCCGGTACGCGCGGGCCTCGTTCAACAGTCGGCCGGGGGTGCGACCGGTGGCCGCGCGGACGGTCCGGGTGAGGTGGCCCGGCGTCACCCCGAGCTCCTGGGCGCACTCGCGCACCGACCGGGCGACGGATCCGGCGGTCAGCCGGATGAACGCCTCGGCCAGTGTCGGGGGAGCGCCGGGAGCCGCCGAGCCGTGGGATCCGACCGGCTCGCCGGACCGGTCGGCGCGACCGGCTCCAGGGGTCGGGAGCCGTGCCGTGCGGACGATGAGTACGTGCAGCAGAGCGCGCAGCACGCTCTCGTGGCCGGGGGCCCGCTGGCGGCATTCGGCGGCCATGTCGGCCATCAGTCGCCCGGTCCGCTCGTGTTCGGCCTCGCTCAGGTCGAACCAGCACCTCTGCCCGATCCGGCGCAGGAGCGCACGGTCGCCGGGATGGTCCACCAGGAAATCCTCCGTGAACAGGGCCAGGGCGCCGTCGAGACCCTTCTGGTCCTGCCAGCAGTGGACCTGCCCGGGCAGCACCACGGCCAGCCGGCGCGGCCGCACGGCGTGTCCGGCGAGATCGACGACGTGTGTGCCGGATCCGGCGACGATGTGGACGATCTCGTAGAAGGTGTGGCGGTGCGGGCGGTCGGACCGCGACAGCGGCCCCAGCTCGTCGAAGGGCCCGGCGGCGAACGGTACGGTGCCGGGCCCCGCCAGCTCCAGCCGGTGCAGGGGCGGCTCCCCGGGCCGTGGCGGCGCCGGGCAGGGCGTCCCCGGTGAGACGGTGGTGTTCCGCATCGTTCCCCCTTTTAGGTCCAGACCAATCGCGCGATGTCACGATCCCCTCACCGAACGGCCCCCGAAACCCGGTACGAAGAATCTCCGGTTCCGGAGGATTCCAATGATGCGGGGAGGACTCCCTCCGTCTCGCCCGCCTCGCCGAACAGGGCGCACCGGAGCCGGCCCTGGCGGCCGCACGACAGCGGGTGAACGGTGCCCCCGGCCGGGCGGACGGAGCCCGCGGGCCCCGCGGCCCCGACGGCGGAACTGCCGGCCGTCCCCGTACAGTCGGCGCCCCATGCCCCGCCCGTGATCGGCGGTGCGGCCTCGGGCGCGGCAGCCCCGAACGGCTACCCGCAACGCCCGACCGGGCGAGGTAGCGCACGCGCTGCTGTCCTTCGAGCCCGTCTTCGACGACCGGGCGGCCACACTGCAGGGGCAGCTGGAACTGGTGAGACGGCTCGCCGACTTCACCGCCTCCGGCCCGGCGGTGGGGCTTCACCCACCTCGGAAGGTTCGCCGGACACTACCGGGCGGCGCACCGCAAGCCGTTCCGGTTGCCCCCTCCTCGCCTCACGCGCTATCCGGAAACGTGCGCTCACCTCCGCCGATAGTGGATAGCTGGCAGCTGCACGTACGTCGATGCTGGGTGCAGGCCGCTCACCCCGCACGCTTCGGACGATGCGGGGCGGCAGCCGCTCATCAGACGAAAGGAACCGACTTGTTCACCCGTAAGTCTCTTGCCACCACCCTGTCGTCCGTGGTCGTCGCCGGTGCCGGCGTCATCGCCCTCTCCTCGCCGGCGCAGGCGGCCGTGCCCGGGACCGAGCAGTTCAAGAACGTCGCCACTGGCTTCTGCCTCGACAGCAACGCCGCCCAGAACGTGTACACACATGCCTGCAACACAGGCGCCTACCAGAAGTGGACCGTTACCGCCGTCAGCGGCGGCTACACCGTCAAGAACCAGGCCACAGGCTTCTGTCTGGACAGCAACGCTGCCCAGAGCGTCTACACCCGTTCCTGCAACGGCGGCAGTTACCAGAAGTGGGCCATCTCCAACAGCGGCGGTGTGTACCGCCTGAAGAACGTCGCCACGGGCTACTACCTGGACAGCAACGCAGCCAAGAGCGTGTACACACGCCCTTCGAACAGCGGCAGCTACCAGAAGTGGAACTGATCCCCGGACCGTGAACGGGACCGCGGCCCGCCGTTGGACGGGTACCGGTCCCGGACTGTCGGTCGGGGACGCCGACAGGGCCCACGGGGCTCCCGGGCCGTTGCCGTTCGCGGCGGCGACGGCCCGGTTCCGTCGGGGAACCGCTTCAGTCAGCCATGTGTCCTGCACCCGGAAGAGGTGGACAGCTATCCCTGGGCGGAGGACGACGCGCTGCCCGTCCCTTGGGCGTGGGGCTGGAGCTGCTCTTGGACGCCGTGCTCGCGGTGGTCCCGCCGCAGGCGGTTGCGTCGACGAGGAGGAGTGCCGCGGCGGCAGTGCCGGCAAGGATCCGGCGGCCCCGCCGACACAGGTGTGTGCCGCTCGGCGGTGAAGATGGGCGCCCCGAGGCTGCGGAAGGGCAGGGCTGCAACTGGTGCTGGCGCGCCATGCGGTGGTGGTCCTCTTTCACGTCGGACTCGCCGGCGACTCGGCGAGGGATTGCCGGTTCGGTCTCAGGCGAGCGCGTAGACAACGATCACGGAGGCACAGGCGATGGCACCCGCGGCGGCGACCGCTGCGACCACTGACAGCAGGGCGATGGCGGCGCGTTCTACGCCGCGACGGTGGCCTGCCGGCTTCCATTCACGCTGGTTCATGATCACATCATGTGGTCAGCGCCAGGCCCGCACATGAGTACGTGTACTCATGTTCCCTGAGGGGCGCCGTCCTCGCCGAAGTCGCCCAGAGTGAGAGGGACTGGTGACTGGTTGCTGAACCTGGCACCCGCTACGAGGGGCGCGACTTCGCGGTCTCGGCGTCGCCCGCCGAGGCCACAGCCGTGGCCTCCATGTCCCGCACCGGCCGAAGGCCGACCCCGTCGGGCTCGATGGGGACTGCCACTGGGAGCTTCTCCGCCCGTGTCAGGACGACGGGATCCTCCCCCGCGAAGTCCGGGCTGCCGGCGCCATCCTGCTCCTCTGTGGACAGCACCTCACCCGGATCGCATCCCTCCCTGCCGACGTCCCGACCGCATTCGACGTGACCAGGCCGTCATCCATCGTGCTGGCGAGCCGATTTCATGAGGGCGGGCCTACACCGAGAGCCTTCTCGGTGCCCGATTGCGCCGACCTGCCCCCTCAGCTCTGGAGCCCTTCAAGGCCCCCCGCGTCCGCTGACCATGACGTCCCGGCATCAAGGGCTTCCACTCCTGCCCCGCAGATGGGTGGTCGAGCGCACCCTGGGCCGGCTCCTGCGCCACCGTCGTCTGGCCCGCGAATCCACACCAACCTGGCGAGGCATCTGAGTGGTTGATGAGGAAGCGCTGCGCCATCGCGCCGAGGCCGGCGACAGCGGCGCCCTCTACCACCCTGTGAGGTTGTGCTTGTGCGAGAAGGGCAGGCTTCAGGACACCGGTGCAGCGGTTCACGAACTCGGGCCGGAGGATGCGCACGCACACCGGCTCGTGGCCTCCTTTCAAGGAGCATCGGGC
This sequence comes from Streptomyces sp. A0592, assembly GCF_004795115.1. Taxonomy (NCBI): domain Bacteria; kingdom Bacillati; phylum Actinomycetota; class Actinomycetes; order Kitasatosporales; family Streptomycetaceae; genus Streptomyces; species Streptomyces sp. A0592. The sequence continues at coordinate 264,249 of NZ_SSBM01000001.1, forward strand.
GGTGCGAGGTAGGTCTCCGCCCCTCGATCCGGCCCGCCCACGTCCTCGCATTCCCTGTTGCCTGCGGGCGCACGATCAGCCCAGAACGCCCTCTTGAGCGGCGCCCTCATTGTCGTTGGTCTGGAAGGTGATCACGTCGACTTCGTCGGTTCCCGCCAGATCTGGATAGTGGTGCTTGAGGGCTTCCCGGAGTTCGGCTGCGGTCGTCAGTCCCTCAGCTTGGGCGTCCCGGTCGGTGAGGTCACTGACCAGGCAGTGCCTGATGCCGGTCACCTCCGCCGACAGGACGACCTCCGGGTCGCTCTCGAACACCAGCCGTGCCGGGCCGGGCTGCGCCGGGTCCCGGAAGCGCGTGGTCTTGGTCTTGGCGCCGGAGCGGACGACTTCGAGGTAGCGGGGGTTGAACCGGATGATCGGGGGACCGGCCGTCTCGGGGTCTTGGTAGAGGAACGGGTCGAGACCGTTCATGCCCGCCTCTGCGGTCCATCGCTGAGCCAGCGGCATCAGGTCGGCGGCGAGCACGGACCTGAGCCCCGCGGGGGTGGGCACGATGACGCGCATGCTGGGGTAGTAGTCCACGAAGACCTGTCGATCGCGCCCGCACGGGCCGATGACCCCGCGCCCGTGGTTTCCCACGGCGACGATGCAGCGCATCTGGCGGGCGCCCTGGGCCCGCGCAGCTCCCAGAGCCACGAGCTCGGCGCAGGGCCCGCCGGTGAAGTGGTAGAGGTTCACGCCGGCGAACATCCGGTAGTCGGCGGCCATGACCGCGGCGCCCACCGTGTGGATCCCGTCTTCGTCGGGCCCGGCGTCGGTATGCGCGTCTATGGTGCGGCGTGCCAGCGCCACGAGTTCACGCTCATCATCATCGAGAGCTCGCGCAGATGACGGGACGTACACCTTTTGACCTTCCCTTCCCTCAGCAGTCGCCCAAGAGCATTCCACGCCACGCAGGCGGGCTCCACAGGGTTTCGGCTTGCCTGGGCCGACCCCTCGGCGGATGGTGCAGAAGGTTCGGGCATGGGCTTTTGCCCTGGACAGGTGGGGTGCTGTGGGCTGAGCCGGTGTGGGTGGGGACGTTCACCGGGTTCCGGATGGACCGGTCTCGGCCGGCCGTGGTGCCTGCCGTTGGCGGACCTGCCGACCGCCGCGGCCCCGCTGACGGGGCAACGTCCACTTGAGTCTCTGGGCGGGGTCCGATTCCGGTCGGCGGGCCCTCCTCAGGTATCCCCTTGGTGCGGCCCCCTCGTTCCCCAGGTGTACGCGGTGCGCCCCTCCAGGGCGACGCCCGACCGCCCTGCCGCGACCAGCATGTAAGCCATGACTGCATCGACCGGCCCGTTACCCGCCGCCCCGGCCTCCACCCCGGCTCCCGCGCCCGTCTGGGCCCGCCGCGCCGCGCACGCCATTGCGCTGTGCGCGGTCCCATCCGGGCTGTGGCGCATCGCCATGGCGTCAGGGATCTACGTGGGCTACAGCGATCAGGTACTGCGCGAGGTCTTCGACATTCCGGGCTGGGGCATCGCCTACGTCGTTGGACTCTCCGTGATCGCCGAGGTGGCCGCTCTGTTCCCGCTGTTGCTCGTCAGCGACCGGTCGCGGCAGCTGAGCCCCCGCGTCCTGGCCCCGCTGGCCTGGACCGCCTCGACGGCCCTGGTCCTGGTGGCCGTGTGGCAACTCGTGGTCGCCTTCACCGTCGAGAGCCAGACGTACATGTCCGGTGGTGCGGCGCAGACTGTCTGGGCGCTGATGTTCGCCCCGCTGCTCGCCATCCCGGTTCTGATGACTGCGGTCACCTGGTCGTACTCGAAGCGGCACCGGGCAGGTGCCTGACGGGCTGTGTCTCGGCACGGGTGTGCGGGGCGAGGTGTGGCGACGTGGTGCAGGCGGTGGACAACGGGCGAGGCGGCGAGGCGGCGATGCGGCCTGTCAGGCGCAGCCGACGCCCGGTTTCGCGAGGGAGGCGAGTCGGTCGGCGCTGGGTTCGTCGCGTCGGCTCCGCCTCACCCTTGGCCGCGATCCGTCCGCTGTGGCGCGCGGACCGGCCGGTCCGCGCCTTCACGATCCACCCAACTGCGCGAGGGCCGCAGGCCCCGCCGGAACGCCTGCCGGGCCCTTGCCCGTGCTCCCCCAGCGGCACCGCAGGGCGGGCGGGACCGGGCAGGAAGGCGGCAGGATCGTTCACCGAAATCGGCCGTACCGCTGCACCCCGAGGCCCGCCCCCGTACCGGCAGCCGTTCCACTTGCCTATCGGGAAAGCCAGGAGTAGCTTTCCTTGCAGGAAAGTAATCGGGGACGGGAGAACGACGACCGTGAGCATGCCGGTGGACGCCGAACAGGCATGGCAGGATCTCCAGCGCATCCGAGTGCCACAGGAGCGGGTGTACGACGAGTTCGAGCGCTCCGTGTCCGGCGGGCGCGGCATGACCTACGGCACGGCCGCGCTCATGTGGGTGTTCCTCGCCGGCGTCGGCATGGACCTGCCCCAGTGGGGCGTCGGACTGTTCGTGGCCGCCTACGTCGGCCTGCTGAGCGTCCTGGTCGTGATGAGCAGCCGCAGGAACCGGATGCAACTGCACCACACCCGCTGCCCCGGGCGCATGTGGGCCGCGTTCGGGGCGGCGGCGGTGCTGGTCGGCGGGACGATCGTACTGGCGGACCATCTGACCGAGCCGCTGGCGCCGATCTACGCCGGACCCATCATGGCCTCGACCGCGGTGGCCGTGTACCTGCTCTGCCTCGGTCCCGCCAACCGCTGGGCGGCCGACTCGGTGCGCAGCGGAGACGGACCGGCGGCCGGGCGGGAGGCGGGCCGATGAGCACCCCCGTCGGCTTCGACGAGCTGATCCACCCCGCCACCCGACTGTCGGTGGTCGCGCTGCTGGCCGCCACCGAGTGGGCGGACTTCCCGTTCGTCCGCGACAGCCTCTCGCTCAGCGACTCCGCGCTCTCCAAGCAGCTGCACACCTTGGAGGGGGCCGGATACCTGGAGATCCAGAAGGAGGGCGGCGGACGCAACCGCCGTACGAAGGTGCGGCTGACGGACAGCGGTCGCACCGCCTTTCAGGGACACGTGGCGGCACTGCGGGCCATCGTCGACAGCGCCGGACCGGTGACCGGTGCGGCAGGGCGGCAGCCCCAGGCGGAGGCGGGGCGATGACGACCCTCGGGCGCACCGGCGTCCAGCCCGTGATCCGGGTACGTGATCTGACCATGGCGTACGGCGATGCCGACGTCCTGCACGGCGTCGATCTGGACATCCACCGCGGCGAGGTCTTCGCTCTGCTCGGGCCCAACGGCGCGGGGAAGACCACAACCGTGGAGATCCTGGAAGGCTTCCGGCAGCGCTCCGGCGGGGAGGTGAGCGTGCTCGGTAGGGATCCCGAGCGGGGCGGCGACGCGTGGCGGGCCCGGATCGGCCTGGTCCTGCAGTCCTGGCGGGACCACCGCCGCTGGCGGGTCGCCGAGCTGCTGACCCACTTCGCGACCTACTACCCCGACCCGCGCGACCCGGCCGAACTGCTGGCCCTGGTCGGCCTCACCGAGCAGGCCGGCCGGCAGGTGGACCGGCTGTCCGGCGGGCAGCGGCGGCGCCTCGACGTCGCGCTCGGCATCGTCGGCCGTCCCGAACTCCTCTTCCTCGACGAGCCGACCACCGGCTTCGACCCCCAGGCGCGGCACGAGTTCCACCTCCTGGTCGAACAGCTGGCCCGAGACGAGGGCGTCACCGTCCTGCTCACCACGCACGACCTGGCGGAGGCCGAGCGGCTCGCCGACCGGATCGCCATGCTCGTGGGCGGCCGGATCCGGGCCTGCGGCACACCCGCGGAACTCGCCCGGCGAGCCGCCGCCCAGGCCGAGGTCCGCTGGACGGCCGAGGACGGGACACCGCGCCGAGAACGCACAGAGGACCCCTCACGGCTGGTCTGGGAACTCCACCGGCACGCGGACGGCCCGATCACCGACCTGGAGGTCCGCCGCCCCACGCTGGAGGACACCTACCTGCACATGGTGCACCGGGAGGCCGAGGGCACGGACGAAGCCGACGGCACGGACGAAGCCGACGGCACGGTCGGGGACGCGGACGAGGAGGCACCGGCCGCATGAGGGGGACGGGGACACGCATGACGAACAGGACGAAAATCTGGCACGCCGGACTCCGGCGCGGCGTCATCGAGCTGAGGCACCTCCTGCGCAACGGCAAGGAGATGACCGGCCATCTGACCAACGTGGTCGTCGCGTTGCTCGTCGCCGCCTACCTCAGCGACGACGTGCCCGGGACCCCAATCCCGATGACCCATCTGGTGCTGGCGGGCTTCGCCGCATACCTGCTGTTCCAGGTCGGGCTGATCAACCTGCCGCAGATCCTCGTGACCGAGCGGGAGGAGGGCGCACTGCTGCGGCTGCGCGCCACACCCGGCGGGATACCTGCCTACCTCATCGCCAAGTGCCTGCTGATGGTCGTCCTGGCCGTCGGATCCCTGGCGCTGCTCCTCGTCGCCGGGGCGCTGCTGGTGGACGGCCCGTTGCCGCACGGGCCGGGCGACTGGCTCACGCTGCTGTGGGTCACCACACTCGGGCTGCTCGCCGTCATACCGCTCGGCGCGGCCATAGGCGCCGTACTGCCCAACCCCCGCGAGGCCCTGGCGTTGATCATGCTGCCGACGATGGGGCTGCTGCTGACCTCGGGGACGGTGTTGCCGATCACCGCACTGCCCGTGCCGGTCCAGCAGGTAGCCGCGGTCTTTCCGCTCAAGTGGATGGCGCAGGGCCTGCGTTCGGCACTGCTCCCGGACTCGGCCCGGGCCGCCGAGGCGGCCGGCTCCTGGGAACTGCCCATGGTCGCCCTGGTCCTCACGGCCTGGGCGGTCCTCGGATTCCTCCTGGCGGTACCGCTCCTGCGCCGAGCCGCCCGCCGCGAGTCCGGCTCGCGGATGACCGCCCGCCACCGCAAGGCGACACAGAGCGGCGCGGTGGCCGCGTAGGCGGCCTCGCAGCCACCGGGCTACGGCCGTGGCCGGCTTCGACGGCACGGGCCGCCCCGCCGCGACGCAGGCCGGCCCAGACCTGCAGGCAGGCCTGGACCCGGCCGGTGGCCGGTTCGGCGGCCGGCCGTCTACGGGGCCGGGGTGGCAGGTGGCAGTGCATCGAGGAGTTCCGGCAGGGTGCCCTCGAAGGTGGGCAGCCGTTCGGTCAGGGCCGTCCGCTGGCCGGGGGTGAGGTCGGCGAGGAGTGCCTCCAGCGCGGCCGTGGCGGCCTCTTCCAGGTACGCCTGGAACGGCCACAGGGCCCGGCCGGTCCACCAGTCCGTCAGGGCGTGGGCGGGGCGGGCGAGCCGCACGACGTCCGCGATCGTGATCTCGGGATGCCAGTCCTCGCCGTCGGGTGTGGCGGCCCACAGGGTGATGGGGCCGAGTCGGTGGTGAGGTGCAGGGAACGGAGCAGGTCGAGGCCTTCGGCCCCGCGGGGGTTCCACTGTGCGGGGTCGGCCACCCGGCTGCGGGCGACGTCCCAGTCGAGGGGATACCACGGGTCCTCGCCCGGGCACGGCTGTGGGCGAGGAGGCGGCTCGGACGGTCGAACCGGACGGAGCCCCCGTAGCGGCTGCGCCTGGTACGCCGGTCGAGCGCCACGTCGTAGAAGCCCTCGATGCGCTGGGTGAGGGCGACGGCCCGCTCCAGGGTCGGCGCCGGCCCCTCCGGGTCGGTCAGGGCCGGGCTGTACGACTCCCTTGCCTCGGGCAGCAGCGGGGCGGTGGTGAGCGCCTCGGCGAGCAGGTCGGTGCGGCCGGCGCGGGCCAGCAGCAGCCCTGACACGCACTGCTCGTAGAAGTCGAGCACCGCCGTACCGTCCTCGTTCACCACATGCAGAGCGAGCATGACGTGCTCGGGCTCGGGGGCGTCGAAGCGGCGGGCCAGTTCCCGGGGGTGGACGAGGTCCGCGATCCGCTCGGCCATCGACAGCGTCTCGGGCAGGCGCGCCACGGGCTCCGTGCGGTCGGCTGCGAAGGGACGGCCCGTCAGGACGTCGAACGTGTCGGGGTGGGTGAGCCGGTCGTCGCGCAGGAGGAACAGATTCGTCTGCGGATCGTCCAGTTCCAGGAGCGCCGTGATGATCTCCATGTCCGGAGCCTGGTCTGATTCGAGCATGCCGGTAGAACTCGTCCTGGCGACGGTGGATCCCTCGCTTGGCTTCCAGGGCTTGGCTGCGTACATCAGCTCTTCGGCGGGCTGTTCGTCGAGGGACTGCAGACGGTCCAGGAGGGTGAGCACGCCGAGAGGCCAAGCGCGCGCTTCGAACGGCTTCGAACCGGCTCAGAGGCCGATGAGCACGAAGGTCAGGTCAGCTACTGGCTGCGTCGCGCAGTGCGAGGGTGGTACGGGCGGCTGCTGCGAGGCCGCTCTCGTGGACGTGGCGTACGCCGACGAGGTCGGCTGCGTCGCCACGTGCCGTGCGTGCAGCGGGACCGCTTCGACTACGGCGAGTGGCTGCATGCGACGCACCGGGAGGCCCGGATCGGGGCGCGGCAGCTGCCCGAAGCCGAGCGGCCGGTGTTCCACCCCGAGCCCGGCGGCCTGTTGGCCTGGGGCTGCACGCGGGGAAGCGACGTTCTGTTCTGGGACACCTCGGCCTCCGCCGACCCCGACCAGTGGACCGTGGTGGTGCAGCACTCGGGTGCGGTGCCGGGCAGTGGCCTGCTGCGGTGGCACCGGTACGACCTGACGCTCACCGACGATCTGCGGCACACGGTCCGTGACACCTGGGAGCTCCCTTCACCACCCGGCCCGCTGCTGGGCCCGCTGCCGGGCGCCGTCGCGCGGACCGCCCTTCTTCCCGATGCCGAGGCGTGGACCCCGCCCGCACCGGTCCCGCCCCGGCTCACCGATGCCGAGCGTCGTATCGCGCTGGAGACCGGCACCGGGCTGGACGGGCTGCGGCTGCTGTCACCGCCGCCCGAGCGGCCGTACCTCGGCGACGGCTCCTGGGAAGGGCTGTTCGCCGAGCTGGGCATCCGGCTGCCCGGGGAGTACATGCGGCTGATGGTCGAGTACGGCGCCGGCATCTGGAGCGGGTGGCTGCGCTTCCACACCCCGCTCCGGACCGGCGAGCGGCGCTTCACGCACGTCGAGGACACCGTGGACGCCTACCGGCAGCTCAAGGACGGCCACCCGCGCTGGTACCCGCTGGCAGTTTGGCCCGAGCCCGGCGACTTCCTCCCCTTCGCCAACTCCCTCGACGGCGACCACCTCGGCTGGCTCACCGAGGGCGGGGATCCCGACGCATGGCCGCTGATCGTCTGGCCCCGCCACGCGGACCAGGGACCGCCACTCGACGGCGGTCTGATCGATACCCTCCTCGCCTGGCAGCGCGGCACGCTCGTCAGCCATGGGTTCGCCGCCCTGGACGAGGACGACGACCCTGTCGAGTTCGCGGACTTCGAGCCCTGGGACGACAGCGCCTACTGGTGAGCCCTCGGCCGGAGATCGACCGGCTCGGTTTCGGACAGCACGTGCAAGTGTCACGGGTCACCAGGCGCCACCGCAGCGGCGGGTACGCCTCACTGGTCCCGGAGCCGGGCAAGGAGTCCCCATAACCCCGGCGAAGGTGCCGGGCACTGCGGGACGAGTCGCAGTACGGCGCCGGGGCCTCCGTGCACCGGCCGGATGATCCGGTCCCCGGAGCACGCTGTGCCCGGCCGTCGCTCAGAGCCCCTGAGCGGCTCGGAGACGGTCGACCTGACGCAGGACGGGCGTCTCGGAGACGCGCGGGTACGGTTCCACCCCCGCCGCCGAAAGGTCGGTGATGCACACGCCGACCCGGGCGACGATGCGGTCGATGACTTCGGCGGGGCCGGTGGAGCCCGCATCGGTCATGGTCATCCGGATGCGTAGGGTGTCCTCCGGGAAGCCCGCCGTGTCGAGGTCCTCGTACCGGATCGTCACCGTGCGGCCGTCCTCCTCCACCGAGGGACAGCCCGCGAGTGCCGTGCGCAGCCGGCCGAAGACCGTCGCGGCGTCGGTCCCCGCATAGGAGGCCAGGCCGCCGACCGTTGGGCTTCCCGGCTCCTCGCTGTCGAAGGTCTGGGAGATGGCGGCGTGGGCGCCCCGCTGGCGGAGCAGGCCCCACATGGCGGTACAGGGGACCGACAGGTCGGCCGGGGGCAGCGGCCTCACCTCGCCCGCGGTCAGGCTGTAGATGCTGCCCCCGTCCTCCGCGACCCCGGCTGTCTCGCCCGGTTGCAGGGCCAGTTCCATCAGTCGCGCGGTGTCCGGTACCCCGCCCGCCGCCCCCGGCGCCGGCAGCGCAGCGGTGGGCGCCGGCTTCGAGGGAGCCGGCGCGGCGGACGTGCGCGTGCCGTCCGCCGAGCGGTCGGCACTGCCGGGTGCGGGGGTGCCTGCGCAGGCGGAGAGCAGCAGGCAGCCGGCGGTGACCAGTGAGGCGGAGAAGAGGAGACGGTACTCGGACACGCGAAAACCCCCGGAGCGCAAGCGGACCTGAACGGTCCGCCCCGCACTCTAACCAGCGCTTCCTGTCTTCCCCTCCCCGGGGAGGGGAAGACAGGAAGGGGCCATCCAGGAGGCAAGCACCGCAGCGACACCTGGACCAAGAGGGCCCCTACCGACGGTTGATCGACTCAGGGCAGGACCTTCCGGACGGACAGCCACGCCAGGGCCAGCTCATGCAGTGGGCCGGGCCGCAGATGGTGCTGAAGCCGCCCGAACGGAGCCGTGACGTTCTTGACACGGCGCAGGTATCCGATCTGCTCAATCGGCTGATCCTGCCACCGAACGCTCAGGTCACGGGCCTGCTGCGGCGTCAGAACCACCGCATTCACGATGCCCGAGGCGATGGCGTCAGCGTCCCAGTCGGCGTCATCGGGGTCTGGGCCGAACTCCTCGATCATCCGCGTCCGGAGCCAGAAGTTCTGCGCGGCCATTCGTGCCTGATCCCACGGGCCGTCTCCATGCATGCGGGTGTTGACCTGCAACGACAGCTTCGCCCACTGCTTCCGCAAGCCTGCAGGCAAACGGCGGTCCTCCGCACGGGACAGCGCAACGACCCGGATCTGCTCCATCTCCTGGACATCGGCACCAGCACGATCCGCCCACTCACGGACCTCCTCGATGGAGTTCCGCGGCCATCCGCCAGTGCGCGCTGTGCTTTCCATGCACGAAGGATCCATCACGCCTCAAATGCAGCCGGCCGCACCGGCCATCGCCACATCGCCCGTCCACACACATCGCACTCCACGGGCGGATCCTCACACGCCTCCGCGCGTGGCCCCAACGCGCCGACACCGCTCTTTGAGTACCCCGCGCGCAGTCGGTCGCGCCCGAGGCGGTGGTGGGCGTTCCTCCTGACAGCTACGCGGTGGTGGCCTCGTCAGCGGCAAGGATCGTGCAGCATACGGGCGGCCGCCAGATGAAGGCGTCGCTGATCTCTTGCCTGAAGGGCTTCTCTTGCCACCGGTCGGTGATGTCGTGCCAGTAGGCGATGTTGGCCCAGCGGTCGGCGCCGGCCTTCTCCCGGTCGTACGTCAGCTCGAAGTCGTAGACCCGGCCACCGTCCGACAGGAGGACGCCGGTCTCGGTGCAGGGCCCGTCCGGGTAGAGGTGAACGAGAACGGAACGGTCGGGAGCGAGACCACGCTCGGCCATCAGTTCCCTGAGGCGCACCCAAAGGCCGGCCCGGTGCCTGCGGAGCAGCCGAGTGTCGTTCACATAGCTTCGCGAGCGCGGGTACGGATCGGGAGCCGACAGCGCGGCGACGGCCATTTCCGCGGCGACCGCCAAGATCGTCTGCTGTTCTGCAATAGACCGCAGGGCAGGCGACTTCTGCTTCTGGTAGCGACGGCCGCGACGAGGCGTCGCTCGGCGGAGTCGGCTGGGGGCCCTACGCGGCATGGGCCTTTCGGTTGGTCATACCCGAAGCCTGCCACACCGGTGTTGTTCACCGCGGACACACTGCCGACGGCCGTACCGTTGCCTGACACTCCCAACGCTGCACTCCTCTCGCCCGTTGACCGAACAGCCGGGAGGGCAGAGCCGCGACATCCTCCACCGGTCCTTTCCACGGCTCCTCGGCGGCCGCTGGGGTTGGTGGTCCGATTCGCACAGGAGGCGGCCGGAAACGGGCAGCCGAAGAGGTACCGGTCGACTGCGTCCGTGACATCACTTGGTCCCCACGCCCTTTGGGCCAGCGGGAAATGGACTCGCCGCCCCCGTCCGACGGCGGCCCAGGCTCATCCCGCTGGATACGTCTTTCCCGCAGGCGCTGTCAGGACCGGAGGCAGGCGGGCGTTCAGGGGCGGGAGGACCGCCGGCAGGGCTTCCCGGGATCGGCGTGGCCTGCGAGCGCGTTGACGGCGCGGTCCCCGCATTGGCCAGTGGCTGAACGTCATACTCCGGTGATGCGATTGCGGGGCCGATGACCACGAGAAGCGGAACGGCACCATGAGGCCGATCCGCCTCTCGTCCGACAACCCTTGAGGACTTCAGCATTCTCGAGCACACCAACCCCGAGGGCATCGACCCCGAGGGCATCGACCCCGAGGGCATCGACCCCGGCGACCGCATCGAGGCTCGCGAGGCCATCCTCGACGGCGCGCACCAGGGGACCGGGTTCGGGCCCTCCGAGACCCCGGAGGCGGCGAACGGCCTTGGACGCGCCTCCTCGCCCACCCGTGGGCGGAGCCGCACGCCTGTAAGCCCCACAGCACCCTGCGCCCCGGACGCGGCCTAGACTCGGGCGGTCCGCCGCGCCCTTCCGTGCCTCACCCGGCCCGGGGCGCGGAACTTCCGTACCTCGTATCCCTGGGGGCCGTCCGTGACCGTCGTCCACAGCTACCGCCAGCCCGGCACGGTCCTCACCGACCACCGGTTCTCCGTCCCCCTGGACCATGCGAGCCCGGACGGGGAGCGGATCGAGCTGTACGGCCGCGAGGTGGTCGCCACCGGCAAGGACCCGCAGACCCTGCCCTGGCTGCTGTACCTGGAGGGCGGCCCCGGCTGCGGCGCCCGCCGCTTCGTCGGCCGGCAGGCCTGGCTGGAGCGGGCCCTGCAGGACTACCGGGTGCTGCTGCTGGACCAGCGCGGCACCGGCCGGTCCACCCCGCTGAACCGGCAGACACTGCCCCTGCGCGGCACCCCCGCGCAGCAGGCCGAGCACCTCGCGCACTTCCGCGCCGACTCCATCGTGCGCGACGCCGAGGCGATCCGCCACGAGCTGACCGGCGGCGCGCCCTGGACCGTGCTCGGCCAGAGCTTCGGCGGCTTCTGCACGGTCCGGTACCTCTCCAGCGCTCCCGAGGGCCTCGCCGCCGCCCTGATCACCGGCGGCCTCCCGTCGCTGACCGCCACCGCCGACGAGGTCTACCGGGCCGCCTACCCGCGCATCGAGCGCAAGAACGCCGCCCACTACGCCCGTTACCCGATGGACGTCGAGCGGGCCCGCCGGATCGCCGCCCACCTCGCGGAGCGGCCGGCCGAACTCCCCGGCGGCCACGTCCTGACGGTCGAGGCCTTCCAGTCCCTCGGCATCCTCCTCGGCGGCGGCGACGGCAGCCACCAGCTCCACTACCTGCTGGAGGACGCCTTCGTCCCGACCCCCTCCAGACCGGCACTCTCCGACGCCTTCCTGGAAGGCACCCGCGCCCTCCTCTCCTTCGCCGGACACCCCCTCTACGCGCTGGTCCACGAGGCGATCTACGCCCAGGACCCGGCCGCCCCCACGGCCTGGGCCGCCGACCGCGTCCGGGCGGAGCACCCCCGCTTCGACGCCCGCAAGGCCCTCACGGGCGACGAGCCCCTGCTCTTCACCGGCGAGACCATCCACCCCTGGCACTTCACCACCGACCCGGCCCTCGCCCCGCTGCGCGAGACCGCCGACCTGCTGGCCGCCCGTACGGGCTGGCAGCCGCTCTACGACCCGGAGCGACTGGCGGCCAACGAGGTGCCGGTTGCCGCGGCGATCTACCACGACGACATGTACGTGGACGTGGAGGACTCGCTGCGCACGGCCCGCGCCATCCGGGGCCTGCGGACCTGGGTGACGGACGAGTTCGAGCACGACGGCCTGCGCGCGGGCGGCCCCCGCGTCTTGGAGCGCCTGCTGTCCCTCGTCCACGACGACGCCGTCTGACGGCGTCCACGCAGTTCAGAGGTGTGATGGGGCCTCGAAATAATCGTTCTCGCAGAAGTTGATCACGTGGTTAGGGTGGGTCCTCGTCCCTGAGAATCCGACCCAAGTGTGGAGCGTGCATGTCGAGAAGGATGTCGAGCGCCGTCTCGCTGGCCCTGGCCGGCGGACTGGCCGTGACCGGCGCGGCGGCAGGAGCGGCGCCGGTTGCGTTCGCCGCCCCGGCCGTCAGCGCCGCGGGGGCGGGGGAGACCCCCGTCGGCGCGCAGGCCTGGACGCGCGTGTCCAAGAAGAACCCGAACCGCTCCTACTGGAACGCCGCGGAGGACCTGCGCGTCGGCAACGAGGGCGGCGCCCAGGGGCTGTCCCGCGCCTACCTCCGCCTGGACACCACCGCGCTCAAGGGCGCCACGGTCTCCAGAGCGACCTTCAGGATCACCAACACGGGGGCCGCGTCCTGCACCGGCCGTCCCGTGGAGCTGTGGAGCGTCGGCGCCGTCTCCGCGCAGACCACGTGGAAGCTCCAGCCCGCCAAGGGCGTCCGGCTGGCCACGGTGACGGACGCCAAGGGCCGGGAGGGCTGTGCGTCGGGCGACCTCGAGTTCGACGCCACCGCGCTGGTGAAGGAGGCCGCGGCGGCGTCGCAGGCATCGGTCACCGTCGGCCTGTTCGCCTCCGACGAGTCCGACTCCTCGGCCTGGAAGCGCTTCGCCCCGGGGACCGCGCAACTGGAGACCACCATCGGCCGCCCCGTGCCGCCGGTGATCAGCTCCCCGGAGTTCCCCGACGCCTCGAACGGGGTCCCCGCCGGGACCGGGAAGGCACGCACACCGGGCAGGTTCACGTTCGGCACCGGCGGCGCCGGCAACATCGAGAAGATCGTGTACTGGTCGGACTTCGACCCGCGGGAGGTCACGGTGGCGCCGGGTGCCGACGCCGTGATCACCCCCGCCGGCTCCGGCCCCCACACGATCTACGCGTACAGCCTCGACAAGGCGGGGCGGCGCTCGGACCAGGCCGTCTACCGCTTCTGGGCCCTCGGCAACGGCGGGGTCCGCGACGCCGCCGGCGACCTGAACGGCGACGGTCTGCGCGACCTGTGGACCCTGGACCCCGACGGCAGGCTCCGCTTCTCGGCCGGCCGGGCCGACGGCACCTTCGCCGCGCCGGTCGACGCCGGCGCCTCCTTCGCCCCCGGCAGCCGCATCGCCGCCGGCGGCGACTGGGGCGAGGACGGTTACAACGACCTGCTGGTGCTCGAAACCGTCCCGGGACCGGGGGCCAAGCAGATCCGCGTATTCCCCAACAACGGCCTCGGCAGCGTCCGTCCGCACGACGGCATGGTCCTCAGCGCTCTTGAGAGCGACCCGGTGCAGGGCACCGACCACTGGTCCGACGCCCAGGACATCGCCGACGCGGGCGACTTGGGCGGGGACGGCGAACCCGACCTGCTGGTCAAGCAGGGCACGAAGCTCTGGGCGTACGCGGGCAGCCGCTCCGGCTACCTCGACATGAACGGTGCCCCGGTCCTCGTCGGCGACGGCGGCTGGGACGGCGTCTCGGTCCTGGTGCCGGGAGACACCGACGGCGACGGCGCCACCGACCTGTGGGTGCGCGACGACACCTCGGGCGACCTGTTCGCCGTGCGGGGGACGAAGGACGCCGCCGGTCGGTTCGACCCGACGGGCTGGGCTTCCGCGCAGCGCGTGAAGATCGGCTCGGGCCTCGGCCGGACCGCCTACCCGACGCTGGTCTCGGCCGGCGACTTCGACCGCGACGGCCTCGCCGACCTGGCCGCCGTCGGCGCCGACGGCAAGACCGTCTGGTTCCGTGCGGCCGCCGCCGGGATCGACGCGACGCCGCGGCCCGTCGGCTGACCTCACGTCAACCCGCCCGGCCGGCACCCGCGTTCAGTGGGGCCGGCCCGGCTCCGTGCGGGCCGGCACCTCCACGAAGGGGCGCGTCAGGTGGGCCGTGGCCAGCAGGGCAGCTCTCTCCGCCGCCCGCGCCAGCAGCCCCTCGCGGGAGGCGCGCGCGGCGGCCCGGTCGCGCTCGTGCGAGTACGGGACCGCCGGATTGGCCAGCTGCACCGCGTGCACCAGCACGTCACCGGTGACCAGCACGTCCCGGCCCGCCGGGCCCTGCTCGACCAGCACCGACTGGTGGCCGGGGGTGTGGCCCGGCGTCGGCAGCAGGGTGATGCCCGTCCCCAGCCGGTGCGTCCCGTCCACCTCGTGCAGCTGTCCGGTCTCCCGCAGCGGAGCCACCGTCCACTCCCACACCGGGTCGGCCCGGTCGAGGGCCTCGACCTCCGCCCGCTGTACGACGTGGCGCGCGGCGGGGAAGAACGGCTTCCCGCCGGGGCCCGAGGTCCAGCCCGCGTGGTCCTCGTGCAGGTGCGTCAGGACCACCGTCTCCACGTCGTCCGGCGCGATGCCGGCCGCCGCGAGGGCGTCGGGCAGCCGCCCGGGCACCGGCGCCCACCCGGCGGCGGGCCCGTCCGCGGGCCCGACCCCCGCGTCCACCAGCACCCACCGGCCCCCCGGCCGTGCGATCGCGAAACAGCGGAAGTCCAGTCGCCAGGCGCCACCGGGACCGGCGGCTCCCGGATCCAGCAGTGCCGCACGCGCCCAGTCGGCCTCGTCCGCTCCGGGGAACGCCGTACGGGCGGGCTCGAAGAAGGTCCCACCGGCATCGAGAAGGGCCACTACCAGCCCGTGACGGTCCATTCGCCTATTGTGCGACGCATGACCGAACAACGCGATCAGCAGGCTCCCTTGGAGCCCATGCCCACCGACTGGCAGCGCGCCCTCGCCGTCGTCGCCCACCCGGACGACCTGGAGTACGGGTGCGCGGCCGCCATCGCGGACTGGACGGACGGCGGCCGGGAGGTGGTCTACCTCCTGGCCACCCGCGGTGAGGCGGGCATCGACTCCCTCGCCCCCGCCGACTGCGCCCCGCTGCGCGAGGCGGAGCAGCGCGCGAGCGCCGCCGTGGTCGGAGTGTCCGCGGTGGAGTTCCTCGACCACCGCGACGGGATCGTCGAGTACGGTCTCGGCCTGCGCCGGGACATCGCGGCGGCCATCCGCCGGCACCGCCCCGAGCTGGTCATCACCCTCAACCACCGCGACACGTGGGGCGGGGAGCAGGGCGGCGGCTACTGGAACACCCCCGATCACAAGGCCGTCGGCCGGGCCACCCTGGACGCGGCCGCAGACGCGGGCAACCGGTGGATCTTCCCGGAGCTCATCTCCGAGCAGGGCCTGGAGCCGTGGAACGGGGTCCGCTGGGTGGCGGTGGCCGGAACCAGCACCCCCACGCACGCGGCCGACGCAGGTCCGGGCCTGGAGCGTTCGGTGCTGTCCCTGATGGAGCACAAGGCCTACATCGAGGCGCTGACCGACCAGGACCCCGAGGAGTACGTCCGTACCTTCCTCACCGGCAACGCCGAGCGGGTGGCGGCGCGGTTCGGCGGCCGCCCGGCGGTCGCGTTCGAGGTCTTCCCCCGCTGACCCTGCCACCCCTAACCTGACGACCCATCAAATATTGGCAGCCGTCGGGGCCGGGGGTGCGGGACAAGGTGATCGACACCATCTCCACGGAGATCGCGGAGGGCGAGGAGCGGATCCGCCTGGAGGTCGCGGACGGCGTCGCGGTCCTCACCCTCTGCCGCCCGGACAAACTCAACGGTTGGAGCTGGGAGTCCACCCGGCAGCTCGGTCTGCTCGCGGACCGGATCCGCTTCGCCCCCTCGGTGCGGGCCGTGCTGCTGCGGGCCGAGGGCCGGGCCTTCTGCGCGGGTATCGACGTGACCGCCCCGGGCGGCGGCATCACCGGCGGATCCGCCGCCGAACGCACCCGCAACTACTACGAGGGCATCCGCTGGGTCCACGAGCGCTTCGCGGTCCTCGCCCGGCTCCCGCAGCCGGTGGTGGCCGCCGTCCAGGGCTACTGCCTCGGCTTCGGTTTCGAGCTGGCCCTGATGGCCGACATCCGGGTGGCGGCGCGCGACGCCGTCTTCGCCCTCCCCGAGGCCCAGCTGGGCGTGGCGGTCGACGCGGGCGGCGATCTGCGGATCGCCCGCGAGGCGGGTGTGGGCTGGGCGAAGTTCCTGGCCCTGACGGGCCGCCGCATCGACGCGGCCACCGCCGAACGGCTGGGCCTGGTCCAACTCCTCGTCGAACCGGAGGAACTGGCGTCGGCCTCGCACGCCCTGGCGGCGGAGATCGCCGCCAACGCACCCCTCGCCGTCCAGGGCATCAAGCGCGCGGTCGACGCCTACGCCGACGCAGCCCTCCCCGCCGCCCTCGACCGGGTGGCGATGACCGCGGCCCTCACCCTCGCCTCGGACGACGCCCGCGAGGGCTACGGCGCCAAGGCGGAGCGCCGGCCGCCCCGCTTCACCGGGGGCTGACCGTCCGCGACCGCCACGCCCGTTCCGGCTCTACGTGCCGGCCGGAGGCGGAGCCGCCGGCCGGGGCTCGACCGGTCCGGCGGGGAAGGGCCCCCGCCCCAGCTGCTCGCGTACCGTGACCACCTCGGGGCTGACCACCGTCCGGCGCTGCCAGTTGGCCCCGTCGACGACCAGGGTGTGGCCGGTGACGAACCGGGCGTACGGCGAGGCCAGGAAGGTGGCGGCCCAGCCCAGTTCGCGCGGCACCCCGACCCGCAGCGCCGGCTGCCTGGCGTCCTTGGCGCCGGGCGCGGCACGCTCCAGGCCGCCGCGGATGTCCGCGGTCATGTCGGCGTGCGGGAACAGGCCCGGGACGAGCCCGTTGATCTGGATGCCGTACGGGCCCCACTCCACGGCGAGGGTTTCCACGAGGTTCTTCACCCCGGCCTTGGCCGCGGCGCTGTGGGCGAAGCCCGGGCCGCCCGTCCAGGCGTACGAGGCACCGATGTTGACGATCGAACCGGGGGTGCCCGCGGCGAGGTGGCGGCGGCCGAACTCGCGGGTCATGAACCACGTGCCGGACAGGGTGATGTCGACCACCGCCCGCCAGGCGTTCGGGGAGAGGTCCTCCGCCGGAGAGGGGAAGTTGGCGGCCGCGTTGTTGACCAGGACGTCCGGCAGCCCGAGCGCCGCCTGCGCCGCGTCGAAGACCTCCGCGACCCGCTCGGGGTCCCGGATGTCGCAGACGGCGGCGGTCACCCGGCCCGCGCCCGGTACGGCCGCCAGCTCGTCCTGCGCCGCCTTGAGCTGTTCGGAGCGCCGGCCCGCGATCAGCAGATCGGCGCCGAGCCGCGCGAACTCGATGGCCACGGCCTTGCCCAGCCCGGTGCCGCCGCCGGTCACGAGGACCACCTGCCCCGCGTACGTACCGGGGGGCAGGGCGGCGGCACCGAGCGGCGGCGGCGCGGGCAGGCCGCGCTGAGGGTTCTCCATGCGCCCATCGATAGCGCGCGGGCGCTCAGATCACCATCCCCGGGAGGCACCGTCCCGGCCGGCCCGGTCCCGCAAGGACGGCAGGGGCGGCATGCCCGCGGATCCGGCTCAGCTGCCCGGGTTGTACGCCTGCTGGGTCGCGCAGGTCCAGATCACCGGCTTGAGCTTGCCCTTCGCGTTCACGGCCGCCCCTCCGACCCGGTCGGCGTCCGACGCCGCGTCGGCCATGCTCGCCCCGCCCGCGGCCAGCCGCGGCAGGGCCTTGACCGGGCCGGAACCGGACCGCAGCAGCGCCTGGTCCGGCAGGGTCATCTCGTCCGGGTGGAACTTGGCCGTGCCCACGCTGAGGTTCGTGGTCGGGCTGATCGCCTCGAACGTGGCGTACGGGTGCGAGCTCAGACCCCCGGGCGAGGTTCCGGGGCCGCCGACCGGGGACTCCCAGACCCAGGTCCGGTACTCGTGCCACGGTCCGGACCAGTCGTAGCCGACGATCCGGCCGCTCTCGTCGAGGTCCTGGACGTAGCTGTCGTTCATCGTGGGATCCAGCAGCCGGGCGGCGCCGCCGTCGCCCGGCCACACCACCGGGCGGGTGCCCTCCAGGTGCGCGCCGGTCTCGGGGACCTCGTAGTCCTGCGTGGCCATGCCGAGGATGTCACCGTGGTTGTTGATGCCGGTGACCATCGTGATCCGGGTCCCCGGGCCGGCGTCGGCCGGGACGGGCAGTTCGCGGACCTTCTGGCCGTCCTTCCAGACGGCACCGGGCCCGCTGTCCGAGCGGGACACCACGTACCCGGCGTCGTTGACGTCGGCCTCGACGTCGTGGGCGTAGCCGTCCGGCAGCGGGGTGATCGCCGCGGCGCCCGCCTGGTAGGTGAACAGGGTGTGGACCCCGGAGCCGTGGAGGATGCCCACCATCAGGCCGTGCGCGTTGACGGCGATCACCCGGCCCGACGCGTTCGGGTCGGTCAGCGGGACCCGGTGCACCGTGGTGCCGGTCCAGTAGACGGGCTTGTGGCCCGAGACGCCGACGGCGAGGCCGTCCGTGCCGAAGTCGAAGACGCCCTGGCTCTGGTCGATGTCGCGTGTGTACGACTCGTCCCCGATCGAGCCCAGAACCTGGATCTTCGGCGTGCACTTCGCGCCGGTCGCCGCGGCGGCCGGGCCGGCCGCCGTGACCAGGCCCGCCAGAACGATGGCGGCTGCGGCCGCGGACGTGCTTCTTCTCATGTGATGGTCCCCCTGGACAGGTGCAGTTCCCCGTTGAGTCATGACACGTGCACGCCACATATTGCCTGATCATGTGGCGAATGTGGCCTGAAATGACGTGTGTTGTTTCGATCCGGACGGTGTCCGTGCCTGTCGGCGGTTCACAGGAGGGCAAGCGACCGCTTAGTATGCGCCCGGAGCGTGATTCCTCGACGGCGGCTGGAGGCCCCGGATGCAGGCATGGCGAGTACATACCCCCGGAGAGCCCCGCGAGGCCATGCGCCTCGAAGAGGTTCCCGAACCGGTCCCCGGCGAGGGCGAGGTGAAACTCCGGGTCCTCGCCGCCAACGTCAACTTCCCCGACGCGCTGCTCGCCCGCGGGCAGTACCAGATCAAGCCCCCGCTGCCCTTCACCCCCGGCGTCGAGATCTGCGGCGAGACCGAGGACGGCCGCCGCGTCATCGCCAACCCGAGCCTGCCGCACGGCGGGTTCGCCGAGTACGTCACCGCGCCCTCCCGCGCCCTGCTGCCCGCCCCGGACACCCTCGACGACGCCGAGGCGGCAGCCCTCCACATCGGCTACCAGACCGGATGGTTCGGCCTGCACCGCCGCGCCCGCCTCCGGGCCGGCGAGACCCTCCTCGTGCACGCGGCCGCCGGCGGGGTCGGCAGCGCCGCCGTCCAGCTGGGCAAGGCCGCCGGAGCCACCGTCATCGGGGTCGTCGGCGGCAGGGCCAAGGCCCGCACCGCGGAGGAACTCGGCTGCGACCTGGTGATCGACCGCACGGCGGAGGAAATCGCCCCCCGCGTGAAGGAGTTCACCGGCGGACGCGGCGCCGACGTCGTCTACGACCCGGTCGGCGGCGACGCCTACACCGCCTCCGCCAAATGCGTCGCCTTCGAGGGCCGCATCGTCGTCGTCGGCTTCGCGAGCGGCACCGTCCCCGCTCCCGCCCTCAACCACGCCCTCGTGAAGAACTACTCCGTGCTCGGCCTGCACTGGGGCCTGTACGCGGCCAAGGACCCCGCCGCCATCCTCGCCTGCCACGCCGAGCTCACCCGGCTCGCCGCCGAAGGCGCGGTCAAACCGCTGGTCAGCGAACGCGTCCCGCTCGCGGCCGCCGCCGACGCCGTGCAGCGCGTCGCCGACGGGACCACCACCGGCCGCCTGGTCGTCGTACCGGACCCGGACGGGGCCGCCCGATGACCGCCGGCGCCGCCCCCACCACCCCCGAGGCGCTGCGCGCCCGCACCCGGGAACTCCTCGCCGCGCACCCGCCCGCCGACACCGGCCGCACCGCGTTCCTCCGCGCCCGCTTCGACGCCGGACTCGCCTGGGTGCACTACCCCGAGGGCCTCGGCGGACTCGCCGCGCCCCGGTCCCTCCAAGCCGTCGTCGACGCCGAACTGGAAGCCGCCGGCGCCCCCGACAACGACCCCCGCCGGATCGGCATCGGCCTCGGCATGGCCGCGCCCACGATCCTCGCGTACGGCACCGAGGAGCAGAAGCGTCGCTTCCTGCGCCCCCTGTGGGTGGGCGAAGAGATCTGGTGCCAGCTCTTCAGCGAACCCGGCGCCGGATCGGACCTCGCCGCGCTCGCCACCCGCGCCGTCCTCGACGAAGGCGCCGCCGTGTGGACCGTCGAGGGCCAGAAGGTCTGGACCTCCAGCGCCCACAACGCCCGCTGGGGCATCCTCGTCGCCCGCACCGACCCGGCACTGCCCAAGCACCAGGGCATCACCTACTTCCTGTGCGACATGCACGACCCCGGCGTCGAGGTCCGGCCCCTGCGCCAGATCACGGGCGAGGCGGAGTTCAACGAGGTCTTCCTCACCGGCGTCCGCATCCCCGACACCCACCGCCTCGGCGCCGTCGGCGAGGGCTGGGCGGTCGCCCGCACCACCCTCATGAACGAGCGCGTCTCCATCGGCGGCATGCGCATCCCCCGCGAGGGCGGCATGATCGCACCCGTCGCCGCGGCCTGGCGCGAACGCCCCGAACTGCGCACCCACGCCCTCCACCAGCGGCTGCTGGAGCTGTGGGTGGAGGCCGAGGTCGCCCGCCTCACGGGGGAGCGGCTGCGCCAGCAGCTGGTCGCCGGCCAGCCCGGCCCCGAAGGCTCGGGCATGAAGCTGGCCTTCGCCCGCCTCAACCAGGAGATCAGCGGCCTGGAGGTCGAACTCCTCGGCGAGGAAGGCCTCCTGTACGAGGACTGGACCATGCGCCGGCCCGAACTGGTCGACTTCACCGGCCGCGACGCCGGCTACCGCTACCTGCGCTCCAAGGGCAACAGCATCGAGGGCGGCACGAGCGAAATCCTCCTCAACATCGTCGCCGAACGCGTCCTCGGCCTGCCCCCCGAGCCGCGCGACGACAAGGACCTCGCATGGAAGGACCTCTCCCGATGACGGTACCGACGGCACCGACAGCGCCGGCGGCCCCCGCCGACCTCCTCTACTCCGAGGCCGAGGAGGAGCTGCGCGCCGCCGTACGCTCGCTCCTCGCCGACCGGTGCGACGCCAAGGGGATCCTCGCCCGGGCCGAGACGGGCCGACCGCACGACCCGGCGCTGTGGCACACCCTCGCCGTCGGGATCGGCGCGGCGGGGCTCCTGGTACCCGAGAAGCTCGGCGGGCAGGGCGCCGGGCACCGCGAGGCGGCCGTGGTGCTGGAGGAGCTGGGCCGGGCCGTGGCGCCCGTCCCGTACCTCACGAGCGCCGTGCTCGCCACGGAGATCCTGCTCGCCTGCGACACGGCCGAAGCCGTCCCGCTGCTGGCGGAACTGGCCTCGGGACGCACCGTCTGCGCCCCGGCCCTGCCGCTGACCCTCGCCCCCGGGGCCCGCCTGCCGGCCCCCGTGCTGGACTCCGGCGGGGGCACCCTGACCGGCACGGTCACCGCCGTGGCGGACGCGGTGGCCGCCGACGTCCTGCTGGTCCTGGCCGACACCGGGCTGTACGCGGTCCGTGCGGGGGAAGCCGGTGTCACCCCGCTCGTTCCGCTGGACCTGACCCGCCCGCTCGCCACCGTCACCCTGGAGGCGGCCCCGGGCACCCGCCTCGCCGACCCCGCCACGGCCCGCGCGGCCGTCGCGGGAGCGCTGCTGTCCGCCGCGGGACTGCTCGCCTCCGAGCAGGTCGGGCTGGCCGAGTGGTGCCTGACCGAGACCGTCGGACACGTCAAGGGCCGCTACCAGTTCAACCGGCCCGTCGGCTCCTTCCAGGCCCTCAAGCACCGTCTGGCGCGGCTCTGGCTCGACGTGGCCTCCGCCCGGGCGGCGGCCAGGGCCGCGGCCGACGCCCTCGCCACCGGAGCCCCCGACGCACCGCTCACGGTCGCCGTCGCCCAGGCCTACTGCTCGGGGGTGGCCGTCCGCGCCGCCGAGGAGTGCGTCCAGCTCCACGGAGGCATCGGCATGACGTGGGAACACCCTGCCCACCTCTACCTCAAGCGGGCCAAGGCCGACTCCCTCGCCCTCGGCACGGCCGGCCACCACCGCGGCCTGGTCGCCGACTTCGCGGAACTCCCCGCACCGTAGGGGTTGTCCGGCGTCCGGTCGTGCGGCGGCTGCGTCCCGGGGCGGCGGGTGCCAGACTGGACGCATGCCCGCACCACGCCGGGCTCCGCCGCCGCGCACCGCGCCGCGCCGTCCCAGCCGTCCCGCCCGGGCCATCGCGGCCGCGATGGCCCTCTCGGCCCTCTCGGCCGTCCCGGCCCTGGCCCCGGCCGGTCCGGCAGCGGCCCGGACCGTTGCCCGGGACGGTACGGACCCGTCCGCCGACCGTGCCTCCCGGGACGACTTCGCGGGCACGGTCACCCTCCCCGGCGGCCGCCGGGTCCACGTCGAGTGCCGGGGCAGCGGCACGCCGACGGTGGTGCTGGTGTCCGGAGCACGCGGCGCCGCGGACGAATGGACCCACACCGCCGACCCCGCCCACCCCGAAGCCGCCCCGGTGCAGAGCCCGTCCGCGGTGCTCCCGACGGTCGCCTCCTTCACCCGGGTGTGCGCCTACGACCGCCCCGGCACCACGAGGTTCGACGACCGGCCGGGCCCCACGACCGCGGTGCCGCAGCCCACCACGGCTGCGGACGGGGTCGCCGACCTTCGGGCCGTGCTCGCCGCGGCCGGCGAGCACGGCCCGTACGTCCTGGTCGGAGCGTCATGGGGAGCGATGATCACCGCGCTGGCCGCGCGCACCGGCGATCCCCGCGTCGCGGGCCTGGTCACCGTCGACGGCGCCTCGACCCACCTGCGCGACACCCTGACACCCGCCCAGTGGTCGGACTGGATGCGCACGATCGACGCGACGAAGGGGCCGGAAGGCCTCGAAGTACCCGACTACCCGGCCAGTGTCGCCGAGATCCGGCGTGCGCCCCCGCTTTCCCGCCCCCTGCCCGCCGCCGTGCTCAGCTCCGACGAACCGTGGGACCTGCGGGTGGGTCGCGGCGGCTCGACCTGGCCGGCCTGGTCGGCCGCCCAGCGGCGGCTCGCCGCCGAACTGCACGCCCGGCACGTGACCGACACCCGCAGCGGACACGGGATCGCCGTGGAACGGCCCCGGACCGTGTCGGACGCCGTACGCGACGTGGTCGACCGGGTACGCGACGGGGCACAGGGGCAAGGGCGTTGACAGGGCCGCCTTCGGTCCGCCGGCAGCCCCGCGCTCGTCCTTTCGGCCGAGGCCGCCCGGTCCGCCGTGGCCGGACGGCCGATGCGGCGGCGGCGCCGGATGCGGCAGCCTCGACGGGTCGCCCCGACCCCCACCCCCCCCCCGTGAAGGAGGCGCCGTGCTGCACGCCCTCTACCTGCTCGGCATCGCCGCCTTCGCGGCCTCCGGCGTACTGGCCGCGCACCGCGCCGGCATGGATCCCTTCGGCGGCATCGTCCTCGCCTTCGCCGCAGCCATCTCCGGCGGCACCCTGCGGGACCTCGTCCTCGGCCGGCACCCGCTCTACTGGACGCACGACTGGCTGCTGCTCACCGTCATCGCCACCGTCGCCGTGGCGACCATGCTCCACCTGCGCCGGCGGTGCACGCTCCCGCAGCGAACCCTCATGGTCCTCGACGCCGTCGGCCTCGCCGTCGTCACCGTCATCGGCGCCCGCGCGGCCATCGACGCGCACGTCACCCCCGTCGCCGTCCTCATCCTCGCCGTACTGACCGGCGTGACCGGCGAGGTCGTCCGCGACGTCCTGTGCGGCGAGTTCCCGCCCCTGCTGCTGCGCGAGGAGGTCTACGCGACCGCCGCGCTCGCCGGCGCCGCCGCCTACCTCGCCCTGCACTCGGCCGGAGTCCCGGACAGCGCCGGCACCGCCGTCTCCGCCGGGCTGGTCTTCGCCCTGCGGATGGCCGCGATCCTCCGCGACCTGCACCTGCCCCGCCTGCGGCACGTCCCCGACTGATCCCTATGCTCGCCGCATGACCGCCGTGATCACCCGCCTGTCCGCGACCGGACTGCGCACCCACCGCGACGAACTCGCCGCCCTCCTGCACGCCGTGGTCTCGGGCGGCTCCTCGCTGGGCTTCCTCGACGGCCTCGACCACACGGCCGCTGCCGCCTGGTGGGACTCCCTGCTGCCCGCCGTCGAGGACGGATCCCTCGCCCTGTGGGTCTCCCGCGCCGGCACCGGCGGCCCCATCGACGGCACCGTCAGCTGGTACCGGGAGTCCAAGCCCAACGGCCGGCACCGCGCCGAGCTGCGCAAGCTCATGGTCCACCCGGCCTCCCGCGGCCGCGGCACCGCCCGCGCCCTCCTCGCGCACGCGGAGACCGAAGCCGTCCGCGCCGGCGTGCTGCTGCTGTTCCTGGACACCGAGACCGGCAGCGGCGCCGAGCGCGTCTACCGCTCCGCGGGCTGGACGGAGGCGGGCACCATCCCCGACTACGCCACCGACCCCGCGGGCCGGCTGCACCCGACGACCCTCTTCTACAAGCAGCTCGGCAGCGCCCACCGGTGACCTCGCCCGCCGCGCGGCGTTAGACCCGTAGCCGCCGGCCACCGAGCGAGGGAGACCGCATGTCCGCAGCAACCGCCGCCGCACCTCTGACCCGACGCGCTCTCCTGCGTACGGCGTTCACCGCGGCCGTGCTGGCCGGTACGGGGGCTGCCCTGGCGCCCGTGCTGCGCGCCCGCCGGCCGCGGCAGACCCTCACGCCGGCGCCGCTCGCCGAGGAGGAGACCTACCGCGGCCGGCACATCGCCGTGGACGTCGCCGGGGTCCGCATCGACGGCCGCCCGCTGCACGTCATGCGCCGGGCCGACGGCAGCTACCTGAGCGGCGTCAACCACTTCCAGTCCTATGCGACCCCACTGGAAGTGGCCCGGGCCGCGGTCGACGAACTGGGCACGACCCAGCTGGCGTTCGCAGCCCCGCACCACGGCTGACAGACCCACGGGAACGGGAGGACCCACGCTTTGCACGTCCGGCAGAACCAGAAGAACCTCACCAGCGCCCAGAAGAAGCGGTTCACCGCGGCGGTACTGGAGCTGAAGCGCAGCGGCGCCTACGACGCACTGGTGCGCACCCACGACAAGTACTTCGTGCCCGACCGGGACCGCAAGCTGCGCGTCGGGCACATGTCGCCGTCCTTCTTCCCGTGGCACCGGCTCTACCTGCTGGAGTTCGAGAAGCAGCTGCAGCAGCTCGACCCGGGCGTGTCCGTGCCCTACTGGGACTGGACCACGGACACCAGCCCGGTCTCCTCGCTCTGGGCGGACGACTTCCTCGGCGGCACCGGCCGCGCGACCGACCGCAAGGTGATGACCGGGCCGTTCGCCTACGACAAGGGCAACTGGACGGTGACCGTGGGCATCACGGAGGCCGCCTTCCTCACGCGCAACCTGGGCCGGCCGCAGAATCCGATCGCCCTGCCCACGCCGGCCGAACTCCAGTGGGCGATCGACGACCCGGTCTACGACGTCTCGCCCTGGGACTCCACGGCCACGGCGGGCGGTTTCCGCAACAAGCTGGAGGGCTGGGCGGCCCCCAGGAGCGAGCGCTGGCGCAATCACAACAAGGTCCACCAGTGGATCGGCGGCCACATGACGGGCGGTACGGCGCCCAACGACCCGGCGTTCTGGCTGCACCACGCCTTCGTCGACCTGATCTGGGACCGCTGGCAGCGCAAGCACCCCCGCTCCGGCTACCTGCCAGCGGCGCCCCTGGCACTGGGCGACCTCCAGCGCGGCCGGGTGATCGCCCTCGACGAGCCGATGCCGCCCTGGAACCTCACCCCGCGCGAGGCTCTCGGCCACCAGGGGCTGTACCGCTACGAATGATCCCCGCGAGGGCGCGGGGAGCCTCGGAGAGCCTCGGGGAGAGCCGGGCCCGGGCAGCAGGGCACAGGGGAAGGGCCCCCGCCGAGCGGCGGGGGCCCTTCGGTCGAGCAGGCGATCAGTGGCCGTAGCCCGCACCCTCGGTGTGGTGGTTGTCGCCGCCACCCGACGCGTTGACGCAGGTGTTGCCGAACGCGGGGTTCAGCAGACCGATCACGTTCACCGTGTTGCCGCAGACGTTGACCGGGACGTGCACCGGGACCTGGAGCAGGTTGCCCGACAGGACACCGGGGGAGCCGACCGCCGCACCGTGCGCTCCGGCATCGGCGACAGCCAGGCCCGCACCGGCGACCACGGCGCTACCGGTGACAGCGGTGATGGCGAATGCCTTCGCGATACGCGACATCAAGATCTCCTCGTGAGATTGGGGTGCCACAGAATCTGTGGCATTTGACATGGCATACAACGCTGGGAAGGCCGAGGGGTCACGGCCGCTGCGCCTACCCGGTGACGGGAAAGGCCACCGAGGCGAAGGAGGGCCGCACCTGAACGGACTCCCCGGGCCGCAGCGCCGCGACGACCCGGCCCGTGCAGCGGGGCCCCTCGTGGAGGGTGGCCGAGCCGCGGGTCGCGTTGGTGACCGCACGGCCGCCTCCGCCCTCCGCCGCCACACAGCCCCGCGGCGCGGTGAGCCCGTGGACCCGGTCGTCCCGGCCGACGTACTGGAAATCCGGCCCCGCGGCATGGGCCGGACCGGCGGCGCACGAGATGCCCGCCAGCAGCAGGACGGGCAGAGTGTGGTGGATACGCAGGATTCGCATGCCCGTCCAACCGGGCCAGTCCCCGGACCGGTCACGCCTTGTCACCCGTTGGACGGCTGTGCGAGCGTGCGGGACCGGTACCAGCAGCAGGAGGACGGGATGAGTGCAGAGGGCGTCGCCGCCGGCGTCGGCCGGCCGCGGGTCGAGACCGCGGCCGGCTTGGTCGAGGGCCGCACCGGGGCCGACGGGATTGCCGTCTTCCTGGGCATCCCGTACGCGGCCCCACCCGTCGGCGCCCTCCGCCTGGCACCACCCGCACCTCCGGCCGCCTGGGACGGCGTGCGGGAGGCCGCGGCCTTCGGGCCGACGGCCCCCAAGGTGCCCTACCCGCCCACGTTCGCGGCCCTGCTGCCCGACCCGGTGATCCCCGGCGACGACTGCCTGAACGTGAACGTCTGGACCCCCGAGCCGGCCCCCGGCGCCGGCCTGCCGGTCATGGTGTGGATCCACGGCGGGGCGCATACCCGAGGCTCCTCGGCCGTGCCCGTCTACGACGGATCCGCCTTCGCCCGCGACGGCGTCGTGCTGGTCTCCTTCAACTTCCGCCTCGGCGTGCTCGGGTACGGGCTCTTCCCCGACGCACCCGCCAACCGCGGCCTGCTGGACCAGATCGCCGCCCTCGAATGGGTCCGCGACAACATCGCGGCCTTCGGGGGAGACCCGGCCCGCGTCACCCTCTTCGGCGAATCCGCCGGAGCCATCAGCATCGGCGCCCTCCTGGCCGCCCCCCGCGCTGCCGGCCTCTTCCACCGGGCGGTCCTGCAGAGCGGGGCGCCCGAGGCCCTGCCGCGCCCCCGGGTGCGGGCCATGGTCCGGCGGATGGCCTCGCTGCTGAAGGTGGAGGCCACCGCCGCGGCCTTCACCGCCGCCTCCCTGCCCGACCTGATGGCCGCCCAGGCCGCCGTGCTGCGCCGATCGGGCCCCCTCCTCGGCGGACCCGCCTTCGGCCTGGTCGTCGACCCGGACACGCTGCCCCTGGACCCCCTCGACGCCCTGACCGACGAAGAGGACCCGGCGTCCGGCGCGGTGCCGCTGCTGTTCGGATGGACCACCGAGGAGTACCGGCTCTGGCTCGCCCCGACCGGCGGAATGCGGCTGCTGGACCGGATGGGGCCGCTCGCCGTGGCACTGGCCCGCACCCGGACCGGCAAGGACCGGGCTGCCGTGGCGGCGCTGCGCACCGCCCGGCCGGCTGCCGGTCCGGCCGAGCTCGCCGGGCAGCTGTTCACCGACCGGCTGCTGCGCGATCCGCTGCGCAGGCTGGCCGGGGCCCGGCGGGCGGCGCCGAGCTTCCTGTACGAGTTCGCCTGGTGCTCGGGCGTGCCCGGGCTCGGGTCCTGCCATGCCCTGGAGCTCGGATTCGTATTCGACACCCTGTCCGTGCCCGAGGCCGGGTGGCTGGCCGGGCGGGAGACCCCGCAGGAGCTGGCCGACGAGATGCACGGGGCGTGGGTGCGGTTCGCGACCACGGGTGACCCGGGCTGGGCGCCCTGGAACGGCGACGGCCCGCCGAAGCTGTTCGGCGGGCCGGAGCCGGAGCTGGCGGAGGAGCCGGCGGCTACTCGACCGGTCCTTCCATGACCTTGCTGATGTACTGGATCGGCCCCTCGCCCATGTTCGGGACGTAGGTCTTGGCGTTGTGCTGGCCGCCCGGGATCACCCGCAGGCTGGTGTGCACGGGTCCCTTGTTGCCGAAGGTGGAGATGAACTTCTGCACGTCCGGCAGGGTCTTCTTGTTGCTCTCGTTGTCGCCGACCTGGAAGGCGATGTAGACGTCCGGGCCCTTGGTGTCGATGAGCTGCTTGGCCAGCAGCTCCGGGTTGTTCTCGGCCTTCTCCTTGTCGTGGCCCTTCCACAGCGAGGAGTCCGGAACGATGTCCGGCCCGGAGGCGATCACGGCCTTGAACTTGTCCGGGTGCTTCAGCACGGCCTTCATGCCCGCGAACCCGCCGGTGGAGGAACCCATGAAGGCCCAGCCGTCACGCGACTTCACCGTGCGGAAATTCGCCTTCATCAGGTCCGGGACGTCCTCGGTCAGCCAGGTGCCCATCTTCGGCTGGCCGGGGATGTCGGAGCCGTCCCAGTAGACGCCCTTGTCGTCCGGGCCGGGGTTGAGCACCGGCATGGCCAGCAGGAAGGGCTTGCTCTTCCCCTCCGCGTACCACTTGCTGATGCTGGTCTGGAGGCCGAGGTCGGTGCCCATCCAGTAGTTGCTCGGGTAACCGGCGCCGCCCGGGAGGGCGATCATGACCGGGAAGCCGCTCTTGGCGAACTTCGGGTCGTTGTACTCCTTGGGGGCCCAGACCCAGACCTTGCCCTTGAAGCCGGACTTCTTGCCGTCCAGGGTGGTCACGGCCACGTGCGTGCCGTCGGCCAGGGTCATCGAGTTCTTGAAATCGGCCGCCGGCCCGGTCGGCATCAGCATCTTGGAGTTCGCCGGCTGCTGGGCTCCGGCGCCGCCCTGGCCGGAGCCCTTGCCGCCCCCGTCCTGTCCGAAGGACACCGCCGAGCCCTTGTCGGTGAAGGGGGGTATCTCGTAGTACGCCATGACGCCGGCGGCTGTGCCGGCGAGCGCGAGGACCGAGACACCGGCGATCAGCCAGCGCCGGCCCCGGGACCTGCCGCGCGGGGGCTCGGGCTGCTCCTGCTCCCACTGGCCCTGCGGCTGAGGGTCGTACGACTGGGGGTGGCCGCCGTACTGCTGCTCCGCGTACGGGGACTGTCCGTGCGGCTGCTGACCGTGCGGCCGGCCGTACTGGTCGCCGTAGGGCGGCTGCGGGTTCTGCCCCTCCGGCCTGTAAGGCTGGTGCTGCTGCCCCTCGGGTGCGTACGACATGTGCGGTGGCTCTCCGGCTGGTGCTGCCCCCAGAGGGGCGGGTGGTCCGACGTCTCGGTTCTTCCGTTCGAAAGATGAACGAAAGTACCCCGGGGTTCCGCACTTTCCCTTCTCTTGGGGTTTCCTGGGGCAGCCCATTGCCCGGTGACCGCGGGGGTCCGCGAGGCGGCGATCCGGTGGGCGCACATGCCTGGCTCCCGCACGTGCCCCTGGGTAGGGTGCCCCCGCCCCGCTCCCGGAACGCCCACCGCCCGGAGTCAGCCGATGACCCTGCAGCGCCGGATCCTGATCTTCGCCGTCGCCCTCGCCGTGCTCACCACCGTCGGCCTGCTCGCCGTCCTGCGGGCCTCCTCCGCGGCCGGGGAGAAGGACCGGGCCCGCGCGGACGGCCCGCGCACCGCCCCGGGCGAGGTCTCGCTCGCCCCGGACGGCGGGGGCCGCCGGATAGTCTTCCGCAACATGGCCTGGGGTCCGCACCGGGACGAGCTCGCAGCGGTTCCTGCCGACGCGCCGGAGCGGGCGCGCACCGCCTCCGGGGTGAGCTGCCTGCGCTTCCACGCGGCCGGCGGCACCGGCATCTGCCTCCGGGCCGACGGGAGCGGGGCCCAGGACGGCTACCGGGCCGTCGTCCTCGACGCCCGCCTCAAGGAGGTCGCCGCCCGTCCACTGGCGGGGATCCCGACCCGCGCCCGGGTGTCGCCCGGCGGGCACCTGGCCGCCTGGACCGTCTTCGTCGGCGGGGATTCGTACGCGGGCACGAACTTCTCGACGCGGACCTCGGTGCTCGACCTGCGCACCGGCAGGTTCGACGCCTCGCTCGAGGACTTCACGATCCACAAGGACGGCAGGCCGTACCGCAGCGCCGACGTGAACTTCTGGGGTGTGACCTTCGCCGACGACGAGCGCACCTTCTACGCGACCATGGCCACCGGCGGCCGGACCCACCTGGTCCGCGGCGACCTGGCCGGGCGCACGGTGACCACCCTGCGCGAGAACGTCGAGTGTCCGTCGCTGTCCCCCGACGGGACCCGGGTGGTGTTCAAGAAGCGGGTGGCGGGCCTGCCGGCCGAGGCGCCTTGGCGGCTGCACGTCCTGGACCTGGCCTCCGGGGCGGAAACCCGGCTCGCAGAGGAGCGCAGCGTCGACGACCAGGTGGTGTGGACGGACCGCGGGACGGTCGTCTACTCCCTGCCGGGGGACTTCGGCGCCGACCTGTACGCCGTGCCGGCCGACGGGAGCGGAGCCCCCGCCCGGCTGATGGACTCGGCCCTCGCCCCGGCCTTCCTCGGATGAGGGGGCCGGGGCAGGACCGTTTTTGTCGTTCTGCCGTCCGGCCTAGGCCGGGATCAGGGTCTTGCGGCGGCGCTTGCGCTGCGCCCCCGCCGGCAGCCTCAGCTCGATGATCGACCGTACGGCCGGCCACTCCTCGTCGAGGATCGAGTAGAAGGCGGTACTGCGGACGGCGCCGTCCAACCCCCGCGAATGGGCCCGGCGGACCCCCTCGCAGGTGAAGCCGAGACGTTCCATCGCGGCGCGCGACCGGCCGTTGCGCGCATCGGCGCGCAGCGAGATGCGCCGGACACCCCAGGTCTCGAAGGCGTGGCGGAGCATGAGCAGCTTCGCCTCCGTGTTGATGCCGGTGCCCTGGGCGGTCGGGGACAGCCAGGTATTGCCGATCTCGGCGGCATCGGGGATCGCCGTCGCCGGATCGCCGAACGGGACGCCCGGCACGGCGGGCCACACCAGCGGCCCCTGCCAGTAGTCGAGTTCCAGGAACCGGGTCGAGCCGACCACGCGCCCATCAGTGGCTCTGACGATGGCGAACGGGAGCGATCGACCGGCGGCCTGATCGGAGAGGGCGCGGTCGATGTACTCGTGTGACGCCTGCACCCCGTGGGGTACGGGGGTGAAGGCGTAAGTCGTACGATCCTCGGCCCCGGCCAGGGCCAGGGCCTCGGTGTGGTGGGGGGCGAGGGGCTCGAGCCGCACGGTGCGGCCCGCGAGGTGTACGGGTACGGGCACGGAGCCTTCGGTCCTTCTGGGCGGTGGGGTGGTTGCACAGTCTGCGTCCATGACGTCGCCCCCCGTGCAAAACACGAGTGAAAGGCAACCGGCTGTCGGATGAACGCGAGTGGCTCAATGTAGCCCCTTAAAGTCCTTCCATGAAGCCCCAATTTGGCAATGTTGTGACGCTGGTTTTCGACGACTTGGGTCCCCGCGCCGGAGCGCCCGTAATCCTGATCCACGGACATCCCTTCAACCGCACGATGTGGGCCCCCCAGACGGCCGCCCTCACGGCCGCCGGGTACCGCGTGATCACGCCTGACCTGCGAGGATACGGAGACAGCCCGGTGCTGCCGGGCAAGGCCCTGCTCGCCGATCTCGCGGACGATCTCGCCGCTCTCCTCGCCGGGCTTGGCGTCGAACACGTGGTCGTCGGTGGTGTGTCCATGGGCGGTCAGATCGCGATGGAGATGCGGCTGCGCCACCCGGGTCTGGTACGTGCCCTCGTGCTCTGCGACACCTCCCCGGCGCCCGAGACGGAGGCCGGGGCGAAACTGCGCCGCGAGACCGCCGAACGACTGGTCGCCGAGGGCATGCGGCCCTACGCCGAAGAGGTGATCGACAAGATGCTGGCGCCCTACAACGTGACCGGCATGCCCGGGGCCGCCGCCCGCGTCACCGCCATGATGTGCGCGACCGACCCCGAGGGTGCGGCCGCCGCACAGCGCGGCCGGGCCGAGCGCCCCGACTACCGGCCGGTGCTCGCCGGCGCCGCCGAGCCCTGCCTGGTGCTGGTCGGCGCCGACGACGTCTTCACCCCGGTCTCGGAGGCCGAGGCCCTGCACGCGCTGCTGCCGCACTCGGTGCTCACCGTGATCGAGGGGGCCGGGCACCTGCCGGGCGTGGAGCAGCCGGAAGCCTTCAACAGGGCGCTGCTGGAGTTCCTCGCGGGCCTCTGAGCCGGCTCCGCGGCCGGCGGGGCCCGCCGCAGGACGTGCGGCCGTACAGTCGGGGGAAGATCACGTCGAGGAGGGTGCACATGCTGCGCGGTTTTGCGACGATCAACTTCTGGGCGGACGACCTGGAGGCGGCGAAGGCCTGGTACACCGAGGTGCTCGGGATCGCGCCGTACTTCGAGCGGCCCGGGTACGCGGAGTTCCGCATCGGCGACTACCAGCACGAGATCGGCATCGTCGACCGCCGCCACGCCCCGCCGGGCGCCGCCCGGGAACCGGGCGGGGCGGTGGCCTACTGGGTCGTCGACGACCTCCCGGGGGTCCGGCGGCGGCTCCTGGAGCTGGGGGCCGAGGAGTACCAGCCCGTGACCGCGCACGGTGACGGCGGGTTCGTCACGGCGGCGGTCACCGACCCCTTCGGCAACGTGCTGGGGATCATGCGCAACCCGCACTACGTGGAGGTCCTCGAAGGGGCGACGCCGGATCCCGCCTGACCGCCCCGGCAGGTGACGTGAGCACGTCCATGTGCGGGGCCTGAGATCATTCCCGGTATGGACGACGTACTGGGGCGACTGGCCGACGTGGGGCCCTTCTTCACCGTCGCGTACGGGCAGGACCCGCCGGGGTCCGGTTTCCGGCCGCTCACGGCGCTGTACGGCGGGCAGCTCGTGCCGTACGTGGCCGAGGTGGGCCGCCGGATCGGCAGCGGGCCCGGCAGGGTGGCCGCGTCGACCGCCCAGTTCGGGATCGCCTCCCGGCTGTGGTCGATCGGGCTGGGCTGCGCGGCCCTGGACGGGCGGGTGCCGGACCTGGCCGCCGACCGGGTGTGGTGGCGGCTGCCGGACGAGGGCTCGCTCCAGCTGTGGCTGCCCCAGCCCGCAGGCGGGCCCGCGGCGGGCCTCGGGGCGTCGGTCCTGGGAAACCTGGCCCTGCTGGAGACGGCGCTGAGGGAGCGCTACGGGGTCTCCCCGACGGTCCTGCGGGGGAACGCCGCGTCCGGGCTCGTCGGTGCGCTGCGGGTGCTGATCGACCGGGTCCCGGGCGGCGCGGCCCCCGGTCTGGTGCGCGACCTGCTGGCCGAGGACGGCGCGCTCGCCGGCACCGGTTCGTTCATCCACGAGGAGGGCCTCGGCGTGGCCTTCGTGCGGCGCAGCTGCTGCCTCTACTACCGGGTCCCGGGCGGCGGCGGCCTGTGCGGCGACTGCGTCCTGCGGACCCGGCGCAGCGGCTGAGCACCTCGGCGGGGGCCTGTTCGGAGCAGCGGGGGCCCGTTCGGAGCAGGGGAGGGCGCGGCGCCGCCGCGGGGCGCGGGGGTGCGTCGTAGCGTCCCCTGCATGACCGCAAGCACACCGCACCAGCCCGCTTCCCTCACCCGCCGCGCCGCCCTGACCGGGCTGGCCGCGGGAGCCGGGGCGCTCGCCGTCGGGAGCACCGCCTGCACGGCCGCCGCCGCGCCCTCGCCGACGCCGTCCGTGCCGTCCGCGCCGTCGGCGTCGGATCCGGCGCCCGGAGCGATGAAGCTCTTCACCGACCCCGGCTTCAACTTCGCCGGGCTCCTCGCGCTCGGAGCCGCCGGCATGCGCGCCTCCGAGGTCGGCGAGGTGCTCACCGCGGTCAACACCATCAACGCGGCCGGTCTGTCCGAACAGACGTACACCGACACCTTCCGGTCCTGGGGCGACCGGCTCGCAGCGCCCCCCGCCGCCGGCCGGAACGGCGGCGGGACACCGTCGCAGACGCGCCGCTTCCGCTCGCTGCGCGCGGCCCAGTACTACGCCCAGGCGCTGTTCTACGTACTGGGCACCGACGAGCCGGGGGACGAGGAGGCGGTCTACCGGTCGGGACGCAAGGCCTGGGACACCTTCGCGCGGCTCTGCACGCCGTCCGCCGTCACGGACAGCGTCCCGTGGGGCAAGACCCGACTCCCCCTCTGGTTCTTCCGCCCGGACGGCCCCGCCGAGCGGCGCCCCACCGTCATCCTGACCAACGGCAGTGACGGGCAGAACCTCGACATGTGGACCTACGGGGTGTCCGCGGCCATCGACCGGGGCTGGAACGCCCTCGTCTACGACGGTCCCGGCCAGGGGCAGTTGCTGTTCGTGGAGGAGATCCCCTTCACCACCCGCTGGGAGACGGTGGTCCGACCGGTCGTCGACTGGCTGCTCCGGCGTGAGGACGTCGACGGCGACCGGATCGCCCTCACCGGCCTCAGCATGGGCGGCAATCTCGCCCCGCGCGCCGCCGCCTTCGAGCACCGGCTCGCCGCCTGCGTGGCGATGCCCGGATGCCTCAGTCCCTGGCTCGGCTTCGACAAGGAACTGCGCGACATCGTCACACCCGACAAGGAGGAGACCAACCGGGTCTGGAACGAGGAAGTCGTTCCGGAGCTGTCCCCGCAGGAGGCCTTCACGGTCAAGAAGCGGTTCGAGATCTTCGACCGGCAGGCGCTGCGCCAGGCACGCGAGGGCAAGGTCCTCACGGACCTGTGGACACCGGCCCAGGTGGCCATCGGCCTCGACATCACCAAGGTGGTCGGGCGGATCAAGGCCCCGACGCTCGTCCTGGACTACGACTTCGAGCAGTTCTACCCGGGCCAGCCGCGCGAGATGTACGAACTGCTCCGCACGCGGCGGGAGTACGTGAAACTGACGAAGGCCACCGGGGCGCAGTTGCACTGCTCCCCGATGGCCCCGCAGCAGCACTGCGACGTCGTCTTCGACTGGCTCGCCGACGTGCTCCAGCGCTAGTCGTTCGTGTACCAGCGGTTCAGAAGACCTCAGAAGGTGAGGTTCCAGGAGTCGATCCTGCCGGTGTCGCCGCCGGCGTTGTCGTTGACCCGGAGCTTCCAGGTGCCGTTCGCGACCTCGGAGGAGGCGTTGACGGTGTAGACCTGGTTGATGTTGTCGGTGCTGCCGCCCGAGCGGTTGTGGACCGTGTAGACGCTGCCGTCCGGGGCGATCAGGTCGACCTTGAGGTCACCGATGTAGGTGTGGACGATGTTCACACCGACCTTGAGGGCGGCCGGGGCATTGCCCGTCACGCCGCTGACGGTGAGCGAGCTGTCCACGGTGGTGTTGTCACCGATGGCGAAGTCCGCGGTGTTCTCGAAGTACTTGCCGGGCGGCGGGGTGCTGCCGACGGCCTTGAGGGCGTCGACCTGGCCCTCTCCGAAGAAGCCGTTCTTCGCCGTGGTGCCCTTGCAGCGGCTGTCCGACGGGCAGGCGACGTCGTTGGCCTGGGTGGCCAGCTTGTCGCGCAGCTGCGCCGGGGTGATGCCCGGGTTGGTGCTGACCAGCAGCGCCGCCACACCGGCGACGTGCGGCGAGGCCATCGAGGTGCCGCTCATGGAGCCGTACTTGCCGCCCGGCAGGGTGCTGTAGATGCCGGTGGCGTCTCCGCCGGGAGCCGTGACGTCGACGACGTTCAGGCCGTAGTTGGAGTACGAGGCCTTCGCGGTGGTGCCCATCGCCGAGACCGTGACCACGCCCGGGAGCTCGGTCGGGATGTCCAGGCAGGCGTTGGTGATGGTGCGGGTGACCGGCGTGGAGTCGTTCGGGCTCTCGGTGTCGGTCGTCTTGTTGGCCAGGTCGAGGTTGGAGTTGCCCGCCGCCGCGACCTGCAGCGAGCCCTTGCCCTCCGCGTACTCCTGGGCACGCTTGACGCCCTCGATGATCGCGGCCTGGTCGGCGTTGTCCGGGCAGTTGAACTGCCACGGGTCCGTGTAGTAGCTGTTGTTGGTGACCTTGAAGCCGTGGTCACCGGCCCACATGAAGCCGCAGACGGTGTTCTCGGCGAAGAAGAGCGAGGAGTTCGGCTCGGCGATGCGCACCGAGGAGATCTTCACGCCCGGGGCCACGCCGATGACGCCCTTGCCGTTCTTGGCGGCGGCGACCGTACCGGCCACGTGCGTGCCGTGGGTGCCGACGTCGCGCCAGGCTCCCGTACGGGTGTCCGGCTTGCCGTACGCGCAGGACGCGGAGTCCGCGGCGTTGAAGTTCGGGGCCAGGTCCTGGTGCTGGTCGTCCACACCGGTGTCCAGGATGCCGACCTTGACGGACGCGGAGCCCGTGGTGACGGCCCAGGCCTGGTCGGCCTTGATCTGGGTCATGTCGGCGCGGACCGGCTCGCCCGAAGGCGTCGTGGACTGCGCCGGGTTGGCGGGCAGCGCCGGGTTGTAGGCGTCCGCCGGCACGTCGGAGGTGCGGGTGGCGCCGACCTGCTGGACCCCGCTGACGCCGCGCATGGTGGCGGCGAAGGAGGCGGAGGCGGAGTGGGCGGTGATGACGCCGATCGCGTCGTAGTACTGGAAGACCGTTCCCCCGTTGGCGGTGACCGCGTTGCGGACCGCCGTGGTGTCACCGGGGGCGGTGATCACGAGGTAGGCGCGGGTGCCGGCAACCCAGGTCGCACTCTGGGAGGACGGGGCCGCGGCCTGGGGCGCCGCCGCGGGAGCGGAGGCGGCGGAGCCGGACGGAGAGACCGGAGCGGTGCCGGCGAGCGCGGCGGGCGCCCCGAGGGCCAGGGCCGCACCGAGGGTGGCGGCCAGCACGAGGGTACGCCGAGGTCGGCTGGATATGTGGGGTATCAATGCGTCCTCCGTTGACCCGGTGGTCAGGCCGGGCCGTACGAAACAAGTGGTGGACGCAAGATGTCATGCACGCGGCCGGTTGCGGAAGTACCTTTTACAGCACCGGGGTTCGTTTATCGGTGGCCGAATTCCGACTATGGGTGCAAGTGCGGAGAATGCGGCGGGCCGGCCGGGCTGGGCACCGTGGGGGCGAGCCCTGCCCGGCCGGCCCGCGGGGGGCGACCGGCTGGGGGAGGGGGCCTAGACCGGTACGCCGTCCTTGGGGTGGTGCGCAGGGACCGGCGCGGCGGTCGCCTCCGGGGCCGCCTCCGGGGCCGTGCCCGGTTCGGCCGGCTGCGTCGCGTGTCCGTCGTCGACCAGCGTCTTCTCGTCGAACGGCAGCCGTCCCGCCAGCACTTCGCCGGCCCGGCCGCGGTCGAACTCCTTCGTCCACGTCCCGATGAGCACCGTCGCGACCGCGTTGCCCGCGAAGTTCGTCAGGGCCCGGGCCTCGCTCATGAACCGGTCGATGCCCACGATCAGGCCGACCCCGTCGACGAGTTCGGGCCGGTGCGACTGGAGGCCGCCGGCGAGGGTGGCCAGGCCCGCGCCGGTCACTCCGGCCGCGCCCTTAGAAGCGATGATCATGAACAGCAGCAGGGAGATCTGCTCACCCAGGGCCAGCGGCGTGCCCATCGCCTCGGCGACGAACAGCGAGGACATCGTCAGGTAGATCGCGGTCCCGTCCAGGTTGAAGGAGTACCCGGTCGGCACCGTGATGCCGGTGACCGGCCGCGAGACCCCGAGGTGCTCCATCTTCGCGATCAGCCGCGGCAGCGCCGACTCCGACGAGGAGGTCGAGAGGATCAGCAGGAACTCCCGGCCCAGATAGCGCAGCAGGGCGAAGATGCTCACACCCGTGCACACGCGCAGCAGCGTGCCCAGCACCAGGAAGACGAAGAGCAGGCAGGTCGTGTAGAAGCCGATCATGATGACGGCGAGGGACTTCAGCGCGTCGATGCCGGTCGCGCCGACCACCGCCGCGATCGCTCCGAAAGCGCCCACGGGCGCCGCCCACATGATCATCGCAAGCACCCGGAACACCAGCTTCTGCACGTGCCCGATACCCCGCAGCACCGGCTCGCCCGCCGTACCCATGGCCTGGAGCGCGAACCCGCACAGCAGCGCCACCAGCAGCGTCTGGAGCACCTCGCCGCCGGTGAAGGCGGAGACCAGCGTGGTCGGGATGATCCCGAGCAGGAACTCCGGGGTGCTCTCGGCCCCGCCCGCCTTGGCCTGCGCCTCGCCGGCGCTGCGCGCCGCCTCGGTCAGCTGCAGGCCGCTGCCCGGCTCCAGCAGATTGCCGACCAGCAGGCCGATGGCCAGTGCCACCGTGGACATGATCATGAAGTAGCCGAGGGCCAGACCGCCCACGGCGCCCACTTTGGCGGCCTTGCGTACCGAACCGATGCCCAGCACGATCGTGCAGAAGATCACGGGCGAGATCATCATCTTGATGAGGTTCACGAAGCCCGTGCCGAGGGGTTTGAGCTCCACGGCCACGCCGGGTGCGGCGAACCCGACCACGATGCCGAGCAGCACCGCGGCGATCACCGCGATGTAGAGATAGTGCGTTCTGTCGCGCTTGGCGGCCACGATGCCTCCTGGTGGTGAAGTCGTCCGGGGAGACCATCACCCAGGGCTGTGACCCCGGTCACCCTTGCGTTCATTGAGTTCACGACCCGGTGCACACTGAGCGCCATGTTCCGCTTCCCTCGTCCGCCGCGCAGCCTCGCCGGCCAGCTCTTCGCCATGCAGGTACTGCTCGTCGCCGTGGTCGTCGCGGGCTGCGCCGTCTTCGCCTACGCCACCGCCCGCGGGCAGGCCGAGGACGCCGCCCGGCGCCAGGCCGGGGCCGTGGCCCGCGCGGTCGCGGACTCACCCTCCGTACGCGAGGCCGTACGGGGAGCGGCGCGCGGGAACGACCCGTCGGTCGAGCTCCAGCCCTACGCGCAGAAGGTCCGCGTGGACTCCGGGGTCGACTTCGTGACGATCATGGCCCCGGACGGCAGGCGCTGGACCCACCCCGACCCGCGCCGGATCGGCGAGCCCTTCATGGGCAACACCGCCGCGGCCCTGCGCGGCGAGACCTTCAGTGAGACCTACACCGGCACCCTCGGCCCCTCCATCCGGGTGGTCACCCCGCTGGAGGACGGCGGCCGGATCGTCGGCCTGGTCAGTGCGGGGATCACCGTCCGCGCCATCAGCGACCGGCTCGGCGCGCAGCTCGCCGCGCTCGTCTGGGTCGCGGCGGGCGCGCTCGCCCTGGGCGGTGCGGGCACGTACGTCGTCAACGCACGGCTGCGCCGCCACACTCATGGCATGAACGCGGCCGAGCTCAGCCGGATGTACGACTACCACCAGGCGGCCCTGCACGGGGTGCGCGAGGGCCTGCTCATGCTCGACGGCCAGCGCAGGATCACCCTGATCAACGACGCCGGCCGCGAGCTGCTGGGCCTGCCGGGGGACGTCACCGGAACCGGGGCCGCCGACCTCGGTCTGCCGGCTCCCCTCACCGGTGTCCTGCTCGCCGACCGGCCCCGGGTGGACGAGGTGCACCTGACGGCGGACCGGGTGCTGGTGGTCAACAGCTCGCCGGTCGCCGGAGGCGGCCGCCGCGGCACCGTGGTCACCCTGCGCGACCACACGGAACTGCAGTCGCTGACCGGCGAGCTGGACCACGAGCGGGGCTTCACGCAGGCACTGCGCTCGCAGGCGCACGAGGCGGCCAACCGGCTGCACACCGTGGTGTCCCTCATCGAGCTCGGCCGGGCGCAGGAGGCGGTGGACTTCGCCACCGCCGAACTGGAACTGGCCCAGGCCCTCACCGACGAGGTGGTCTCCGCGGTGGGGGAGCCGGTACTGGTCGCGCTGCTGCTGGGCAAGGCCGCCCAGGCGCACGAACGGGGCGTCGAACTCGTCGTCACCGCCGACAGCCGCAGCCTCGCCGACCTGGGCGGCCTCCCGCCGGCCCGCGACCTCGTCACCGTACTGGGCAACCTCATAGACAACGCCGTCGACGCGGTGACGGCCGTACCGGGTGCCCGGATCGCGGTCACACTGCGGCCCGAGCGCGACGAGCTGCTGCTGCGGGTCGCCGACAACGGGCCCGGGCTGCCCGAGGGGGTGGACGTGTTCCGCCGGGGCTGGTCGGGCAAGGGGGAGGGCCGCGGGCTCGGCCTCGCACTCGTCGCCCAGGTCGCGCAGCGCTACGGCGGCGCCGTGGTCGCCGCGCAGGGACCGGGAGGCGGTGCGGAGTTCACCGTACGGCTGCCCGCGGCGCCCGAGCGGGCCGCGGACCCGGCCCGGGCCGCGGGCGGCCCGCGGTGAGCGGCACCGAGGTGCGCGTACTGGTGGTCGAGGACGACCAGGTCGCCGCCGACGCGCACGCCCTCTACGTCGACCGGGTGCCCGGCTTCACGGCCGTCGGCGCCGTCCACTCGCTCGCCGAGGCCACCCGGGTGCTGGAGCGCACCCGGGTCGACCTGCTGCTGCTCGACCTCGGCCTGCCCGACGGGCACGGCCTGCGCTTCGCGCGCGGACTGCGGGCCGCCGGGCACCCCGTCGACGTGATCGTGGTGACCTCCGCCCGGGACCTGGCCGTGGTCCGCGAGAGCGTCTCGCTCGGTGTGGTCCAGTACGTCCTGAAGCCCTTCGCCTTCCCGACCCTGCGCGAACGGCTCCTGCGCTACGCCGAGTTCCGCGCGACGGCCGGCGAGGCGGCCGGCCAGGACGACGTCGACCGGGCGATGGCGGCCCTGCGCGCGCCCCGCCCGGCCGAGCTCCCCAAGGGGCTCAGCGCGCCGACCCTGGACCGGGTCGCCGCCCTGCTGCGGGCGGCGCCCGAGGGGCTGACCGCGGCGGCGGCGGCCGAGGCGGCCGGGACCTCCCGGATCACGGCCCGCCGCTACCTGGAGCACCTGGTGGACACCGGCCGTGCGGACCGGACCCCCCGGTACGGCCAGGTCGGCCGCCCCGAACTGCACTACCGCTGGCTGGCGGCGGCGACCGGTTCGGTGTCGAAGGTGTAGAACTTCCGGTGGTCGAGCATGTCCGCCGGGGTCACGTTGTTCCACGGCCGCATGGTGTCGTTCAGGTCCACCACGTTCGTCGTGCCCGCCGCCGGCAGGTACGTCGACTGGGGGTGCTTGGCCTGCCAGTCCGCCCACAGCTTGTCGATGAAGGCGTGGTGCATCCAGAACACCGGGTCGTTGGGGGAGACTCCGGTGGACATCTGCCCGCCGACCCAGACGTGCACCCGGTTGTGCAGGTTGGCGCCGCGCCAGCCCTCCAGGTGGTTGCGGAAGCCGTTGGAGGAGCTGTTCCAGGGGGCCATGTCGTAGACCGGCATGGCGAGTACGGAGTCCACCTCGGCCCGCGTCGGCAGCTGGGCGACGCCCGCGCCGAGGGCGCGCCGCAGGTACGGGCGCCCGTCCACGCGCACGTCTACGTTCCAGCGGCCCGTCGAGTAGGCGAAGGGGCCGTCGATGACCTGCCCGTCGCGGGCCCGCCCGGTGCCGCCGAGGAAGTCGGGGGCCCAGAGGGAGGAACGGGTGGTGCGGTCGGCCGTCCAGTCCCAATAGGGGAGCGCGACGCTCGCGTCCACTTTCTGCAGCGCCTCCTCGAACTCCAGCAGGAAGCGGCGGTGCCACGGGAGGAAGGAGGGGGAGCGGTGGCCGACGCGGTCGCCCGAGTCGGTGTCGCCCATGATGAAGCCGTTGTGGGTGGTGACGAAGCGGTCGTAGCTGCCGTTGCGCTTGAGCTCCAGCAGGGCCGAGGTGAAGGCGCGCTTCTCGTCGGGGGTCAGTGTGGCCTGGTTCTTGCGGACGGTCATGCCGCACCTCCGAAGGGGACGAGGGGGGCGCCCTGGAGGTCGCGGACGGCGGCGCGGGCGAGCAGCTTGGGCCCGGTGAAGGTCTCGTAGTGGTTGATGACGCTGATCCAGCTGCCGTCGGCGTTGCGCATGATGTGGAGTTCTCTGCCGTCTATTCGGACGGTGGGTTGGCCGGGTGCGTGGTGGCCGCCGTGGTGGCCTCCGCCGCCCGTGGTGATCTGAATGCGGCGGCCCTGGTAGACCTCGTCGACCGTGCCCGGGGGTGTGGGTGCGGCGGCGGGGGTCGCGGCGGCGCTCGTGGCGACGCTCGTTGCTGCTGCGGTCAGGCCGAGGACGGTGAGTGCACCGGCGGTTGTCCCCAGGGCCTGACGGCGGGTGATCTTGTTCATGCCCGAAGAGGTATCAGCGCTCGGGAGGGGCTTGGCCGGTATCCGGACATCAGTGGATACGTTGCCGGTAGAACAAGTTGGATGATCTTCCCGTCCGGACCGGCTCCTGAGGTTCGGACGGGAAGATCTGCGGCATTGAGCCTACTCCGCAGTAATTTTTTCTGGAAGTCGGGGGTCGTATGAGCGGTGTCACACTGCAGAGTCGGCCGGAAGCGGAGCGTCAGGCCTGTGGTGAGGTGGACGCGGCCCGGCCCTGCGGGATGTCTTTGATGAACACGAGCCCGTCGGTCGCCGTCAAGTGGGCCGGCTCGAACGGGAAGTAGCCGAACCA
The DNA here is from genome assembly GCF_004795115.1 of Streptomyces sp. A0592. Taxonomy (NCBI): domain Bacteria; kingdom Bacillati; phylum Actinomycetota; class Actinomycetes; order Kitasatosporales; family Streptomycetaceae; genus Streptomyces; species Streptomyces sp. A0592. The sequence goes on from NZ_SSBM01000001.1 coordinate 307,056, forward strand.
GGCGGACGCGCGGGGCGCGGCGAGGGTGTCGCCGAGGGCGGCGCCGAGACGGGGGGAGTCGATCACGCAGACGTCGTCCGGGAGCGCGTACAGCAGTCCCTCCAGCGTGCCCGGCTGCGGGGCGTCCACGCCCCGGTGCCGGATCGTGCCGAGGGCCGTCGCGAAGAAGGCGTAGCTCTCGCCGAGGTGGACGCTCGCGATCGAGCCGGCGCTCCACCACTCCAGGGGCAGACCACCCATCCGCATCGAGCTCTTGTCCCGCTGGAGGTGGCTGTTGTGGGCGTGGACCAGGGTGGGGCCGCGCTCGGCGAGGGCGAGGAGGTTGTCGGCCATCATCAGGTCCCGCAGGCCGGCCAGCCGCGCCATGCGGCCGGGGGAGCTGTCGGCCATCCAGTAGTGGTAGCGCAGCAGGCCGGTGGCGGTGCGCCCGTACAGGCGGGCCCGCTCCCACTCCTCCCGGGAGGTCGCGGGGATCAGGTGCGGCGTCTGCGCGTCGAGCAGTGCCGCGAGATCGTCGGCGAGCAGCCGCAGTTCCCCCGCCTCGGCGGACCGGCCCGCCGACCGGGCCGGGTCCGTCATCGCGGCCGGCTCGGTCCACCGGTCGTCGGCTCCGAGCAGGCGGTCGAGCGTCCCCGCCGTACAGGGGAGCAGGCCGGGGTCGACGTGGCGGGCGAGGTAGGTGTGGAGGGAGGTGACGGCCTCCCGGGGGCTCGCGGCTCCGGTCATCTCCAGCGGGCCGTCGATGCCGGCAAAGCGGAGCTGCTCGGGCGCGGGCCGGCCTTCGTTGTACGCCCGCATCCAGCGCACGAGTTCGCGGTTGGCCGCGGAATCGCCGAAGCCGTGGCTGAACCCGTGCTCCATGACCTCGTCGAGGCTGCCGGCGGCGGAGGTGACGTACGCGTCGACGCGCAGCCCCGCCAGACAGTCGCTCTCGATCGCGATCGTCCGGTAGCCCTCCTCCTCGACGAGCCGGCGGAAGAGTTCGTTGCGCACGTCGAGCAGTGCGTCCTCGCCGTGGGTGGGCTCGCCCAGCGCGAGCACCCGCGGCCGGGTCGCGAGCAGTCCCATGACGGCGGCTGCGTCGACGGCGTGGACGGTGTCCTTGATGTCAGTGGCCATGCCTTCAACGCTATCGTTGAAGCTTCGGTTGAAACTTTTCGACGATATCGTGGGGAGGATGGGGCGAAACCTTAAAACCAGTGGGCGACTGAGGCCGGTCGATCTGGCGCGCGGCCACGGCCTGTCCACGCAGGCGATCAGGAACTACGAGGAGGCGGGCGTCCTTCCGGCCGCCGACCGCACGCCCCACGGCTACCGCACCTACACCCCGCTGCACGCGCGCGCCCTGGACGCCTTCCTCGCGCTCGTGCCCGGCCACGGCCACCGGACGGCGACGGCGATCATGCGGGCGGTGAACGAGGGCGCGGTCGACGAGGCGTTCCGCCTCATCGACGAGAGCCACGCCCAACTCCTCGACGACCGGCGGACCCTCCGGGCGGTGGAGAACGCCCTCCGTGACCTGGCGCCCACCGGGGAAGTGCCCGCGTCCGGCGAGATGTTCATCGGGCCGCTCGCGGAGCAGCTGGGGATCCGCCCCGCGACCCTGCGCGCATGGGAGCGGGCCGGTCTCGTCCGGCCGCGCCGCGATCCGCTGACCGGCTACCGCGTCTACGACGGGGCCGCCGTACGGGACGCACGCCTGACCCGCCAGCTCAGGCGCGGCGGCCACCTGCTGGAGCAGATCGCCCCCCTGCTCGTCCAGGTCCGCTCGGCCGGCGGCCTGGAGCCCCTGGAGACGGCGCTGCGCACCTGGCGCGACCGGCTGTCCTCCCGCGGCCGTTCCCTGCTGACCGGTGCCGCCGGGCTGGAGGCGTATCTCGACGCCGACGGCTGACGGCCCACGGCTCGGCGGGGTTTCAGGATCCCAGGGTTTCAGGCTCCAGGGCTCCGGAGCCGGGTGAACTCTGCAGAAAAGTTTCTGCAAAGATACTTCTGGAAAGGGTGCGGGCCGCTCTACCCTCCCCCTCATGCCCAGCGAAGATCAAAAGCGCGTACTCGATCCCGAACAGGACGCGGCGGCACTCAAGGCGCTCACGCACCCCCTGCGCATCCGGCTGCTCGGGATGCTCCGGCAGGACGGCCCGGCCACCGCCAGTGAACTGGCGGTCAGCACGGGGGAGTCGTCCGCTTCCACCAGCTACCACCTGCGGGTGCTGGCGAAGTACGCGTTCGTCGCCGAGGCCGAGCACCGCGACGGCCGGGAGCGCCGCTGGCGGGCGGTGCACGCCCTGACCTCCTGGAGCAACAGGGCCATGGAGGCCACGCCGGGCAGCCGCGCCTACGTCAACCTCTCCCGCAGGGTGCAGATCCAGCGCCTGGAGGAGTTCCTCGCCCGGTACGAGGCCGACATCGCCGAGGGCCGACTGGGCCGCGAATGGGTGGAGCCCTCGGGGATCAGCGACCTGATGCCCAGGCTGACCCCCGAGTCGCTCGCCGAGCTCCGGGAGACGTTCGGACGGAGGCTGGAGGAACTGGTCGCGCGCGACGCGGGCGACCCGCGGGCGGTGCAGGTCGTCCTGCTCACCGCCGGCCTGCCGCTGGCTCCGCGCTCGGCCGGGGCCGGACCGGACACCGCCGACGACAGCACGGCCGCAGCCGCAGCCGCAGCCGCCGACGCGGCCCCGGCCGCGGTGGGCGCCTCGTGAGCGGGATACCGGAGCCGTCCGCCGCACGCCGACGCTACGTCACGGTCTGCGTCCTGTTCTGGTTGCCGATCGGGCTGACCATCGCCCCGCTGATCCTGCTGCTCACCGAGCGCGGGATGTCCCTGGTGGCCATCGCCGGGTGCTTCGCGGCGCACTCCCTCACCGCCGCCGCGCTGGAACTGCCCACCGGAGGCCTGTCCGACGTCCTCGGACGCCGCGCGGTCCTGGCCGCCGCGGGCGTCGCGAACCTGGCCGCACTCGTCCTCGTGGCCCTGGGCACCGCCCCCTGGCAGTTCGGGCTCGGCATGGCCCTGATGGGCGCGGGCCGCGCCCTGTCCAGCGGGCCGGCCGAGGCCTGGTACGTCGACACCGTCCACGCCCGCTCCGGGCCCGGGGCCGAACTGCGCACCGGCCTGGCCCGCGGCGCCTCCGCGACGTCCGCCGCGCTCGCCGGCGGCACCCTGCTGGGCGGCGCCCTGCCCTGGCTGCTCGGACTCGGGCCGGACCTCGGCGACCGGCTCAGCGGGGCGACCTCCGGGCTGGTGCTGCCCCTGTCCGTCCCGCTGCTGCTGGGTGCGGCGGTCGAGGTCGCGTTCGTCCTGTACGCCCTGACCGCCCTGCCCGAGCCGCCCCGCCCTGCGGCCACCCTGCGCGGCGCGCTCCGGGGCATCCCGGCCACCGTGTCGGGCGGGCTGCGCCTCGGCGGACGCGACGCGCTGGTCCGCAGGGTCCTGCTCAGCGCGGCGGGCGCCGGCAGCGCGCTGGCCGTGGTCGAACTGCTCACGCCGGGCCGTACCGCGGCCCTGACGGGTGCTCCGGAGTCGGGCGCGGTGCTCTTCGCCCTGCTCGCCTGCGCCGGGTTCGCCTGCTCCGCCGTCGGCAGCCACCTCGCACCCCTCGCCGCCAGGCTCGCGGGCAGCGGTGAGCGCGCGGCCCTCATCGGCCTCTGCGCCGCCGCGGGCGGCCTGCTCCTGCTGGGTGCCACGGCGACGGTCGGAGGGGCGGGCCCGGCGGTCCTGGCGGCCGTCGGCTTCGGGCTGGTCTACCTGGGCCGCGGCGCGGCGGGTCCGAACGAGAACGAGCTGATGCACCGCCGCGTCGGACGGTCGGGGCGGGCCACCGCCCTGTCCGTGCAGTCCCTCGCCCTGCAGCTGTCGGCAGCCCTCACCGCTTCGGTCGCGAGCCTCCTCCCGCCGGGCCCGCTGCCCTGGCTGCTGGCAGGCGCCGCGCTCCTGGCCTCGGCCCTCCTGTGGTCCGGCCGCGGCGGCCGGCGGTCCCCGGCGCCTGCGTCCGACGACGACCGGCAGGCCTCGCCCCGCGTCGATATCCGTTCTGCCAGTTAATGATGAGTTTCGTCACCTATAGTCCCAACATGGCTCTGCATGAGACGAAGGACGTATCCCGCCAGGACGCCGATACGGACGTGTTCGCGTCAACGTTGAGCGGCCAGATCCTCCCCAAGTACCGGATCCCGGAGGATCATTCGCCCACCGAGGTCGTGTACGAGCTCCTCCGCAACGAGCTCCTCCTCGACGGCAACGCCGCACAGAACCTCGCGACCTTCTGCACCACCTGGTCGGACGAGGGCGTGCACCGCCTGATGAACGTCTGCCTCGACAAGAACATGATCGACAAGGACGAGTACCCGCAGACCGCCGAGATCGAGTCCCGGTGCGTCAACATCCTGGCCGACCTGTGGAACGCCCCCGCCGGCACCACCGCGACCGGATGCTCCACCACCGGCTCCAGCGAGGCCGCCATGCTCGGCGGGCTCGCCCTCAAGTGGCGCTGGCGCGAGCGCCGCCGCGCCGAGGGGCTCCCCACGGACCGCCCGAACCTCGTCTGCGGGCCGGTCCAGATCTGCTGGGACAAGTTCGCCCGCTACTTCGACGTCGAACTGCGCCAGGTCCCGCTGGAGCCCGGCGCCACCGGCCTGCAGCCCCATCAGCTCGCCCAGTACGTCGACGAGAACACCATCGGCGTCGTCGCCATCCTCGGCGTCACCTACACCTGCGACTACGAGCCCGTCGCCGAGCTCGCCGCCGAGCTCGACCGGATCCAGGCCGAGCACGGCTGGGACATCCCCATCCACGTCGACGGCGCCAGCGGCGGCTTCGTCGCACCCTTCCTCCACCCCGAGGTGGTGTGGGACTTCCGGCTGCCGCGCGTCGCCTCGGTCAACACCTCCGGCCACAAGTACGGGCTCGCGCCCCTCGGGGTCGGCTGGATCATCTGGCGCTCCGCCGACCTGCTGCCGGCCGACCTCGTCTTCAAGGTGGACTACCTGGGCGGCGACATGCCGACCTTCGCCCTCAACTTCTCCCGCCCCGGCGGTGAGATCGTCGCCCAGTACTACCTCTTCCTGCGCCTCGGCCGGGGCGGCTACACCCGCGTGCAGCAGGCCTGCGCCGACACCGCCCAGTACCTGGCGGGGCAGATCGCCGACATGGGCCCCTTCACCCTCCTCTACGACGGCAAGGGCGCCCTGCCCGCCGTCTCCTACACGCTCACCGACCCGGCCGCGTCCCCCTTCACCCTCTACGACCTCTCCGACCGGCTGCGCATGCGCGGCTGGCAGGTGCCCTCGTACCCGCTGCCCGCCAACCGCGACGACACCGTCATCCAGCGCATCCTGGTCCGCCACGGCGTGACCCGCGACCAGATCGCCCTGCTCGTCGAGGACCTGCGCCGGGCCGTGGAACACCTGACGGCCTCGCCCCCGCCCGTACCGGCCACCGAACCCCGGTCCGGCTTCCACCACTAGCCGGACCGGATGGGCGAAGGCGGTCCTCGCGACGTCTGGGCGGAAGGCGACGCCTACGAGCGGTACATGGGCCGGTGGAGCCGCCGGGTCGCCGAGGTCTTCGTGACACGGCTCGGCCGCCCGGCCGGTCTGCGCTGGCTGGACATCGGCTGCGGCACCGGGGCGCTGACCGCGGCCGTCGCGTCCCGGTGTCGGCCGCGCGCCGTGCTGGGGCTGGACCGGTCCCCGGCATTCGTCCGAGCGGCCCGGGCCGCCGCGCCCGGGCCGGCCCGCTTCGCCGTGGCCGACGCGTCCGCTCTGCCGCTGCGCGACGCTGCGTTCGACGCGGTCGTCAGCGGACTGGCCCTCAACTTCCTGGAACCGCCCGGGACAGCGGTCGCCGAGGCCGCCCGGGTGGTCCGGCCGGGCGGGTCCGTCGCGGCGTACGTCTGGGACTACGCCGACGGCATGGGCCTCCTGCGCCGCTTCTGGGACGCCGCGACCGCCCTCGATCCGGCGGCCGCGGCGCTGGACGAGGGCCGCCGGTTCGCCGTGTGCCGCCCCGGTCCGCTGCGCGCCCTCTGGACCGGGGCGGGGCTGGTCGAGGTGACCGTCGACCCCATCGAGGTGCCCACGGTCTTCGGCCGTTTCGAGGACCTGTGGGAGCCCTTCCTCTCCGGTCAGGGACCGGCTCCCGGCTACGTCGCGACGCTGACTGCCGAGGCCCGTGGGCTGCTGCGCACGCGGCTCGCCACGACCCTCCCCGTCCGTCCGGACGGCTCGGTCGCCCTCGCCGCCCGCGCCTGGGCGGTCCGGGGCAGGCGCCCGGCCGGCACAGTGGAATGACGCAGGCCACATCGTGCGGGTGTCACATCCGCGGGCGCCCGCCGGTCCGACGGGTATGACCGACACCAAGAACGTGCTGCTGGCCGGGGCGAGCGGAGTCCTGGGACGCCACATCACCGCCGCGCTCACCCGCGCCGGGCACACCGTGACCGGCCTCGGCCGCGGCGCGGACGCCGACGTGCGGGCCGACCTGATGGACCGCGACGGGCTGCTGCGCGCGGTCGACGGCCTCCGGATCGACACGGTGGTGCACGCCGCGACCGCCCTGCGCAACGCGCCGATGAGGCACCGGGACATGTACGCCACCGACGACCTGCGGCTCATCGGGACCGGGCACCTGATGGAGGCCGCCCGCGAGCTCGGTGCCCGGCGCGTCATCGCCGAATCCATGGTCTTCGGCTACGGCTACCGCGACTTCGGATCCCACGTGGTCACCGAGGCCGGGGATCCGTTCGGCCCCGGCGGCGACCGCGCGGTGGAGCGCCACGTCGAGGCCATGCGGGTCAAGGAACAACTCGTCACGGGCGCCGGTGACATCGAGGGGGTCGCCCTGCGGTTCGGTCTGTTCTACGGGGCCGGCGGCACCGAGGCCCTCGTGGAGCTGCTGCGCCGCCGAAGGCTTCCGGCGGTCGCCGACCACGGGCGGGTCCTGCCCTGGGTCGACTTGGCGGACGCCGGCCGGGCCGTCGCGCTCGCCGTCGAGGGCGGCCGGGCCGGACAGGCCTACAACATCGTCGACGACACGCCGATGGGCTTCGGCGCGCACGTCAGGGCGGTCGCGGAGGCCTTCGCCACCCCCGAGCCGCGCAACGCGCCCGGCTGGCTGATGCGCGCCTACCCCTACGTCCACCGGATGATCACGACGAACATGAGGGTGTCCAACGCCAGGGCGAAGGCGGAGCTGGGCTGGGCCCCGGGTCATCCCGACTGCGTCGGGGGACTGCGCGCACTCGCCCGTGGCTGATGCGGCCGGCCCTCGGCCCGGCCGCCGATTCCTACTTGGCGCCGAAGTTCTGCGTCCACCAGGGGCCGCCGGCGCCCTGGTGGACGCCCACGCCGATGTCCTTGAAGGAGCAGTTGAGGATGTTCGCCCGGTGGCCCGGGCTCTTCATCCAGGAGTCCATGACCGACTGCGCCGACTGCTGGCCCTTGGCGATGTTCTCGCCGTACGTCGACCAGCGGTAGCCGGACGCCGTCGTGCGATCCCCGGGGTCCCTGCCGTCCGGGCTGGTGTGGTCGAAGAAGTTCCGTGCGGCCATGTCGTCGGAGTGCCCCTGCGCCGCGGCCCGCAGCTGAGAGTCCTCCTTGAGCGGGCCGCAGCCGGCCGCCGCCCGCTCGGTGTTGACCAGGGCCACCACCTGGCCGGCGATGCCCGGCGGCGCGGGCGCCGGCTTGGGCGCCGAGGTGCGCGGGCTGGGCGAGCTGCTGCGGCTCTGCGTGGGGGTCGGGCTGGCCGACGGGCTCGCCGAGGCCGAGGCGGAGGGGGACGGGGAGGCCGAAGCGGAGGGAGAGGGGGACGCCGACGGGGAAGCGGCCCCGGCGGACTCCGTGGCCGAGAGCGCCGCCAGCGGCGCCGCGGACGCGCCGCCCTCGTCCTTCCCACCGCCCGAACCGGGCAGCCCTCCGAGGTACACCAGGCCGCCGCCCGCGACGCAGGCGGCGACGACCGCGCCGCCCACCACCCGGCGCCGGCTCTGCCGGCGCTTGCGCAGCGCGCCCCGGCCGCCGGCACCCGTACTGGCCACCGGGGTGAGCTGGGTGGCGGCGTCGCCGAAGCCGCCGTCGGCACCGTTCGCAGTGACCATGTCGTCCGCGAAGGCGGCCGGGGCGAAGCCGGCCGTTCCTGCCGTGCGCATCCCCGCCAGCAGTGCCGCCGAGACCGGGACGAGAGCCAGACCGGCCAGCAGTCCCTCCGCCGGGACCAGTCCGCTCCACAGCCCGGAGCACCGTACGCACTCACGCGCGTGACGGGCTATTCGCTTGCGCCACAGAGCCGACGGCTGTCCGTCCCAGCCCGCCAGCACCGCCCGCAGCTCCTCGCACCCCGGCTGGGCGTCCAGGGCGCGCTCGACCACCCGCGCCGCCTCCAGCTGCGCCTTCATCCGCTGCACCCGGACCGCCGTGTGCTGCGGGGACAGCTCCAGCGCCGAGGCCACCTCCGCCCGGGTCAGCTCCCCGGCGCACTCCAGCCACCACAGCGACAGCAGCCCCCGGTCCTCGGGCTCCAGCCAGCGCGTCGCCCGTGCCGTCTCACGGCGCTGGCCCGCCAGGTTGAGGCGTACGACGGTCAGGTCGACGAAGTCCGCGCCCGGGTCGGCCACGTCCCAGGCCGACTCCAGGGTGCTCTCCCCGAAGCCGCTCTGCCGGGCCTGCCAGTGCGCCCGCACCCGGTTCATCGCGATGGCCACCAGCCAGGACCGGAAGGACTCGTCCGCGCGCAGGCCGCCCAGCCCGTCGAGGGCCCGCAGCATCGTGTCCTGCACCACGTCGTCCACGTCGCAGGAGCCGCCCAGGGCCCGCCCGACGATGTTGTAGACGAGCGGGAGGTGGGCGCCGACGAGCTCGTCCTGCGCGCGGGGATCGCCCGCGCGAGCCGCTGCCACCAGCGCTGCGGTGTGCTGAGTAGTCATAAGAATGTCCCTGTCCGTACCGGCGGTCGATGATGCCCGATACATGGGAGACCGCGGAGGAGGGCCTCGATAACAGTTAATCGGAAGAATTTTCCCGGAGGCCATTTTCGGGCACCCACCGGGGTTACAGAAGGGGCGCCAGCGCCTCCGCGGCGGCGCACAGGGCGGGCGCGAACGACTCGATCTCCTCCCGGGGGACGAGGAAGGTCACGGTGGTGACGCTGACCCCGCCGACCGGCCGGCCCGACGGCCCGAGCACCGCCGCCCCGATGCAGCGGATGGTGGGCTCGTTCTCCTCGTCGTCGAGTGCGTAGCCGCGGGAGCGGACCCCCTCCAACTGCGCGTACAGCGCCCCCTGGGTGGTCAGGGTGTTCGGCGTCCGGCGCGGCAGTCCCGTGGCGGCGAGGAGTTCGGCCACCTCCCCGGCGGGCAGGTGGGCCAGCACACCCTTCCCGATGGCCGTCGTGTGCAGCGGCATGCGCATGCCGACCCGGGAGGCCGTCCGGAAGGGCTGGTCGCCCTCCAGCTTGCGGATGTAGGTGATGGTCTCCCCGCTGTGCAGGGCGAGGTGGACCGTCTGCCCGGTGGTCCGCTGCAGTTCGCCGAGGACGCGCCCGATCCCGGCCGGTTCCCCGCCGTCGACCAGGGCGGACAGTGCGCGCAGCCGCGGCCCCACCCCGTAGCGGCTCTCGGGTTCCTGGCGTACGAACCCCTGGTCGATCAGGGAGGCGAGGATGCGGAAGGTGCTCGACTTGGGCACGGCGGCGGCCGCCGCCACGTCGGTCAGCCGGTGGGGGCCGCCGGGCACCGCCACCGCCTCCAGGACGCGCAGGGACTTCTCCGCCGCCGAACCGGCCGCCGACGACCGGCCCGCGCGCACGCCCCCGGGGGCTTCCTCGGCATTCGTCGGCACGACAACTCCCTGAGTGTGTAAGGTCTGGACCACATCGTTCCGCCAGACGATACGCAGTTCCACTACGTGGAACAAATGGGGAGGGCTGCATGTCCGGCCACCTGTACGAGGTGCTGGCCGTCCAGCGCCTCCTTCCGGTGCTGCGCAACGCCGACGCCGATGAGGCCGTCCGCGCCACCACCGCCCTGCTCGCCGCCGGCTGCCGCGCCGTGGAGCTGACCACCTCCACCCCCGGCTGGGCCGGGGCCGTCGCCCGTACGGCCGAACTCGCCGACGCGCACGGTCGTCCCGCCCTGATCGGCGTGGGCACGGTGACCACCGCCGGGCAGGCCCTGGCCGCCCTGGACGCGGGCGCCGCATTCCTGGTCTCCCCGTACCCGGCGCCCGAGGTCCGCGAGGTCGCCGAGCGGCGCGAAGCCGTCTTTGTCGAGGGCGGGTTCACCCCGGCCGAGATCGCCTGCGCCGTCCGGGCCTGCGGAGCGGCCAAGGTCTTCCCGGCCCACGTGGGCGGCCCGGGGTTCGTCCGCTCCCTTCGGGCCGTCCTGCCGGACGCGGTGCTCATCCCGACCGGTGGCATCCGGCCCGGCGAGGTTCCCGACTGGATCGCCGCCGGAGCCACCGCCGTCGGCATCGGCAGCGGCCTGCCGGCCGACCCGGACGCACTGGCCGCTGTGTTCGCCGGGTCCCGGCCGGTCCGGCCGGACCGCGGCGAACGTGGCGACCGGGGTCCCGCCGGCCATCGCGCCGCGGCCCCGGAGCCGCGGCCGTGACCGGGCGGGCCACAACCACCGGCTACGACGTCCTCGTGCTCGGCGAGGTCCTGGTGGAGATCCACGCGGGCACCGCCCTGCGCGAAGCCGCCGACGGCACCGCGGCCCGCCTCTCCTACTCCGGCGACGCCCTCAACGCGGCGGCCGCCGCGGCCGCCGCCGGAGCGCGGACCGCACTGCTCGCCGTGGTCGGCGACGACGAGCTCAGCGTCCCGCTGCTGCGGCGGGCCGCCGAACTGGGCGTGGACGTCTCCCACGTCCGCCGCGCCCCGCGTCCCAACGGCGCCTACCTGCTCTCCGCCGACCCCGACGGCGACCGCGAGTTCGTGTACTGGCGCACCCGCAGCGCCGGATCCACCCTCGCGCCGCGGCACGTCGCGTCCTGGCGCGCGCTGCTGACCGACTGCGGGGCGCTCGTCACCAGCGGGATCACCGGCGCCCTGTCGCCGACCAGCCGGGCCGCCGTCCTGGCCGCCGCCCGCCTCGTCCACCAGGCGGGTGGGCTGCTGACGTACGACCCCAACTTCCGCCCCCGGCTCACCGGCCGGGCCGAGGCCCGGGAGCTGCTCGCCCGGATCGCCCCGCTGACCGGACTGCTCAAGACCTCCTGCCCGGCGGACGCGCAGGCCCTCGTCGACACCGCCGACCCGCGCACGGCCGCCACCCGCCTGCGCGCGCTGGGGGCGCGTACGGTCGCGGTCACCGCGGGCGCCGACCGGCTGCTGCTGGACGACGGCACGCGGGCGGCCTACCACCCGGTGCCCGTGAACCCGGCGCCCGTCGACGCGACCGGTGCGGGTGACTGCTTCACGGGCACCGCGACCGCCCGGCTCGTCCTCGGCGACACCCTCGCGGACGCCGTGGCCCACGGCACCGCCGCCGCTTCGCTGTCGGTGTCCGGCCGCGGCGGCACCGGCCGGGTCCCGGCCTTCAGTGAGACGGCGGCGCTGGCGGCCGCACACCGGGGAAGGGCGGCGGAGGGAACGGTCCGGCCGCCCCGGGCCGAGGCTGCACCGCCGATTCCGGATCGGTGACCCAGCCCGCGGCAAGGACCAGTCCGGAGTTCCGGTGGACGGCCAGGAACCCGAACGGCCGGTCGAACCGGACCTCGGCCCGCCGGGCCCGGTGGCTCGGCCGGCGTGCGGCCCCACCGGGCCTGGCGGCGATGGCGGTGACGGCCGCCGCCTCGAACCCCTCGGCGTGGAACCGGGCCATGGCCGACTGCCGCGCCGAGCCGATGGCGAGTGGTTCGGCGCTGATGCCGGGGAAGTGCCCGTGGGCTTCGGCGGTCGCGGTCAGGAGCCCGAACAGCGCCGCGTCCTCCAGCAGGTCGTGCTCCGCGGACAACGAGAAGGCCACGGTGGAGACGGACAGTTGGGGCTGCGGGCTGAAGGCGTCCACCGTCGCGATCGTGAGCCCGGGGCCGGGGCTTCCGTCCGGGAGGGCGTTGCCGGCCGGTGCCGGGAGGGCTCCCGAGACGGCCGCGATGCCGGTCGCCAGTACGTCGGCGGCGGGCGCCGCCGGAGTGCCGAGGAGCAGGTGCACGTCCATGTCCATGTCGACGGCGCCGGTGACCTCCAGGGCCGTGACCGGCCCGGTGGGGCCTTCGGCCACCCGGACCGGGTCCAGTGAGGCCGTGGTGCGGAAGAGTCGGCGCAGGCCGCGGCCGGCCCAGGGGCCGTCGGGCACGTGGCCCGGAAACTCCCGGAAGGCCTCTGCCCACTTCAGCGCCAGCGCGAGGGCGGAGGCGAGGACGAGACGGGTGTCGTGCCGCAGGGTGACCGGCATGCGTTCGATCAGGCCGCCGGTCCTCTCCGAGGCCCACCCGTCCAGGGCCTTCGTGTCCCCCTCCAGGTCGCCGGTCAGCGTGCCCCGTGCGCCGGGCGGGAGCTTCGCCGACCAGCCCTCCTCCAGCGGCAGGCCGGCCGCGGCCCACAGGCCGGTCGCCGCGCTGAGCCCCCGTACGCCGGCCAGTGCGGCCAGCAGCTCCCGCGCGGCACCGGCCGCGTCCTCGGCGGGTATGCCCAGCGCCTGCGCCAGTTCGGCGCGGGCGGGCCCGCCGGCGCCGTCCGCGAGGAGGGCGAGCAGTGGCCAGACCCCGGCGGCGGTGAAGACCGTGCCGCCGGTGCCGGAGGCGGCGTGCGCGGCCCAGCGCGTGGTGAGGCGGTTGACCGCCCGCACCGTCGCCTGCGCCTGGGTTCGCGCCTGAGCCTGGTTCTGCGTCTGTCGCTGCGTCTGCGTCATGCGGGGGAGCGTACGTGGAGGGACGCCGCCGGGCCGGACCGACGTCCACGGCCCGGCGGCGCCGGTCAGCGGCCGCGCAGGCCCCGGTCGACGGCCGTCATCAGCTCGCCGTCGGCGGTGTCCGCGTCGAGCGACCAGAACATCGCGCCTCCCAGGCCCTGTTCGCGGATGTAGCCGGTCTTGGCCCGCAGCACCTGGGGGTCGTCGTACGTCCACAGGGTGGTGCCGTCGAAGAGCCAGGCGTGTCCGCCGCGCCGGTCGCGGTGCACCTGGTAGGCGCCCGAATCGGCCAGCTTCTTCAGCGCCTTGTAGTCCTCGTAGCCGGCGGCCCAGGTGGCCGGGGCCGGTCCGGTGGCGGGCTGCCCCAGGCCGTCCCCGCCGCCGCTGACGCCGGTCCAGCCCTGCCCGTAGAAGGGCATGCCCATCACGAGCTTGTGCGCGGGCGCGCCGCGCCGCTGCCAGGCCTCCACGGTGCCGTGGACGCTGAAGTCGCCGCGGGCGTACAGGGCGGACTGCTGCGCGGTCCTCGGTTCGCCCGAGACGTGGAAGTCGTAGCCCTGGAGGTTGACGAAGTCCAGGTCGCGCATGATGCGGCGGACGTCGAAGCCCGCGTCGATCTTGGCGGGGGCGGTCGGGACGAAGGCGGTCAGCTCGTACGTGGTCCTCTTCTTCCGGCTGTGTGCGTACGCGTCGAGCTGGGTGCGGAACTCCTTGACCAGTGCGGTGAAGTTGCGCTTGTCCTCGGGCCGGTACTTGGTGTCGGTGTCGCCCGCGGAGCCGGGCCACTCCCAGTCGAGGTCGATCCCGTCGAACACGCCGGCTGCGGCTCCGGCGCCGCCGCGGGTGCCGTCCTGGGGGAGGTTGCCCTTGATGTAGAGGTCGATGCAGGACTCGACGAAGGCCTTGCGGGAGGCCGGGGTCAGCGCGGCGTCGGAGAAGTGGGTGGACCAGCTCCAGCCGCCCAGCGAGATCAGCACCTTGAGGCCGGGGTGCTTGGCCTTGAGCTCGCGCAGCTGGTTGAAGTTGCCGGCGAGCGGCTGGTCCCAGGTGTCGGCGACCCCGTCGACGGAGTTCGCGGCGTCGAGCGGGCGCGCGTAGTCGGCCCAGGCGTCGGCCTCGCCGGGATGTTCCCGGTGAAGCACTTGCCCTCGGCGCTGACGTTGCCGAAGGCGTAGTTGATGTGGGTGAGCTTGCCGGCCGTGCCGTTCGCCTCGAGGTCCTGGACCTGGAAGTCCCGGCCGTAGACGCCCCATTGCGTGAAGTAGCCGACCTTCTTGTACGTGCGACCGGATCCGCCAGCGGCGGAGGCGCCGCCGTCCGCGCCGACGGCGGCGGGGGCGAAGGCGGTCAGCAGGGAGAGGGAACAGGCGGCTACGGCCAGTCTGCCGAGCATGCTGCGGCGCATGGGCTTCCTTTGCGGATGCGAGGAGTGGGCGTGAGCGCGTGCGGCGGTGCATGCCGGAAACTATTGGTCTGGACCAGAGTGGTCAAGGGGGCGGCCGAAACTCGGCCGTACCGCTCTGCGAGGGTGGTCCGATGCTGCTCGATCCTGAGAAGACCCTGTTCGTCCGAGGCGCCACCCCCGTGCTGCTGATGGCCGAAGCCCCCGTGCACGCCGCCCTGCCGGCGCTGACCGCGCAGGACGGGGCGGTGCCCCGGTGCGACGGCTGGAGCATCGTCCCCAAGCTCACGCTGTGCGTCGTGGACGGCCCCGGCGACGCCGGGCTCGTCGTTCCCGCGATGGTCGCGCCGGTGCTCGACGGGTCCGGCGGCGGCCTCCGGCCCGGCGACATGGCCGACTGGTGCGCGGACGCCGAACGGGCGGGCGGGGCCGTGGTCCTGTCCCTCGACGCACTGCCCGAGACGCTGGACTGGCCGCACCTCCTGAGCTCCGGAACCTCCCGCGGCGGCTTCCTCGAGGCCCTGGCCTGACCTGCGTCCGTCGCCCCGTTAGTGTGTGCGAGTGACGCTCACCGACGATCGACAGTTCCCCGCCGCGCTCGCCGCCGCCCTGGCGGTCCCCTTCGACTTCGCGGACGGCGACGGGGTCGACTTCGAGCCCTTCGAGTCCTTCCTGTCCGCCGAGGACACCGACGACTGGTTCAGGGCATGGACGGGGAACAACGACCTGGACGGCGGCGCCTTCCGCGTCTTCGGCCAGGACGGCTCCGGCGGGTACGCGGCGTTCTGGCTGGTCCGCCCGGGCCGGCCGCTCGCCGAACAGCCCGTGGTCTTCCTCGGCTCCGAGGGGGAGACGGGCGTCGTGGCGCGCGATCTGGGCGACTTCCTGTGGCTGCTGGCCGACGGCTGCGGCCCGTACGAGGCGGCCGCGCCGTACGGCGCCGACCGGACGTCGCGCCCGGACGAAGCTCTGACTGCGGTCGCCGACCGGTTCGCCCCGGACGCGCGGCGCACGGCCGGCGCGGTGGTCGAGCTGGCCGCCGAGGAGTTCCCCGGCTTCGACGACATGATCATGGAACTCTGCCGCTGATCCCGTTCCGCGACGCGACAGGAATTCACTGGATCGCCGGGCCCGGCCGTGCCATGGTTGGTCTCGCCGAAGGGGTGTAGCTCAGCTGGTCAGAGCAACGGTCTCCAAAACCGTAGGCCGCAGGTTCGAATCCTGCCGCCCCTGCCATGAGGGCCCCGCCGATCGTTCGGCGGGGCTCGGCCGCGTGTCCCGTGCTGCGGCCGGGCTCGGGGGGTGGCCGGTCGCCTACGGCGGCCATGTCGGTGACGTGCCGGCCTGCAAGGGCCTACGGGCAGGACTCGTCCGCCTTGGCGACCTTGAACGACAACGGTTGCCCCGTCAGCGCCGTCCCCGGCTTCGGATCCTGCGAGCACACCTTCCAGTTCGACTCCTGCAGCACCATGCGGCTCTGGACAGCGTCCTTCACCGTGATGCTCGCGTTGGACGGCAGCGCCCCGCGAACGGCCTTCATGCCCTGTCCGACGAAGTCAGGCATCGTGCTGCCCGCGGGCTTCGGGGCGGGCGCGTCGGCGGCCGGGCAGGACTCCTCCAGCTTCACGGCCCCGAAGTCCACGGTCGTGCCCGTGTCGACGTTCGCGCCGGCGGCCGGAGTCTGGGAACAGACCTTCCAGTTCCGGTCGAGGGCTTGGAGCCGGTCGCGGCCGAGCGCGTCGTGGGACTTCAGGACGGCGAACCCTGCCGCCTGTGCTTCGTCCTGAGCGGTCTGGAGGCCCTTGCCGACCATGTTCGGGAGGGCGGCCGTCTTCGCTGCAGCCGGGGCGCTGGAAGCCGGATCGGGGGCGGAGTTCGAGGCGGGCGTGCTGGGCGCAGCGGGCTTGCCGGTGTCGGTGCTCTGCGGATTGCAGGCGGTGAGGCCAAGGAGCAGAGCGGCCGCGGCGGCGAGAGCGGCGGTGTGGTGTGTGCGCATCGCGCCATCGTGTCCGATGTGTGGGAGGTGTGAGGTCTGTGTGACGCACCCGTGACATGTCAGCACCCCGCGCGATGGGGTGGCTCTCAGGAGCGTGTTGGTCACCCCTAAGATCCATGCTGGATACAACAAGTTGGGATTCCTCAGGAGGACGCGAACCATGCAGCCCCGTACGGCGACCCGTGCCGACATACCCGAACTGATCCGGCTCCGCGCGGTGGCGCTCGAAGCGCTCGGTGCCGATCCGGGAGCGGCGGACGCGCCCTGGCGGGACATCGCCCGCGGCTGGTTCGCCGACCGGGTCTCGGACAGCCGGCCGGACTGCACCTGCCTGGTTGTCGGCGGCGGGCCGGGCGAGCCCCTGCAGGCCGCCGGCATGGCGTGGGTGACGTACCATCTGCCCAGCCCCCTCCGGCCCGACGGGCGGCGCGGCTACATCGACGGCATGGTCACGGAGGCGGCGGCACGCGGGCAGGGCCACGCCGGACGGATCGTGGCCGGGCTGGTGGACTGGCTGAACGGACTCGGCGTCCACTTCGTCCAGTTGCACGCCAGCTCCGCGGGCGCATCCGTGTACCGCGCCGCCGGCTTCGCCGCCGCCCAGTACCCCGGGATGGACCTGATCACCGCCCCGGAGCCCGCCCCTCGGCCGTGACGGGGGCCCCACCCCATCCCACGTGCGCGTTCTGGCAGACTGGGGCGCACAACCAGGCGGTGCAGGACAGGAAACCGGTGCGATTCCGGTGCGGTCCCGCCACTGTGACCGGCCGTCCCCACGGGGGACGCCGGGAGTCAGACACTGACGCACCGCCTCTGTTCCTTCACGTCGACCAGGGGACGCGGATCCCCCGGAGAGGCCCCGCCATGTCGCGTTCCCGCGCCGCCCTGCGCGCGTTCACCCCCGTCGCCCTCCTGATGTCCCTCACCGCCTGCGCCGGTTCATCCGGCGCCGGGCAGGACGGGGCCGCGAGTGACACCGCCGCCGCGCCCGGCTTCCCGTACACCCTCACCAACTGCGGCGTGAGCAGCACCTACCAGGCCCCGCCCCGGCGGGCGGTCACCATGAACCAGCACGCCACCGAGCTCATGCTCGCCCTCGGCCTGGGCGACCGGATCACCGGCACCGCCTACCTCGACGATGCCGTGCTGCCGGCCTACAAGCCCGCCTACGACAAGATCAAGGTGCTGGCCGAGGAGTACCCCTCCAAGGAGATCCTGCTCGGCGCCGACCCGGACTTCGTCTACGGCGGCTACGCCAGCGCCTTCGACAAGGCGCAGGGCCGCGACCGCGAGGGCCTGGCCGAGTCCGGCATCAACTCCCGCCTCAACGTGGAGTACTGCACCGAGGGGAAGGTCGGCCTCGACCAGCTCAAGACCGAGATCACCGAGGTCGCGCGCACCTTCGGCGTACCCGACCGCGGCGCGAAGCTCATCGAGGACGAGCAGCGCCGCATCGACGCCGTGAGCGCCCGCGTCAAGGACCGGCCCCGGCCGACCGTCTTCGCCTACGACTCCGGCGAGGCCACCGCCTCCACCTCCGGAGGCAACGGCGTCGGCAACGAGATCATCTCCCTCGCCGGCGGCACCAACGTCTTCGCCGACCTGGGGGACACCTTCGGCGACGTCGCCTGGGAGAAGGTCATCGAGCGCAAGCCCGAGGTCGTCCTCATCTACGACTACGGCGGCACCACCGTCGAGGCCAAGAAGCAGCGCCTGCTGAACGACCCGGCGCTCGCCGAGGTGCCCGCCGTCAAGAACCGGCGGTTCGTCGTGCTCCCGCTCTCCTCGGCCGTCCTCGGCGTCCGCGTGGCGGACGCGGTGGAATCACTGGGAAGCCAGCTCCACCCGAACCCCGCGTGAGGCTCCGCACCGGCACGGTCCTCGCCGTCCTCACCGCCGCGCTCGCCGTCTCGGCGATCGCGGGCCTGGCGCTGGGACCCGTACGGATCGCCCCCGGCCGCGTCCTCGACATCGTCGTCGGCGGCCTGTCGGGGAACCGGCCCACCGGCGCCTTCGCCTCCATCGTGTGGGACGTGCGGATGCCGCGGATCCTCCTCGGCGCCGTCGTCGGAGCCGGGCTCGCCGTCGCGGGCACCGTGCTCCAGGCACTGGTACGCAACCAACTCGCCGACCCGTTCCTCCTCGGGGCCTCCTCCGGGGCTTCCGCCGGAGCCGTCCTCGTGATCGTCTTCGGCACGGCCGCGGCCGGATTCGCCATGGGCGTGCCGCTGGCCGCCTTCGTGGGGTCCATGGCCGCGCTCGTCGCCGTCTACGCGATGGCCCGGCGCGGCGGCACCATGACCACCGGCCGGCTGATCCTGGCCGGCGTGGCCGTCCAGTACATCCTGTCCGCCTTCACCAGCCTCGTCCTCGTCCTCGCCGCACACCCCGACCAGATCCGCTCCGTGCTGTTCTGGACCCTCGGCGGTCTCGGCGGGGCGCGCTGGGACGAACTGGCCCTGCCCGCGGTGGCGCTGCTCGTCGGCGGCGCCCTGCTCCTCACCCTCGCCCGCCCGCTCGACCTGCTCCTCACCGGGGAGGAGGGCGCACACACCCTGGGGTTGGACACCGGACGCTTCCGCGCCGCCGTGTTCGTCCTGACCTCCCTCGTCATCGGCGTGCTCGTCGCCTGCAGCGGGGCCATCGGCTTCGTCGGGCTGATGGTCCCGCACGCCGCCCGGATGGTCGTGGGCGCCGGACACCGGGCCCTGCTGCCCGTCGCCGCGCTGGGCGGGGCCGTGTTCCTGATCCTGGCCGACCTGATCGCCCGTACGGCCGCCGCCCCCGAGGAGATACCGGTGGGGGTGGTCACCGCGCTCGTCGGCGGGCCGTTCTTCCTCTGGATGCTGCGCCGCTCCAGCCGTACCGAAGGGGTGACCGGATGACGGAATGGACCGGACCGGCCCGGCCGGTGGACCTGGCCGTCGAGGGCGTGCGGTACGAGACCGACGGGCACACCCTCCTCCACGGAATCGACCTCACCGCCCGGCCCGGTGAAACGGTGGGGGTCGTCGGCCCCAACGGAAGCGGCAAGACCACCCTGCTGCGCTGCGTCTACGGAGCCCTGCGGGCGACCGCCGGCCGGGTCCTGCTGGACGGCGCGGACGCGGGCGAGCTCACCGTCAAGGAACGGGCGCGGCGCGTGGCGGTGGTGCCGCAGGACGCGAGCGGCACCTTCGGACTGACCGTCCGCGAGGTCGTCGCCATGGGCCGCAGCCCGCACAAGCGCTTCTGGGAACAGGACGGTCCGGACGACATGCGGCGCGTCGCCGACGCCCTGGAGACCGTGGGCGCGGGCCCCTTCGCGGCCCGCCGCTTCGACGAGCTGTCCGGGGGCGAACGGCAGCGCGTCCTGGTGGCCCGGGCGCTCGTCCAGGACCCGGGGCTGCTCGCACTCGACGAGCCGACCAACCACCTGGACATCCGCTACCAGTTGGAGGTCCTCGGCCTGGTCCGGGCCCTGCCCGCCACCGGCCTGCTCGTCCTGCACGACCTGAACCTCGCGGCCGCCTTCTGCGACCGGCTGTACGTCCTGTCGGGCGGCCGGGTCGCGGCCTCGGGGCCGCCGGCGGAGGTGCTCACCGAGGAACTCCTGACCGAGGTGTACGGGGTGCGCGCCCGCGTCGAGGTCCACCCCGACACGGGCTCGCCCAACGTCGTCTACCTGCCCGTGGCGGCGGGCTCCTGGTAGCCGTACGGGCGCGTGATGATCTCCATCCCGTGCCCGGCGGGGTCCGTGAAGTAGACGCCGCGGCCCCCGTCGTTGTGGTTGATCTCGCCGGGGAGCCTGCCGTGCGGGTCGGCGAAGTACGGCACGCCGGCCGACCGGATCTTCTCGAACGCCGCGTCGAACTCCTCCTCGGAGATCAGGAAGGCGTAGTGCTGCGGGGTGATGGACCCGGCCGGGACGGTCGCGAAGTCCAGGGTGACGCCGTTGGCGGTGTCGACGGGGATGAACGGCCCCCACTCGGTACCGACTTCGAGACCGAGGATGTTCGCCAGGAACTCGGCGGACTCCCGGTTGTCACGGGAGTGGATGATCGTGTGGTTCAGCTGTACGGACATGGGTGAATGCCTCCGAAAGGCACATCACGGGCACCTCCATGCCTCACCCGGCCGGTGACCGACACGCGATGCCGTGATCACGATCCTAGACATCCCGCGGTGGCGGAGCCAAGCCTTTTCCGCCGCCGCGGGATCATGAACCGCCGTACACCGCCTTGACGTTGTCCTGCGCCGGATGCGACCGGCCCGCCGGGCCCGCCGCGAACACCCGCAGGAGGTTCTCCGTCACCCGGGTCGTCAGCGCCCCGGACCGGGCGTCCAGGCCGTGGTTGCGTCCGCTGCGGCCGTCGCCCGTCGCGTCCAGGGCCTCCACCCACCGCATCGTGCCCGTCGCGAAGACCCCCGCGCCGCTCGGCACCGTGTAGTACGCCGTGTCCTGGTGGCTGGGGCGGCCCTCGCACACCACGGGGGAGTGGGCCAGTATCTCGATCGGACGCGGCGTCGTGAAACCGGTGTCGACCTTGTCGTACTCCACGCCGACCAGGTGCTCGAAGCGGTCGCCCGCCTTCGCGCCGGTGCCCTCGAACAGCCAGTGGCCGGGGTGGGTCACCACGTACGGGGCGTCCACCGGATAGCCGTCGTAGATCACGCCGAGCAGCGAGCTCTCCGGGTCCGCGCCCGGAGCCGAGCGGAAGTCCACCGTCGCCGGATGGCCCCTCTTGAAGCCCGGGTCCTGGGCGTAGGAGGACTTGTAGCAGACCAGCGTACGGTCGGCCCCCAGCTCGGAGGCCTCCAGCCGGATCCGGCGGTAGCAGCAGTTCGCGCCCAGGATCGCGATGTTGGTGCCGGCGTCGCGGGCCGCCGTGAAGTGGGCGCGCTGCTCCGGCGACCAGTACTCGTCGTGCCCGAGGGAGAGCACCGCCGCGGCTCCCTCCAGCAACCGCTTCTCCCGCGCGACGTCCGTGGTGGTCGCGTAGGCGAGGGGTATGCCGAGGCGTTCGGCCAGCGCGATCAGCGGGGCCTCGTACACCAGGAACAGGCCCGCGCCGTCGTCGTACTCGTACGGCCGGTCGAAGGACACGGCGAGGGAGCGCGAGGCGTAGCCGCCGCTGGGGCCGTCGTAACTGCCGTATCCGCCCCAGCGGTTGTAGGCCTGCCAGGTGGCGACGGCGTTGACCACGACCGTACGCCCGGCCGTTGCCGCGGACCGGACGGTGACCGGTACGAAACGCTGGCCGCCCTCGCCGCCCTGTGCGTCCAGGCGCAGCAGATAGCTGCCCTCCGGCCAGTCCTTCGTCTCGACGGTGGCGGTGCGGGCCCACCGCGTGCGGACCATCCGGGTGTCGGAGTCCACGGTGTGCTCGGGCTGCCGAACTCCGGGCAGGGCCTCCGAACGCCACACCAGCCGGGCGCGGGCGCCGCCGTACCAGCCCATCCGGTAGGCGGAGACGGTGAACCGGGGTGCGGTCGTCGACACGTACAGGCCGAAGGACTCGCCGGGCAACACGCTGACCTTGTCGGCGAAGCCCTCCACGGCCCGCGCCGGCCCGGCCTTCACCACGGCCCAGTCGGCGTTGCCCGGGCGGGCGTTCTCGGCCTTCACGTCGAAGCCGTGAGCTCCTCCCGCCGGCTGCTTGCCGTCCGGCGTGGAGGCGGTGCCCTTCCCGCCGGGACCGGGGCCGGCGCGGAGGTTCCCGCTCCCGTCCCCGCCCGCGCAGCCGGCCGCCGCACCGAGCCCCGCGGCGGTCGCGGCCCCCGTGGCGATCGCGAGGAACCGCCGCCTGCCAGCGCCGTCGCCGGTCGGCCCGGCTATGTGCTCCTGATCCATGAGGGGCACGCTATGTCACCCTGCGCGCCCCGCTTCCACCGCCCCGACCCCTGCTGACCTGGGTCTCGCTGGCGGCAGGCGGGGTGTGCAAGCGGGGCGCGGGTGTCGCGGCCCGGTCCTGGGGGACTACCCGAGGGGCAGGACCAGGCGGGCGGCGCTGTCGTCGGGGGACGTGATCGTGGTGGTGGCGCTCTTGCCCTCGCCCGCGTCGGAGTAGAGCTGGTCCCTGCTGTTCACGACCAGCATGAGCCGGTGGTTCGCGGCGAGGTCGTAGCCGGCGGCCTGGAGCCTCCAGGAGGCGTTGTGGTCCTCACCGGGGGCCAGGTCCAGCAGGGTGAGGGGCTCGTGCGTGATGATGCGGGCGGTGTCGTCGGGGGCGACGTCGAACAGGTAGGCCACCAGGGTCGTGGCGGCGGCGGAGCTGCGGACGGTCAGGGCGAGCTCGGGGACGCCGCGGATGCGGCGGGCCTGCTGCAGCGGGCCGCTGGTCCACACGGCGAGGTGCCTGCGGTCGAAGGTGCCGGTGGCGTAGGACTTCGGGTTCCCCTTCCACTCCGCCTGGCCGGTCGTGATGACGGCGTCCACCGCGGTGGCGGCCGTGAGCTGTCCGGCGGTGAACTCCCGCTTCCAGCCCGTTTCCGGCGCGGTGCCGAGCCCGCCGTCGCGGCGGTCGGTGGAGGAGGCGGTGAGGTACCAGGATTCGGTGGAGGTGGTGACGTCCGCCCAGGACGGCCTGGGCTCGCGGACGGCGGGCTCGGTGATGACGTTCTGCCCGGTCTCCGGGTCGATCCTGGTCTTGTACGTGAACATGATCTGGCTGTTGACCGGCGGCCACGCGGCAACGCCGTTGTCCGCCCCGAGCACGTGGTGGTCGAGCCAGGCGAACGCCTCGTCGACCGGCACGTTCGGCCCGCTGAACGGGATGGTGAGGCCGGCGCCCTCGGGCGCGGCGTGGTCGCCGATCCAGAGGTTGAGCCGCTTGGGCACGGTCAGCGCGTCGAAGTGAGCGATGGTCTGGCTGGCCGGGAACAGCGTCTCGTGCCAGGTGTTCGAGAAGAGGGTGGGGACGTCGCGGGCGTTGGTGTCGTCGAGGTAGGACGACGGGGACCGCTCCTTGAGCCACTTCTTCACCCCATCGGGGTTCCGGCCGGCCAGGAAGTCCTCCAGGAGCTGCCGGGTGGCCGGGTCGAACTTCCGCTCGATCGGGCCGCCGGTGAAGTCGATCAGTGCCTTGACCGCCGCCAGGTGCCGGGTGTCGTTCTGGTAGAGGCTGTCGGCCAGGTCGCCCCACGTGCTCAGGGCCACGACCGCGTCCACCCGGTCGGCCGGGTCGTTCGCCGCGACCAACTGGCTGATGCCGGACCCGTAGGACTCGCCGAGGAACGCGATCCTGCTCGGGTCGAAGTGCTGCTGGGCGTAGTCGATGACGGTGGAGCCGTCCGTCCAGTCCGAGGATCCCGCCACGTCGATCGTGCCCTGGGAGGTCCAGGGGGCGTCGACGAAGCCGCCGCCCGGGAGGGGAGTCGTGAGGCCGATGCCGCGAGGTGTGTAGGCCAGTACGTGGTATCCGCGGAGCGCCAGCTGGAGGTACGCGTACTCGAACAGGATCCAGCCGAAGGGCGTCCAGCCCGACGGCACGATCACCACGGGGCGGGGCTCCGAGGTGTTCAGCTTGATCGTGTGGGCCGACAGCCGTACCCCGTCGTCGGCGGTGATCCATGGGAAGCCGATCGTCGCCTTCTGCTGCACCTGTTCCGTGAGCCTCCGGAGGTCGGCCGTGAGCAGCGGGCTCTCCGCCGTGCCGTTCAGGGTGGCGACCAGGGCCTCGGCGACGTTGACGGCGTCCGGGTCCACGGACGTGGCCGAGGTGTAGATGCCCTGCCCGGCGATCCGGTTCAACTGTGCTGCGGTGACGTGGGTGATCGGGTTGTCGTCCTGCGAGTGGCTCACGAAGGGGTCCTCTCGAATTCGCCGACCGGGTGTGCCGATCGGTGCCGTGGGGGCACCCGTTCTAGCCCAGCCGGATCGCCTCATGGCAGATATCTGGACATCTCCGGTCTTGGGTGAAGTGTGAGGAATTCACCCGTACGGCCCGTTTGGGGAGCGCTGGTCCCCCCGGGTCGCGGAGGACGATCAAGATGCGACGCCGAGTGAAGGAACCCGCTCCCAAGGGTGCGCAGAGCGATCGACCTGATTCAGCCGCATATGCCAGTGGAACGAGGGGCCGGCCAGGGCCGATCCGGCCGGCCGGATCCTTGACGGCCCGGCGGTCAGCGAGTACTGCGTTCGACGGTGGAGAGCACCCGCACCAGTGCGGGTGAGGCGGGGGCCGACGCGAAGCCGAAGCGCACGGGCGGGACGACAGGGGCGAGTGCGCCGAGGTCGATCGCCTCGAAGAAGGCCCGGACGCTCGTGATCGGCCACAGGCCGCCCGCCGCGTACCACTGGCGACATCCGTGGCGCGAGCTCCCCCGGGTCCGTACGCCGGCCATCAGGCGCGCGGGCACGTCGGTCACGGCCGCCCACAACGGCCTGCGGGCGAGCGGTCGGGGCACAGCCCGCAGGGCCAGGCCGAGGGCTCCCTGACGCCCGACCCGGAAGCCCAGATCCAGGGCTCCTGCCGTGACGTCCCAGGTGCCGCCATGAATCCGCACTCCCACCGGGGCCGTGCGGACCTCGTCGAAGTGGTAGACGCCGGCGATGTAGTCGGCCGTGCGGGCGCTGGGCGCGATCAGCGTGCGCCATCCGTCGGCGCGCTCCAGCATCACGTCACTGAACGGCCCGAAGGGTGACAGCGGCCAGTGGCCCACGACCACGCGCGTGCCGGAGCACGTGCCGACAGCGGCGATCCAGCCGTCGAACGTCAGGCGTTCGTCTCCCACACCACACGCGTACCCGCTGCGCAGCCGGGCATACCGTGCCCTCGGTATCCGGAGCGTATCCGGGGCGGCGGCTCGCACCGCCGGGAAGGCCCGCGGTCCCGGGCCGGTGCCCGAAGGTGTCCTCGCCGACGTGGTTGGAGCCGCGCCGGGACGGATCCGGCCTTGCCCGTGGCGGCCGCGGCTTCGGTGAGGACGGCGTCCAGCGGGGCGCGGACGGTGACTCGCGGACCGGGCCCACCAGTGAGCCGGAGCCACCGTTCGCACCCCGCCGGCTCGCGGGGCTTCAGTGGGCCCGCGTCGGCCTGCGATCCACGCGGGCGGGAAGCCCGGTGGTGTCGCGCACGGCAAGGAGGAACGCGGCGACGGGGTCCGGTGCGGTCGGGACTTCGGCGCGCAGGATCCGGTAGCCGTCGAATTCCGCACCGTGGACGGTGCGCTGTTGCAGCCCTTCCTGAGGCCGTTCCACCTTGCCGGCCTTCCGCTCGTGCCGCAGGGCGTCGGCACCTGCGGCAACGATTTCGGCGAGCCGATTGGCGAAGGCCGCGTTGCACCCTCCGAGCCGGACGAAGCCGTGGCCTGCCACCGGCCCGTCGTTGCTCAGGGAGGGGAGGGTCAGGTCGGCGAGCGCGAGCGCCGCCTGAAGGTTGGTGACGGCATCCTCGCCGGCCTGGTAGGCGGTGTCCTGGCGCCGCTTGTACTGGATCCGCTCTGCGTGGGTCAGTTCGTACATGGTGCCGACCTCTCGTGATGGGTGTGGAGGGGATGCGCCGGAGCGCGTGGTGTTTTCGGTTCGGAGGGGGCGGGGCTTCTGCCCGGCGCGCCGGCCTCGTTCGCACGAGCCCGTCGTCGGGCATGCCCCCCTGCGGCGCGTCGCTCGGGCGGGCCGCAGCGATCGGACGCCCGGGGTGCGGGGTGCGGGGCGTGCGGGGTGAGGGGCGTGCGGGGTGCGGCGGGTCCAGGCTGCCTCGCGGTGGACGGCCCCGGTCCGGCACGCGGTGGGCAGGGGTGGGTAGACCGTCGGACTGAGTCTGCGTGCGGCCCGTGACCATCGGTTTCGATCTTCGTTTCAAAGGTGCAGGCGAACACCCCTTTGATGTGTGGGAAGGACCGGGTTGGCCAGGGAGTTAGCGGCTGCTACCGCCTTTGCTCTTCGCGGTCGCCGTCTTCGGGATGCTCGGCCCTCGTGCGCCGTCGTCCGACAGCGCAGTCTCCGCCGAGGCGTTCACCCGGGAAACCCTCTTCTGCGCTCGGACGGCGGACCGCTCCCGACGGCCGCAGGACGACCGGCCGGCCGTCCTGCGATGACGATGACGCTGACGGAAGCGACTCGCGCCCAGCCCTTCCACGAGACCCCACCGACTCCTGACGAGCGGACGATGGAGGAAGCCCGGGTCTGCCCACGCGCCGCCGGCGCTCTGACCTGCGTCGCAGCCGACACCGCCGCACGGGTGGGGCCGTCATGCGCCGTACCTGTACCTGTGACTGCTGGACGGAGAGCGGGCAGTCCTCTTCTCTGCCATGGAGTAGCCGGGAGGGACGCCGTCCGGGCTGCGCCCGACGGTGGTCGTCCGGCCGAGGGCGGAGGCGGGCGGGTTCCGGTGCCGTGGAGCGGCGTTGCGCGGCGGCCGTGTGAGTGTGATCTGGCGGACCAGCTGCTGGAAGCACGCCAGCGCGGCGACCGCGGGAAGAGCGGACGACGTTCCGGCGGCGATCGTCCTGGGTGCCTGGGCGACGCACAGAAGCGTGGCCAGGGTGGAGAACAGCAGGACGATGGACCAGGAATGCAGGGCGCGCCGCTGGTGCAGCGCGGATCTGAGAATGGACAGAGAGGCGACCATCCAGGGGCCGTAGATCAGCAGGGGCCACCAGCTGACCACTTCGCGGGCCGTATGGAGACCGGCGCTGTGGCGCAGGGTTTCGCAGATGGCCAGGCCGCTGAGGATGCTCACCAAGGCGGCGATGACGGCGACCAGCAAGGCGGTGAACAGGCTGCCCGTCCGCAGCAGGGTCACGACCGGCGGCCTCGACGGGCTCCGGCGGTGCCCACTGGAAGTCTGCCTGGGCGGCCGCTCGACGGGCGCGTGATTCAGCCCGGCCACGAGGCCCATGGCACTGACCGTGTCAGCCGCGGCGTCGAAGCCGACGCGGCTGAAGGTCTCCGGTTGCCGGGCTGCAGTGCTCTCCTGGAGAAGGATGGCGAGCTCTTCCGCCGGATCCCACGACCGGTCGGCCTCACCGGGGCCGCCGAGCGGCTGCCCGGGGGAGTGGTGCTGTACATGCTCCGGCTGACGCCAGAAGGCGGTGTCGTCCGGCCGGAAGTGGGGGGCGTGGACGTCCGGGGATCCGTACGGCTCAGACACGGGAGCTGCCGCCCGAACACTGGTCGCCGGCCATCTCGGACCGGTCGATGATCCCCGACCGCCGGTCGAAGTCGATCTGGATCATGCTCATCGCATGGAGGAAGTCCTCGAAGATCGAGGAAGAGTAACTCAGATCGACGGCCAGACTCTCTTTTTCCAACGTCGCGTTCCTGGGCTCGCTACAGCCGGTTGGGCGCGGAGTGAAGGTCCACTTTCCGATCCGGGTGGCCCCGGAGCGAAAGTCGCCTCCCTGCCCTTCTCCGTCCGCAGGCCCGCGGTAGGAGATGGGGATCTTTGCTGTTGTCATATGCCGTAAACGCTGTTGATGTTGGTCAGGGTATGGGCCATCCGGGTGGTGGTCGTGAATGAATGGTTCTTCCGTGCCGCTTATCGTTTCTGCAAATGCGGCAGGAGAAGTGGCCGCGCCCTGCCGCGCCGCAGTTCAAAGAGTCGAGAAGCAGCGGGCCGAAGGGGACCCGGCGCGACGGATTTCTCGCCGCTGAACTCCCGTTCGCCGCGACCCCTGACGGTCGAGCGCGCTCCATCGACGCAAGGGCTCTGCCCTGCGTTTCATCCTCGCTGCCGAGCCCCGACCCCCCTCTCCGGCCACCCCGACACCATCCGACCATCATCAAAGATGCTGAGATGTCAAGGCCTGCAGATTGCTGCGCATGGCTGCAATCGGAGGGGAGGGCGCAACCCCGCATATGCCGCTGCGTTATGCCCGGCGATCTCGGGGCTTCGATCGTGCGCGCCCTGGAACCATCACCCTTCGAAAGGACCGGCTGTGGGCGACATTCTCCTGTGGATCATGCTGATCTCCACCGCGCTGGGCACAGGTTGCGCTGCATTTACGTCATCGGGGACTGGCCGTCTGTGGCGCGTGGACGCCCTTGAGCTGCGGCGACAGCAACGCTTCAAGCACGTCCTGTCCTGCCATGTGGACGCCGTCCGGCTGCCTCCCCGGCGAGCTGTGGCACCGGTACGACCGGCGGAGTGCCCCTCCATGCCGCCGGCTGACTCCACTCGCTGAACGGCCGCGGATCCGACGTCCGGCCCGCCCCTTCCCCATCTCCAGGGCCGCGCTCGCGTCGGGTGAGGGGCGTCGGCTTCGAGGGCGCTCCGGGGCTCCGCGGCGCGGCGTGTCATGCCGGCGCCCGGGAAGTGGATGAGATCACTGAATCCCTTAAAAACCCCGGCAATCCGCACGCGGCTGTTCGCGTAAAAACCCCGGCAATCCACACGTAGTCGGTCGAGTAAAAAACCTCGGCAATCCGTACATTGCTGGCTTTGGTCTCGATATTGAGGTCACGTCAAACGATGTGGCCTGCCTGGTCCCTGTTCGACGCATCTCAGTTCTGCATGCTCGGGGAAATTGGGGAAGCGTCAAAAGCGAAAGAAGTATCCTCCGGGCGGGCGGCTGGTTCGAATTCGCAAGGGTCTGCCACCCTTCCCCGGGCCGCACCCCTGGCGGCAAGGTCATCACTCGCACGCTGCACGATCGAGGAGGAACACATTGCGTGACCGACCGACGATGCCGGAATTCGTAGGGTCATATGAGTCTTCCGTGAGTAGGGTCGTATGAGTACGGCTCCCCACGGTGACCGACCCGATCACCGCCCGTGGTCGACTGCCGTGCGCCGTGTCCTGCCTGCAGCATCACGGGTCGGGAACGCGGTGCGGGCGGGGCTGATGCGGGTGGTACGCCGCTTCGCTCAAGGGAGCGGGGACGGAGCGATCACCTCGAGCCGGACGAAAATATGCTCGGCTCGGATGCGAGAGGACGAATACCGAGCGGGGTTCTCCCTCCCCCCGCTGCATACGGCGAGCACCGCGAGCGACTTCCACGAATGTCCGTGGTGCCTGTCCCTCGGAAATCCCGGTACCGACGGCCCGGCCGACCCCGCCGGGCCCTGATGGTGACGGCATCGGCGGGGGTGGTGGCCGGCTCACGGCGAAGTCCTCGTCGCCACCCCTGCGGCCAGTACGACGCCTGCCGTGCGCCGACGCCCGTGACGGTGGAACGGCAGTGACGGCCTGCCGCCCGCCGGCCGAAGGACGTCGACGAGGTCCGCACCGAGCGGTACGGACGATGCGTCCACCTCCGCCGCAGCGAGCCGGTCGGGGCTGGCAGTATGCAGTGGGGGCGGTGACTCCCCTGATCATGTAACCGTCGAGCCGGAGGAACGAAAACGCATGCGCCATCTCCCCCTGGGCAGTTCAGGTCTGCTGGTGTCCGCCGTCGGCCTCGGCTGCAACAACTTCGGCGGGCGACTCGACGCACAGGCCACCCGTGCCGTCGTCGACGCCGCCCTCGACGCGGGCGTCACCCTTCTCGACACCGCCGACATCTACGGTGGCGCGGGCGGCTCCGAGCGGCACCTCGGGCAGGCCCTGAAGGGCCGCCGCGACCAGGTCGTCCTCGCCACCAAGTTCGGCTACGACGGTGTCGACATGAAGTACGGCCCCGCCGCCGGATCCCGTGGCGGCCGCGCCTACATCCGGCGCGCCGTCGAGGAGTCCCTGCGCCGCCTCGACACCGACCGCATCGACCTGCTCCAGCTGCACAGCCCCGACCCGGCCACTCCCATCGCCGAGACGCTGGCCGCGCTCACCGAGCTCGTCGCCGAGGGCAAGGTCCGCTACATCGGCCACTCCAACCTCACCGGCTGGCAGCTCGCCGAAGCCGCCCACGTCGCCCGCGAGACCGGCTCCGTCCCCTTCGTGTCCGCACAGAACGAGTGGTCGCTGCTGCAGCGGTCGGCCGAGCGCGAGCTGGTCCCGGCGGCCCTCCACTACGGCGTCGGCGTACTCCCGTACTTCCCGCTCGCCAACGGCCTGCTGACCGGCAAGATCCGCCGGGGCGCGCCCGTCCCGGCGGGCTCCCGCCTCGACGGCCGGGACGCCTACCTCACCGAGGAACGCCTCGACGTGGTCGAGGCGCTGGCCGCGATCGCCGAGAAGCACGACCGCACCGTCCTCGAACTGGCCATCGGCTGGCTCTCCGCCCAGCCCGGCTGCGCCTCCGTCATCGCCGGCGCCACCTCCGCCGAGCAGGTGCGGGCGAACGCGGCCGCCGGCGACCGCCCGCTCGACGCGGAGCTGCTCGCCGAGATCGACGCGATCGCCCCGGCCGTCACCGCGTAAGGGCCGGATACGCCGACGAGCGCTCCCCACGCCCTGCGGGGCATGGGGAGCGCTCGTCGCACAGGCGGCCCGCGGCCGCCCGCTCAGGACACGATGTCCTTGCGGGAGAAGCCGCGGAAGGCCAGGGCGAACAGCACCAGCGCGTACGACACCGATACCACCGCCCCCTTGGCCATCCCGCCCCACTCCAGCTGGGGCTGCAGGGCGTCCGCCCACGCGAACTGCCAGTGCGCCGGCAGGAACTCGCGCCACGAGCCGAGCGCCGTCACCGCGTCCAGCACGTTCCCGACGATCGTCAGCCCGACCGCGCCGCCCACCGCGCCCAGCGGCGCGTCCGTCCGCGTGGACAGCCAGAAGGCCAGCCCGGCCGTCACCAGCTGCGACACGAAGACGAAGGCCACCGCCAGCGCGAGCCGCGGCACCGTGTCCCCGGCCGCGAGCGCGCCGCCCGCCGGGAGCTTGAGCGGCCCCCACCCGTACGCCGCCGTGCCCGCCGCCAGCGCCACCACCGGCAGCAGCACGATCGCCGCCAGGCTGAAGCCCAGGGCCACCACCAGCTTGCTCCACAGCAGCCGGGCCCGCGGCACCGGCGACGCCAGCAGATAGCGCAGCGAGGACCAGCTCGCCTCCGATGCCACCGTGTCCCCGCAGAACAGCGCCACCGGCACCACCAGCAGGAAGCCGGCCGACACGAAGAGGCAGGTCGCGGCGAAGTTCGCGCCGGAAGCCGTGGCCGTGTCGATCAGGGTGATCCGGTTGCCGCCGCCGCGCCGGCTGTCCGGCCCGCCGCCCACCGCGAACGCGATGATCATGATGAAGGGCAGTGCGGCCAGCACCCCGCCCATCACCAGCGTCCGCCGCCTGCGCCACTGCCGCAGGGCTTCCACGCGCAGCGGCAGCGTGCGGCTCGCCCGGTAGCCGGGAGCCGTCTCCGCGGCCGCCCCCCGCGCCTTCGTCGCCGTACTCATGCCGCACCTCCGATCAGGGTGAGGAACGCGTCCTCGAGTCTGCGGTGCGGCCCCACTCCGGTCACCGGCACCTCCAGCCGCACGAGTTCGGCGATCAGAGCGGCGGCCGAAGCGCCTTCGAGCCGTACGAGCAGCCCGTCGTCCGCGGCCACCACCGAGCCCACGCCCTCCAGGGCCGCCACCTTCTCGACGGCCACCCCGTCCACCGGTTCGGCCAGGGTCACCAGCAGGGTGTCCCCGCCGCCGGTGATCTCGGCGACCTCGCCCGCCGCCACCCGCTGCCCGCGGTCCATGACCACCAGGTGCGTGCAGGACTGCTCGACCTCCGACAGCAGGTGGCTGGAGACGATGACCGTCCGCCCGCCGGCCGCGTAGCGGATCATCACGTCCCGCATCTCGCGGATCTGCGGCGGGTCCAGACCGTTCGTCGGTTCGTCGAGGATCAGCAGGTCCGGCATCCCGAGCATCGCCTGCGCGATCGCGAGCCGCTGCCGCATGCCCTGCGAGTACGTGCGCACCGCGCGCTCCAGCGCGTCGCCGAGCCCGGCGATCGCCAGGGCCTCCGCCATGTGCGAGTCCTCGGCCGGGCGGCCGGTGGCCTGCCAGTACAGCTCCAGGTTGGCGCGGCCCGTCAGGTGCGGCAGGAAGCCGGCGCCCTCCACGAAGGCCCCGACCCGCGACAGGACCGGCGCCCCGGCCCGCACCGCGTGCCCGAACACCCGGATCTCCCCGGCGTCCGGCGAGATCAGCCCCATCAGCATGCGCAGGGTGGTGGTCTTCCCGGCCCCGTTGGGCCCGAGCAGCCCCAGTACCTGCCCCTTCTCCACCCGGAACGACAGGTCCCGTACCGCGTACCGGTCCTGCGACTTCGCGTACCGCTTCGTCAGGCCCGTGATCTGCAGCGGTACGTCGGCCAGCGCCGGGTCCGGCTGCGGTACGCCGGCCCGTGCCCCGGCGGCGCCCCGGCCGGGCCGCCGGAACCCGAGCAGTGCCGCGGCCACGGCCAGCGCGCCCAGGGGCAGCCCCCAGGTCCAGGCGGGCATGCCCGCCGTGGCGGTCCGCACCTGCGGCGCGACGGGCACGGCCAGGGGGCCTTCGAGCGAGACCGTGTAGGCGGCTGTCGCGGCCGGGGTCGCGTAGCCGAGGTCCGTGGCGGCGACCACCAGCCGCAGGCGGTGTCCGGCCGCGACGGAGTGGTCGATCGCGGGCAGCCTCAGCCGCACGGTCGTGCCCTGCTGCGCGTTCTCCACCCGCAGCGGGGCCACCAGCTGGGAGGGCAGGACCTGCTGCCGTCCGTCGGGCCCCACGTCGTACACCTTGCCGAACAGCACGGCCGAACCGTCCGCAGCCGTCGACCTCACCTTCAGGGTCACGGTCGGCGTTCCGGTGATCTGCAGGTCACCGTCCAGCGGCGCCGACTCGAAGCGGGCGTTCTGCCCGGGGAAGTCCAGCGAGAGCCCGGCCCCGAAGGAGGCGAGCTGCCCGCCGATGCCGGGCAGGGAGGACAGCGCGGGGGGCGCGCCGCCCGCAGGGTTGGTGAAGGTCTGCTCCCGCCCGGTCAGGGCGACATCCCTCGGGCCGGAAGCCAGCCCCGGGTACCGGTCGCCGCTCGCACCGCGCAGTATCACCTCGCCGTCGGTGGAGTCGATCCCGCCGGAGCGCGAGACCCGGAACGCCGGGCCGGTGTCCGCACTCCTGTCGTCCTTGAGGTGGCGGTCGAACCAGGAGGCCACGCGGGCCTCCACCCGGTCCGCCTCGCGCATGCCGCCGTCGTGTCCGCCGGCCGCCCAGTCCACCGACACGGGTGCGCCGTTCGCCGCGATGGCCGCGGCCATCGCGTCGGCCTGGTCCAGCGGGAAGAGGGAGTCGTCCTGGCCCTGCACGATGAGGGCCGGCACCTTGATCCGGTCGGCGACCGCCGACGGACTGCGCTGTTCCAGCAGGGTGCGGGCCTCGGCGTCGGGCTTTCCGGCCACGGCGACGCGTTCGTACATCGCGCACAGCTCGGGGGTGAACCTCCCGCAGCCGGGACCGGCCGCGGCGCCGTCCTGAGGACCGGACGCGGACCCGGACCCGGTTGCGGTCGCGGCCTCGGAGGCGTTTCCGGCCGCGTCCTGCGGCCGTCCGCCGCCCCCCGCGTCCTGCGGGGCCGTCCCCGCCTGCTGCATCCCGTCGGCCGAACCGGTCGTGAAGAAGATGCCGGACCACAGCTTCTTGAAGACGCCGCCCGGGAAGAGGGAGTCCGCGAGGTTCCAGTAGGTGATCTCCGGGGCGATCGCGTCCACGCGCCGGTCGTGACCGGCGGCCAGCAGCGAGACGGCCCCGCCGTAGGAGGCTCCGGACACCCCGACGCGCGGGTCGCCGTCCGCGTCGAGCCGTACCTCGGGCCGGGCCGCGAGCCAGTCGACGAGCCGGGAGACGTCCTTGACCTCGTGCTCCGGGTCGTTCAGCCCGATCCGGCCGCCGGAGCGGCCGAAGCCGCGCGCCGACCAGGTCATCACGGCGTACCCGCCGCGGGCCAGCCGCTCGGCCTGTTCACGGACGTCGTCCTTGCTGCCCCCGAAGCCGTGCCCGAGGAGCACGGCCGGACGTTTCGCTCCGTCGCCCTCCCCGCCGCCTGCGAGGAAGTAGGAGGTGTCGATGTCGGCACCGGGCATCTTCAGGACCTGGTCCTGGCGGTGCACGGCGGGCGCGTCGCCGGACGCGGACGAGGCCGTCCACGTACCGGCACCCGCCACGACGGCCAGCGCGGCGGCGCCCGCGAGCAGGCGGTCTCGGCGGCGCCGGGGCATTCGGAGCTTCATACGGGCACCCTAAACGCCCGGTACCCGGCCTCCGAGCACCCACAGGCGGAACCGGCGACCTTCTCAGGGACTAGGCCGCAGCCCTTGTGTACCGCACCTGCGGTACGGGCGTCCGACCTGCGCACCGCGCCGCCGGACGGCAGGATGGCCGCATGCTGCTGGCCGAGGTCGCTCGCGTGTCACGGGAAGTCGCCGCCACTTCCGCCCGGTCCCGCAAGACCGCACTGCTCGCGGAGCTCTTCGCCGCGGCTCCGCCCGAAGAGGCCGGACTGGTCATCTCCTACCTCTCCGGACGCCTCCCGCAGGGCCGCCCGGGCATCGGCTGGCGCATCCTGGGCCAGGAGACCCCACCGGCGGCCGAGCCCACCCTCACCGTCCGCGACGTCGACGCGGCGGTCGGCGGACTCGCCGCGGAGGCCGGCGCCGGATCCGCCGCCCGGCGCAGCGGGATCGTCGCCGGGCTGCTCGGCGCGGCCACCGAGGCCGAGCAGGCCTTCCTGCGCAGCCTGCTGTCGGGCGAGGTGCGCCAGGGCGCGCTCGACGCCGTGG
The DNA here is from genome assembly GCF_004795115.1 of Streptomyces sp. A0592. Taxonomy (NCBI): domain Bacteria; kingdom Bacillati; phylum Actinomycetota; class Actinomycetes; order Kitasatosporales; family Streptomycetaceae; genus Streptomyces; species Streptomyces sp. A0592. Next base: position 341,848 of record NZ_SSBM01000001.1, read on the forward strand.
CCCTGGAGGGCGTGGCCGCGGCCGCCGGGGTACCCGCGGCCGAGCTGCGCCGGGCGGTGATGCTGGACGGTTCCCTGCCGCGGGTCGCCCAGGCGGTGCTCGCCCACGGAGCCGAGGCGCTGCGCGCGGTGACCCTGCGGGTGGGCCGGCCGGTCCAGCCGATGCTGGCGGGCACGGCCGGATCGGTGACCGAGGCGCTGGCCGCGCTCGGCCCGTGCGCGGTGGAGGAGAAGCTGGACGGGATCCGCGTGCAGGTCCACCGCGAGGGGGACGACGTACGGGTCTACACGCGCTCCCTCGACGAGATCACCGGGCGGCTGCCCGAGGTCGCCGAACTGGCCAGGTCCCTGCCGGGGGAGCGGTTCATCCTCGACGGGGAGGTCATCGGCCGGAGCCCGGACGGCCGCCCCGTCCCCTTCCAGGAGATCGCGAGCCGGGTCGGCTCCCGGGTGGACGTGGGCGCCGCCCGGCGGACGCTGCCGGTGGTCCCCTACTTCTTCGACGTCCTGGCCGTCGGCGGCGACGTCCTGCTGGACCTTCCCGTCCGCGAGCGGTATGCCGCCCTGGCCGCTCTCGTGCCCGAGGGAGCCCGGGTCCGCCGCCTGGAGGTGCGGGACCCGGCGGCCCAGGAGGCCGAGGCCGTGGAGTTCTGGGCCGAGACCCTGCGCCGCGGCCACGAGGGCGTGGTGGTCAAGGGCCTGGACTCGGCGTACGCGGCCGGCCGGCGCGGCAAGCACTGGCTGAAGGTGAAACCGGTGCACACCCTGGACCTGGTCGTGCTCGCCGCCGAATGGGGCCACGGGCGGCGCACGGGACTGCTCTCGAACCTCCACCTCGGGGCCCGGGCCGCCGACGGTACCTACGCCATGCTCGGCAAGACGTTCAAGGGCCTCACGGACGAGATGCTGCGCTGGCAGACGCAGGCGCTGCGCGCGCTCGCCACCTCGGACGACGGTTTCACGGTACGGGTGCGCCCGGAACTGGTGGTGGAGATCGCCTACGACGGACTGCAGCGCTCGACGCGCTACCCGGCCGGAGTGGCCCTGCGTTTCGCGCGGGTGGTGAGGCACCGCCCGGACAAGGCCGCGCAGCAGGCCGACACCGTCGAGACGGTACTGGGCCGACGCAACGCCCCCTGAGACCAGCAGCCCGCCACAGAGCCGAACCCGTGCCCCCGGTGGGGCTGGAGACTCCGTGCCCCCGGCGGGGTGGGGCCGGTGCCTCCGCCAGGGCCGAGCCCGGCGCTGGCGGGGTGGGAGCCGGTGCCCCGGGTGGGGCTGGGGCCGGTGCCCCCGGTGGGGCGGGGCCGGTGCCTCCGCCAGGGCCGAGCCCGGCGCTGGCGGGGTGGGAGTCCGTGCCCCGGTGGGGCCGAAGCCGGTGCCCCGGCCGAAGCCGGTGCCCCGGGTGGGGCTGGGGCCGGTGCCCTCGGCGGGGTGGGGCCGGTGCCTCCGGCAGGCCCGAGCCCGGTACCGCTGGCGGGGTGGGAGCCCGTACCCCCGGTGGGGCCGAAGCCGGTGCCCCGGGTGGGGCTGGGGCCGGTGCCCCCGGTGGGGCTGGGGCCGGTGCCTCCGGCAGGGCCGAGCCCGGTACCGCTGGCGGGGTGGGAGCCCGTACCCCCGGTGGGGCCGAAGCCGGTGCCCCGGGTGGGGCTGGGGCCGGTGCCCCCGGTGGGGCCGAAGCCGGTGCCCCCGGCAGGCCCGAAGCCCGATACCGCTGGCGGGGCTGGAGCCCGTGTCCCCGGTGGGGCCGGAGCGCTTGCTTCCGGCAGGCGGCCGGGGCTGCGGCGTCGGCCGCGTCATCGAATCGTCGTAGGACAGCCGTAGACGGGCGGGCCATGGTGGCTGTCCACGTGCCGGCCCCTGACGGCGGGCGCGCACCACGACGGGGCTGCCCGTCGTCCCCGTGACCCCCGCCGTGCCAGGAGCCGCCATCGTGGACCTTGACTCCGTGCTGACCCGTCGGCCGATATCCGGCCCGGAGGCGTCCCGTGACGGCGCGCCGCCCCCGAAGGGGTCCGGGCGCCTGCACCGTGCCCGGGCCGCCGTGGTCGCGGCCCTGCCCGGCACCGGCGCGGTCGCCGCCTCCCTCCTCGCCCTGGCCGCCATCGCCGCGGTCATCGGCGAACCGGTCCTCATACCGTCCCTGGCCGCCAGCGCCGCAGTCCTGCACCACACCCCCACCCTGCACACGGCCCAGCCCCGCACCGTCGTCATCGCCCACCTCCTGGGCGCCGGAGCCGGCTACGCGCTCCTCGCCGTGGCACCGAGCGCCCCCTGGAGCGCGGCCCTGGCCGGAGGTCTGACCTTCGCCGCCACGACCCTCGCCCGGACCCCGCACTCACCCGCCTGCGCCACCGCCGTCGTCGTCGTGCTGCAGACCCCGGCACCCGCACGGTTCGTCCCGCTGCTGTTCGGCGCGACCCTGGTCCTCGTCCTCGGCGGTGTCGCCGCCTCCCGCACCCACCCGGCCGGAGACCGGTACCCGGTCCGCTGGTGGTAGGCGGCGCTTTGCCTCAGAGGCAAGAAGGTTTGCCAGGAAGGCAAGACTCTGGCTCAATCGGGGCATGAAACCCGGTACCGCCCCCGACCGCCCGGAAGACGCGGTCGACGAGCTGCCCGCCGTGGCGCCGCAGCTGCGCGAGCTGCGCCGCCGTGCCGGCCTCACCCTGGAGGCCGCCGCCGCGCGGGCCCGGCTGTCGCCCGCCCACCTGTCCCGGCTGGAGACCGGCCGGCGCCAGCCCTCGCTGCCGCTCCTGCTGGGGCTCGCCCGCACCTACGGTACGACGGTCTCCGAGCTGCTCGGCGAGACCCCTGCCGTCGCCGATCCCATCGTACGGGCCGGCGGTCCGGGTGCCCGCGAGGCCGACGGCTGGACGTACTGGCAGGCGGGCGGCGCCGGGCGCGGGATGCAGGCGCTGCGCGTCCACGTGCCGCACGGCCGAGGCCCGGACGAACTGGTCCGCGTCCATCCCGGCGAGGAGTGGCTGTACGTCCTCCAGGGGCGGCTGCGCCTGCACCTGGGCGAGGCCGAGTACCTGCTGGAGCCGGGGGACAGTGCCCACTTCGACTCCCTCACCCCGCACCGGATCGGTGCCGCCTCCCCGGGCGGAGCCGACCTGCTGTTCGTCCACACCCTGCTCCAGAGCAGCCTCGCCGGGCTGTGCCTCGGCGGGGCCGCCACCACCACGCACCACCGATAGGCGAGGAGCCCACCCATGACCCCCGTGCCCCCTGCGGACGAGCCCGCCGGCGTACGTGCGCGCTTCGAGGCCAAGTTCCCGCGCGGCCTGATCATCCGGCTGGTCGCCTACCTCTTCGTGGGCCACCTCTTCGCCTTCTTCGTCTACCTCCTCTTCGTCCTGGGTGGCCAGAACCAGTAACCACCCGCAGCGCGCGAGTTCGGGCCGCGCGGCTATGGAAAGGTGCGGGGGCGGTGGCTACCCTCCGCGCATGATTCCCACGGTTGTCTGGGGTACCGGCAACGTCGGCCGTCTGGCCATCCGCGCCGTCGCGGCCCATCCCGCGCTCGAACTCTGCGCAGTCATCGTCCACAATCCAGCCAAGGTCGGCCGCGACGCCGGCGAACTCGGCGGCCTCGACCACCTGTTGGGAGTCGAGGCCACCGACGACGCCGAAGCCGTACTCGCCGGCCGTCCCCGAGCGGTGGTGTACGCCGCGTCCGGGGACGTCCGGCCCGACGACGCCCTCGCCGACATCACCCGTGCGGTCCGGGCGGGCGCGGTCGTCGTCAGCCCGGCCCTCTACCCGCTCTACGACCACCGCAGCGCCCCGCCGGAGTTCCGCGACCCGGTACTGGCGGCCATCGCCGAGGGCGGCGGCTCGCTCTTCGCCTCCGGCGTCGACCCCGGATGGGGCAACGACGTCCTCCCGCTCCTGCTCAGCGGCCTCGGCACCACCATCGACGCCATCCGCTGCCAGGAGATCTTCGACTACTCCACCTACGACCAGCCGGACTCCGTCCGCAACCTCATCGGCATGGGCCACCCCATGGACTTCGAGCCGATGATGCTCATGCCCTCGATCCCGACGATGGTCTGGGGCGGTCAGATACGGATGATGGCCCGGGCGCTCGGGGTCGAACTCGACGAGATCCGCGAGACGTCGGAGCGCCGCGCGCTCGACACCACCGTGACCACCCGCACCATGGGCGCGTTCGAGGCCGGCACCCAGGGGGCGATCCGCTTCGAGGTCCAGGGCATCGTCGGCGGCGAGCCCCGCATCGTCATCGAGCACGTCACCCGCATCCACCCCTCGTGCGCACCGGAATGGCCGGTGCCGCCGGACGGCGGCGACGGCGCCCACCGCGTCGTGATCGAGGGCCGCCCCCGCATCGAGGTCACCGTCGAGGCCACCGACGAGGGCGAGAACCGTTCCGCGGGCGGCAACGCCACCGCCGTCGGCCGCCTCGTCGGCGCCATCGACTGGCTCGCGGCGGCGGAGCCCGGACTCTACGACGCCCTGGACATCCCGCTGCGGCCCGCCACCGGCAGACTCGGAAGGAAACCGTCATGAGGATCGACATCCCCGAAGGCCAGCACCCGATCGAGTACGTGTGGGGCGACATGGTGCCCGGGATCGGCATGGCCGCCGCGAACTTCTCCCTGTCGGTGTACGCCCACACCACCCTCGGGCTGCGCGAGTTCGAGGCCGCACGGCTGCGCGTCGCGCAGATCAACGGGTGCGTCTTCTGCCTGGACTGGCGCACCGAACGGGACGGGCAGAAGGTCGAGGAGGAGTTCGCCGACGCGGTCACCGAGTGGCGCACCACCGACGCGTTCGACGAGCGCACCCGGCTGGCGGCGGAGTACGCCGAGCGGTACACCCTCGACCACCACGGGCTCGACGAGGAGTTCTGGGACCGGATGACCGCGCACTACAGCCAGCTGGAGGTCGTCGAGCTCACCATGAGCATCGGGTCCTGGCTGGCCTTCGGGCGGCTCAACCACGTGCTGGGCCTCGACAGCGTCTGCGTGCTGCCCGGGCACTGAAGCGGCGCTGAGCGGGCCGGGCCGGGGCCGGGCCGGGCCCGGTCGGGCGTGCAGAGGGGCAGGGCGTGAAAAGGGGCCGTTCGGCGATCCGAACGGCCCCGGCCGCTGGGGGGAGGACGCGGCCCTACGGGAGGTCGGTGGCGATGATCTTCTCGATATTGCGCTCGGCGAGCGCGGTGATGGTGACGAACGGGTTCACGCTGGCGTTTCCGGGGATCAGCGCGCCGTCGATCACGTACAGGCCGGTGTAGCCGTGCAGGCGGCCGTAGTTGTCGGTGGCCCTGTCCAGGACGGCGCCGCCGAGCGGGTGGTAGGTCAGGGTGTCGTTCCAGATCTTGTAGGCGCCGAACAGGTCGGTCCGGTAGATCGTCCCCTCCTTCGAGTTGATCTTGTCGAAGATGGTCTTGGCCATCGAGATGGACGGCTGCTTCCAGGCGGTCTGCCAGCTCAGGTCGACCCTGCCCGCGGCCGCGTTCCAGGTGAACTCGGCGCGGTTGGGGTTCTTGGTGATCGACAGGTAGAACGAGGCGTACGTCTCGATCCCGGTCGGCAGCGGAGCCACCTCGGCGAACGCGCCCCCCGCGTCCCAGTTGTCGATGCCGGAGCAGGGGATGGTCGACTGGAGCTTGCCGGTCGGGTCCCACATGTGGTTGGCGCGGCCGCACATGACGTTCCCGTTCTCGCCCCAGCCCTTGCCCACCTCGCCGTTGAGGTTCGCCAGCGCCCCGGTCGCCTTCAGCTTGACCAGGAGCTTGCTGGTGCCGACGCTGCCGGCGGCGAAGAACACCCGGTCGGCGGTGACGGTCTTGGTGGCCACGGTGTCGCCGGTGGTGTTGATCTGGTCGATGGCGACCGTGTAGCCGCCGCCCGCGGCGGGGGAGACCGTGGTGACCTTGTGCAGGGGCGAGATGGTGACCCTGCCCGTGGCCCTGGCCTGCGCGAGGTACGTCTGCACCAGCGACTTCTTGCCGTGGTTGTTGCCGTAGAGGATCTCCCCGGCCAGAGCGGACTTGGTGGCGGTGCCGTCGGCCTCCCGCTTCATGTAGTCCCAGTCGTACACGTCGGGTACGAAGGTCCAGGCGAAGCCGGAGCGCTGGGCGTGCTTGCGGCCGACGCGGGAGAACTGGTAGCAGTCGGCGGTGTCGAACCAGGCCGGGTCCACCATCCCGACGCCGAGTCCGGCGTTGGCCCTCGGGTAGTAGGTGTCGTACATCTCGTCGGCGTTGACCGAGGGGAGGACGGCGGCGAAGTTCGCGCGCTTGGGCGTGACCGCCATGCCGCCGTTGACCAGCGAACCGCCGCCGACGCCGCGGCCCTGGTAGACCGTGATGCCGGCGAAGTCCTCGGCGTCCAGGATCCCCGTGTACTTGGGGACGTCCTTGTCGATGGGGAAGCCGAGGAAGTTGCTGAGCGGGGCCTTGGTTCGCGTGCGGAGCCAGAACGAGCGGTAGTCCGGAGTGGTCACCTTCGGGAAGACCTTGCCGTCCGGGCCCGGGGTGTCCCAGTTCATGCCCATCTCGATCATCTGCACGTCGACTCCGGCCTGGGCCAGCCGCAGCGCCGCGACCGACCCGCCGTAGCCGGTGCCGATGACCAGGACCGGTACGCGGGCGCCGTCGCCGATGGGTGCGGGGGCGGCGGCGGCCGCCGCGGCGGCCTGGGCCGGGGTGATGTGACCGGCCAGGGCCACGGCTCCGATTATGGAACCTGTTCTACCGAGAAATCCGCGGCGTGAAATTCCATTGGAGCCTCTTTGGGGCAGGGCGTTGTCACCCATGTGACGTTCCTCACTCTCGATGGAATGGGAACGAGTTCTACTGCCGCCTGCGTGCGAAGTCACTACATACGTCTAGGTAACTTTCGGTCGATCAGGCATTCCCGGTGACCGGTTCCCGGCTCGGACCCAGCCCAGTACGAGCAGCGAGGCGACCGCGGCGAAGGCGCACCAGGTGGAGGCGAATTCCAGCCGCCACAGCGCTGAGCAGGCCAGTGCCCCCGCCGCCAGCACCAGGCCGAGGGTCCGCAGCCGCCGGTCCCCGGCGAGCACCAGCGCGCCCAGGGTGGCGAACAGACAGCCCGTCAGAACCAGCGGCATCCACGGAACATTCACGCCGTAGCCGATGGTGCGGCCCCGGATCTCGGCGGTCACCGGCCGGGTCGCCAGGGCGTGGGCGAGGACCGCGGCGGTCGCGAGACCGACCGCCACCGGCCACCAGGTCGGCCGTCGCGCTCCAGCACACGGGGATCAGCCCGGCGCCGTACGGCCGCCCCGCTCGCGGGGTTCGAGCGGCGGGGCCGACACCGCGCAGTACGTGTGGCACTGCGGGTGGCACGCCTTGGACGCGGGGGAGCGCACGGTCGCCCAGGCCACGGCGGCGCCGACCAGGAAGGCCCCGGTGCACCAGAGCATGGCCCGCCCGAAGGCGGCGTCGAACTGGGTTGCCGAGCGGTACGACTCGGGCCCCATCCCGGACAGCAGCGGCAGCGCCGCCACCGCGAGCAGCCCGGCGACGCGCGCCGCCGCGTTGTTGATGCCGCTGGCCAGTCCCGCCCGGCCGGGGTCCACCGAGGCCAGCACGGTGGAGGTCAGCGGCGCGACGAGGGCCACCAGGCCCATGCCCATCACGACCATCGCGGGCAGGACGTCCTGTACGTAGGACGCCGCAGGTCCCACGCGCAGCATCAGCAGCGTCCCCGCGGCACACAGCAGCGGCCCCACCGTGAGCGGGATGCGCGGTCCGATCCGCTCCCCGAGCTCACCCGAGCGCGCCGACAGCAGGAGCATCAGGAGGGTCGTCGGCAGCATCGCGGCCCCGGCGGCCAGCGCCGAGTACCCGGACACCGCCTGGAGCTGCAGCACGACCAGGAAGAAGAACCCCCCGATGGCCGCGTACACGCACAGGGTGACGAGGTTGACGGCGGTGAACTGCCGGGACGCGAAGATGTCCGGCGGCACCATCGGGTCGGCCCGCCGCCGCTCCACGTACACGAAGGCGCCGCCCAGCAGGACCCCGAGCACCGCCGCGGCGATCACCGCCGCCGATCCGGACCGGGCCTCGATCAGTGCGTAGGTGACCAGCCCGAGGGCGCCCGCGCCGAGCGCCGCGCCGGCCACGTCGAACCGCCCGTGCGCCTGCGGGTCCCGGGATTCCGGTACGTGCCGCAGGGCGACCGGCACGCACACCGCGGCCAGCGGAACGTTCAGCAGGAAGACCCACCGCCAGCCGGGCCCGTCCACCAGCCAGCCGCCGAGGAACGGCCCCACCGCCGCGCCCACCCCGCCGAGTCCCGACCACAGGCCGATCGCACGCCCTCGGTCGTCGGCCCGGATCGACGCCTGGATCAGGGCCAGGGAGCCGGGTGCCAGCAGCGCCCCGCCGATGCCCTGCAGGGCCCGGGCGGCGATCAGCACCCCGGCGTTCGGTGCGATGCCGCACAACAGCGAGCCGGCGGCGAACCAGACCACGCCCAGTGTGAAGATCCTGCGACGCCCGAAGCGGTCACTCAGCGAGCCGCCGACCAGGATCAGCCCGGCCAGGGTCAGCAGGTAGGCGTTCACCGTCCACTGGAGCACCGCCAGATCGGCGTCCAGGTCCTCCCCGATGCGCGGCAGGGCCACGTTCACCACGGTCCCGTCCAGCATGGCCATGGTCGATCCGAGCACCGTGGTCAGCAGGATCCACCGCCCGCGCGCCGAGGCGAGCGCGATGGCGGGCTCGGGCGGCGGGGCGGGCGGCTCGGCGGGCACGGTCATGCCTTCAGGCTGGCCCGCCCGGCGCGGAAGGGCCACCGGGGCGCGGGGCCGCGTTCGGGGGCAGGTGGCGCGCCCTGGGGCCGGGAACGGCTCAGAAGGCCCTCTTGTAATGAGCATGACGTCTCCTTCACCATGACCCGCGCACGTCACGCGCACCCTTCCCGCACATCCCGCACACGGCGTACGAGGAGACAACACGTGGCCCAACGCGACAAGCGGCCCTCACGAGCCCTGAGGCCCACAAGGCCGGGCAGGTCCGCACGGTCCTTACGCACGGCGCTCGCCGCCCTCACCTCGCTCCTGCTGCTCCCGCTCGGCGCGGGCGTCGCAGCGGCCGCGCCGGATCCCGGCCCCGGCGCGCCGAGCGCGGCCGAGCGCAAGATCGAACCCAAGCTCCGCGCCCAGCTCGACGGCTCCGCCAAAGCCGTCTTCTGGGTCTATCTCGACAGCGCCGCCGACCTCACCGCCGCGGGGAAGCAGCAGACCCGCGCCGCCAAGGCCGAGACCGTGCTGAAGGCGCAGAAGGACCACGCCGCGCGCAGCCAGGCCGACGTCATCAAGGCCCTGGAAGGCACGGGGGCCGAGTACACCTCGTACTGGATCGTGAACGCCGTGCGCGTCGTCGGCAGCGAGAAGCTCGCCGGGACGCTCGCGCAGCGCCCCGAGGTGGCACGGATCGACGCCGACGACAAGGTCGACCTCCCCAAGCCCGCCGAGGGCAAGCGCGAGAAGGCCGTCGCCGACGCCGTCGAGTGGAACATCGACCGCATCAAGGCCCCGCAGGTGTGGGACCAGATCGGCGTCCGCGGCGAGGGCATCGTCGTCGCCAACATCGACAGCGGCGTCGACTTCACCCACCCGGCCGTGGCCAACCAGTACCGCGGCAGGAACGCGGACGGCAGCCACTCCCACGCCTACAACTGGTTCGACCCCGCGGGCGTCTGCGCCGGCGCCGCACCGTGCGACAACAACGACCACGGCACCCACACCATGGGCACGATGGTCGGCGATGACGGCGGCGCCAACAAGATCGGCGTCGCCCCCGGCGCCAAGTGGATCGCCGCCAAGGGCTGCGAGTCCAACTCCTGCTCCGAGGCCTCGCTGCTCGCCTCCGGCCAGTGGATCGTCGCCCCGACGGACCTGAACGGCCAGAACCCGCGTCCCGACCTCGCCCCGCACATCGTCAACAACTCCTGGGGCGGCACGGGCGGCGACTCCTGGTACCAGCAGATCGTCGACACCTGGCGGGCCGCCGGCATCTTCCCGGCCTTCTCCAACGGCAACGCCGGCCCCGGCTGCTCCACCAGCGGCTCACCCGGTGACTACGCGAGCTCCTACAGCTCCGGCGCCTTCGACATCAACAACGCGATCGCGTCCTTCTCCTCGCGCGGCGCCGGCCCCGGCGGGATCGTCAAGCCGAACATCTCCGCGCCGGGCGTGAACGTCCGCTCCTCCGTACCCGGCGGCGCGTACGAGGCCTTCTCGGGCACCTCCATGGCCTCGCCGCACACCGCGGCCGCCGTGGCCCTGCTGTGGTCCGCAGCCCCGTCCCTCGAAGGCGACATCGCGCAGACCGAGTCGCTCCTGGACGGCACCGCCCTGGACACCGACAGCAGCCAGTGCGGTGGCAACGCCGCCGACAACAACGTCTTCGGAGAGGGCCGCCTCGACGTCCTCGCCGCCGTCAGCGCCGCCCCGCGCGGCGCCCTCGGCGCCCTCGGCGGCACCGTCCGCTCCGGCGGCCAGCCCCTCGCGGGCGCGAAGGTCACCGCCGACGGCCCGATCGACCGCACGGCCACCACGGCCGCGGACGGCAGCTACTCCTTCCCGGCCCTCTCGGTCGGCGAGTACACCCTGACCGCTGCCAAGTTCGGCTACGGGCAGCAGACCGCGACCGCCACCGTGACCGAGAACGCCACCGCCACCGGCGACTTCACCCTCACCCAGGCGGCCTCCGGCAAGGTCACCGGCACCGTCGCCTCGGCCTCCGGGCCGGCCGCCGGGGCCGCCGTCACCATCGCCGACACCCCGGTGACCGCGACCGCCGACGCCCAGGGCCGCTTCGAGGTCACCCTGCCGCACGGCACCTACCGGGTGAACGCCACCCACGCCTCCCGCTGCCTCAGCGGCGGCACCGCCGAGGTCGCCGTCGGCGGCGACACCACCGTCGCGGTGAACCTCCCCGAGCGCACCGACGGCTACGGCTACGCCTGCGCCACCGCCGACCGGCCCTACGTGGAGGGCAGCCGCCAGCTCGCGCTGACGGGCGACAACACCACCGAACGGGTCGACCTGCCCTTCCCGCTGCCGCTGTACGGCAAGACGTACGCCCAGGCCTGGATCGGCACGAACGGCACCGTCAGCTTCGGCGGCAACAACACCGGCGACATCAACGGCGACCTCCCGAGCACGGCCACGCCCAACGCGGCCCTCTACCCCTTCTGGGACGACCTGGTCGTCGGCGCGGCGGGCAGCGGTTCGGGCGTCTTCACCGCGGTCACCGGCACCGCCCCGCACCGCAGCTACGTGATCGAGTGGCGCGAGGTGTCCCACTGGTCGGCGCAGGCCGACAGGTTCTCCTTCTCGGCGGCCATCGGCGAGGACGGCACCGTCACCTACTCCTACAAGGGCACCGGCGGCACCGGCATCAAGGGCGGCTCCACGGCCACGGTCGGCGTGGAGAACGCCACCGGAACCGACGCCTTCAAGTACTCCTTCAACACCCCGGTCATCACGGACGGCCTCTCCATCGCCTTCCGCACCACCAAGAGCGGTGTGGTGGCCGGCCGGGTGCTCGACGCCAACGACGGCAACGGCGTCGCGGGCGCCACGGTGACCGTCGGCACGGGCGACACCGCCGTGTCGGCGACCACGGCCGCCGACGGCGGGTACGTCGTCCAGAGCCCCTCCGGCTCGCGCACCGTCTCTCTCGCGGCGGCGCAGTACGAGTCCGCCACCGCCACGGTGGACGTCAAGGCCGCCGACGTCACGAAGGTGACGCAGTCCCTGCGCACCGGCAGGGTGACGGCGTCCAAGCCGGCACTGGAGGTCGTGCTCCCGGCCGACCAGCAGCGGACCCGGACCCTGGACCTCACCAACCCGGGCCTCGGGACGGCGTTCACCGTGACCGAGGACGCGGGCTGGCTGACGGCCACGCCGGCCGCCGGTGACCTGCCGACGGGCGGGAAGGTGCCGGTCACCCTCTCGGTCGACACGACCGGACTGGCAGCCGGCACGGTCCTGACCGCCGACCTGAGGATCGCCTCGGCAAGCGGCCGCACCCCGGTCCTCACCGTCCCGGTCAAGGTCGTCGTCCCGCGCTACCAGGTCGGAGTGGACGCCGGCTCCGGCTACGGCACCACCGACGCCCTCGGCGACGCCTGGTCCCCGGACCGCAAGTACACGGCCGGCTCCTACGGCTACCAGGGCAACGGCACCGTCCAGTCCACCGGCCGCACCATCGCCGGCACGGACGAGCAGCGGCTCTTCCGCAACGCCCGTGAGGGCATGTACGAGTACCGCTTCGACAACGTGCCGAACGGCACCTACACGGTGGAGCTCGGCTTCGCGGAGCTGTCCTCCACCAAGCCGAACAAGCGCGTCTTCGACGTCCTGGCCGAGGGCACGCAGGTCCTGCCCTCCCTCGACATCGCCCTGGAGGCGGGCACCTACAAGGCCCTGACCCGCACCTACACGGTCACGGTCACCGACGGGGTGCTCAACGTCCGCTTCGTGACGCACTCCGGCTTCGGCAAGCCCCTGCTCAACACGCTCCGGGTGACCGACCGCCCGGACCTGGGCTGACGGGCCGAGGGGGCGAGGCGCTCACCGGCCCCGCCCCCTCCTTCCGGCCGGGCTCAGCGGCTTTCCGGCCCATTCGGGTGGCGGGAGCGGCGGATCCGCGCGACCTGCCACGGGCCCGTGGCCCGGGTCGTTAGCGTGAGCGACCATGACGCTCCTGAGCGACCAGGCAGATGCCGTCCGGGCCCTCGTGGAGTCCGCCGATCCCGGGGCGGTGTGGGCCGTCGGCGGACCCGACGGCCCACACGCCGGTTCGGGCGCCGCGGACGACGTCCACGACGTCGGCGGCCTCACCGGCGTCCTCGCCCTGTGGCCGGCCGTCGGAACCCTCGTCGACGAGGGCGCGCTGCACCTGCACACCCCGCTCACCGCGTACGGGGCCGAGGCCGCGGCGGACACCCCCGCCGGGATTACCGCCCACCACCTCCTCACCCACCCCGGCGGCACGGCCGCCCTCACCCGTCTCGTCGAGCACCTCTCTGGCAGCACCCTCGCCGAGCTCGCGGCCGTACGGGTCTGGAACCCGCTCGGCATGACCCGCACCCGCCTCGCCGACGGCACCCTCCGCGCGCCCCTCGACGACCTGGCCCGCTTCCTGCGGCACGTCCTGCACCCGAGTGGCCCGGGTGACGACGGCGGGGCGCCCGCACCGGCACCCCCCACCCCCGCCTGGACGGCCGAGTCCCTCCGCATCCGCACGGGCGAACTCACCCCCGCCCGCGGGCTCCTCTGGCACCCCGCCCCGCACGGCGTCTGGACCCACCACGCCCCGACCGACCCGGGCCCGGCAGTCTGGATCTCCCCCCGCCGCCACCGCTGGGCCGTCCTCCTCCCGGCCGCCCGCGGCCCCCTGCGCACCACCTTCCGCGAGGCCGTCTTCACCCCGGACGGATCCACGCGGAGCGCCGGGCCGGGCGGGATCCCCCGGGTGTAGCGCTCGGAGCGCGCACTGCGCAGGCGGGACGTACGGTGATGCCGATGTCACCGACCGTTGTCGTCGTTCCCGCCGCGGAGGTACACGCATGCGTACGGTCCAAGGGGCCGCCCTCGACGGGATCAAGGCCCGCGTACGGGCCCTCGCGGAACGGACCGGGCTGCCGGTGCGGTCCGCGAGGGGCGAACCCCCGACGCACGGCGGCCCGGCCGTCCGCCTGCGCCCCGCAGAGCGCGTCGGCCGTGCCGCCCGGGGCGCACCGCCGCTCGCCGGCCCCGGGCCGGCCGCGCCGCCGCTCGGCGCGCAGGCCCCCGGCCGGCGGACCACCGTGAAGGCGTCGCTCCGCAAAGCGCCGACCCCGGCCGGCCGTGCCGCCCTCCTCGTGCCCGCCGTGTCCCCAGCGGCCGCGACCACCGTGTTCGCCGCCCTCGGCGCCCTGCTCACCGGCACCGGCCGGCCCCGCCCGCGCCGCCGGCGGCCCGACGGGGCACGCGCCTCCGCCGCCGCGCTCCGCACCCTGCGCGCACGCCACGGGGACGCGCCCGCGCTCGTACGCACCCGGTCCGGGAAGACGCTCCTCGTCCTCCTCGACCCGCGTGACGTGCGCCGCTTCTACGCCGAACCCGTCAGCGTCCTCGCCGCCGACCCGCCGCAGAAGTGCCGGGGCCTGAGCACGCACGAGCCCGACCCCGACGGGGACGGCCCCGGCTGCGTCCGCGGCGAACAGCGCGCCGAGCGGCGGCGGATGAACGAGGACGTGCTGGCCTCCGCGGTGCCCGTCCACCCCGCGGCCGGCCCGATCCTCGCGGCCGTCGCCGAAGAGGCCCGGCACCTCACCGCCACCGGCACCCTCGAACTCGCCCGCGCCCGGCACGCCGTGAACCGGGCCGCACGGCGGATCGTCCTCGGAGACCCGGCCGCCGAGGACGACGAACTCGCCGGATGGCTCACCCAGCTGCGCGCCGACGACAAGCGCCTGCGCGGCGGCCCGGGGCGCACCGCGCGTTCGGTGCACGACAAGGCCCGCGCCCGCATCGGTGAGTACGTCCGGTACGCCGGCGACGACACCCTCGCCGGCCGCGCCGCCCGCCACGGCGACCCCGCCGGCCCCGAAAGCGTCGTCGACCCCGGCGACGAGGCCCGGCTCTGGCTCCTGGCCATGGACGCCGTGCCCGACACCCTGCTGCGCACGCTGCTCCTGCTCGGCGCCCACCCCTGCGAACAGGACGCGGCCGCCGCCGAGGCGGCCGCCGAGGTCGCCGCCGGGCCGGCCCGGGGCGAACTGCCCAGACTGCGGGCCTGCGTCCGCGAGTCGCTGCGCCTGTATCCGGTCGTGCCCGACCTGATCCGTGTCACCCGCGGCGAGACCGAATGGCGCGGCGTGCGCCACCCGGCCGGCACCTCGGTGCTCCTGCCCGCCGCCTTCCACCAGCGCGACCCCGAGCGGGTACCGGCCGCCCATGTCTTCGTACCGGGCCGGTGGAAGAACCCGGGGGCCGACCAGGACATCCGGATGGCGCCCTTCAGCCACGGGGGCGGCCGCTGCCCGGGCGACCAGCTCGGACTGATGATCACCGCCGCGTTCTGCGCCGAGGTGCTGCGCGGCCACCGCGTCACCGGCGCCCGCCCGGTCCTGGACCCCGTCGGCCCCCTGCCCGTGACGCTCGATCCGCACGGCATCCGGCTCGCCCTCACCCGCCGCTGACGCGCTCTCCCTGTCGGCGCCGCCTCATCCGCACCGCCCGCACCGCCCTGCCCCGCACCCCGTCACGTCCCAGCCGAAACCCACGAGGATCCCATGTCCGACGCCGCGACCTCCGCGTCCACCGCCCCGGACGTCGACCAGCTCGACGCCCCGTGCCGCGCACTTGCCGAGGCCGCCGACGCGGTCGGCGAGGCCGCCCGCTACGCCTCCGGGCTGGCCTTCGGCGCCCGCCTGCCCGCGGCGGCGCTCGCCAGGGGCGGCCGCAGCAGGCGGGGTTGGCGCACCCTGCTGCGCACCCTCACCGACCCGGCGGGCCTCGGCTGGGCGGCGCGCGGCCGGGGCGCGGCCCGCGCCGGCCGTCTCGCGGGGGTCCTGGCCGGCCGGGAGAGCCTCGCCATCAGCATCGCCGTCTGCGGACTCAAGGCCCGGATCCGGGCGGCGAGCGCGGACCGCCCCGAACTCCGGGAGGACCCCGGCACCGCGGCGGTCCTGCGGGCGGTCGAGGCCGGCCGACAGGCCGAGGCCGTCCGGCTGTTCCGCCGCATCATGCGCGAACGGGGCGCCGAGCACGCGTTCTCCCTGCTGGCGCCGTCGTTCGCCGACATCCTCGCCTGGAACGCCCTGACCGACGCGAACCCCTTCAACGACCACGCCGGCTGGCAGGTCGCCACCGGCCGGGCCGAACCGGCCCGGCCGCTCCTCGGACTCGGCGCCGCCCTGTGGGCCTTCTGCGACAGCGGCCCGGGTCTGCCCGCACCGCCCCCGGCCGGGACGGGCCCCGACCGCGGTCCCGTCGTCCGGCGCCGTGCCGCGGACCGGCCGCCCCAGCGGCCGCGGCCGCTCCGTCCGGCGCCGCGGCCCCAGGGAGGGAGCCTGCACGGCCACGCCGCCGCGCTGCGCACGCACGCGCTCCGGCTGCGCAGGGCCGCGGCCTGGTCGCCGGGATGGCAGGGCCGGGAGACGGAGGCCCTGCGCGCCGAGGTCGAGAACCTGGCGGCCCGCTGCGCCACGGCGGCGGGCGGCCTCGCCCTCGCCGCCGCCCAACTGCAGGACCCGTGAGGGCTGCAGGGCCGTCAGGACCTCCGGCTACAGCACCAGTGACAGCAGCAGGACGCAGCCCAGGCCGACCACCGAGATCACCGTCTCCATCACCGACCAGGTCTTCACGGTCTGGCCGACGGTCATCCCGAAGTACTCCTTTACCAGCCAGAAACCGGGGTCGTTGACATGGCTGAAGAAGAGCGAGCCGGAGCCGATGGCGAGGACCAGCAGTGCGGTCCCGGTCGTGGACATGTCCGCCGCGAGCGGGGCCACCAGACCGGCCGCAGAGATGGTGGCCACGGTCGCCGAGCCCGTGGCCAGCCGGATGGCCACGGCGATCAGCCAGGCCAGCAGCAGGGTGGGGACGGCCCAGTTCTGCGACAGGTCCAGGATCATCCGGCCCACGCCCACGTCGATGAGGGTCTGTTTGAAGCCGCCGCCGGCGCCGACGATCAGCAGGATGCCCGCGATCGGGGCGAGGGACTTCTCCACCGTCACCGAGAGCCGCGCCCGGGTGAAGCCGGCCGCCCTGCCGAGGGTGAACATGCCGACCAGCACGGCCGCGAGCAGCGCGATCAGCGGGGAGCCGACGACGTCGGTCACGCGCTGCACCGGGTTCGCCGGATCGTCGACCACGATGTCGACCAGAGCCTTGACCAGCATCAGGGCCACGGGCAGCAGCACGGTGAACACCGTCGCCCCGAACCGCGGTCGGTGCTCCGGCTCGGCCGAGGGGCGCGCCCGGGCGATCATCTCCTCCGGCGCCGGGATGTCCACCCACCGCGCCGCGTACCGGGAGAACAGGGGCCCGGCGATGATCACGGTCGGGATGGCGACGACCACTCCGAGCGCGAGGGTCACGCCCAGGTTCGCGTCGAGCGCGTCGATGGCGACGAGGGGTCCGGGGTGCGGCGGTATCAGCCCGTGCATCACGGACAGACCGGCCAGCGCCGGGATGCCGATCCGCATCAGGGAGTAGTTACCCCGCTTGGCCACGAGCAGCACCACCGGGATCAGCAGCACGATGCCGACCTCGAAGAAGAGCGGCAGCCCGATCACCGATGCGATGAGCACCATCGCCCACGGCATCGCCCGGCCCTTGGCGCGGGCCAGGATGGTGTCGACGATCTCGTCCGCGCCGCCCGAGTCCGCGAGCAGCTTGCCGAGGATCGCGCCGAGCGCGATCAGTACGCCCACGCCCGCGACCGTGGCACCGAGTCCGGCGGTGAAGCTGGCCATGGTCTTGGCCAGGGGCGCGCCCGCGAAGACCCCGAGGGCCAGCGAGCCGACCGTCAGCGCCAGGAAGGCGTGCAGTTTGAGACGGGTGATGAGCAGGACGATGAGGGCGATGGCGGCGAGTACGGCGATCCCGACCTGGGTGTTGCCGGCCGAGGATATCGGTGCGGCGGCGGCGGCCAGTGCCGGGGTGCTGAGCGTGGTCACGGTGACGCCCCCTCAGTTCTCGGAGATGCCGAGCCGGCCCAGCGCGGCCAGGGCCCGCCCGGTGACTTCTTCCGGGGAGCCGGCCACGTCGACCGCGACACCGAGCTCGTCGTCCTGGAGCGGCTCCAGCGTGGCGAACTGCGACTCCAGCAGGGTGGTGGGCATGAAGTGGCCCCTGCGCGCCGCCATCCGCTCCTCGATCAGCGCCCGTTCACCGGTGAGGTGCACGAAGACGGCCCCGGGGGCCGCCGTACGCAGCCGGTCGCGGTAGACGCGCTTGAGCGAGGAGGCGGCGATCACGCCGCCGCACATCCCGGCGCGGTTGCGGATCCACTCGCCCACGGCGTCCAGCCAGGGCCACCGGTCGGCGTCGTCCAGAGGGTGGCCGGCCGCCATCTTGGCGACGTTGGCCGCCGGGTGGAAGGCGTCGCCCTCCGCGTAGGGAAGGCCGAGCCGTTCCGCGAGCAGCCGGCCCACGGTCGTCTTGCCCGTGCCGGCCACGCCCATCACCACAATGACGCGCTGGGTGCTCACGTCCACCTCGCTGTCCTCGTCGACATCGGTTCGTGCGGCACCACTGAAGCGCATTAAGTACTACGTATTCAAGCCTTGGGTCGAAAACATCACATCTTTAGTCCGAGGGGTCGTCACCGTACGCTTGCGCCATGACCACCGAAGGCGCCGAAAGCGGTCCCGGCCAGGGCCTCCACTCCCGCGTGCTGGACACGATCGGCCTCGCGATCGCCGCCGGGGAGTACCCGCCCGGCAGCGTCCTGCGCACCGACGAGATCGCCGAACGCTTCGACGCCTCCCGCACGGTGGTGCGCGAGGTCGTCCGCGTGCTGGAGTCGATGCACCTGGTCGAGTCCCGCCGCCGGGTCGGCGTGACGGTTCGCCCGACCGACACGTGGAACGTCTACGACCCGCGGGTGATCCGCTGGCGGCTGGCCGGCCCCGACCGGCCCCGGCAACTGCGCTCCCTCACCGTGCTGCGCTCCGCCGTCGAGCCGGTGGCGGCCGGACTGGCCGCGACCCTGGCCACGCCGCAGCACTGCGCCGACCTCACCGCGGCGGCCCTCGGCATGGTCCGCACCTCGCGCGGCCACCAGCTCGAGGGCTACCTGCAGCACGACATCGCGTTCCACCGCGTGGTGCTGAACGCCTCGGGGAACGAGATGTTCGCGCGGCTCGGGGACGTCGTCGCCGAGGTCCTGACGGGACGCACCGAACACGAGGTGATGTTCCACGACCCCGACCCCGCCGCCGTCACCCTGCACGTCCAGGTGGCCGAGGCGGTGCGCGAGGGCGACGCCGCCCGCGCCGAGGCGCTGACCCGGCGGATCGCCGAGGGCGCACTGGAGGAACTGGACGTCCTGCTGGCCCCCTGAGCCGGGCGGCCGGCACAGGGCGGAGTGCGACGGGCACCGGGCGGCGAGCGGGGGGACCGGACACGGCGGACCGGCGCAGGGGTCATCCGCAGCCCCCGCACCCTCCACCACCGCAGCCGCTGTCGCAGCCCCCGCCGCCGCAGCCGCCCGCCGCGGTGTCGGAGCTCCGTGACTCCTTGCGCCTGCGTTCCCGCTCCGCCCGCTCCTCGCGGGCCAGGCGCTCGGCCTCCCGTACCCGCTCGCGGAACGAACTGCCGGACGGCTGCCAGCCGCCCAGCCCGTGGACACGGCGCGGCAGCAGCGGGGCAGCGGTGACGTACGGGACCAGCCGGATGTCGCCCTCGTAGACGGCACATTCCACGACGACCTCGGCCCCTTCGTACACGGGCCCGTGGAGGACCGCCTCGATCGGCTCCGAACCGGGATCGACGTCGTGGTGCAGGGTGCGCAGGGCCCGTGCGGAGCGGGCGAGCAACACCCGCTGCCCCGTGAGGGAGTTCTCGGACGCCGAGGAGTACGCGATCAGTGGGGGAGCGGTGCGGGTGACGGCGTCCGGCACCAGCCACAGGTGACCCGACGCGGCCCGGCGGACTCCGACCAGCAGCGCGGGCTGCGGCCGGGCGTGCAGGCGCCGCGCCGCAAGGCGGCTGCCGCAGCCCCGGCCGAGCAGCGCCGAACCGGCCACCAGCAGCGCCCCTGCGCACACCTGCCGGCCGGACAGCTCGTACGGGTCCGGGTGCGCCGGAGCCCCCACGAGGGCGCCGGCGGCCGCGGCGCAGCACAGGGAGCCGAGGACCATGCCCGTCAGCCCGCGGCGCCGGTGCGCGGCCGGGAGCGGGGAGGGCAGCGCGAACCGGTCGGGTCCGGCGGCGGCGAGGGACAGCCCGCGCTGGCGGCGGCGGGCGCGCAGGCGCAGCAGCGCCCCGGTGAACGCCCACGCGCAGCAGGCGACGACCAGGGCCCGGCCGGTCCTGCCCGCGGCGCCGGAGGCGCGGGTCGCCGCGAGGGCGGCGTCCGCGGCGAGGACGGGAGCGGCGGCCAGGACGGCCGCGGGCAGGTATCGGAACCACACCGGCAGGGCGGCCAGCAGGACGACCAGGGCGTAGCCGGGCCGGCCGGCGGCGAGCCCGGTGGCCGGCGCGCCGCTCCAGGACGTCAGGACGAGGGAGAGGATGACCAGAGTGCCGAGGAGCCGGGCTCCGCGGGCGGGTGCGAAAGCGGCCGGGGCCCGGGCGCCGATCCAGCGCCGGGCGTCGTCGACGTCCCAGAACCGGACCGCGCCCTCGGGTATCGATGCCCGGGGAAGGTGCTTGACGAAGTCGGTCACGGCGCCAGTATGGGAGCGCCGTGCCGGGCCCAGAAGGTGCGGCCGAGGCACGGAATCGCTACGGCCGCTTCCTGGACTGGGCGGGCGGTCGGCGGCCTCAGGCGTCGAGCACGGCCAGCTCCAGACCGGCGAGGCGCTCCGGTTCCGCCGTGATGTCGATCCCGGTGATCAGGCCGTCCTCGATCGTGAACTCCAGTACCAGGAAGAGCCGTCCCAGCGGAGCCATCGCCAGGCCCACCGTGCCGCCGACCAGCGCCGGCTGCGTGGACCGCGCACGCTGCATCGCGGCCATGGCGCCCTCGGCGACGGTGACCGCCCCGGTGACCACGAGCGGCCTCGGCGTGGGGCCGACGGCCCGGTCGGCCCGCAGCACCACATCGGGGTGGAGCAGCGAGACGAGGTCGTCGAAGTTCCCGCCGCGCGTGGCGGCGAGGAAGGCCTCCACCACGCGGCGCCGGCGGGCCAGGTCGCCCTCGGACACCAGCGGGGCCCCCTTGACCCTGCGGCGGGCCCGGCTGGCGAGCTGGCGGGTGGCGGCGGAGGTCCTGCCGAGCAGCGGGGCGATCTCGTCGAAGGACACGGCGAACAGGTCGTGCAGCACGAACGCGAGCCGTTCGGCGGGCGTCAGCGTGTCGAGCACCACGAGCAGCGCGAGCCCGACCGAGTCGGCCGTCACGGCCTCCTGTTCGGGGTCGACGGTTTCCTCGCGGCCGGCGGCGGGGTCGGTGGCCCAGGCGTCCATCGGGTCCTCGCGCCGGGTCGCGCGCGAGCGCAGCATGTTCAGGCACACCCGCGACACGACCGTGGTGAGCCACCCTCCGAGGTTCTCGACCTCGCCCGCGTCGGAGCGGCTCAGGCGCAGCCACGCCTCCTGGACGGCGTCGTCGGCCTCGGAGAGCGAGCCCAGCATCCGGTAGGACACCGCCCTGAGATGGGAGCGGTGCTCTTCGAACCGCTCCGCCGGTGTTGCACGCCCGTCCACCCGTACCACGTCCCCTCCTCGCAGTGGATCTTCAAAATAGATCACCGGGAAGGCGCGTCGGCCATAATGGCCGCGAACGGCACAAGCAGTGGAGACGCCGGGGCACGTGGTGGTCCGGCAGGAGAGGAAGCCCCCGATGGACGTGCAGCACTTCGAGCGGATCACCGCTTTCATCGAGGCGCGGCTCACCCCGCTGTTCGACGAGGCGACGGGCAGCGATCACGGCTTCGCGATGGACGACACCTCCCGTGCGCTGCGCGCCCTGCGCAACTCCGTTCTGGAGGCCTCGGCGGTCAAGGGCCTGATCGAGAAGCGGGAATCCGCCGAACCGGCCGTCCGCCGCGTCATCGACCAGTCCGTCGAGCACCACTGGGACGTGCTGCGCGGCATCGCCCGCCAGTGGGAGGACCACGCCGACTTCCGCCACGAGTTCAAGCACCACGCCTGGGAGCTCGACCACCACCACGCCGCAGCCGGGGCCTGACCCCGCCGGTCAGAAGGGCCGGCCCCGACCGGCCCTGCTGACCGGCGCCGCCGCACGCTGCTCCCCGCACCGTGCGGCGGGACCTCACGCGCCGGCTTCCGCCGACTTGCGCGGCGTGGTCTGCTGGACCGCCCAGCCGTTGCCGTCCGGGTCGGAGAAGTAGACGAAGGAGCCCCACGGCAGGTCCTGGATCTCCGTCACCTCGACCCCCCGGCCGCGCAGGTCCTCGTACGCCTCCTCGATGTCGGTGACGACGACCTGCATGTTGTCGAGGGAGCCCGGGGTCATCCGGGTGAGGCCCCTGCCGATCGCGATCGAGCAGGCCGACCCCGGCGGGGTCAGCTGCACGAACCGGATGTCCTCGCTGACGGTGACGTCGTGGTCGGCGTTGAAACCGATCTTCTCGTAGAAGGCCTTGGCCCGGTCGACATCGGTGACGGGCACGGCGACGAGTTCCAGTTTGATGTCCATCACAGCATCATGCGCCCCGCACCGGTGCCGCGCCGCCGGATTCCGTTCCGGCGGGCGTGTCCGCCGCGGCGAACTGCGTGCGGTACAGCTCCTCGTACCGGCCGCCCAGCGCCAGCAGTTCGGTGTGCGTGCCCCGTTCCACGATCCGGCCCTCCTCCACCACGAGGATCAGGTCGGCCGCCTGCACCGTCGACAGCCGGTGCGCGATGACCACGGCGGTGCGCCCCGCCAGGGCCTCTCCCAGGGCCTCCTGCACCGCCGCCTCCGACGTCGAGTCCAGGTGCGCGGTGGCCTCGTCGAGGACCACGACCCGCTGGCGGGCCAGCAGCAGCCGGGCGATGGTCAGCCGCTGCCGCTCGCCGCCCGACAACCGGTACCCGCGCTCCCCGACCACGGTGTCCAGGCCGTCCGGAAGCGAGGCGACCAGTCCGTCCAGCCGGGACCGGCGCAGGGCCTCCCAGATCTCCTCCTCGGTTGCGTCCGGCCGGGCCAGCAGCAGGTTGGCCCGTACCGACTCGTGGAAGAGGTGCCCGTCCTGGGTGACCATGCCGAGCGTCTCGCGGATCGAGTCGGCCGTCAGGTCCCGTACGTCGACCCCGCCGAGCCGGACCGTGCCCGCGTCGGCGTCGTACAGCCGCGGCAGCAGCTGCGCGATGGTGGACTTGCCGGCGCCGGACGAGCCCACCAGGGCGACCATCCGGCCGGGTTCGGCGCGGAAGGACACCTCGTGCAGGACCTGCGTACCGCCGCGGGCGTCGAGCGCGGCGACCTCCTCCAGTGAGGCGAGCGAGACCTTGTCGGCGGCCGGGTAGCCGAAGGACACCCGGTCGAACTCCACGGCCACCGGGCCCTCCGGCACCCGCCGGGCGTCCGGCTTCTGCGTGATGAGGGGCTTCAGGTCGAGGATCTCGAAGACCCGCTCGAAGCTGACCAGCGCGCTCATCACCTCGACGCGGGCGCCGGCCAGGGAGGTCAGCGGGGCGTACAGCCGGGTCAGGAGCAGGGCGAGGGCGACGACGGAACCGGCGTCCAGGGTCCCGCGCAGGGCGTAGTACCCGCCGAGCCCGTAGACGAGCGCCAGGGCCAGCGCCGAGACCAGGGTGAGGGCCGTGATGAAGGCCGACTGGGCCATCGCCGTCCGGATTCCGATGTCCCGCACGCGCGCCGCCCGGACCGCGAACTCCGCGGACTCGTCGGCGGGCCGCCCGAACAGCTTGACCAGCGTCGCACCGGGCGCCGAGAACCGCTCGGTCATCTGGGTGCCCATCGCCGCGTTCAGCGCCGAGGCCTCCCGCTGCATCGCCGCCATGCGCGCCCCCATCCGGCGGGCCGGCAGGACGAACACGGGCAGCAGTACCAGCGCCAGCAGGGTGATCTGCCAGGAGATGCTCAGCATCACGGTGAGGGTCAGCAGCAGCGTCACGGTGTTCCCGACCACCCCCGACAGGGTGTTGGCGAAGGCCCGCTGGGCGCCGATGACGTCGTTGTTGAGGCGGCTGACGAGGGCTCCGGTCCTCGTACGCGTGAAGAAGGCGACCGGCATCCGCTGCACGTGGTCGAAGACCGCAGTCCGAAGATCCAGGATCAGCCCCTCGCCCAGGGTGGCGGAGAGCCGGCGCGCCAGCAGCCCCAGCCCGGCCTCCGCGACCGCGATCACCGCGATGAGCAGGGCGAGCCGGGTCACCGCGGCACTGTCCCGGCCGTCCACGATGGCGGTGACCACCCGGCTGGCGAGCACCGGGGTGGCCACCGCCAGCAGGGCGGTCACCACGCTCAGCAGGAGGAAGAGAACGAGCCCGCGGCGGTGCGGGCGGGCGAAGTCGGCCACGCGGCGCAGGCCGTCCCGGGAGAGGGGGCGACGGTCCTGCTGGGCGGTGATCGCGCTGTGCAGCGATGTCCAAGCGGTGACTTCCATGTCCATGACCCGAACGCTAGGACCTCGACCAAACTTGAGGTCAAGGATTCGGCTCCGGACCCCCCGACCGGAGCAACTACGTGTGGCCCCAAGCAATTTCGGTACCCCTGCGTTGTCCGTGCCCGATGGCATCATCGGTCCATGACGCAGGGATCCGAGTCCGTCCGTTTCGCCGAGGGCACCACCGGCACCGTCCTGCACCACTTCGAGCGCTGGGCGCGGGACACGCCCGAGGCGCCCGCCCTCATAGCCTCCCCGAAGCACCAGCTCCCCTACGGAGTGCTGGACGCCCGGGCCAACCGGCTGGCGCACCACCTGCTCGCCCGCGGCCTGCCGCCCGGCGGCCTCGTCGCCATCGGCACCACCCGGCACGACGAGCTCGTCGCCGGCATCCTCGCCGTCCTGAAAGCCGGCGGGTCCTACGCCGTCGTCGACGCCGAGACGCCCCGCACCGGGCGCCAACAGCTCGCCGCACTGGAGGCCTTGGCGCCCTTCGCACTGCTCACCCACTCGCCGCACCGGGCCGCCCTCGACACGGCCTCGGGCCTGCGCGCGATCCGGACCGACGACGACGCCGCCGAGATCGCCGCCCGACCCGGCTACGCACCGGACCTCGCGGAGGCGGCCGACGGCCGCGTCGCGCCGGCCGCCGGCCGTGCGGCCGTCCTGTTCACGGCGAGCACCGAACCGCGGCCCGTACCCGTCGCGCACGCCGTGCTGCTCGCCGCCCACTCGGGCTGGACGGAGCTGGCCCGGCCGACCCCGCAGGACAGGCACCTCATCACAGCCCGCGCGGACGTCACCGCCTTCGCCGCGGGCTGGACCAGGGTCCTGTGCACGGGCGGAGCCCTCGTCCTGCCGCCCGACTCCTCCTGGCGCACCGAGCACCCGCAGCAGGTCCGCACGGCGGTCGAGGCCCAGGAGGTCACCGTCCTGCACTCCGACCCCGCCGGCATCGCCGCGCTGGTGATCGACGGCCCGAGGCCCACCGCCGCGGACCGCAGGACCGGCCCCCGGCCGCTGCGCTCGCTGCGGCTGGCCACCGTCACCGGCGACCGCCTCCACCTCGACGAACTCGACGCCCTGCACGTCCGCCTGCGTTCCGGCGTACGGATCCTCGACGTCTACGGCCTCACCGAGGCGGCCGGAGCGGGCACCTGCTTCGAACTGCCCCAACTGCCCGCCCCCGTCGGCGAACCGGAGCGCCTCTCCCTGCTGGGCACCCCCTTCGCGGGGTGCCAGGTCCACGTGCGGGGCGGCGAGATACACCTCACCCCGCCCGGCGGCGGTGACGCGATACCCACCGGCGACCTCGGCGTGCTCCGCCCCGACGGCCTGCTGGAGTACGCCGGCCGGATCCGGAACCGGATCCCCCTCCACGGAGGCTCCTTCGACCCCCACCCCGTCGAGGCGGCGATCCGGACCCACCCGGGCATCGGCGCGGCCCTCGTCACCGCCGTCGACGGAGTCGGCAAGGACGGGCAGCGCCGGCTCGTCGCCTACGTGTCCCCGCCGCCGGGCGACCCGGCCTGGGACGCCTCCGCACCGCTGCCCGAGGTCTACGGCCTGCGCAACCACCTCGCGGGCGTCGTCCTCAAGGAAGTGACCCCGACCGTCCTCATCCGGCTGAGGGCCCTGCCGCGCAAGCGGGGCGGACAGGAGGACCGCTCCGCCCTGCCGCTGCCGACACAACCCGTCTCCGAACGACCCGCGCTGCACGGCAGCAAGTTCGCCCGGGCGGCTGCCCACGTGGGCGACCCGGACGGCGGCCGCGTCGTCGCCACCGGGTGCCTGACGATCGTCCTCGCCTTCCTCACCCTGGTGCTGACCAATGTCGTGTGGCCCGGATCCACGGACCTCTCCGCCGTGCCGTACCCGTGGGCGGCCCTCTTCTTCCTGCTCTACGTCGCCGAGAGCCTGGCCTTCGGTGCGGGCCTCGCGTTCCTGTTCACCGGGTACCGGCTGATCGAACGCCGCGAGCGCGGCCGGTCCCCGGGCCGCATCAGGGCCGTCCACCTCGCCGCGAGCTACCTGCTGCTGGCCTGGTGGCCGCAGGACAACGCCTACCGCCTGGCGGCCAAACAGGACTGGCCCCTCCAGGCCTTCCTCGTCTACGCCTTCAACATCCCCCTGATGATCGCGGGCCTCGTCGTGGCCGTGCATCTGGCCCGCAGGCCGGACTCGCCCTTCGACTTCGAAGACAGGACCTGAAAGAGCGTTTTATCCTGGCATGGGTGTTTGGTGGGTTCTTGGGTGAGTGGCCTATCTGTGATAGCCGAGGCTGGTGGTCGCCTTCGTGGGATCTGTGGCGGGTGACGGCGGTCGAGGATCCGTTTCGACCCCTTCGCTCCTGTCTGATCCCAAGGCGCCCCCACTCACCCCCGTTTGCGCCCTGTGATCGAGGGACTGGTCCCGGTACTACCGAAACATGCGCCCACCTCGACCGTATCCAAGTGACCTGTCCGATGCCCGGTGGGGGTTGATGGAGCCCATTCTGTCGGCCTGGCGGGCTGAGCGGAGAGGCAAGGGCCTGGACATAGGCCGGCCGCCCGAGCACGACCTGCGGCGGATCATGGACGCGGTCCTCTACGTCGACCGCACCGGCATTCCCTGGCGCTACCTGCCACACGACTTCGCACCGTGGGAGACGGTCTACGGCTACTTCGCCGCCTGGCAGAAGGACGGCGTGTTCGACCAGCTCAACGGAGCTCTGCGGCGACTGGTACGTGAGGCCGAGGGCCGCACCCCCGAAGCAAGCGCCTGCGTGCTGGACGCCCAGAGCGTCAAGACCTCCGCGAACGTGCCCGCAGCCAGCCAAGGCATCGACGCCGGTAAGAAGATCGCAGGCCGCAAACGACACATCGGCGTCGACACCCTCGGCCTCCTCCTGGCGGTCCTCGTTACCGCGGCCAGCACCTCCGACCACGCTGGGGGAATCCAGGTACTTTCACAGATCGCGAAGGCCCACCCTCGGGTGACCAAAGCCTGGGCGGACACCGGCTACCGCACCACGGCCATCGACCACGGCGCCCGCCTCGGCATCGACGTTGAAGTCGTCCACCGCGACCCCGGCCAGAAGGGCTTCAAGGTCATCCCGCGGCGCTGGGTCGTCGAGCGGACCTTCGGATGGCTCATGCACCACCGCCGCCTCGCCCGCGACTACGAGACCCACCCGCATCGCTCCGAGGCGATGATCCGCCTCGCAATGATCGACCTGATGAGCCGCAGACTCACGCGAGAGTCAACTCCGAACTGGAAAAACTCATAACCAGAGAATGAAGAGCGGCCGTTCACACCTACCACTCCGCCACCGACCGTCACGTCGTAGACGCTTCGGACCTCGATAGGGTGACGCACATGGCCGATGTCATCCCCATGAATCCGCAGGAAGAAGCCGCGCAAGGCCGCATAGCTCTCTGGCTCACATCAGAGGACCTTCGGTGGCTGGCGGGCCACTGCTGCTGCCCAGAAGACGCATCACCCGAAGAGAAGGACCGGTGCGGCCGCCTCCGATTCCGAGCGAGCGCCGCCCTGCACAAGCACAGCCAGTCCGACTGACGCTGCGACGACTTCTCAAACAGCCACGAGGGGACAAAACGCTCTTTGACCGCCGGCCGCCCGCGACCCTCTCAAGGGGTCGCGGGCGCGGGGCCGTCGAACATCGCTCCGACGGCCTCCGCCCCGGAGCGGACCAGGGCCTCGGCCGCGTCCAGGGCCTCCAGGCTGTGCGCGGCCACCAGCACCCCCAGCCAGGGCACCGGATCGAAGGCTCCCGTCGGGATCGCGGGGACGAACACCGCCCCGAGGTCCGCGCACGCCCGGGCCAGGTCCGCGCACAGCTCGTCCAGCTGAGCCTCGGGCAGCCGCGCCCCGAGCTCCACCCGGTCGGCGATCCGTACGAGGTGCCCCGCGCCCCGCAGCGCGTCGAGCCGGGCCGCCACCATGAAGGCGATCGACGGCCCGGTCAGCCGCAGGTTCGTCTCGGTCGGCGCCAGCCGCCCCGCGGAGTCCGCGACGAAGTCCACGTCGAACCAGCCCCGGTAGCCCGACGCCGCAAGCTCCCCGCCCACCGCCGCACCGAAGGCGAGGATCGGCTTCTCCGCCCACTCCGGGACCGCTCCCGGGCCCACCGTGGCTCCGCGGTACGCACCCGCCGTCACGTCCATCAGGGCCGCACCGACCTCGTGCACCTTGCCCGCCGCGTCCACGAAACCGTCGTACGTCAGGTCCCGGGCGGCGCCCGGATCCGGCGGGCCCGCGACGAACTCCTCCACCAGCAGCGGTCCGCGCGGCAGCCGCCGCAGGACGGCGCGGGCACCACCCGCCGCCCGCACCTGCCCGGCCGTGACCACGGTCGTGCCCGAACCCCCGACGCCGTGCTCCGATTTCAGAACGGTGCTCTTTCCCGCCCGCGCCCGCGCGGCCAGCAGGCGCGCGGCCGCCCACCGCGTCGCCGCACGTACCTGCGCGGGCAGCACGATCCCGGGATGCCCGCCCTCCGCCAGGATCCGCTCGAACAGCCCGTGCGCCGCGGCCTTCGACTCGTAGTGCAGCTCCCCGGACCGCCACGGCCGCCCCGCCAGCAGCCCGAACGGCCGGGTGAGCCCCCACGGTACGAGCGGCTCCCCGGACCCCGTCAGCCGGGCGGCCAGCGCCGGCCGGGCCCGCACCGCGTCGACGAGCCCGGGACCCCGCTCCACCAGGCCGTCGTACACCTCGACCCCGGTCCAGCCCAGTTGCCGGCCGACGAGGTCGGTCCAGCCGGCGGGCACCGCCCGGGGCAGCACCAGGGCGGACGGGCAGGGGCTGTAGAAGGCGGCCAGACAGGCGTAGTGGTGCGCGGCCGCCTGCTCGCGGTCCAGGGAGGAGTCGCCGAACTGCGCGTTGAACTCCGCCACGTTGCCCACATGTACGGCCCGCCCGCCGCCGGTCCAGGCCCGTGCCCAGCCGGCGAGCGGGGCCGGAGCCGCCTCGAACCGCACCAGGTGCCCGTTGGGCTCGGCCGCCGCGGCCGCCGTATGCGCAGGCGTATCCGGCTCCGTATTCGTATCCCCAGCCCCAGCCGTATCCGCCGCCGCGGTCTGCCCGGTCGGCGCCGCGACCGCGCCCATCGCCCGGTAGAAGCCGGCCGCGTGCGGATCCGAGTCGATGACCAGCCTGCGCACCCCCTGCTCCACGGCCCGCCGCAGCACGTCCCGGTACAGGAGCCGCCCCACGCCCTGCCCGATGGCGGACGGTTCGACGAAGAGCAGCCCCAGCGTCGCCAGCGGGGCGGAGCCCTCCAGGGAGGCGAGCCCGAGGACCGTCCCCCGAGGGTCCTCGGCGACCACGATCCGGCGCGCGGTCACCTCGTCGGGCCGGATCCGCAGCTCCGGGGCGCAGGCCGCCAGGAACCCGGCGTCGTAGCCCCAGTGCGCCTTGGAGCGCATCACCAGCCCGGTCAGGGCCTCCGCCTCGACCGCCCGCGCGGCCCTGACCTTTACCATTCGCTGACCTCCCCATGGTCTGCCGGAAGGCCGTGCGATAGATTCGGCCTCCCCACGGCGTGTATTTTCCCACCAATCGGAGACAGGCTTCTCAATGAGCGACATCATCAACGGACTTGGCCGCACCAGCGCCTACGGCGCCCTGGGCCTGGTCCTGCTGATCCTCGGCATCGTCCTCGTGGACGTGCTGACGCCCGGGAAGCTCCCGAAGCAGATCTGGGAGGAGCGCAACCGCAACGCGGCCCTCTTCCTCAGCTCGGCGCTCCTCGGCATCGGCGGCATCGTCTTCACGTCGATCTGGACCACCTACGACGACTTCGGCAAGGGCCTGGCGTCGACGGCCGCCTTCGGGCTCCTCGGCCTGGTCCTGATGGCGGTGGCCTTCCTGGTGCTCGACCTGGTGACCCCGGGCAAGCTCGGCGCCATCGTCGTCGACCCGCACCCCCACCCGGCGGTCTGGGTCTCCTCCGCCTGCAACCTCGCCGTCGCCGCGATCGTCGCCGCATCGATCGCCTGACGCGGGAGCACCCGAACGCATCGAGAGCGCCGCTCCGTCAGGGGAGCGGCGCTCTCTTCGTACCCGGCGCCGGACGCGCGCCGTGACGGTCCACCGTCCACCGTCCGTCGCCCGGGCTTCGCTACGCCAGGCCCAGCGCGAACACCCCGAAGCCCACCGCCAGCAGCCCCGCCACCGTACGCCGCAGCGCGCTCGCCGGCCGGCCCGCCGCCGGCGGTGCCTCGAACCGCCGCGCGTAGCGGGCGATCCCCACCAGCAGGGCCGCGAACACCGGCATCCACGCCACGCGCGCCGCGATCCATCCCAGGCTGTCCGGCGCCGTCGTCAGCCCGGCCACCCCGCCCGCGAACGCGGCGGGCACGGCCGCCGCCAGCATCGCCGTCTGGTGCCAGCACAGGATCGTCATCGCGCACAGGTTGACCACGACCACCGGGGCCCACAGAGCCGGCCGGGCCAGCAGCCGCGCCAGCCGGTCCCGCAGCAGGATCGCCGCACCCGACTGCGCCGCGGCCAGGGCCAGCACGAGCAGCGACGGCGGGTGCGAGTTGGTCCGCGCCGCCCCCGGCACCCCCACCATCGACGCCGGATAGTGGAAGAGCGCCAGCAGCGCCGCGAACAGCAGCGCCCCGCCGGCCAGCAGCAGCCAGGCCCCGCGGCGCCCGATCCGCCGCTCGCCCCAGTCCACGCCCAGCTGGTAGGCGAACAGCCAGCCCGGCAGGATGTTCAGCACCGACAGCCAGGACGGCACGGACTCCGCGAACGGCCCGTAGCGCAGGAGGTCCACCACCGCGACCGAGGCGATCAGCGGGGCCGCCGCCCAGCCGCCGAGCCGGCCCGCCGCCCGCACGCAGTACGGGGTCAGCGCGGTGACCACCACGTACACCCCGACGAACCACAGCGGTTGGACGACCAGGGTCGCGCCGGTCCGCAGGGACGCCTCCGGCACCCCGGCCGCGTACAGCGCCGGCGCGGCCAGCGCCCATACGGCCGTCACCCCGAGCACGGGCCGGCCCAGGCGTACGATCCGGCCCTTCAGCCAGGCACCTGCCGACCCGGACCGCCGCCGGTAGGACAGCGCCGAGGCGTAGCCGCCGACGAGGAAGAAGATGCCCAGCATCTGGAGCACCCAGCTCGCCGGCGCCAGGGCGCCGAAAGCCGA
This sequence comes from Streptomyces sp. A0592, assembly GCF_004795115.1. Lineage (NCBI taxonomy): Bacteria > Bacillati > Actinomycetota > Actinomycetes > Kitasatosporales > Streptomycetaceae > Streptomyces > Streptomyces sp. A0592. The sequence goes on from NZ_SSBM01000001.1 coordinate 373,263, forward strand.
CAGGGGACTGGCGTTGTGCAGAGCGCCGTCGGCGTCGAGCGTGAAACCGCCGAGCAGCCAGTGGCCGGTCGGCACGGCCAGCAGCGCCAGGGCGCGCAGCCCGTCGACCGCACGGTCGCGGTGGGCCGGGGTCCGACGGTCGATCCGCTCGGCGGTCCTGCGCAGCGGTGCCGACAGGGTGGAGGCGCTCACCGGGCCTCTCCCTTCGCGATCGCGGCGAACGCCGCGAGGGACTGCGTACCGGGCGTGAAGTAGCCCGCGTGGCCCCGTACGTCGGCGGCGGGCACCCGGCGCGCGCCGAAGGCCGCGGAGGTGGGGTCGGCGCCGTGGCCGATGCCGGCGAGGCGGACGTTCGGAACGTCCGCGATCCAGTCCGAGGGGCCCCGGGCCGCCCACACGCGCGCGCCGGTGTGCAGGGCGTCGGCGGTGTCCGCCCGCATGCCGGGGGACCCGAGGGCCACGACGTCGGTGGCGTCGGTGTGCCGGGCCGCCAGTCCGCACACCACCGAGCCGTAGCTGTGGCAGAACAGCACCGGGTCGGGTGCGCCGACCGCGTCGAGACCCGCGGTGAAGCGGGCCAGCCGGTTCGCCCCGGCCGCGGCCAGCCGTCCGTCGGCCGCGTCGAGGCCGACGCCGACCGGGGTCGTGTACCCGGTCCACGCGATGACGGCCACGGACCGGTCGGCCACGGATCCGCCGGCCACCGAACCTTCGGCCACGGAACCTTCGGCCGCAGGCGTTCCGGTCGCCGTGCGCAGTGCCCGGGCCATTCCCGCCGGACCGGTGTGCGGTGCCCGCCGGGCGTCGTAGGAGGCGGCGTCGTTGTCGGAGCCGGGCACGATCACCGCCACGTGCGCGGCGTGCTCCAGGTCCCCGAAGACCTCGGCGACCTGGCCCCTGCCGCGCGGGTCGAAGGCCAGGATCCGCCGGCCGGGCGCGGCCAGGGACGCGTACCGCGCGTCACCCGCGGCGGCGACGGCGAGCCGGTTGGCCTCGTACCGCAGGGGGAGCGGCGCCCCGTCCAGGTTGCCCACCACCAGCGGGTGGGACCGTACGAGCGCCGCGCGCGCCGTATCGTCCAGCCCGGCGAAGAACCGGGCCACCTCCTGCGGCGTCGCCGTCGCGGGATCGGGCAGCGCCCCGCCGTACGCCGTGTCGGCCCGCCAGGCGGCGCTGCCCGGCGGCGGCCCGGTGACCGCCGACTGGCTGTCGCCCGAAGCCCAACCGGCGGTCCCCCCGACGACGGCCACCGCCAGCGCGGCCGTGACCAGCGTCCTTCCGAAGCGGCGCATGCCCCTTCTCCTCTCCTCGTGACGAGGGGGAAGGTAGGGAGGCGGCACCACCACGTGCGTCGGACCGTGGAGCCAAGTCGGATGTCATACCCCGGTAGGGGGTGGAGGAGACGGCCGCGGCCTGCGGTCCGGCTCCTCGGGTCAGGCCGAGTCGCCGGGGCGCACCAGGCCCGCCTCGTAGGCGAAGATCACGGCCTGGGCCCGGTCCCGCAGGTCGAGCTTGGCCAGCACCCGCCCAATGTGCGTCTTCACCGTCTGCTCCGCCAGGATCAGGTGACCGGCGATCTCCTGGTTCGACAGCCCGCGCGCGATCAGCTCCAGCACCTCGGTCTCGCGCGGGGTCAGACCGTTCAGCCGCAGCGCCGGGTCCTTGCGCGGCGCCGGCCGCTGCTGGACGAAGTCCGCGATCAGCCGCCGCGTCACCGAGGGTGCCAGCAGCGCCTCGCCCGAGGCGACGATCCGTACCGCCGCGATCAGGTCGGCGGGCGGGGCGTCCTTCAGCAGGAAACCGGAGGCCCCGGCGCGCAGCGCCTCGTACACGTAGTCGTCGATGTCGAAGGTGGTCAGCATGAGCACCCTGGGCCGGTGCACGACCCCGGGCGGCGGGTCGAGGATCTCCCGGGCCGCCGTCAGCCCGTCCATCTCCGGCATCCGCACGTCCATCAGCACCACGTCGGGGTGCGTGGAGCGGGACACCTGCACCCCCTGGCGCCCGTCCGGGGCCTCGCCCACCACGTCGATGTCGGCCTGCGCGGACAGCAGCGCGGCGAACCCCGCCCGCACCATGGCCTGGTCGTCGACGATGACCACGCGGATGGTCAACTGCGCTCCTCGTTGGTGTCGTTCGCTTCGTGAGCCGCGTGCGTGCGGGCGGTCCCGTCACCGGCGCGGATCGGCAGGCGGGCGGCGACCCGGAAGCCCCCGTCGGGCAGCGGCCCGGTGTCCAGCGTCCCGCCGGTCAACCGTACGCGCTCCCGCATCCCCACGAGGCCGTGCCCCGTGCCCGGCCCCTCCGGCTCCACCACCGCGTCCCGGGCCGCCGGACCGTTGACGACGAGCACGAGCACCTCGTCGTCGTCGACCGTGACCGAGACCCGGGTGGGGGCGCCCGGCGCGTGCCGCACCACGTTGGCGAGGGCCTCCTGCACGATCCGGTACGCCGACAGGTCCACCGCGGGCGGGGCGGCCTGCGCCGCACCGGCCGCCAGCGACAGCTCCACCGGCTGGCCCGCCCGTACGGTCGCCTCCACCAGCTGCTGGAGCCGGCCGATCCCCGGCTGCGGAGCCCGGGCCCCGTCGGTGTCGCCCCCGCTCGGGCCGCCCGCGCCACCCGCCCCGTCGGCGGCACGCAGTACGGTCAGCAGCCGCCGCATCTCGCCGAGGGACTCCCGCGCACTGGCCGCGATCGCCGCGAACTCCCGCTGCACCGGCTCGGGCATGCCCGGCAGCCGGTAGGGCGCCGAGTCGGCCTGCACGGTGATCACCGACATGTGGTGGGCGACGACGTCGTGCAACTCGCGTGCGATCCGGGCGCGTTCCTCCAGCAGGGTGCGCCGCGAACGCTCGGCCTCACTGATGCTCTCCTGCTCGGCGATCCGCTGGCGCGCGTCGCCCAGACCGCGCAGCGCACCCGTCAGAGCCAGCAGTATGCCGCTGAGGACGAAGAGCAGCGCGGCGGTGTTCGCGGTGTCCCGGGGCTGGAAGAAGCCCAGCACCGCACCGAGGGCGCCGGTCACCAGCCATACCCCGACCAGGTTCCGGATGGACTCGCGCAGCCCCAGGCAGGCCATCAGCACCAGGTAGCCGACGACGGCCATCGGCGTCCACGGCCAGGGGTGGCCGGCCACCTTGTCGGTTTGGGCCAGCAGCACCGCACCGACGGTGTCCGCCGCCAGGACGAGCAGCCACGCGGGCAGCGGCCGGGTCACCGCGAGGAGCAGCGGTACGGTCTGCGCCACCCCGAGCGCCCCCGACCAACCGCCGTCCAACCCGTAGTCGTTGGTCAGCACCGCGATGGTCGTCGGCAGCAGCGAGACCACGAAGATGCCGACCACGACGTACGGAAGCGCTCGCTGCCAGGCCTTGGGAGCCTGCGCGAACAGCGGCTGCGCCGCCGCGGCGGGCGTGCGCAGGGCCGCGGCGAGCTGGGCCGGGGCGCCGGGCCCACGGGCTGCGGCGGTGCGGGCGGGCGCCCCTGCCGGGGTACGCCCTCCGGTCCGTGTCCGGGCTCTGTCGCTCATGATCGCACCACCCTAAGCTCCGCCGGCCCCGCAAGGCGGCAGGGGTAGGCTGCAGACCAGTCGATCATGGGGGAGATGTTCGCATGGGCGGGGCGGCCGCGCTGGAGAAACTCGTGCCGGTGCTGCTGGCCTTCGGCGGCGGTGTCCTCCTCGCACGCCGCAAGGTTGTTCCGGCCGAGGCCTCCAAGGTCTTCTCCGACTACGCCTTCCTCTTCGCCGTGCCGTGCTACCTGTTCGGCAACATCTACGCGAGCGATCTCGCCGCCCTGTTCAACTGGCGGGCGATAGGCGGATACGCGGCGGCGGCGGCGGTCGCCGTGGCGGCCGTGGCCGTGGCGGCGGTCGCGCGCGGCCTGCGGGAGCCCCGCGACGTGGCCCTGCGCGTGATGGCCGGAGTGCAGGTGAACACCGCCTATTTCGCCGTCCCCGTGTTCATCACCGTCTTCGGGACGGCCGCGCCGATCTTCCCGATCCTGCTCTTCCAGGTCTGCGTGCTCTCCCTCGTCGTCATCGCCCTCATGGAGCTGGGCCGCGCCGGCGCGGACGGGGGCGGCCCGGGCCGGCGCCTGTCCCGGGCCGTCGGCGCCTCGCTCGCCACCCCGCTGGTCCTGGCCTGCAACGGGGGCATCCTGCTCAACCTGCTCTCGGTGCGGGTCCCGGCCGTGGTCCTCGACGGAGCCGCCTTCGTCGGGAACAGCGCCTCGCCGGTGGCCCTGTTCGCCCTCGGCCTCCACCTCGGCGGCGTCGGCCTCCACCTGCGGGGCACCACGCGCGAGGAGCTGGCCCTGATCGCCTTCAAGTGCCTGGCGTTCCCGCTGCTGACGTGGGCGGTGTGCGGGCTGCTCTTCGGGGTGCGGGGCGACTGGCTGGCGTACCTGGTGCTGATCGCCGCGATGCCGACCCCGCAGAACCTGTTCATCTTCGCCCAGCGCTACGACGTGGGCGTCGGCCTCTCCGCCGCGGTCGTGATCAAGACCTCGCTCGTGTCGCTGGTACTGCTGCCCCTCTGGCTGCAAACGGTCGCCTCCTGACCGGGCCGTTCCCGGCGCGTGAACGGCGGAGCCCCCTGGGTGGGCCGAAGTACGAAGCGCATCAACGCCTCGTACCCCCGGGCGGGACCGGCTCGTTGAAGCGGCATGGAACTGCCGACCATCGCGGCGCCGGGCGTCGGGGAACGGGCCGACGCCGCGGCCGATGCCGCCTGCCACCTCTACGACACCGTCGCGCCCTGGGGGCCCGGAGCGCCCGGCGGGTGGAGCCGGACGGCGGCCGAGGACGCCGCCGAGGCGATCGAGACCACCGCGTACGCCCTCGCGTCCGCCGCCCCGGGCGCCGAGGTGGTCCTGGCGCCCGTCCACGCGGCCCTGGCCGACCTGCGCCGCAGGCTCGGCCTCGCGCCCGCCGAGCTGCTGGCCGGCGACGGGCTGCCGTCGACCCCGCGTACGGTCGGCAACCCGCGCCGGACGCGGTGGGTGCGGGCCCTTACGACGCCTTCGCCCCGGCAACCGCCTTCTCGTACAACTTCCTGATGTCCGCCCCGAAGTACGAGCTGTATGACACGTCGGGCTTGTCCCCGCCCGTCTTCCAGCCGCCGATCACACCCACCACGTCGCCGGTCCCGGTGCGGCCGTCGAGGCGCAGCAGGAACGGGCCGCCGCTGGTGCCGCCCGGGTAGCCGGTGCAGGCGATGCGCAGGAACGAGCCCGGGATCCGGGCGTCGCCGCTGGTGTACTTCGTCGTCCGGTTCACGCACAGGCGCGGCCGGGCAGCGGTGGAGGGGTGACCGATCAGCGTGGCCCGCGCGTGCGCGTAACCGGCGCCGGTGACCAGCCGGTTGCCGCCGACCACATCCTGTACCCGCCGCCCCTTCGGGCCGGGCCCCACCTGGGCGAAGGCCACGTCGAGGGCGGCCGCGCGGTTGACGCCCTGGGTCCGGTAGCGCTGGTCGATCCAGATCTTGGAGCGTCCGGCCGCCGTCCGCACGACCGGGAACATGCCGAACGGCCGCGGTTCGGCGCGCGTGTACTGCGGTACGAAGGCCACCTGCCGGGTGTCGGAACCGAGCAGGCAGTGCGCGGCGCTGATCACCAGGTTGCGGCCGGGGGAGGCGACGACGCTTGCGGTGCAGAAGTAGGAGCCGCCGCCCTTGACGAGGAACATCCGGCCGACGACCGGGAGACCGCCGAAGTCCTGCCCGACGCCGGGGCCGGCGGCAGGGACCCGGGGGAGGGCCGGACGCACGGGGGGTGCGGGTGCGGGGCCGGGGGCTGGGAGGGTGACCGGTGTCGGTGTCGGTGTCGGTGTCGGCGTCGGCGTCGGCGTCGGCTCGGTCGTGGTCACGGTGGGGGTGGGGGACGGGGACGGGGTTGCCGACGGGGCCGGTGGAATCCGAACGGGCGTCTCGGGCGGCTGTGGCGCGACGGGGACCTGCGGGGCCGTGGCCGGCTCCGGGGGGCCGGGCGGCAGGGGGCGGGCCGATGCCATCCGCTCGGGCGTCCAGAAGGACTCCGCCTCGGCCACGCCCCAGCGGCCCGCGGCCACTGCAGCGGCGCCCCCCGCCTCGGCCACGGGCAGCGGCCCCGCGGACACCAGCAGCGCGGCCGCCGCCGCGGCCACCGTCAACGTACGTCGCATGCCGAACACTCCCTAAACGGCCTGGGGGAAACGGAAGAGCCGGTCCGGATCGTGGGTACGCCGGACCTCCTCCAGCCGGGCGAGGTTCGGGCCGTAGTAGGCCTCGCGCCAGCCGCTGAGCTTCGGGTCGATGTAGTTCTGGTAGGCGCGGCCGCTCGCCCACGGACGCAGGTTCCGCCACAGCCCGTCGAGCCAGGCCTTGTGCCGGGCCACGTCGGAGTCCGGCGCGGATTCGGGCCAGTAGACGAGGTACTGGGCGAGGAAGGCGCTGTCGCGGTGCGCGAAGGCGGTGTCGCCGACCGCGACCCGGTTCACGGCGCCGCCGCAGACCCCGTCGAACTGCACCACGCCGAGCCCGCCCCGGGGAGCTTCGGCCCCGTAGCGGCGGACCGCGTCCAGGACCGCGCCGATCGCCGCGTCCGGCAGTCCCGCTCCGGCCCAGAAGTCGGAGCGCGCGGCGTACGAGTCCCTGCCGAGCCGCCCCCGCGGGTCCCGGCCGGGCAGGGTGCCGGGCAGCCGGCACTCCGCGGCGCTCAGGTCCAGGCACCCGGACATGGCCCGCAAGGTGTCCCCGTGGCTGCGCACGACGGTCCAGCTGTCCCGCGGCGCTGCGCCCACCAGGTCGGCAAGCCGGGTCAACTGCCGTTCCAGTTCCGTTCGTCCGTCGAGGCACACCACCCGGACCGAGGGCACCGCGGCGGCCGCGTCGCCCGACCCGGACCCGGACCCGGAACCGCTCCGGGAGCCGGACCCGGCCTCGACGGTGAACTCCACCTGGCTCCAGAACGGGTCCGGCAGGCCGGCCAGCCAGCGCTGCCAGCCGCGCAGGACGTCCGCGGAACCGCCGGCCGGCCAGTGGAGTTCCGCGAAGGCGCAGTCGCCGGCCCGGTGCGTCCGGAAGCGGAACTCGCTCACCACGCCGAAGTTGCCGCCGCCACCGCCGCGCAGGGCCCAGAACAGGTCCGGATCCGCGTCCCGTTCCGCCGAGACCTCGCGGACGGTCCCGTCGGCGGTGACCACCCGCGCCCCGGTCAGCCGGTCGGCGGTGGTGCCGTACGCCCGCGAGGCCAGGCCGAGCCCGCCGCCGAGCGTGAGCCCGGCGATGCCGACGGAGGGGCACAGCCCGGCCGGGACGGACAGGCCCCGCGCGGCGAGGGCCGCGTGCACATCGCCGAGCCGGGCGCCCGCGCCGATCCGTACGCCGTCCCCCTCGACCGTCACCGAGGCCATCGCCGCGGTGTCGACGACCAGGGCGCCGGTACGGGTGGACCAGCCGGCATAACTGTGTCCGCCGCCGCGCGGCACCACGGGCACGCCCGCCCGGCGGGCGAAGTCCAGGCAGACGGCGACGTCCCCGGCGTGCGCGGGATAGGCGACCGCGGCCGGCGCGACGGCGTCGTAGCGGGGCTGGAACAGGCGCCGGGCCTCGGGGTAGTCGCGGTCCCCGGGAAGCACCAGCCGCCCGTCGATGCCGCGGCCCAGAGCGCCGTAGTCCGGGCCCCGGGCCGCGGCGCCGACGGTGGCGAGGACGGCCGCGGCAGCACCGCCGAGTACCTGGCGCCGATGGAGGCTCATACCTCCTTCCTGCCACCGTCCGTCCGGATCCCGGTGCAGGCGGGTCCCACACGCACCGCGTTGACCCCCGAACGGCTCATCGCGGAAACGGTTCGACTCGTCATATGTGCAGACCGGGTCGCCCTCGTGGAATCCTTGCGACCATCCCTCGCCCGGCGAACCGGCCGCCGTACGCTGCCTCCATGAGTCTTGTGGATCTCACCGCGCACGCCGAAGAGTTCAACGCCGACCCGTACCCCTTCTACGAGGCCCTGCGCGCGACCGGCCCCGTCCATCGGCTGGTGCTGGGCGGCGAACGCGCCTGGCTGGTCGTCGGCCACCAGGAGGCGAGAGAGGCCCTCAGCCACCCCGCCCTGTCGAAGAACTGGCTCGGATCGGAGCTGTTCGAGGTCGCGCAGGTCCACGCTGTCGCCACCAACATGCTGGACACGGACCCGCCGCACCACACCCGGCTGCGGCGCCTGGTGGCCCGCGAGTTCACCACCCGCAGGGTGGAGTCCCTGCGGCCCCGGGTCCAGCAGATCACCGACGGACTGCTGGACGCGATGGAGGCGCTGCCCGGTCGCCGCGCCGACCTGATCCGGTCGTTCGCCGTACCGCTGCCGATGACCCTCATCTGCGAGCTGCTGGGCGTCCCCAACCTGGACCGGGCCCGCTTCCGCTACTGGTCGGGCGAGATCGTCGCCCCGCTCGACGGCGTCGGCGCGGACCCCCGTGTCCTGGAGGACATGACCGCGTACCTCTCCGAACTCGTCGCCGCCAAGGCCCAGGAGCCGGGCGACGACCTGCTCAGCGCCCTGATCCGGACCCGCGACGAGGACGGTGACCAGCTCTCCCCGGACGAGTTGATCGGCATGGCCTTCCTACTGCTGGTCGCGGGCCACGAGACCACCGTCAACCTGATCGGCAACGGGGTACGGGCCCTGCTCGACCATCCCGGCCAGCTCGCCGCGCTGCGCGCCGACCCGGACGGGCTGATCGACGGCGCGGTGGAGGAGATGCTGCGCTACGACGGCCCGGTGCAGCACGCCACGTACCGCTTCGCCGACACCGATCTGGAGCTGGGCGGCGTCCCCATCACGACCGGGTCCTCCGTGATGGTCGCGCTGGCCGCCGCCGACCGGGATCCGGCGCGCTTCGCCGGTCCGGGGCCCGGACCCGAGGTGTTCGACATCCGCCGCACCGGTCCGGGCCACCTGGCGTTCGGTCACGGCATCCACTACTGCCTCGGCGCACCGCTCGCCCGCATGGAGGGCCGCATCGCGATCCGCTCGCTGCTGGAACGTTTCCCCGGCCTGGCCGAGGACCCGGACGCGGGCCCGCGCGACTGGCTCCCGGGCACCCTGATGCGCGGCGTGACCCAGCTCCCCCTGCGCTGGTGACCCGGAGCCCCGCGATCACCCCCGCGCGACGAACCGTGCCGGCTCCCCGGCACTCTCGTCGCCCAGCGGCACGCGGCGCAGCCCATGCCCGTGTGCACCAGGGGGCGGGCCGGAAGCCGTCCGGCATCGAGGCCACCGATGGCATGCGCTCGCGTCAGGGTGCCGGCGGGCCGAGCGGCTGGAGGCGGCGGTGGAGGAGGCAGAACTCGTTGCCCTCCGGGTCGGCCAGGACATGCCAGTTCTCCGTGCCGTCCTGGCCGATGTCGACGGGCCGGGCGCCGAGGGCGAGCAGTCGCTCCAGCTCGGCGTCCTGGTCGCGATCGGTGGCGTTGACGTCGATGTGCAGCCGGAGCTTTCCGCTCCGCGGGGTGTCGCTCGGGCTGAGGACGAGCGTGGGCTGCGGTCCGCCGAAGCCGGCGTCGGGCGGCCCGATCTCGATGCTCCCGTCGTCCTCGCGGCCGAGTTCGACGTAGCCGAGGACTTTGCTCCAGAACTCGGCGAGTCGTTCGGGCTCGGCACAGTCCAGGACCAGCTCACTGATGCGGCATGCCATGCCCCCCAGTCTACGGAGCCGGCCCGCCGGCGCTCGACCGACGGGATCCGCAGGCGGCTTCCGGCCCGGCCGGCGTCGACCCCTGCGCGGACACCACGCTGCGCGGTGGCCGAGCACGGGGCCATCGCGACGCTGCTGCCTGGCGCCTGCGCTGTTGCACGACAGAGACCTGCGGGATCGCGTTCTCGGGCGATCAGGCCCTCTCCGGCCGGTCTTGAAACTCGGGCAGAGGTGCCGCCTACGCCTTGCGGGCCAGCAGGAAGCCCTGCGGGGAGGTTTCCCCGGGGGTCGGTTCGCGCAGGAGGCGGGCCACCTCGGTCAGGCCGGCGCCGGCCAGGAGGGCGGCGATCCGGTCGGGCGGGATCCGGTACAGGTCGAGGTCGACGGGATGCCCGTACGCGTGTTCCAGCCGGACCCGTTCGTCGCCCGCCTCGAAGGCGATCAGGGCGTGACCGCCCGGCGCCAGTACGCGGGCGAACTCCCTGAAAGCCCCGGGCAGTTCCGAGGGCGGGGTGTGCACGGTGGAGTACCAGGCGAGGACCCCGCCCAGCACCCCGTCGGCCACGTCCAGCGCGTGCATCGACCCCACCTCGAACCGCAGCCCGCGATACGTCCGGCGGGCCACCGCCACCATCGCCGGGGACAGGTCCACGCCGAAGGCCCGTACGCCGAGCCCGTCCAGATGCGCCGTCACCCGGCCCGGGCCGCAGCCCAGGTCGGCGACGGCCCGGCCCGCGCCGCCCTCCTCCCCGCGCACGCACTCGGCGAAGGCGGACAGCATGGCTCTGTCCAGCGGCTTCCCGGCCAGTTCCGTGCCGAGCAGCCGCGCGTAGTCGACGGCGACGGCGTCGTAGGACGCCCGTACGGAGTGCAGGTACGAGGAAGCTGTCATGCCCCTGAACAGTAGCCCGCCCGGGGCCCCGGATCATCCTCCGGCCAGCGGATTGGGCAGTTCCGCCCACAGGTCGCCCGGGACGCCGGGGCTCAGCCGCATCAGGGTGAGCGCCTTCGTGGGCAGCGGGCCCGTCAGCAGGGCCTCGGTGTCTGCGGTCGCCGGCAGATCGACCGCCTCCGCGAGCAGATCGGCGAAGGCTCCGGCCGAGCCCGCCGTGGCGCCGAGCGCTCCCGTCAGCAGGGACCCGAACAGCTTGCGGCGCAGGACGCCCACGTCGTCCGTGACCAGCCGGCCCGACAGCGGCGGCACCGGCAGCCCGTGCGCCCGCAGCCGGGCCGGGCTGATCCGGATGTCGGCGAGGTCGCGGTAGACCAGCCGCACCGGCGCGCCGGCGGGGGAGAGGACGACCAGGAGGTTCTGCCCGTGTGCCTCCAGCGCCACCCCGAGCTCCAGCAGCCGCAGGCACACCGACAGCGCGAGGCGGGCGAACTGCGCCCGCCAGGCCGCCGATCGGGCCGGCGGACAGGAGGCCAGGGCCGCCACCGGCAGCACCCGCTCGCCGGCGGCGGCGTCCGCGTACGCCTCGGGCGGCTCGCGCAGCACGGCCGCGAGGTCGGGGCTGTGCGCGGTCGCCGCGCCCAGGGTGCGGGTGATGTGCAGCCGCCCGTCGAGCCGTTCGACCAGGCCCTGGGCGAAGGCGGACACGGCCGCCGCCGTCTCGATGGAGTAGACCGAGATGTCCCGGACGGAGGAGGTCAGCCGGGCGCTCAGCGCCGTCTTCACGTGCGCGCCGCCGTCGGTGGGCGCCAGCGTCCGCAGGGCCATCAGCGGATGCGCCGCGAAACCGGTCCGCACCCGCTCGTGCTTCAGCACGTGCGCCGCCTGCCACGGGTGCACCGGGACCAGGATCCGACCGGCGTCGCGCATCTCCTCCGGCCAGTCGCCGGTGACCAGGCACTCCTCGGCCCGTACGGAGACCAGGCCGAGCTCCACCACCGGCCGGTGCTCGGGCGCGTACGCCAGCTGCTCGGCGACCGAGAAGCCGGGCCGGGAGCGGCAGTTGGGGTGGTACGGATGGCCGTCGACCACGCGCTGCTCCCACTCCCAGGTGGCCCGTGCCGCCCGGTCCTGCCCGGCGGGCGGCTGCCCGGAGCGGGAGAGCGCGAGGGAGGCCGTACTGGAGTCCAGCTCGGCGGCGAAATCCTCCCCGTGGGGGATGCCGAGGGCGCTGACGAGCTGTCCGGCACGGCGGTGGGCCCGGCCGTCGAGCAGCAGCTCGTCCACGTAGGGCCGCGTCGCGTACGGGTCCGGCGGCGGGCCCTCCAGCCGGCCGCCCCCCGCCAGCAGCAGCGCGAGACCGCCCGGGGCCGCCTCCCGGCCCACGACCCAGGGCAGGGGCTCGAAGGCCAGGGCCCGCCACAACCGGGTGAGCACGGCCGCCCGGGCGCCGCCCAGCGAGGCGGCGTACGAGGGCCCGAGCGCGGGCCGTACGGCGGCCAGCTCGGCGGCGACGGCTTCTTCGGCCGCGGAGGAGGGAATGGGCATGCTGGGCTCCGCCTTCGGAATGTCGCTTCGAGTGTCACTTCGAATGTCGCTTCACGGGATGATCAAGTAATCATTGCGGATACCGACGATCACGGCCGGTGGTTCCGCTTCGCGGACCTCCGGCCACCGGATGGACCCGAATGGAACCAGTGGACCTCAACGCCGCCGCGGACGCCTACGCCGCCGCCCCGCTCCTGAACTGCCTCCTCCGGGAGGCGGCCGAGCCCGTCGGCCCGGGCGAGCCCGCCGGTGCGGCCGTGCACCGGCTGCGGGGCAGCGGGCGGCTGCTCCGCGTACGCGGCGGCCGCCGGCCCGTATACCCGGAACTGCGGACGGCGAACGGCTGGCACCCGCTCAGCCACACCGAACTGGTCAAACTCGTCTCCGACGAGCTGGGCCGGTTCACCGGGACCACCAATGACGAACTCCCGGTCGAGATCACCGACAGCCGCGACGCGCTCGTCGCACTCCTGGCCGCCCGTGCCACCGCCGAGCCCCCGGCGGACCCGTACGTACTCTCCGAGCAGTCCCTCGTGATGGGCCACCCGCACCACCCCGCCCCCAAGGCCCGCGGCGGGGCGCCGGCCGGGAGCTGGCTGCCGTACGCGCCCGAGGCGCACGCCCGTTTCCCGCTGGTCTTCCTGGGGCTGCGCGAGGACCAGTGCGTCGAGGAGGGCGGGCGGGCCGTCACCGAGGCCGTCGACTCCCTCGCCGACCTCCTCGACGGGCCGCGCGCCCCCGCCGGCTACACGCTGCTGCCCGCCCATCCCTGGCAGCTCGACCTGGTCGCCGACCGGCCCGCGGTGCGCGAGGCCTTCGCCGACGGGCGGCTGCTGCGGCTCGGCGAGAGCCGGCGGCCGGCCTGGCCGACCGCGTCCATCCGGACCCTCCACGTTCCGGATCCGGCGGCCGACCTGTTCGTGAAGTTCAGCCTCGACGTGCGGATCACCAACGACGTGCGCCGGCTGTGGCGGCACGACCTGCTGGCGCTGCGCCGCACGGACGCGGCCGTCGAGGCCGGGTTCGCCGCACTGCGCGGGACCGGCTCGGACGCGGCCTGGCTCGCCGACCGCGGCTACCGCACCGCCGCCTTCGCGTTCGAGGAGCTCGCCGTCCTGGTCCGCGACGGCCTGCGCGCCCACACCGTGCCCGGGGCCACCCCGCTGCTGGTCGCCGCGCTCGCCGAGGGCTACCCGGGGAGCCCGCCGGCCGGCGCCACCGACCCTCTCGCGTGGTGGCGGGCGTACCTGCGCCAGGTGGTGCCGCCGGTGCTCGAACTCTTCGCCCGGCACGGCGTCGTGCTGGAGGCCCACCTCCAGAACACCGTGATCGCGGTCGACGCGTCGGGCATGCCGGTGCAGGCCCTCTTCCGGGACGCGGAGGGGGTCAAACTGCTGCCGGACCTGCCGCGCGCGGACGCCTGGGAGCGCCTGGTGTACTGCCTGGTGGTCAACAACCTGTCCGAAATCGCAGCGGTCCTGGCCGACCGCTGTCCGGAGGCCTCACCGCTCCTGTGGCCAGCGGCGCGCGAGGAGTTGCTGCGCTACGAGTCCCTGCGCGGGCTCCCCGAGATCGCCGCCCTCCTCACCGCCCCCGCCCTGCCCGCGAAGACCAACCTGCTGCTGCGCTGGACCCGCGCCGACGGCGCGGCCGCCCGCTACCGCCCCTTGCCGAACCCGCTGCTGACCTAGTCTGGAAGAGGTCGGTCAGGAGAAGGGAACCCGGTCCGGGGCGCAGACCGTGCCGGGGGGCGGGAGCGTCCCGTCGACGAAGTAGCGGCTCTCGTACGCGCTGATGCAGCTGCTGCCGTTGTTGAACAGCGCGGTGTGGCCGTACCCGTCGTTCGTGAGCAGGCGGGCGTTCGCCAGCTCGGCGGCCATGGCCTGGGCGCCGGTGTAGGGCGTGGAGGGGTCGTACCGGGTTCCGATGACCAGGACCGGGCGGGGGGTGGGGGTGTTCCACGGGCCGTCGTACCCGGCGGCTGCCCGGGCCGGCCAGGTGGCGCAGGGCTCCGCAGCCCATGTCCAGAAGCGTCCGGCGTCCCCGGCCCGCCGGGCGCTCTCTTCCTCCAGGCGGTGGTAGGCGGCCGGGTCGCGCGGGTTGGGGCTGTCGCCGCACCACACGGCGGCCGCCTGTTCGTCGCCCAGGTACGGGTTCGGCCGGTCCACGGGGGGCGGCGGCGGGTACACCGGGGGCTTGGGCTCCCGGCCCTGCGACAGCTCCTGGAGCCGGCCCGCGAGGGCCGTCCAGCCGGGGTCGACTATGTAGAGGCTGTTGACCGTGTCGGCGACCGTCCTGGCGTACGTCCACGGTCCGACCGGACGTTCCCGCAGCCGTTGCATCAGCCGGTCGAACTTCTCGCGGGTGGCCTCGGGGCTGCCCGCCGAGAAGGGGCAGCGGGTCGCGGGGGCCGATCCGCACAGGGCCAGGAAACGCTGCAGGGTGGCCGCGGCGGTGACGTCCGAGCCCATGCGCAGGAGGGTCGTGCTGCGGGGTTCGCCCTGCCGGTCGCCGTCGGTCCAGGCCCGGGGTGCCATGTTGCTGTCGAGCACCATGGCGCGGACGTTGCCGGGGAAGAGGTTGGCGTAGGTGGCACCGAGGATCGTGCCGTAGGAGACGCCCAGGTAGTTCAGCCGTCCTTCGCCCACCGACCGGCGGAGCAGGTCGAGGTCCCGGGCGGTGTCGGCGGTCGAGACGTGGCGCAGCAGGTCCGGATCGCGCTTCTCGCATCGGCGGCCGAGGTCCTCGTACGCGTCGATCCACGCCTTGCGCTCCTGCGGGCCCACCGGGAAGCCGCCGGGCGGGCGGGCCGCCCAGTCACGGGCCTGCTCGGTGGTGTCGAAGCAGTTCACGGCGGTGCTGTTGCCGATCCCCCGCGGGTCCCAGCTGACGATGTCGAACCGTTTCCGCAGCTCCTCGGGGAAGGCGTCGTAGTTCTGCGGCACCTGTACGGTGCCGGGGCCGCCGGGCCCGCCGGGATTCACGAACAGGGTGCCGATGCGCCGGCCCGGATCGGTGGCCTGGCGGCGGACGACCGCCAGGTCGATGCTGCGACCGGCGGGGGCGGCGTGGTCGAGCGGCACCTCGGCCGTGGCGCAGTCCCAGGGGCTGCCGGGCCGGCACGGGCTCCAGTCCAGTTTCGGGACGGCCACCGAGGGTGACGGTGAGGGCGGTGGGGGCGCCGCGGGCGTGCCGTGGGAGACGGCCGGTGCGGGGCCGGTGAGCAGCGCCGAGCAGGCCAGAGCCGCGGTGAGGACTGCCGCGCGGCGCCGCCGGCGGGCTGAGGGGCCTGGTGCGGACATGGTGGGCTCTCCTCGGACACGGCGAGGGCCCGGTCCGGCGGCCGATGCCGCCGCATCGGGGCAACGCGCCATCGGTGCACACGCTTCTCCCCCCACCCAACCGCGATTCCGCAGCCCGCGCGAGCCGGGCGGGCGATCCGCGCGGGCCGGCCGGCGGCCCGCTCCCCGGCGACGGACGGCGAGGGTTAGGTTGGAGGCGTGATCGACTTTCTCCGGGGCGCCCCGGTCGCAGGCAGTCTCGACGTCGTCTGGCACGCGGGCTGGCCCTCTCCGAAGCACGACCCGGCCCCGGAGATCCAGGTCCACGCCTATTCCGAACACACGGTGATCCTGCGGCAGAACAAGTCCGTGCACTACGAAGCCCCGTTCCTCTTCCTCCTCTTCGGCAATGAACGGGCGCTGCTCCTCGACACGGGCGCGTCCGCCGACCCGGCCCACTTCCCCCTGCGGGCAACGGTCGACCGGCTCGTCGCGGCCTGGCTGGAACGGCATCCGAGACCCGCGTACGCGCTGGTCGTCGCCCACACCCACGGGCACGGCGACCACGTCGCGGCGGACGGGCAGTTCGCGGACCGGCCCCTCACCACGGTCGTGGGACCGCGGCTGGAGGAGGTCACAGCCGCTTTCGGCCTCACCGACTGGCCTCACCGGACCGGCACGCTCGACCTGGGCGGCCGGATCCTCGACCTGATCCCCGGCCCCGGACACCAGCGGGCCGCCCTGGTCTTCCACGACCGCCACACCGGCCTCCTGCTGACCGGAGACTCCCTCTACCCGGGGCGGCTCTACATCGAGGACCGGACGGCCTACTCGGCCACCGTCGACCGGCTGCTGGACTTCTGCACCGTCCACCCGGTCCGCCATGTCCTCGGCTGCCACATCGAGATGACCACGACGCCCGGCGAGGACTACCCCCGCGGCACCACGCACCAGCCGGACGAGCCGCCGCTCCAGCTCACCACGGACCACCTGCGCGCCCTGCGCGGCGCCCTCGACGAGACGGCGGACCGGCACGGCACCCACCCCTACGGGGACTTCGTCCTCGTCTACCGCGACTGACCGGCGGCTCGCCCGCCCGGCCCGGGGTCCGGAACCGGCCAAGGTGGTGGCAGGGCCCGATCCCCTCTCACTCAAAGGTATAGACCAATGCTAGGTTGGTCGGGCACCGCGCAGTCCTTGACCACCCGTCAGAGGAGAAGCCATGCCCTCCCCTTCGCGGGGCGGCGGCCCGGCCGCCATGCCCAAGTACCAGCGGATCGCCGCAGCGCTGCGCCGCGATCTCGACCGCGCCGCGCACACCCCCGGCGGAAGACTGCCGTCCGAGCGCAGCCTCGCCGCCCGCTACCAGGTCAACCGGCAGACCATCAGGGCCGCCCTGCAATACCTGCGCGAGGACGGCCTGGTGGTGACCGGGCGCCGCGGCTCCCGCCCCGCCGTCACTGCCGAGGTCGTCCCCACCGCGCCCGACCCGGTGGCTTTCGGGCCCGCGTCCCTTGCGCCCGGCCTCACCCGGAGCTGGGTCACGGTGGTCAGCGTCCCGCCCTCCCTCGCGGCGCCGCTGGGCATGTCGGGCGGGGATCGCACCCTCGTCCATCACCACCGCGAGCGGGGCCGGGCGGGGGAGACCCTCCGGCACGCCGTCACCCACTTCAACCCGGACGTCGTCGCGCGCACCCCCGAGCTGGCCGTCTGCCGCAACCGGGCGGGGCACTCCACCGACCAGGACCTGGCCTCCCTCCAGGGCTGGCTGGAGCGGGCCGCGGCGGGCGGCCGGGTCGCCGAGACCATCACCATGACCCGCACCATCCACCCGCCGGCCGCCGCCCCGGCGTCCGCCCCCGCCTGCGGCCTGACCGTGCGCCGCACCGTGCACGCCCCCTCCGGCCTGCTCGTCGCCGTGACCGACCTGGCCTTCCCCACCTGGGACCACCTGACGTTCCATCGTGACCGCCGTCACCCCGCCGTGGCCGGCTTCCGCGTCCTGTAGCCACGACCCGCCCGTGAGGCCGCGCGTGAGGTGGATCACGTACGCGTTTGCCGTAGTGAATGCCGGGCATCGGCGCAGCTGGAGCGGAACCCCGTCCTCCGGCACCTCGTGCCGGAGGGCGGGGCGCATGCGGGCGGATCCCGTCCCGCTCCACGGCCGCGCCGGCCCGACCCGCGCGCCGTACCCGGTACGAACCGCGAGGTGTATGTGTCCACGCTCCAGGCCGAGCACGTCTACAAGGTGTTCGGAGACCGGCCCGACGACGCCGTGCGCGCACTCGAAGGCGGCAGCGACCGCGCCGAGCTGCGTGCCGACGGAGCGACGGCCGCGGTCATCGACGTCTCCTTCGACGTCGAGCCCGGCCAGATCTTCGTCGTCATGGGGCTGTCGGGTTCCGGCAAGTCCACCCTGCTGCGCATGCTGAACGGCCTGCTCGAGCCCACCGCGGGACGCATCCTCTTCGACGGCCAGGACCTCACCGCGCTCGGCGCGCGCGAGCTGCGCCGCGTACGGTCCACGAAGATCTCCATGGTCTTCCAGCACTTCGCCCTCTTCCCGCACCGCAACGTTCTGGAGAACGCCGGCTACGGGCTGGAGGTGCAGGGCGTGCCCCGCGCCGACCGCGAGCGCCGGGCCGCCGAGGCCCTCGCCCTGTGCGGGCTCGAAGGCTGGGAGATGGCCTGGCCCGACGAGCTCTCCGGCGGCATGCAGCAGAGAGTCGGTCTCGCCCGCGCCCTGGCCACCGACGCCGACCTCCTGCTGATGGACGAGTCCTTCAGCGCCCTGGACCCGCTGATCCGCCGCGACATGCAGGACCAGCTCCTCGAACTCCAGCGCACCCTGAAGAAGACCATCGTCTTCATCACCCACGACCTCAACGAGGCGATGCGCCTCGGCGACGGCATCGCCGTCATGCGCGACGGCCGCGTCGTCCAGCAGGGCACGGCCGAGGACATCCTCACCCGCCCCGCCGACGACTACGTCGCCTCCTTCGTCCAGGACGTCGACCGCTCCCGGGTGCTGACCGCCGACGCGGTGATGACGACGACCGGACCGGCCCGCCCCCACGCCGGCACCTGCGGCTGCCCCACCGTCAGCGCCGACACCCCGCTCGCCGACCTGTGCGCCGTCAGCGCGCGCGTCCCGCACCCGGTCGCGGTCACCGGCACCGACGGCGCCG
Source organism: Streptomyces sp. A0592 (assembly GCF_004795115.1). NCBI lineage: Bacteria > Bacillati > Actinomycetota > Actinomycetes > Kitasatosporales > Streptomycetaceae > Streptomyces > Streptomyces sp. A0592. Next base: position 391,848 of record NZ_SSBM01000001.1, read on the forward strand.
TCGTCGGCTCCGTACCGCAGGACCGCCTCGTCGCCTTCATCGGTGACGAGCAGCGGGCCCCGGTGCGCTGCTCGGAGGTGGCCGCCTGATGCCCCGCATTCCCCTCGGCGCCTGGGTCGACAGCGGAGTCGACTTCCTCCAGAGCCGGCTGTCCTGGCTGTTCGACGCCATCAGCGCACTCGTCACGGGCCTCTACGACGGCCTCGTCGCCGTCCTCTCCGCGCCCGCCCCGCTGCTGTTCGCGGGCATCCTCGCCATCGCCGCCTGGTGGCTGCGCGGCCTGCTCGCGGGCGGGCTCGCCTTCGCCGGTTTCGCACTCGTCGACTCCGTCGGACTCTGGTCCGACGCCATGTCCACGCTGTCGCTGGTCCTGGTCGCCACCCTCGTCACCCTGGTGTTCGCGATCCCGCTCGGCATCTGGGCGGCCCGGTCCGACCGGGTCAGCGCCGTCATGAAGCCGGTCCTCGACTTCATGCAGACCATGCCGGCCATGGTCTACCTCATCCCCGGCATCATCTTCTTCGGGGTGGGCGTCGTGCCCGGCATCATCGCGACCATCGTCTTCTCGCTGCCGCCGGGCGTACGGATGACCGAACTCGGCATCCGCCAGGTCGACGCCGAACTGGTCGAGGCCGCCGAAGCGTTCGGCACCACCCCGCGCGACACCCTCGTCCGCGTCCAGCTGCCGCTGGCCCTGCCCACCCTCATGGCGGGCGTCAACCAGGTCATCATGCTCGGCCTGTCGATGGTCGTCATCGCCGGCATGGTCGGCGGCGGCGGACTCGGCGGCGCCGTCTACCGGGCCATCGGCAACGTCGACATCGGCCTCGGCTTCGAGGCCGGCCTCTCCATCGTCATCCTCGCCATGTACCTCGACCGGATGACCGGGGCCCTCGGCCGCCAGGTCTCCCCGCTGGGCCGGCGCTCCCTCGCCAGGGCCCGGTCGGCCGCCACCGGCGCCGCCCGCGTGTGGAACCACCGCCCCCAGCCCGCCTACGCCGTCACCGGAGCCGTCGTACTGGCCCTGGTCGCGGGCGGCCTGAGCACCTTCGGCGGCTCCGGCCGCGAGGAGGGACCGGAGGGCGCCGAGAACATCGGCAAGGGCCGCACCGTCTCCATCGGCTACATCCCGTGGGACGAGGGCATCGCCTCCACCTTCCTCTGGAAGGAGCTCCTGGAACGGCGCGGCTTCAAGGTCGACACCCGGCAGCTGGAGGCCGGCGCGCTCTACACCGGCCTGGCCGGCGGCGGCCTCGACTTCCAGACCGACGCCTGGCTGCCCGTCACCCACGCCCAGTACTGGGAGAAGTACGGCAACAAGCTGGAGGACCTCGGCTCCTGGTACGGCCCGACCTCCATCGAGCTCGCCGTGCCCTCGTACATGAAGGACGTCCGCTCCCTCGCCGACCTCAAGGGCAAGTCCGGGCAGTTCAAGGGCCGCATCATCGGCATCGAGCCGAGCGCCGGCGCCATGGCCCTGCTGAAGGACAAGGTCATGAAGGAGTACGGGCTGGAGGGCGAGTACCAGGTCGTCGACGGCTCCACCCCCGGCATGCTCGCCGAGCTCAAGCGCGCCTACGACAAGAAGGAGCCGGTGGTCACCGTCCTGTGGTCGCCGCACTGGGCGTACTCCTCGTACGAGCTGACCAAGCTGGAGGACCCGAAGGCAGTCTGGGGCAAGGGCGACGGCATCCACACCCTGGCCCGCAAGGGCTTCGCCGCCGACGAGCCCGAAGTGGCCGCCTGGCTGCGCTCCTTCAAGCTCACCGAGGAGCAGCTCACCGGCCTGGAGGCGCAGATCCAGCAGACCGGCAAGGGCAAGGAGCAGCAGGCGGTCCGCGTCTGGCTGAAGGACCACCCCGAGGTCGCCGCGCTGTCCTGACACGCGGCACACCGGAGGAAGCGCCGCAGGCGCCGTGCCCGCGGATCCCGTACGGGAATCCGCGCGCCCGGCGCCTGCGCGTGTACGGGGCCCTGCTCAGGGAACCAGCACGCGCTCCGGTGCCTCCGTCCCGGTGCCGGTACCGGGCTGCGGCGCCGCCGGCCGCGGCTTCGCGGGCCACCACAGGGACCGGCCCAGCAGCACCGCGCACGCCGGTACCAGGACGATCGACAGGACGAAGGCGGACAGTAGGATCCCGAGCCCCGTGGCGAAGCCGATCTGCTGCGTGGCCGCGACCGGGTTGACCGCGAGGCTGCCGAAGGAGGCGGCCAGCACCACCCCGGCCGTCGCCACGGCCGGCGCGGTGTGCCGTACCGCCCGCGCCACGGCTTCCCGGGCCGGACCGGGCCGTTCCATCTCCTCCCGGATCCGGTCGGTCACGAGGATGTTGTAGTCGGTGCCCAGCGCGACCACGAACAGGAACAGCACCAGCGGCAGCGTGAAGGCCACGCCCGGCTGGTCCAGCCCGTGCTGGAAGACGAGCGCCGCGGCACCCAGCGTGGCGGCGAACCCCAGGCCCACCGCGAGCATCAGGATCAGCGGGGCGAGCAGGCTGCGCAGGAGCAGGAAGAGAATGAGCGCGATCAGGGCCGCCGCGACCGGGAACACCAGCCGCAGGTCCTCGTCCACGGCCGTCGCCACGTCCGCGAACACCGCCGCGGTACCGCCCACATGGGCCTCGGTACCGTCCGGCCGGTGCGCGGAGACCGCGTCGCGGACCGCGCCCGACGCCAGGTCCCGGGCCTCCTGCCCGTGCGGATCGGCGTTCGGGAACAGGTCGATGCGCGCCGCCAGGCGGTCCTCGCTCAGCACCGTCGGGGCGACCTGCCCCACCCCCTCCAGCCGGGAGAGCGTCCCGGACAGACCGTCGACCCGGCCGGTGGTGAGCGGCGCGCCGTCCGACGCGGTGACGTAGACGCTGATCGGGTCCGACACACCGGCGGGCATGGCCCGGGAGATCTCGGCCGCGGTGGCCGCCGCGGCCGTCCGCTCACCGCCGGCGCCGCCCGACCCGTAGTCCATCCGCATGCCGGCCATGCCCGCGGCGAGTGCGCCCAGCAGTGCCACGGAGGCGAGGGCCGCCGTGAGGGGACGCCGGACCAGCCACGTCCCGAGCCGGGCGGCCGAGCCGCCGCGGGGCTCGCGCCGGTGGGCCCGCGACGGCCAGAACATCTTCCGACCGGTGACCGCCAGCAGCGCCGGCATGAAGGTGAGGCTGCCGAGCAGCATCACCAGCACGGACACGGCGATGGCCGGACCGAGCACCCGGAACTGCCCGAAGGAGGCCACCCCGAGCGTGGCGAACGCCGCGACGATGGTGAGCGCCGCCGAGGTCACGGCCGTACCCACGCGCCCGGACACCTCGGCCGCCGCGGCCCGCCCCGGCTGCTCGGGCCGCCGGCGCAACTGCTCGCGGAAGCGGAACAGCAGGAACAGGAAGTAGTCGATGCCGATGCCCACCAGGACGACGCTGATGAGCTGCGGGGTGGACGGGTCGAGGGTGATGCCGGTCAGCATCGCGACGCCGACCACCGTGCCGGTCGCGGCCCCACCGATGATGGACACGACGACGAGCGGCAGCAGCGCGGCGAACACGCTGCGGAACACCAGCACGTGCAACAGCACGATCACACCGAGCATCGCGGCGCCGATCACCCGCGCCCTGGTCTCCTCGGCGTCGACGCCGTCGACGGTGGAGGCGAGCCCGCCGGTGTAGCCGGTCCGGAACCCGGCCTCGGTGAACCCGGCCCGGGACTGCTCGCGGAAGGCCCGGTAGGTGTCGTGGACGCCGGGGTCCTGCGGGTTGCCCTTCAGCTCCACGGACAGCAGCCGGAAGCCGCGGTCGGGGGCCGTCATGACCGGGGCGACCTTCGGCGTCTGCGAGTGGTCCTGGGCGAACGGCGTCTCCTCCTCGGGCTTGGGCATGGCGACCCGGTGGCGGCCCAGCCGCGCGGCCTCCTCGTCGATGCGCCGTTCGTCGGCACCGCTCAGCTGCGCACCGTCCGGCCGGGCCACCAGCACGGTCAGCGTGTTGGCGTCAGGCCTCACCCCGAACCGCTCCTCGGCGATCTTCAGCGCGGCCGCCGAGTCGTAGGACGGGGGCAGGAAATCGCCGGTGCTGCTCTGGGTGGCGCGGAAGACGAGCGCCTGGCCGGCGATCGTCAGGGCGATGCCGAGCACGGCCCAGACGGCGATCACCTTCCACGGATTCCTCGTCGAGAACCCGGTCAGGGCGCGGATCACGTGACTCCTCAGGTTGCGGTGTGCACCGGGGGTTCCCGGCCGGTCTCCAGACCATCAGCCGCGGGCCGCGCAGACGTCGCCGTACGGGAGGAACCGCACCCGGGAGCAGGGTCCGGAACCCGGCCCCGACCAGGACTCCGGTCCTGGTCCGGCACCGGACCACGGGAGGGCGGCACCGGCCGGCCGGGCTGCCAGAATGGGACGAGAACAACCGGCACGAACCGCCCCCGCACCGGCGGGGAGCAGGCCGGCGGGGGAGGACCGGCAAGGATGAACGAGGGCGCCGACAGGCTGCGCTGGACGCGCAACGACGCACTGGTGGCCATCGGGGCCGCCGCCGTGGACCTGCTGGGCTTTTCTGTCGGCACCCGGTCCGAAGGCCTGCCCCTGACCCTCTCGGCCGTCTGCGCCCTCGTTGCGGCCGCCATGTGCCTGCTCGCCCGCCGTACCCGGCCGGTCGCCGTGCTCGCGGCGGTGCTGCTCCTCGGGATCGTGCCCAACGTCGCCATCCCGGACGTCTCGCCGCACTTTCCGCTCGGCCTCGCCGTCGCCCTCTACTCGGTGGTCCGGTTCAGCCGGCCCGCCGTCGCCGCGGGCGCCGTCGCCCTGACCGTGCCGCTGGCCTCGGCGGGCCAGGGCGGCACGCTGGTCCCCTCCGGCTGGTCCCTCGTCGCCAATGCCGCGGCCGCGGCCCTGGTCGCGGGCGCCGCCGTGGTCATCAACCGCTGGCAGCGGGAGGTCGCCGCCAACCACGCACTCCAGGCCGAGCGCGCCGTCGCCGAGGAACGCCGCCGGATCGCCCGGGAACTCCACGACATCGTCGCCCACCACATCACCGCCATGCAGCTGATGGCGGGCGGCGCCCGGGCCAACCTGGCGCACGACACCGAGGCGGCCCGCGAGGCCCTCGTCACCCTGGAGGACTCCGGCCGCATCGCCCTGCGCGAGATGCGTCAACTCCTGGACGTCCTGCGGGCCGGAGAAGAACCGGACGAAACCCCTCCGGCGCCTCAGCCGGGCGCCGGGGACCTGGAGCGGATCGTCACCGAGTCACGGCTCGCCGGCACCGAGACGGAGTTCACCGTCGACGGCCCCGTCCGCCCGCTGCCGCCCAGCGTCGGCCTCACCCTCTTCCGCATCGTGCAGGAGGCGCTCACCAACATCCGCAAGCACGCCGGGCAGGCGCGCGCCCGCGTACGGCTGACCTACCACCCGGACGCGGTCGCCGTGGAGGTGTGCGACGACGGAGCCGGTGCACCCCTGCCGGCCGCCAGGCCCGCCGCGGGCACCGGGTACGGTCTGATGGGAATGCACGAACGCGTAGCCCTCCAGGGCGGGACCCTGGAGGCGGCCGCACGCGACGGCGGGGGATTCCGGGTGGCCGCCCGCCTCCCGGTGCCGGCGGGGCGGGGCGCCGAGGGAGGGGAACAACACCGATGATCCGTGTGCTCATAGCGGACGACCAGCCGCTGGTGCGGCGGGGTCTCGCCCTGATCCTCGGCCCCGACCCCGAGTTCGAGGTGGTCGGCGAGGCCGAGGACGGCGCCCGCGCCGTCGCCCTCGCCGGCGAGCTGCGGCCCGACGTCGTCGTCATGGACATCCGGATGCCCGTCCTCGACGGCGTCCAGGCCACCGCGGAACTGGCGCGGATCCTCCCCGGCGTCCGCGTCCTGGCGCTCAGCACCTTCGACATGGACGAGTACGTGGTCGCCGCCCTGCGCGCCGGAGCGTACGGCTTCCTCCCCAAGGACGTCTCCCCGGAGGAACTCGGCGCCGCGGTCCGCACCGTGCACGGCGGCGAGGCGGTCGTCGCACCCCGGCTGCTCACCCGGCTCCTCTCCGCCTACGTACGGACCCCCGCGCCCGTCCGCCCGGCGGCGGCAGCGGTCCCGCCCGAGATGACCCCGCGCGAGCGGGAGATCTGGCAGCTCCTGGCCTCTGGCCTGGACAACGCGGAGATCGCCGCGGAACTGGACATCAGCGTCTCCACGGTCAAGAACCACATCACCGGCATCTTCGGCAAACTGGGCGTCCGCGACCGCGCCCAGGCGGTGATAGCGGCGTACGAATCGGGCCTGGTCGAGGCCGGACACGGGAGCGGTTGATCACGGAGTGCCCGCAAGAGGACCGGAATCCTCCTGGTGACCGCACCTCTGACCAGCCAGAACACTGGATGATTCGCCCGTGCGGTGGGGGCCCCGGGCATGGCACAGTGCGATCAGCCCAACCGCACGACCAGGGAGCCTCCATGCGCGATCCGCACGTCACGCCGCTCGCGGCTGCCCCCGAGTGCCCGCCGGAGCCCGGCCCGTTGCCGTGCTGTCCGGTGTGCGACGGCGTGCCGGAACGCATCTGCTGGCGCCAACGCCCGGGACGGCCGGTCCTGCTGGTCTTCGAACCGTGCGGCCACCACTGGAGCACCCCCGCCCCGCCCGTCCTCGCGGTCACCCCGCCACGGACACACCAGGCACACCGGACACGCGGACACGCCGACGCCGGCTGATCCGGTGCCGACGCGTCCGAGCCGATCAGTTGGTGAACACCTGCACGACCCTGTCGCCGTTGACCGCGATGCCCGTCTTGCTGTAAGAGCAGTTGAGGATGTTGGCCTTGTGGACCCCGGTGGAGTTCATCCACCGGTCGAAGTGACCCTGCGCCGCATCCGTTCCCTGGGAGACGTTCTCGGCGGACGCGGTGTACGTCGCCCCGGCGGCCTTCAGCCGGTCCTGGAGGCTGGAGCCGTCCGAGCCCGTGTGGCTGACGCCCACGTTGTCGTCGGCGAGCTTTTGGGCCGCGGCCTGCACCTGGGGGTCGATCGCCAGCGGCGTGTTGCAACCTGCCTTGGCGCGGGCGTCGTTCTCGAGCTTGAGCAACTCGTTGGGGTCGACCTGCAGCGGAACGCTCGCGCGCTCGGCCACGGTCACAGACGCGGGCTCAGCGGCGGCAGCCGCTCCGGCGCCTATGGCGCCCCCGAGTACCAGCAGTGAGGACGCACACACGGCGGTGCACCCACGCCGTACCCGGCCGGATCCGAAAGCCATGGGATTACCTTCCTTCTCGACGAGAAGCGGCTGACGCGGCGAACGCCGCCGCCGGTCCCCCCGATCCCTGCCGATTCTCCGCCGCCCCCCACCCACCCGCATCTTCCGACGGTAAAACCCCAGGTGAAAGCGCGACGGACATGCCGTCGCGACCGGGGCGCAGATCGTCAGCCGGGCCGGGGGCCGGCGGCGGCCTCGGCGAGGAGGCGGCGGCCCGCCGGCGTGGTGAGCGCACCGCGCAGGGCCGTGTCGCGGACCGCCCGGGCGGGCGCCGCGCGCAGGGTCCAGGCGCGCGTGGCGAGATCCGTACGGGCCAGGACGCGCAGGGCGTCGGCGCGGCGGCCGCGGCGCCAGTCCGCGAGTCCGTCGGGCTCCGCCCCCGGCAGGGCCGAGGCCAGGGACACGGCGTCCCGGGGCCCGAGGTTGAGGCCCTGCCCGCCGATCGGGCTGCACACGTGGGCGGCGTCGCCGATCAGCAGCACCCGCCGGCTCCGCGCACGGCCCGCCAGCCGCCGCTGGGTGCGGAAGGTGCTCGTCCAGCGGCAGTCACGGACGCTCGCCGTCCACCCCCGACCGCCGCAGGCGGTCATGGGCTCGTCAGGACGACGAGCTGCCGGGTCGCGCGGGTCATCGCGACATAGCGGTCGACGGCTCCTTCCACGCCCTCGCCGAACCGGCCCGGGTCGACGAGGACGACCAGGTCGAACTCCAGCCCCTTCGCCAGCGTCGGCGTCAGCGACCGGACGCGGGACGTCGGTCGGAACGCGGGATCGCCGATGACGCAGGCGATCCCGTCGGAGTGCGCGGCGAGCCAGCCGTCCAGGACCGCCTCCAGGTCGGTGGCGGCCCCGTGGACGACCGGAATGCCGCTGCTGCGGATGGACGTAGGGACGTTGGCGTCGGGCAGCGCGGCCCGGATGGCCGGTTCGGCCACCGCCATGACCTCTTCCGGGGTGCGGTAGTTGATGCTCAGCGAAGCAACCGTGATCCGGTCGAGGCCGACGCGTTCGAGCCGCTGCGTCCAGGACTCCGTGAACCCGTGCCGTGCCTGGGCCCGGTCGCCGACGATCGTGAAGCTCCGCGACGGGCAGCGGGCCAGCAGCATCTGCCATTCGGCGTCGGTCAGTTCCTGGGCCTCGTCCACGATGACGTGGGCGAACGGGCCGGCCAGGAGGTCCGGTTCGGCACCGGGCAGCCCGCTCTCGTCGATCAGGGTGTCCTGCAGGTCGCGGCCGTGCAGCATCCCCATCGCGCCCTCGCTCTCGTCGATCACGACGTTCTGCAGCAGGCTGTCGATGGCATCGGCCCTGCGGGCGCGCTCGGCGGAGACGGCGGCCTCGTGCCGGCGCCTGCGGACGGAGGCCTCCGCGTCGCCGAGCCGCTGCCGGGCGGCGTCCAGGAGCGGCAGGTCGGACACCGTCCAGGCCCGGGCGTCCGCCCGCTGCAGCCTGCTCACGTCGTCGGGGCCCAGCCAGGGGGCGCACTTGCGCAGGTAGGCGGGCACCGACCACAGGTCCCCGACGAGGTCGGTGGCCTCCAGCATCGGCCATGCCCGGTTGAGGGTCCGGACCAGTTCCCGGTCCTGCAGCAGGGACCGCCGGAGCAGCTCGGGCGGGACGTCGTGGCCCTCGCCGCCGTCCTCGTGCTTGTCCATGAGGATGGCGAGCAGCTCCTCTCGGATCTGGTCGCGGGCCTCGTTGTGCGGGGTCCCCGGTTCCACCGCCTCGAAAGCGGCCGCCCAGTCCTCGGCGCTCAGCCAGACGTCGGACCAGTGGCTGGAGACCGTCATCCCGCGGGTGGGCGGCTCCTCGTAGACGCGGACAGCCGCGTCGACCGCCTTCACCAGGTCCGCGGAGGACTTGAGCAGGGCCACGGCCGGGTCGCTCTCCTCCGCCGCCCCGGCACCCTCCGCCACGAGGTCGCGCAGGGTGCAGGTCTGCACGCCCTCCTCGCCGAGGCTGGGCAGTACGTCGGCGACGTAGGCCAGGTAGGGCTGGTGCGGGCCGACGAACAGGACGCCGCCGCGGCGGTGGCCGAGGCGCGGGTCGGAGTAGAGGAGGTGGGCCGCGCGGTGCAGCGCGACGACGGTCTTGCCCGTACCGGGGCCGCCGTCGACGACGAGGGCGCCGCGGGACCCTGCCCGGATCACGGCGTCCTGGTCGGCCTGGATGGTGGAGAGGACGTCGCGCATCCGGGCCGACCGGTTGCCGCCCAGGCTGGCGATGAACGCGGACTGGTCGTCGAGCGCCGCGTGCCCGTCGAGCGCGTCGGTGCTGAAGACCTCGTCCCAGTAGTCGCTGATCCGGCCGCCGGTCCAGCGGTACCGGCGGCGGCTCGCCAGGCCCATCGGGTTGGCGTGGGTCGCCGCGAAGAACGGCTCGGCCGCCGGGGAGCGCCAGTCGAGCAGGAGCCTGCGGCCCGTGCTGTCGGTGAGGCCGAGGCGCCCCACGTAGACGGGCCCGTGGCCGTCGGCGGGGACGATGCGCCCCAGGCACAGGTCCAGGCCGAAGCGGCGCAGGGTGCGCAGGCGGGCGGTCAGGCGGTGGATCTCGGCGTCCCGGTCCATCGCCTCCCGGCCGATGCCGCCGGGCGCCCTGCGCTCGGCCTCCAGGCGGTCGGAGAGCTCGGCGATCGACTGGGCGAGACTCTCCGAGACGGCCGCGAAGTGCCGTTCGTCGGCGTCGGTCAGAGCCGGGTCGGCCTTGGGGGAGAGGTGGTCGGGAAGGTCGAACGCGCTGCGGGCCCGCGGGGCGACCGAGACCTGCTCGACGTCACCGTGCGAGGAGTGAACCGGCAAAGACGCATGCACTTCGTGAATCTCCCATTTCTGCAGCTTCTGGCTTCGGTCCGCGATTTTGCCCCAGCGACGGGGCCTTGCCGCAAGCCCCCCGGTGCGCTATAAGTTGAGAGTGGCAAGGAGTGGGTTCACCTCCTTGCCTTTCTCGTCCGCTCTGGACGCTCCCCTCCCGCAATCCCCGTCTGCGCGCACCCACGGCCGCCCTGCGGCCGCGATCGCCTGGTCACCGGTGGCTTCCGTACGCCGGTGCGGACCTGACGAATGCTCAAAGATGCTTGATGGAGGGCAACTTCGAGCAGCATCCTTCAAAGAACGCCTCCGGGGCGCTATCTTGCCGGGTGCATGCCAAAGAGCTGTGTCCGTTCTCCGGACCGCACGAGGAGCTGCCCATGAGACTGCCCAGCATCCGCAGGAGCCGACGGGCCCCCTTATCCGGGCGGCCGCGCGCACCACGGCGACGGCGCCTGCGCCTGCGTGCCCCGGGCGCCGCCCTGCTCGCCGCCGCCCTCACCATCGCGGGCCTGGCCGCCGCCGGCCCCCTCGTCGCCCCCGCCACCGCCGCCCCCTCCGGGGCCACCGCCACCGCGGGCGACGTCACCGGCTTCACCCGGTCCGGGAACACCTTCACCGTCACGGCCTCCAGCGGCGCCAAGGCCCGCGTGGTCGTCGCCCGCGCCGACATCTTCCGCCTCTGGCTCTCACCCGACGGGAGCTTCGCAGACGACCCGGCCGGCTCCGACCTCGCCGTCACCACCGACTTCGGCTCCGTGGCCGCGACCAGCACCGACGCGGGCGCGTACTACCGGATCAGCACGGGATCCCTCTCCATCCGGGTGCACAAGTCGCCGCTGCGGTTCTCCGTCTACCGGGCCGACAACACCACCCCCGTCTGGCAGGAGACCCGGCCCACGAGCTGGACCGGCGGCCGCACCACGCAGTACCTCGCCCGCGGCACGGACGAGCAGTTCTACGGAACCGGCCTGCGCCTCGGCGAGTGGGCGCTGCGCGACAAGACCGTACCCATCGCCGTCGACAACAAGTGGCGCGAGAACGACAACGCCAGCCCCGCACCCTTCTACATGTCCACCAACGGCTACGGCGTGATGCGCAACACCTGGGCCCCGGGCTCCTACGGATTCAACGCCCCCACCACCCTCGCCCACGACGAGAAGCGCTTCGACGCCTGGTACTTCACCGGCGATTCGCTGAAATCCGTGCTGGACGCCTACACCGACGTCAGCGGAAAGCCGTTCATGGCACCGATATGGGGCTTCGAACTCGGCAACGCCGACTGCTTCAACGCCTCCAACCCCGACTACCAGGGCGACCACAACCGTCCCCGCCACCAGACCACGCCCGACGTCGTCGGCTACGCGGCCGACGCCCGCGCCGCCGACATGCCCTCGGGCTGGTTCCTCCCCAACGACGGCTACGGCTGCGGCTACACCGCACCGCTGAAATCGACCGTCGACGCCCTCCGGGCCAAGGGCTTCCAGACCGGCCTGTGGACCTCGACCGGCCTCGGTTCCATCGCCGACGAGGTGGGCACCGCCGGCAGCCGGGGTGTGAAGACCGACGTGGCGTGGATCGGCAGCGGCTACAAATACGCCTTCGACGGGGTGCGGCAGGCCGTCGAAGGGATCGAGAAGAACTCCGACGCCCGCCGCTTCGTGTGGACCGTCGACGGCTGGGCGGGCACCCAGCGCAACGCCGTCGTCTGGACCGGCGACACCTACGGCACCTGGGACGACATGCGCTGGCACGTCCCCGCCATCACCGGCGCGGGCCTCTCCGGCCTCAACTACGCCGCCGGTGACATCGACGGGATCTTCGGCGGCAGCCCCAAGACGTACACCCGCGACCTCCAGTGGAAGGCCTTCACCCCGGCCTTCATGACCATGTCGGGCTGGGGCGCCGCCAACCCCTCCGCCGGCTACCACGACAAACAGCCCTGGCGCTTCGCCGAGCCGTACCTGTCGATCAACCGCAAGTACCTCCAGCTGAAGATGCGGCTGATGCCCTACCTCTACACGATGAGCCGCGTCGCCCACGAGACGGGCGTCCCCAGCACCCGCGCCATGGTCCTGGAGTACCCCGACGACCCGGTGGCCCGCTCCAACGCCACCAGCGGCCAGTTCATGGCGGGCGACTCCCTCCTCGTCGCCCCCGTCGTCTCCGACACCGCGGTCCGCGACGGCATCCACCTGCCCGCCGGCACCTGGACGGACTACTGGACAGGCCGCACCTACCAGGGCCCCGGCCGGCTCGACGGATACCGGGCACCCCTCGACACCCTCCCGCTGTTCGTCAAGGGCGGCGGCATCGTGCCGATGTGGCCGCAGATGAACCACACGGGGGAGAAGCCCGTCTCCACCCTCACCTACGACATCCACCCGCGCGGCGCCTCCTCCTTCAGCCTCTACGAGGACGACGGCCGCACCCGCGCCCACGAGTCGGGCGCCTACGCCCGCCAGCAGGTCGACGTCACCGCGCCGGAGTCCGGCACCGGCACGGTCACCGTCGCCGTCGGCGCCCCCACGGGCGACTACACCGGCAAACCGGCCTCCCGAGGCTACGAGTTCACCCTCCACGTGGCCTCCGCGCCCGCCTCCCTCACGGTGGACGGAGCCGCCGTGCCGCGCCTGACCTCCAAGACCGCCTACGACTCCGCCGCGTCCGGCTGGTTCTTCGACCCGGCGGACCGCGCGGGGATCCTCTGGGTCAAGACCGGTACGAGGGCGGGCGCGTTCACCGTATCGGCCACGGGCACCGCCGTCCCTGCCGCCGAGCCCCTGCCCCCGTCCTCCGCCCCTATCGACCGGGCGGGCTGGTCCCTGGTCCGCGCCGACAGCCAGGAGACCGCCGCCGAGAACGGCGCGGCCGCCCGTGCCTTCGACGGGAACCCCGCCACGATGTGGCACACCGCCTGGTCCTCCGGCACGCCCGCGGCGCTCCCGCACGAGATCCAGATCGACCTGGGCGCCCGCTACACCGTCGACGCCCTCGGGTACCTCCCGCGCCAGGACGGCGGCGTCAACGGCAGGATCGGCGGCTACGAGGTCCACGTCTCCGACTCCACCGCGGACTGGGGCGCGCCGGTGGGGAGCGGTACCTTCGCCGATACCGCCGCCGCCAGGACCGCGGCCCTGTCCCCGAAGACCGGCCGCTACCTCCGCCTCAGGGCCCTGACCGAGGCCGGCGGCCGCGGACCCTGGACCAGCGTCGCGGAGATCACCCTCACCGGCCGGGCGGCCGCGGCACCGGCCCACACCGCTCCCGACCGCTGATCCCCACCCGTCGCCGAGCACGGCCCGGCACTCCCGCCGGGCCGACTCACTGAGCCGACCGCGCAACGCGGGCGTCGTCCTGCGCACCGCGCTCCCGCAGCCGGGCGGTGGCGGCGCGGTCCGACACGGAACCTCCCCGGGATCGGGAACAGGGACGGGATCGGGCGGGCGGGAGCGGTGGGTCGGCACCCGTCCACGGCCTTCGCCGGGGGTCCGGACCCCCGGCGAAGGCGGGGACGGGTTGCCGCCCGGGCCCTGCATCGATCGTGATCCACCCCAACACCCAAGTCAATCCTCCGGTTTGCTCCCCACACCCAAGGAATAACTTGGGTCTCATGACCCTCGACGACCTCCGCGTGTTCGTGGCCGTCTGCCGCGCCGGCAGCCTCAGCGCCGTCGCTCGCGACCTCGGCTGCACCCAGTCCGCCGTCAGCCAGCACGTCCGCCGCCTGGAGAAGCAGACGGGCACCGGCCTCCTGGAGCGCCACGCCCGAGGCGTCGTGCCCACCGAGGCCGGCCGGATCGTCCAGGCCGCCGCCGCCGACGGCATCGCCGGCCTCGACGGCGCCCTGCGCCGCGTGGCGGACCTCGTACGGGGCGGGGGCGGCACCGTACGCGTCACCACGGGTGCGACGACCGTGCGGCACTTCATGTCCGAGGCCGTCGTCTCCTTCCGCCGCGGCCACCCCGGGGTGAGCCTGGAGTTCCAGACCGAGAACTCCAGCCGCAGCTGCTTCGACGCCCTCGCCGCCGGTGACCTCGACCTCGCCTGGATCACCATCGGCGCCCCCGTCCGGGGCATCGAGCAGCGCCCTGTCATGGAATTGCCCTGGGTGCTCGCGGTCGGCGCCGACGACCCCCTCGCCGGCCGGGCCCGCCTCACCCCCGCCGACCTCGCCGGCATCCGCCACATCAGGCTGCCGGAGAACTCCGCCTCCCGGGCCCACCTCGACACCGCCCTCGCCGAGTCCGGCATCCACGTGCGCTCCGACACCAGCGTCGCCGATTGGGACACCGCCCTGCTGCTCGCCGAACTAGGCCTGGGCCACGCCGTCGTGCCCGCGCTGCCCGGCTGGCAGGTCCCCGGCTCCGACGGGCCGCTGCGCCTGGTGCCCATCCCCGCCCTGCCGCCGCTCGCCGTCGGCTGGGCCGTCCGCCGCTGGGCCGCCCTCGCCCCGCCCGCCCTCGTCTTCGCCGACGAGGTCGCCCGCAGCTGCCGGGCGCGCGCCGCCGGGCAGCAGTGACGCCGCGGCCAGACCGACCGCGGCCAGCGCGGCCAGGGCCACCAGCGACGGCCCGTGCACCCCGGCGCCCGCGGCCACCGCGATGCCCAGGGCCGGACCCACGTTCATGGCCGTCTGCTTGAGCCCGCCGACGACCCCGGCGTACCCCGCCGGGGCCTCGCCGACCACCGCCCCGGTGGCGGTGACCATGACGGTCGTGAAGCCGGCGCCGAGCACCGCGAAGGCCGGCCCCGACGCGGAGCCGAGCCCCGCGATCCCGGCGACGACCAGCGCCGTACCGCTCAGCGCGGTCCGCCGCGCCCCGAACCGGCGCAGCGCCATCCCCGCCACCGGAGCCCCCGCGACCATCACCGCCGTCAGCGGCAGCACCCGCAGTCCGGTCTCCAGCGCGTCCAGCCCCTGGACGTCCTGGAGCCGGAACGTCGCCGTGAACAACGCGCCGAACATGCCCGCGGAGACCACCAGCAGCAGGGCCATGGAAGCCGTCACCGCCCGGGCCCGGGCCACGACGGGCGGTACGAGCGGCAGCGCGGAACGCCGTTCACGGCGTACGAACAGGGCAGCGAGCCCGGCGGCGCCCGCACACCCGAGCAGCGTCGGCGCTCCGGTCCACCCGTACTCCGGTACACCGACCAGCGCGTGCACGAACACCGCGAGGGCCATGGCGAGCAGGGCTGCGCCGCCGAGCGCCGGCCGCCCCGCCTGCGCACGCGGCGCGGGGGCCCGTACGGCGAGCGTCAGCGCGGCGATCACCACGGCGACGGGCACGTTGAGCACGAACACGGCCCGCCAGTCCCACTGGGCGACCAGCAGACCGCCCAGCAGCGGACCGGCCGCGGCGGCCGCGCCGATCGCGCTGGTCCGCACGGCGACGGGCGTGGCCAGCCGGTCGGGCGGGTACGCGAGCCGCAGCAGGGCCAGCGTCGCCGGCTGCAGCAGTGCACCGAACACGCCCTGCACGGCGCGCAGTCCGATCACCCAGCCCACGCCGGGCGCGAACACGATGCCCGCCGAGGCCGCTGCGAACCCCAGCACCCCGACGAACAGCAGCCGGGCATGCCCGTACCGGTCGCCGAGCCGCCCGGCGAGAACCAGGAACGCGGCCACCGCCAGCAGGTAGGCGGTACTCGTCCACTGGACCTGCGCGACGCTCGCCCCGAGGTCGCGGCTCAGGCTCGGCTGCGCCACCGTCAGCACGGTGCCGTCGAGGGCGACCAGCATCGCGCCCGCCACGCTGACGAGCAGGGATGTCCGCTGCCTCACGCCGGGGCACCCCCGATGTGTGCGTCGACCGCGGCGTCGACCAGCCGCTCGACGCCCACGGCCGGATCCTCTCCGAGGACGAGCGGCAGGCTGCCCCAACGCCACAGCTGGGCCACGCCGTGCAGGTTCGCCCACAGCGCGGCGGCGGTGACGGAGGGCTCGGCCGCCCCGCACCGGCCGACGAGCGCGACGAGGAGGGCGAAGAGCGGGAGCGTCGACTCGCGCAGGCGCGGTTCGTCCGAGGGGGCCCTGGCACTGTCCAGCAGGTCGTGCCGGAACATCAGCGCGAACATCCCGGGATTCTCCAGCGCGTAGCCGACGTAGGCGCGCCCGATCGCCCGGATCCGTTCCCGGGGCGGCGACTGCGCGGCCGCGGCCTCCAGGGCGGTGATCCGCCCGGCGAGATCGGCGAAGCCGCGCCGGGCGATCGCCGACAGCAGGGCGTGGTGGGTGGGGAAGTAGCGGCGGGGCGCCCCGTGCGAGACGCCCGCCCGGCGGGCGATCTCTCGCAGCCCGAGGGCAGCGGTGCCCTCGCTCGCGACGAGTTCCGCACCGACGTCGATCAGCCGTTCCCGCAGGGGTCTCTCCTGGTCCATGGACCCCTGTCTACCAGCGTGCGTAGACAGTGTCTACTCACTTGCCCGGGGCACGGCCGGGGCTGCGGCCGCTGACGGGACGCGCGACGCGGTGCGGAGGATGATGGTGTGGGCGGGGGCCCGAGGAGGAGGTGCACGTCCATGACGGAGCACGACGGCGGTCCGTCGGCGCGGAAACTGGAGGAGGGCCGGCTGCTGAAGGAGCTGGAGGCCATCCACCGCACGCGACACGAGACCCTGTTGCACGGGTCCGACGACGCCCTGGTCACCCATACGAAGCGGATGAACGAGCTGGAACACGAGTACGTGCGCCGCCATCCGCAGCGGGCCCAGACCGCCTCCCGCACCCGCTCGGGCGCCCGCGCCCGCACCGACGGCGAGCACAAGGAGCAGCCCATGTGATCATGGGCCGTTACGTTCCTTCGCCCGCGAGGTGATTTTTTGACGAAGGTGGCACTGCGGCCCTACGCACTGTTGCCTCGGCAGTACGACGAGCGGAAGGTCCTGGCCTCCACGGTGGATGCGTGGGGGAGGGCCCTCTGGCTGATCTGTACTGATGCGCGCTTCCCGTCCGAACCCTGGGGCGGGCGTTCCGCGCAGCCGCTCACCCTGCCCTTCGACGCCCTGCTCGTCACCCGTGACGGTGACTCGGTCCGAGAGCGGACCCTGCACGACGTGGCCGTGCGCCCGAGGGACATCGAAGCCCTGCCCAGGGGTGGTCTCGTCGTCCACGGTTTCCGCGGAAGCGACCGCCGCAACGGCCAGCTCTTCGACCGGGACGGCCGGTCCCGGCGGAGGTTCGCCATGGGATCCCATCTGATCCAGCTGGTCGCGGACCGCCGGGCGGCCCTGTGGACCTGCCACGGAGAAGAAGGCATGTACGAGGGCGACCCCCTGGGATCGGACGCCCTCGCCCGGTGGGACGGCGCGGGCAACCGCCTGCACGGTTTCCGTCGCTCCGCCCGCGCCCGCTTCCTCCTCGAGGTCGACGCGCTCAACGTCACGGACTCGCAGGTCCTGGTCGCGGACCAGTTGGACCAGGCCCTCGTCGAGCAGCGGATCGGCGAGCCGCAGCGCATCCGGTCCATGCCCATGCGCGGCATTCACGGCCTCGCGGTGCGGGACCGTCGCCTGCTGCTCCTCGGCGGCTCCGGGGGCCGGGGGCGGCTCCACCACTGTCGGCTGACCGAGGACGGGGTGGTGATCACCGGGCAGGGTGAACTCGTCTGGCCCAACGGCGATCCCGTGCGCCGGTACAGCCGCCCCATAGGCCGTGGCCCCCACCTTTACCTGCGCAACCCCCGCTTCATGCGGATGTGGTATGTGCTGAGCATGCCCGAATAGCAGTCCACTGCTCAGGGGTGGTCGAGGAAGGCGCCGAGCGGGGCCGGCAGGCGCTTCCAGGACTCCGGGCCGGCGGCGTACTCCTCGTCGGTGAGCAGACACCGCTCCAGGACCCTGGTGAGCGCCTCGCGGTCGAGGCCGGGCGAGGTGAAGACCAGGTGCTGGCAGCGGTCGCCGTGCTCGGGGTGCCAGGCCAGGGCTGCGGCCGCCCTGCGCACGGGAGCCACCATCTCCCACGCGGCGTCGGGGAGCGAGGCCAGCCACGGGCCGCCGCTCTCCACGCAGAGCGCGCCGCCGGCGGCCTCCCAGGCCAGCAGCGTGTCGGGGCGGTCGGCGAGCCAGAAGCGCCCGCGGCTGCGGGCGGCCACCCGGGAGAGGTCCTCCAGCGCCTCGTGCAGCCGCTCGGGGTGGAAGGGCCGCAGGCGGCGCCAGACCAGGGTGGCGACCCCGGCCTCGTCCGCGTCCTGGGGCAGGAGCGCGCACGCCGGGTGCTGGGCCGCGGCCGCCGCCTCCGGATCGAACCCGGCGAAGGCGAGCCGGGCCAGCTCGCCGGACCCGGTCTCCGCCCTGCGGGCGGTGGGGTGGAGCTGGGCCAGCAGGGCGAGGTCCTCCGCGCCCGCTGCCGCGCTGTCGACGAGCGCGAGGACGGGTGCGTATTCGAGCTGCCGGGCCCAGGTGTCCCCGACGGTCCGCCGGTCGGTGGCGGCCGTGGCCAGGCCCGCCTCCGCCAGGTCGTCCCCGTTGGCGAGGCAGGGCAGGACGAGGGCCGGGTCGACGGCGGTGATCACATTGGTGAGCTCCAGCGCCTCACCGCCGTGCGCGGCGACGAGCTCGGCCGTCGCGCGCGGTTCGACCGAGTCCCACAGCTCCACGACGGCGAGCCGGGCCGTCCCGTCCGCCGCGATCCGCCACAGCTCGGGGACCAGGTCCTGGCGCAGCGCGCAGCAGGCGCAGCCGCCCACGAGCGGGGCCTCGCCCCGGGACAGCTCGCCCGAGGCGTCGTGCACCAGGCGCCGTACGGTGCCGCCCGCCGCCGTGGACAGGTCGTGGTGCAGGGCCACGCTGCCGGGCACGGTGTCGAGCAGCTCCCGCACCACGCGCCGGCGGGCGTCGCCGTGGAGCCCGCCGACGATGACGACGGGCAGGGTCACGGCCTGCTCCCGTAGCGGCGCTGGAAGCGCTCGACGCGGCCGGCGGTGTCCAGGACGCGGGCGGTGCCGGTGTAGAAGGGGTGGCTCTGCGAGGAGATCTCGACGTCGATGACGGGGTAGGTGCGGCCGTCCTGCCACACGACGGTCTTGTCGCCGGTGGCGGTGGAGCGGGTGAGGAAGGCGAAGTCGGCGGCCTTGTCGCGGAAGACGACGGGACCGTACGCGGGGTGGATTCCGGGCTTCATGACGCGGTCCTTCGGGGGTCGGGTGCGGTGGTGCGGTGCTGCGGTTCAGCGCTCTTCGCGGAAGTCGACGTGCCGACGGACCACCTGGTCGAACTTGCGCAGCACCATGCGGTCCGGGTCGTTGCGCCGGTTCTTGCGGGTCACGTAGGTGTATCCGGTCCCGGCGGTGGAGCGGAGCCTGACGATCGGGCGTACTTCGTTGCGTGCCATGCGGCCAGTATATGGAAATGATGCCCATTTTCAATAACGCGCCGGAAGTGGGGCGTTTTTGCCTCGCTTGAGACAATCTTGTATCGTTCGAGGCGAAGGAGGCTCGACATGGTGAACGAAGAAGAACTGCTCGACGGCGCGGCCCGCGTCCTCGCGGGCGATCACAGCGCCTCGATGGTGCAGATCGCCGCCGGCATCGGGACCAGCCGCGCGACGCTCAGCCGCCGCTACGCGACCCGCGAAGCCCTGCTGAAAGCCGTCGCGGTCCGGGCGATCGAGGTGGTCGACGGCTGCCTGGCCCCGCTCGACCTGGCACAGAACGCCGACGCCGACGCCTTCGACACCGCCCTGGAGGAACTGGTCGTCGCGCTGATGCCCGCCGCCCACCTCTACGGCTTCACCTCACGCGATGCCACCGTGCTCGCGGACCCCGCATTCCGGGCCGGTGTGGACCGCCAGGACCAGCGCGCCCTCGCCTTCCTCGCCCTCGGCCAGCGGCTGGGGCGGCTGCGCGCCGACCTCCCGCCGTACTGGATCTGGTACTCCCTCTGGGGACTCCTCGACGCCGCCGCCGAAGGCGTACGGGACGGGCACCTCGCCCCCCGCCAGATCGGCCACCTGGTCCTGACCTCCTTCCTCAGCGGGACGCGGCCCCTCGCGCGGCCCCCCGCCGGTGCCCCCGCACCCTGAACCGCTCCTCACCACGCACAGACCCCGAACGGAACCCCATGCACACCCCCGCGCCGGACCCCCGCAGGTGGATCGTCCTGGCGATACTCTCCGGCAGCCTCCTGCTCATCTCCATGGACACCACGATCCTCAACGTGGCCTTCCCCTCCCTCGTCGGCGACCTGCAGCCGGGCGCCGTACAGCAGCTGTGGATCATCGACGTCTACGCGCTCGCCCTGTCCGGCCTGCTGGTCACCGCGGGTGCGCTCGGCGACCGCTGGGGCCGCAAGCGGCTGCTGATGGCCGGCTTCGGCATCTTCTCGGCGGCTTCACTCATGGCCGTGTTCGCCACCGAGGCATGGCACCTGATCGCGGCCCGCGCCCTGCTCGGCATCGGCGGCGCGGCCATCATGCCGGCCACCGTCTCGATCCTGCGCACCGTCTTCACCGACGCCAAGGAGCGCGCCTTCGCCCTCGCCGTCTGGGCGGCCGTCT
The DNA here is from genome assembly GCF_004795115.1 of Streptomyces sp. A0592. Classification (NCBI taxonomy): domain Bacteria; kingdom Bacillati; phylum Actinomycetota; class Actinomycetes; order Kitasatosporales; family Streptomycetaceae; genus Streptomyces; species Streptomyces sp. A0592. The sequence goes on from NZ_SSBM01000001.1 coordinate 412,376, forward strand.
TCGGCGGCGGCATGGCCTTCGGACCCGTCGTCGGCGGCCTCCTCGTCCAGGACTACGGCTGGCACTCCGCCTTCCTCCTCAACCTGCCCGTCGCCGCCGTCATCGTCGCGGCCGGCCTGCGCTACCTGCCCGAATCGCGCTCCCCGCGCAGCACCGGAGCGTGGGACTGGTGGGGCGTCGGACAGTCCGTCGTCGGCATGCTCGCCCTCGCCGGCGGCATCAAGCAGCTCGGCAAGAGCGGCGTGGCCGACCCGCTGCCCTGGGCGCTGCTCCTCGTCGCGGCCGTCGCGCTGACCGTCTTCGTCCGCCGCCAGACCAGGCTCGACAACCCCCTGCTCCAGGTGCGGCTCTTCGCCAAGCCCGCCTTCAGCGTCGCCGCCACCGCGATCTTCCTGCCCATGGTGGGCATGGGCGCGATCCTCTTCCTGGTCACCCAGTGGTTCCAGTACGGCGAGGGCTACACCCCGCTGGAGGCCGGACTGCGCCTGCTGCCGGCCCCGCTCGCCCTGATCGCCGCCTCGATGGTCGCGCCCTCGCTGATGCAGCGCTACGCGATCCGCCACGTGCTCGGCGCCGGACTCGTCGTCCTGGCCGCGGGCATGGCCCTGCCGTGGACCCTCCAGCAGTTCACCGACCTCGGCTACCCGGCCTTCGCCGCCGCCCTGACCGTCATGGGCCTGGGCGCCGGCATCGCCACCACCGTGGCCTCGGTGACGCTGGTCTCCGCCGCGCCCGCCGCCGAGGTCTCCAGCGCCGCGGCCATCGAGGAGACCTGCTACGAGCTCGGCTCCGCCATGGGCGTCGCCGTCCTCGGCTCCACCGCGGCCGCGCTCTACCGCGGCAACCTGCCCGCCCTCGAACTCGACGGCCCCACCGCGGCCGCCGCACGGGACTCCGTCGGCGAGGCCGCGCACATCGCCGAACGGCTCGGCGGCACCGTGGGCCGGGCCCTGCTCGACACCGCCTCACACGCCTACACCCTCGCCATCACCCCGGCATTCCTCATGGCGGGCGGCCTCGCCGTCGCCGCGGCGGCCACGACCTGGACGCTCATTCCGCGGGATCTGCGTCCCACCGAGAACCACTGACCCGGGCGGGCCGGAACCCGGCCGGGGGCGCCGGGCCCAGGGTGGTGGTGCCCGGCGCCGCCCGGTGCCCCAGACCCGTGCGGTACGCGTCCATCGCCGCCTCGACCCGGCCCGCACGCCGCAGCAGGTCGCCCAGGAGCCGGCACAGGTCGGCGAGATCGCCCGTCGCCCCGCTGCGTTCCAGCAGCGCCAGCGCCTGGACGTAGTGCTCCTCGGCCGACTCCGTCTCACCGCGCTCCTCGGCCATCAGGCCGAGGAGCCGGTGCGCGCCGCCGGCGTGCACGGCGCCGTGGCTGTTGCCCAGCTCCAGCAGCGCCGCGAGCAGCCCCGCGGCCTCCTCGTGCCGGCCCAGCCGGCGCAGTACGTCCGCCAGCTCCACCTCCACCTGGGCCGTGTAGAGGCCGGCCCGCCGGGCCGACAGCATGTCCCGGGCCGTGCGCAGCTCCCGCTCGGCCGACCCGAGTTCACCGTTCTGCGCCAGTACGTAGCCCCGCATCCAGTGGCAGTGCGCCAGATCCGTACTGAGCTGCAGGTGGCTGTAGATCGCCTGTGCCTTCGCCAGGGAGACATCGGCGTCGGCCATCCGCCCCTCGGCGAGGAAGGTCCGGGCCACCTGCCGGTGCATGCCCGCCACCAGCGCCGGATCACTGACCTGAGGCGCCAGGGCGAGCGCGAGCTCCGCCGAGTGGGCGGCGCGCGCATGGGCGCCCATGTCCATGTACGGCCCGATCACCGCGGCGTGCAGCAGGACCAGTGCGTCGGGATCGGCCAGGCCGCTCGCGCCCAGCTCGTCGATGGCGGACTCCAGCAGATAGCAGGCGTAGCGCAGCTCGCCGGCGAGGAGGTGCGCCACGGCCCGGCCGCGCAGGGGCCGGGCGCGGCGCGGTAGCGGTTCGTCGGCCAGGAGGCGTTCGGCCTCCTCGAAGTGTCGTATCGCTGCGGGCAGTTCACCGGACTCGAGGGCGCATTCGCCGAGCCCGAGCCGGGCCTGCGCCTGCTCGGGGACGAGCCCGAGCTCCTCGGCCTCGGCGAGCAGGCCGCGGTAGCGTACGGCGGCCTCTTCGGCCGCGCCCGTGGCGAGCGTGCGCTGCGCGTCGGTGAGGGCGAGCCGCAGCTCGGTGGCCAGGTGGGCCGGGCGGCCGGTGGCCAGCTCCTCGTACGACGTGCCCAGGCGGCCGGCGAGGAAGCGCAGCGCGGTCTCGGAGGGGCGCACCTTGCCCGACTCCAGGGTGGAGACGTAGGCCGAGGTGTAGGACGGGTGCGCCAACTGCTTCTGGGTCAGGCCGCGTTCGACACGCATGCGCTGAACCCTGCGACCGATCTCGCCCGGTTCGTCCATGGAATCCCCCCTGGTTGCTCGAACTCCCCAGTATTCAGCCGGAGTACGCCATTGCGCACCTCCCGCGCTCCGCCTAGTTTAAGCAGCCGATTCACTGCGCTTATCAATCCGCTTAACTTCCTTCCCCGGGGGTGGACTTCATGGATCCGGTCACAGGTGCGGCCATCGGACGGGCGGCACGGCCTCCGGCGCGGCGTCCGGACGCGCGCACGACGCTGAGGGCCGCGCTCGCGATGGTCTGTGCGAGCGCGGCGCTCGTGGCGGCAGGCCCGGCAGCCCCGGCGGACGCCGCGGACGGCCCGGCCAGGACCCGGGTGGAGGTCGAGATCCCCGGGCCCGAACAGGGCGGCGACGCCGGATCCGGGCACGCCCTGGTGCCGGCGGCCGGCAGCCCCGCCAAGAGCGCGGGCCGGCTCACCGAGGCCGAGCGCTCGGCCGACGGCGAAGTCACCAAGATGATCGACAACGGCTCCACCGCGGACCGCCTGGACGTCGTCGTCATCGGCGACGGCTACACCGCGGCCGAACTGCCGCGCTTCCACGCGGACGCCGAGCAGAAGTGGGCCGAGGTGGCCGCCGTCGAGCCGTACACCACGTACCGCGGCCTCTTCAACGTCTGGACGGTCGACGCGGTCTCCCGCGAATCGGGCGTCTCCGGCGACCCCGACCCGGCGACCGTCCGCGACACCGCCCTCGGCTCGTACTTCTGGTGCGGGGACATCGAGCGGCTGCTCTGCATCGACCAGCCCAAGGTCGACGCCTACGTGGCGAAGGCGCCGGAGGCCGACCTGGTCATCGTCCTGGCCAACAGCGCCAAGTACGGGGGAGCGGGCTACAACGAGCCCAGCGCCACCCTCGGCTACGAGGGCATATCGACCGCGTCGGCCGGCCACCCGAAGTCCGGCCAGGTCGCCATCCACGAGACCGGCCACTCGCTGGGCAAGCTCGCCGACGAGTACTTCTACCCGGGAGTGCCGGACTACGAGAAGTACACGGGGCCCGAACCCGGCGAATCCAACAGCTCGGGCCTGACCGCGGACCGGATGGCCGCGCAGCGGGCCAAGTGGTACCGGTGGCTCGGCGAGGAGTCGCCCGACGGCGGCACCGTCGGGGCGTACGAGGGCGGCAACTACTACGTGACGGGGCTGTACCGGCCCACCGACAACTCCCTGATGCGGGTCCTGGGCAAGCCCTTCAACCTGCCCGGCGTCGAGGCGATGATCGCCGGGTTCTACCAGCACGCGCGGATCGCCACGGCGCTCACGCCGACGGACCGGACCCTGCGGCTGCGCAACAAGGCGAAGGTGGCCGTCCCGCGGCTGTCCGGCGCGGACGGCCGCCAGCTCGTGGTCCGCTGGTACCTGGACGGCAGGGAACTCACGCGGTTCGAGGGCCGCACCGAGGTGTCGGTGGCGGAGCTGTGGCTCTTCGACCTGCGGACCCACCGCCTGTCGGTGACGGCCGAGGACCGCACACCGTCGGTCCGCGACCCGAAGACCGCCCGCACGCTCCGCTCCACCGTGGAATGGAAGGTCCGGCTCTAGGCTGGGCCGATGAACACGTTCCGTGGCAGTGACGGCCAACACCTGGAGATGACCAACGGCGGCACGGCGGTGTTCGTGGACGTGCTGGTGCTCGCCGTTTCGACGCTGGCCCGCGCGCCCTGGGACTTCCGCTTCGCCGCCCTGCTGACGCTCCAGGACCAGAACGTCATGGGGCGCGGAGTGGTCGGCTTCGGCCTGGCGGAGCTCGACTGGGGCGGCACGCCGCAGGAGCGGGCCGCGGCCAAGGACTTCCTGCTGCGCGTCCTGGACCTGGCGCTGTCCCGCCACCGGTGGGACGAGCTGACGTACGAGCCGCCGCGCGCCGAGGGGTACGTGCGCACGTACCGGGCGATGGTGGCGGCGTTCGACCCGGAGACGGCGGCCGGTGGAGGCCGACTGCCCGGGCCGGACGAGGCCGCGATGGCCTCGTGCACGGCTCACCGGGTGCTGGACGCACTCCCGTTCTGGGAGGGGTGCGTGTTCTGCACGGCAGGGGTCAGCGCGACCAGCGGGGGTCCCGCCCGGTGAACGCGAGGAGCTTCTCCGCGCGGCTCGACCCCTCCGGGACGACCAGCGGCGGCGCGTACTTGCCGAAGGAGTCGCGGACGAAGTCGACGATCCTCGCCGCGATGTCCTCCAGAGCCACGGCCATCTCCTCGGTCAGCGGCAGGTCCTGACCGGTGGCCCGGGCGATGTCCCAGGCGTGGATGCCGGCGTCGAGCGCCGCGGCGGCCGCGCCGACATCGGCGGGCATCGGCCCCATCGGAGTGGGCACGCTGTCGTCGTCCCTCCTCGACTCCCACGCCGCGGCGGTCGCCTCCAGCACCGCCGCCAGTTCCGCGACCGGGTCGCCGGCCGTAGCGTCCTCCGGCTCGAAGGGGTCGCTCGCGGGCGCGACGCCCGTGATCTGCATGACCAGCGCCTGCTGGTCCAGGCGCGCGTGGTTCAGAACCTGACGCACCGTCCACTCGGTGCACGGCGTCGGATCCCCCCACGCTCCGGCGCGAACGCCGCGGACGGCGGTGAGCAGGTAGTCGTGTGCGTCAGCAAGCAGTTTGAAACCGTCGACGGTCATCGTCGCCCTCCCGTGGCTCCTGCATGGAACCGCCACCATAGATCGGCTCCGGGCGGTACGTACTGCCTTTCGGCCGGTGTCCGGTCCTGAGGCCGTATGCCGCCCCCTGCTGCCGCAGGCTTCGAAGGGGCCTCTGCAAGTGGCCACTTGGGCAGGGAAAACGCAACTTCGACAGCGGTCGCAGAGGCAGCTACCTTCACCTGGCCCTCGGCGATCGCCACCGGTCGCGCAGGGGTTCCGTCCAGGCTGAGCCACCCGCGACGGGACGAGTGCCACCCCCATCAGGAAGAGACGCATGCCTCAACTCGCTCTGTACACATTCGGCGTTCTGAAGTCACCGCTCGCCGATCCCGCACCTCTCACGCGCGAGTTCTACGACTGGGGTGAGGCCGTCTACCGGAAGATCAGCCGGCACCCCGGATACCTCGCGCGTGCCGAAACGGCCGCCGGTGACCGGGGCATGCTCTTCGGGGCGGACTGGGGTGCATGGGGAGAGTTCGCCGTACCGGCCTGGTACGGCAAGGGCCGTACGGTGGAAACCACCGCCCTGGCCGCGACCCTCTCGCTCTGGACCGACGTGCGTCCCGCGTTCGACGCCGTCTACGCAGGTCTGCACCGTGAGGCGCTGAACCGGCGTCACGACTGGTTCGAGAGGACGGGACGGCCGAACCACGTGTGCTGGTGGGTCTCCGACGGCGTAATACCCACCTGGCAGGAGGGGGTTTCCCGGCTGGAGCACCTCCACGGCCACGGCTCCGCGCCGTACGCCTTCACCTTCCACCATGCGTTCACCCCGGAGGGCACTCCGACCGGGATCACCCTGCGCCACCGCGGATCCGCCCAGGCTGCGCGCATGTGGAAAGAGGCCGCCGGTGAGGCGTACGCAGATGCCGGGTTCGGCGAGCCCGTCGGGGCCGCCGCGGTGGCCGACGCCGAGCGGCGGCTCGGCGGGACGCTGCCGGCCGCGCTGGTGGACCTGCTCGGGGAGAGCGACGGCATCGTCGGGCACCACGGGACCGACACGGTCTGGCCACTGGAGCAGATCGTCGAGCAGAACCTCTTCGTCCGCTCAGACCCCGACTTCGCCCGGCTCTACATGCCGTTCGACGCCCTGCTCTTCTTCGGGGACAACGGCGACGGCGACCGGTTCGCCTTCGTCCGCACCCCCGAGCGGGACGACATCTTCGTCTGGGAGCACGAGGACGACAGCCGGCGCTGGGTCGCCCGGGACCTGCGGGACTACCTCGGCCGGTCACTGGCCGACGGCGGGGACGACTGGTACCGGTAGTCGCACCCGCCACACCGCCGCAGCCGCAGCAGCCGCACGGCGGCCGGTGGCCGCGGCGACGGGGGATCGCGGCGGACACCGGCCGGTGCGCGGTGCGTACGGAGAGGGCGCGGGCTACATGGGGTCCATGCCCCGGTCGTCCATCCGGCTCTCCTGCTCGCTCTGCTCCTGGAGGCGGCGGGCCTTCTCCTTCAGCCGGCGGCGCTCCTCCGGATCGGTGGACCGCTCGGCGGCCTCGTTCAGCTCCTTGGCCTTCGTGCGCATCTGCTGGGACCGGCCGCGGGACTCGCCTGAAACGCTCATGATCGCTCCTCGGATCAGTGGGGGAGAGCGGGCGGATTCAGCGAACCAGCACTGCGGCACACCCGCATCTCGAACCGTCACCCAAGGTGATCCGCCGGGCGGGCGGTCAGTACAGGCCCGGCCGGGCGAGGTCCTCGTCCGAGTCCGCCCCGACGTCGGTGGTCAGCGTGAAAAGGGCCCCGTCCGGGTCGCGGAGCGTCACCCACCGCTCCGCGGCGTTCGAGGTGATGTCCGAGACCATGCGGCCCCCGAGCATCACGGCCGCCTCGATCGCCGGCCGGAGCCTGGGCACGCGGAAGTGCACGTGCCAGCGCGGCCGGGTGTGCGGCGAGTAGGCGGCCAGCTCGACGGGACCGCTGTTCAGGCGGGCCACCGGCTCGCCGTTCTGCCGCAGGACGACCTGGTCCTCCTCGTAGGAGACCGCGCAGCAGCCCGGCCGGTCGGTGGCCCACTCCAGTACCGCGCCGTAGAACATCGCCGCGTCGAGGGCGTTCCTGGTACGCAGTTCCAGCCAGGCCGGCAGCGGACCCTTCCCGGCCCGCCAGTCCGCGGCCACATTGCCCTCCCAGATCCCGAAGACCGCGCCGTCCGGGTCGGCGACGAGCGCCGCGCGGCCCTCGGACTCGAAGGACACCGGACCGACCGCGATGGTGCCCGTCCGCTCCCGGATGCGGTCCACCGCCACATCGGCGTCGTCCACGGCGAAGTACGGGGTCCACGCCGCCGCCACCCCCAGATCCGCGGCCAGCGCCCCGATGCCCGCCACCGGGACCCGGTCGCGGAAGGCCACCGAGAACGCGTCGCCGAGGCGGGCCGGCCGGAACCGCCACCCGGCCACCGCACGGTAGAAGCGCTGCGCCGTCCCGAGGTCGCGCGTCATCAGGCTCACCCAGCACGGCGCCCCGAAGACCTCCCGCGTAGAAATCTCCACCGCACGCTCCGTCCCTGAGGCACCCGTCGTTCCATTCTGGTCCTTTTCGTGACGATCATCGCGGTCGGCGGCCGCCGATGCGCACACAAAGTGGCCGAGAATCACTTTCCGTGTCGATCCCGTCGCGCCGCCCGCGGCGATAGCCTCGGTCCCGGACACCACCGCGCAGCGTCGGAAGGCAGGTCTCCCATGGCCGGATCCCAGGTTCCCGTGATCGATCTCGGGCCGTGGCGGTCCGGCGGACCGCAGGCGCGCGCCCGTACCGCCGCCCGCGTCGACGAGGCCCTGCGCGCGGCCGGATTCCTGCTCGTGACCGGCCACGGCGTGGACCCCTCGCTCCCGGCCCGGATCCGGGAGACGGCCCGCACGTTCTTCCGGCTCCCGGCCGCCCTGAAGGAGCCGTACGCCGTCACGGTCGGCGGCCGGGGCTGGCTGGGCCCCGGGGCGGAGGCCAACAGCTACGCCGAAGGCACCGCCTCACCGCCCGACCTCAAGGAGTCCTGGTCCTTCGCGGCCGACGAACCGACCGGCGACCCCGCCGTGGACGCCGAGTGGTACCGGCCCAACACCTGGCCCCAGGAGGTACCGGAGCTCCGGCCGCCGGTGACGGAGTACCTGGCCCGGATGCGGGCCCTCTCCGACGAGCTGCTGGAGCTCCTCGCCACCGCCCTCGGACTCGCCGAGGACCACTTCACGCGCCACACCGGACACCCCACCTGGGGGTTCAACCTCAACTGGTACCCGGGCACGGCGACCGTCGGCGCACCCCTGCCGGGCCAGTTCCGCATCGGCGCCCACACCGACTTCGGCACGGTCACCGTCCTCGACCGGCAGCTCGGCTCGGGCGGTCTCCAGATCCACACCGACGCCGACGGCTGGCAGGACGCGCCCTACGACCCGGCCGCGCTCACCGTCAACATCGGCGACCTGATGGCCCGCTGGACCGGCGACCGCTGGCGGGCCGGCCGCCACCGCGTACTGCCCCCGCCCGCAGACACCCCCGCCGAGGAACTGATCTCACTCGTCTACTTCTACGAATGCGACGCGCACACCCGGGTGGAATCCCTCCCCGCCCCCATCGGCCGGGTGGTGCACGACCCCGTCGACTCCCACGCATACCTGAGGGACAAGCTCCAGGCCATCACCGTCCCCGCGGGTATTAATACTTCGGAGTGATGCAGGGCACGCGGCCCTCCCCCGGGCGTACGGCCGGATCCACCGGCAAGATGACGACCCGCCGGGCCGCGGTGCATAGCGTCGCTCCCATGACTCGACGCCGAACAGCCGCAGCCGCCGCCTTACTCGCCCTGCTCCTGCCGATCCCGCTCGCCGCCGCCGGCACGGCCGTCGCGGCGGACGCCCCGGCCGCGTCCGAACGCAGCCGCACCGCGGTCGAACTCCCGCGGCCCACCGGCCGTTTCGCGGTCGGCCGGGAGGACCTGCACCTGGTGGACCGCAGCCGGACCGATCCGTGGGCCGGATCCGGGCCGCGCGAGCTGATGGTCACCATGCGCTACCCGGCGCGCCGCGACACCGGCAGCGCCGCGCGCTACCTCACCCGCGAGGAGGCCCGGCTGCTGCTCGTCGACAAGGGACTGGACCAGGCCATTCCCGTCGAGACCCTGACCGGTACCGCGAGCGCCTCCAGGACCGGTGCCCGGCCCGTCGCCGGCCGGTACCCGCTGGTCGTCCTCTCGCCGGGCTTCACCGTCCACCGTGCCACCCTCACCGCGCTCGCCGAGGACCTGGCCTCCCGCGGCTACGTCGTCGCCGCGGTCGACCACGCGTACGAGAGCGTCGGGACCGCCTTCCCCGGCGGCCGCGTCCTGACCTGCCTGGCCTGTGACAAGGCCAAGGAGACCGGCATGCAGGCGGTCAGCGACAACCGTGCCCGCGACGTGTCCTTCCTGCTGGACCGGCTCACCGGACCCCGCCCGGCCTGGCGCCACGCCGCCATCGTCGACCGCGGCCGCATCGCCATGGCGGGCCACTCCATCGGCGGCGCCTCGGCGATCGCCGCGATGGCGACCGACCCGAGGATCCGCGCCGGGGTGAACATGGACGGCGGCAACGCCACGCCCGTACCCGCCGCCGGACTCGGCGGCCGCCCCTTCCTGCTCCTCGGCGCCCAGGGCCGCGGCCCCGGCGGCAACGCCAGCTGGGACCGGGACTGGCCGCAGCTCGACGGCTGGAAGCGCTGGATCACCTTCGACGGGTCGGGCCACTTCACCTTCAGCGACTTCCCGTCGATCGGCCAGCAGCTGGGCCTCGACGACCCCGAGGCCCCGCTGCCCGGCGACCGCTCCGTCGAGCTGACCCGCCGCTACGTCGGCGCCTTCGTCGACCGGCACCTGCGCGGCGAGTCCCGGCCCGTCCTGGACGGCCCCTCCGCCGACGCGCCGGAGGTCCGCTTCCACACCCCGTAGGCGCGCGGGAGGGTCAGACCACCGTGACCGGGTGGCGCACCACCGCGTCGAAGAGATAGCCCTGCGCGTTGTGGACCGCCGTCTCCGGCTGGGTGCGCCCCGTGGCGTCGCTCGCCCGGGCCAGCAGCGCGGCCGCACCCGTCGTCCGCGGTGTCCACGGCACCGACCAGCGCACCCAGCCGCCCCGCCGCGGGGAGTCGTGCATCCGGGCACGCCGCCAGTGGCCGCCGCCGTCCGTACTGACCTCGACACGGGTCACGGGGGCGGCGGCGGACCACGAACGGCCCGTCAGCAGCTGCGTCCGGTGCACGGGAACGCCGGCGCCCAGCTCCAGCTCGAAGGCGCTCTTGAGGGTCTGCCGGGTGAGCGGGGCGCTGCCCTCCGCCGGGTGCCCCGGCCCGAACAGCCGGTACATGTCGGTGTTCCACGGCGAGTACAGCGCCTCGCCGCTCACCTCGATGTCACCGACCCACTTGATCGACGAGATCCCCACCCAGTCCGGCACCACCAGGCGGACGGGGCCGCCGTGGTCGGGCGGCAGCGGGCGCCCGTTCATCTCGTAGGCGAGCAGCACGTCGTCCAGGGCTTTCGATACCGGCAGCGGACGCCGCACCCGCCCCAGGTTCACCCCGTTCGCCACCACCTCGTCGTCCAGCCCGCGCGGCAGTACGTCGACCGCGCCCCGGGTCACGCCCGCCAGCCGCAGCACGTCCGACAGCCGCGCCCCGCGCCAGTGCGCGACACCGATCGCCCCCAGCGTCCAGTCCGTGCCGGTGACCGGCTGGCCCTGCTGCGTGGAGTAGAAGCTCCGGCCGTTGCCCGCGCACTCGATGAACAGCGTCCGCTCGACCGCCCGCAGGGCCCGCAGCCGCTCGTACGAGAACTCCACCGGGGCGCCCGCGAGCCCGTCGCCCCACACCTTCAGCCGCCACGTGCCGGCGTCGATGCGCGGGGTGGAGGTGTGGTTGCGGACGAAGAACCGGTCGATCGGGGTGAGATGGCCCGTGCCCCGCAACGAGGCGAAGTTCGTCTCCGCGTTCGTCCCGCGGATCGTGAACAGCTCGGGCGGCAGCGGCTTGACGATGCCCGGCGCGGCGTCCGCCGCCGCCCCGGCGGCCGGGGCGGCAGCAGCCGTACCGCCCCCGGCGGCCCCCAGGGATCCGGCCGCGGCCCCCACCGCGAACAGCTTCAGCAGGTCGCGGCGGTCCACCCCGGCGGAGCGGGCCCGGCCGCGGGCCCACTGCCGCAGGCGGGTGCGGTCGTAGTGGCTTTCGTCCGATGTGTCGAGCGGCATGGCAGGGTCACTCCTCGGTCGTGGTTCCCGACGGACCGTAGGGGTCCGGGGCGAACCGCGGGAAGCTTCCCCGGCGGACGGCCACGAACCCGCAACACAGCCGCAACGGCCGATTACCGCTGGTCCGGCGAATTTCGGCAGGATGTGGGACATGACCGAGATCCGTACCCCCCGCCTCCTCCTCCGCCTCTGGACCGACGACGACCTCGTCCCCCTCTCGGAGATCCACGCCGACCCCGAGGTGATGCGCTGGATCGGCGACGGCTCCACCCTCGGTCTCGACGAGACCGCCGAGGCGATCGAGCGCTGGGAGGAGGAGTGGGACGAGGAGGGCTTCGGGCTCTTCGCCGTCGAGCTCCTCGGCTCCGGAGAGCTCATCGGGGCCGTCGGCCTCTCGGTCCTGGAGGACCTGCCGGACGCCCGGGCCGACGTACAGATCAGCTGGCTGCTCGGCCGCCAGTACTGGGGCCAGGGATACGCCTCCGAAGCCGCCCACGCCACCTTGGAATTCGCCCTCCAGGACCGCGGCCTCGACCGCGTCGTCGCCGTCAGCCGGCTCGGCGACACCGCCTCCGAGAACGTGCTCCGCAAGCTGGACATGGTGCGCGAACGCGAGACCACCGACCCCCGCCACGGCCACGCCGTGGAGATCCACGGCATCGACCTCACGGAATACGAGGGCTGATCCACAGCTCCCGCATTAGCCGATCGGACGACCCCGGGGTCGCCCGGTCCGCCCGACGGCTCTGCCCGCCGGGCGGACCGGACCCGGGCGGCGGCCGGGCGAGCATGGACCGGGGGAGCGGGAGGGCGCACGCGGCCCTCCCCGCCCCGGAGCCGAGAGGACACCATGAACGCGCACGACCGACTCCTCCTCGACGCGGCCCGCCGCGGCGACGCGGCCGCGGTGGGCGCGGCGCTCGCCGCGGGCGCCGCCGTGGAGGCCCGCGACGACCGGCTGCGCACACCGCTGCTGCTCGCCGCGCTCGGCGACCACCTGGCCGCGGCGCGGCTGCTGGTCGCCGCCGGAGCCGACCCCAACGCCCCGGACTCGCGCGAGGACAGCCCGTGGCTGGTCACCGGCGTCACCGGCAGCGTGCGGATGATGCGCCTGCTGCTGCCTGCCGGACCCGACCTGAAGCAGGTCAACCGCTTCGGCGGGATCTCCCTCATCCCGGCCGCCGAGCGCGGCCACACCGCGTACGTGCGGGCCGTCCTGGAGGAGACCGGAACCGACGTCGACCACGTCAACCGGCTGGGCTGGACCGCCCTGCTGGAGGCCGTGATCCTCGGTGACGGCGGCCCGCGCCACGCGGAGGTCGCCCGGATCCTGCTCGCCGCGGGCGCCGATCCGCTGCTGGCCGACCACGACGGCGTGACCCCGTACGAGCACGCCGCCCGCCGGGGCTTCGAGAGCATGGCGCGGATCCTGCGCGCGGCCGGGGCGCAGCCCGGGGCGGACCGGTGAAGCGCCGGGCGCGGGGCACCCGTACCGTCCTCGTGGCGCTCGCCGCAGCGACCCTGCTCGCGGCCTGCACCCAGGACGCGACGCCGTCCGCACCGGACGCGGCGCCGGCGCCGTCCGCGGCCGCACCGCTGCCGGCCACCGCGCCGACCCCGCAGGGCCTGCTCCTGACCGCGGACTTCGGCGGCGACACGGTCAGCTTCGTGGACCCCGGGCGCGGCGCGGTCGCCTCCGTCGCCGTGGGCCGCGCCCCGTACGCCCTGGCCGTCGGCGCGGACGGCCGCGCGTGGGTGGCCACGGCCGAGGGCGTCGCCGTCGTCGACACCCGCACCCGCGTGCGCGTGGCCCGCATCCCCTACCGCACCGCCACCGGCCCGGTCACCGATGGCGAGTACCGCGGCGGCGGCATGGGCATCGCGCTCTCGCCGGACGGCGCACGCGCCTACGTCGGGGTCAACGTCCCCGGCACCACCGGTGTCCTGGAGGTCCTCGACACGGCGAGCCGCGAGGTCACCGCCGTCGTACCGGTGGGCAGGCGCCCCTTCGACGTGGACGTCTCGCGGGACGGCACCGAGGTCTACGTCACCGGGCACGACTCCTTCGACGTCACCGTCGTGGCGGCCGGACCGCTCAGCACCCGCCGCATCGAGGTGGCCCCCTACGGCACGGAGGGCGGCCTCGGCTCCTGGCTCAAGCCGCACTACACGGCCGTACGCCCGTCCGACGGGAAGCTGCTGCTGCCGTTCGAGGGCGAACGGCTCGCGGTGGTCGACCCGCGCACCGGCCGCACCGCGGTCGAGCCGATGACCGCCGACACCCACCAGCACGGGGTCGCCCTCACGGCCGACGGCCGGCTCCTGGTGGTCGGTACCGGGGCAGTCCGGCCGGGAGACGGCAAGGGCCCGTCGCTGACGGTCCGGTCCCCGGACGGAACCGAGCGGGTCGTCCCGCTGGACGGCCCGCACGAGGACGTCGCCGTCTCCCGGGACGGCCGGACCGCCTACGTCACGGGCGGCTTCACCCGCGACGGCCACTGGAACGGCATCACGGTCGTCGACCTGGACACGGGCACCACCCGCCGGCTTCCCGCGGGCACCCGGCCCCTGGGCATCGCCGCGCTCTGACCCGGCTCAGTCGGACCGGCCGCGCCGGAACCAGCGCCGGCGCGCGGGCGGACCGGCGGGCGCGGAGGCATCCGGCGCGGTACCCGGCGCGGAGTCCGGGGCGGTATCCGGTGCGAAGGGCGGCAGTGACGTGAAACCGTCGTGCAGCACCACGGTGGGTGCGATCCGCGCGAGCGTCGTACGCACGTGCGTGAGCGGGTGGTCGGGGAACCGCGCGTCCCACTCCTCTGCATCGGCGACGTGGTGGGGGAGTCCGCCTGTGATGTCCGGCCCGTAGGGGTGGGGGGTGAAGTACCGTTCCGGCCCGACCTGGTCGAGGACGAGGGCCTCGCGCAGACCGGTCATCGGGCCCTCGCCCGCCTGGACCTTCACCACCGCGCTGCAGACGGCCCTCGGTACCGTCCAGGAGCCGATGAAGACCTGCCCGTGCCCGTCCGGCCGACGGACCTTCACCAGTTGCCGGACGGCCGGCAGGGAGCCCACCTCGCCGCACGCGGCCTCGATCAGGCCCGCGCCCGCCGCGGCGACGGACCGGGCGAGCGCGTGCCGAAGGAGTTCGGGCCGGTCGAGCGGGGCGGGCAGGTCCGGTACGAGGTCGAAGAAGTGGACCGACAGGACGAGGCCCCGCTCGTCGGTCCACACACCGGCTTCCCGTTCGGTGAAGCCGGTGAGGTCCATGCCGGTGATCGCAGTCATGGCCGACATCATCGCGCTCGCCCCGCGCGCGGGCTCAGGCAGGGTCGCCGGGGGCCTCGGCGGCGCCGCCCGCGCGGATCGCGGCGAGGGCCGCGGCGTGCAGGGCGGCCGGGGCCCCGTGGTGGGGCCGGGGGCTGCCCGTGAGCGTGTACCACTCGTCGGCGTCCTTGTACTGGACGTCGAACCGGACCAGCGAACCGGCCGTCGCGCTGGTACGCAGGGTGAGCGGGCCGGTGATGACGCCGACCTCGTCGGTCATGGCGCCGCCCGGGCCGGCGAGCACCTCGTCCTGCCACTGGTCCGCCCCGGTCATGAGGTGCAGGTGTCCAGCATCGTGGTCAGCATCTTCTTCTCCGGTTCCGTGACGGTCAGCTCGTAGACGGATTTGACGGTGGTCCAGGCCCGCCCGTACTGGCACCAGCTCGAACGGTCCGGCGGCTGCCACAGGTCGGGGCTCTGATCGCCCTTCGACCGGTTGGAGGACGCGGTGACCGCCAGCAGCTGGGGATGGGTCAGGTCGTTGGCGAAGGCCTTGCGCCGGGCGGCGTCCCAGCCGGACGCGCCGGAGCGCCAGCCCTCGGCGAGCGGCACGATGTGGTCGATGTCCATCTTGGCGGCGTCGGTGACGGCCACTCCGTCGTAGAGGCTCTTCCAGCTGCCGGACACGGCCCGGCACTCGCCGTCCTGCCTCACCTCTGCGCCGTCCCGCCTGAGGACGGTCTCGCGGGTGTCGCACTTGTTGCCCTGCTCGGCCCAGTGCGTGAACTTGGCACGGCTGTAGCCGGCCATCGTGCCCACCGGAGCCACCTTCAGCGCGGCCAGCCGGGTACGGGCCTCGGCGGTCGTGACCAGGCCGGGCAGCACGTCCCCGGCGGCCGGCGCCCCGGCCGGCGGCGCGGCCCGGGAAGCGGCCGGCCGGGGCCTGGCGTCCCCGCCGCCCGCCGGGCCCGGCCCCTCCGGATCGGAGCACCCGGCCGCGGCCGCCAGCAGCACGGCCGCCACCAGCACACCCGGTACGCGTATCTGACGTCCCATAACCCCACCCCGAGCCGGTACCGCTCCGCCACTGTGCGGGAAAGACTACCCAGAACCGGACAATCAACCTACGGAGGCCCCTCCGGCGGGCGTTGTCAGTGGCCCTCGCTAGTCTCCCGACATACCGCAGCTCAGGGGGGTTTGCTCCCCCCTGTCAGGGCTGCGTGAAAACACGTACGGGACAGGCGGAGGGGCACAGTCTGATGGCATGGCTGGCGGCGGGCGAGGGGTACGAGATCGCCCTGGTGGAAGGGCGGGTGGCGGCGAGGTCCGTCACCGGCCGGGCAGCGGGACGGCAGTTGAAGACGCTGCCCAAGGCGCTGAAGGACCATCCCGAGGTGGACCGGCTGCGCCGGCTCGCCGAATGGCTCGACCGGCACGCGGCGGCCTGTGTCGCCCAGGTCGACGGCTGGATGGTCTCCTCCCTGCCGGTGCCGACCGAGCTGCTCGCCCGGGTCTGGCCCGACGAGGCCTGGCAGAACGCCCTGCGCGACCTGGCCGTCGTCGGCGACGACCCCGACGAGGTGGGCTTCCTGCGGGACGCCACCGCGTCCGGCGAGCTGAAGGTGGTCAACCTCGACGGCGAGACCGTACGCCTCTCCCCGCGCACGGTGACCCTGCCCCACCCCGTGCTGCTGCCCGACCTGGACGACGTACGGGAGTTCGCGGCCGAGCTGGGCATCGTGCAGCAGGTCGAGCAGATCCACCGCGCCACCTGGCGCAAGCCCGACGAGGTCTCCGCCACCGCCACCGAGGTCCGCGACTACGCGGGCGGGGTCTTCCCGACCCGCTTCGGCCTCGCCGCCCGCGCGACCGCCCTCGGCTACCGGGTCTCCGGCGGCTACGCCACCTGCAAGGTCCGCGACACGGGAGCCGGCTCCGGCACGGAGGCGTCGGTGTGGATCGGCGAGCCCTACTACGACGACGAGACCACCACCGGCGCCCTGAGCTGGCACGACGAGGACGGCCGGGCGGTACCGCTGACGAAGGTCGGACCGGTGGCCTGGTCCGAAGGAATGCGAATGGCCGCGGCACTGTACGCCGGGCGCAAGATCGAGGAGGGCGGGGACGCATGAGCAAGAACCTGAGAGACACCGCGGCGACCGAGACCGAACTGCTGCTGCAGGCCGGCGCCGTCCTCCCGAACGGCACCACCGGCGCCGGAGCCGGCGCCGTCGACCTGACCGCCCGCGCCTACCGGCACCCGGGCCTCGACGAGGACCGCGTCGTCGTCCGGCTCGCCGCCGCCGAACTCGGCGCGGCCGAGGACCTCGCCGCCGGCTTCCTGGGCCTCGTACGCGACGAGGGCGAGCCGCCCGTCGTCGGCCTGAGCCGCCGCCAGGCGCTCGGCTTCCCCGAATGGGTCCTCGTGCACCACCCCGAGGACGGCCACCACGCCCTCGCCGTCGTCCCCGAGCTCGACCGGATCGCCCGCCAGGCCAAGACCAAGCCCAAGGCCGCGCTCGACGCGTGCACCGAACTGGCCGACCGCCTCGCCGCCTCCGTGCCGCACTTCCTGCCCCTCTTCCACGAGCAGGCCGCGCGCATCTTCCTCGCCGTCGAGAACACCACCTACGCCGCCCAGCTGTTCGGCCGCGCCCGCACCGCCGAGGCCCAGCACGGCCTGGCCGTCGACGAGGACCGGCTCGACTCCGTCTTCCTCGAATTCGCCCTGGCCGGCGCCCTGCCGGTGAAGGTGCTCGCCGGCTACGGCAAGGCTCTGGCCCTCCGCGTCAGCCCCGCCGAGGCCTACGAGCGCTTCCGCCGCCTGTGCGTACGCCGCACCGCGGGCGGACTGCCGCCCTCCGCCCAGGCCGCCGTCGAACTGCGCCGCCTCGCCCGCACCGCGGGCCTGACCGGCACCGAACCCGAGCAGGACTACCTCGCCGAACTGCTGCCCCTGCCCGCCACCCTGCGCGCCGCGCTCGGCTGGTGGAAGGCCCACCGCAGCGCCCTCGTCGCGCTCGCCCGCCGCGTCCCCGCGGTACGCGGCACGCTCCTCGGACTGACCCCGCCCGGAGGGGACGTCGACCTGATCGACCTGTGGCTGGACCTCCTGGAGGAGTCCGGCTCCACCGCAGCCCTGGCCGACGCCGCCCTGCCCGCGGAGGAGCGCTGCGCCGACGGCACCGCCGGCTGGCTGGAGCGCTTCGCCACCGCCCGCCGCGCCGGCTGGGGCCGCCGCCCCACGAACCCCCTCCTCCTCGATGTCGTGGAGCGCTGCGCCCCGCAGCTGCGCACCGAACTCGCCCTGCCCGGGCGGGAGGACGGCCTGCGGATCGGAGTCCAGGACGCCGACCTCCTCGACCTGCTCCTCACCCTCGACGTCCCGGTCGTCACACCCGAGGAGCACGAGACGCGGCACCACCACGACACGCTCAACCTGTCGGACTGGGCCGCCCGCGACGAGCGCCGCGACCTGTCCGCGGTCGCCGCGGACACCCGCTTCCGGCCCGCCTTCCGCCGGGCGCTGAACAGCCTGGGCAGCGGCGGCGCCGACATCGTCCGCCACGTCGCCGCCTCCTCCGGCGCGCGCCCGCTCCTGACCGAGTGGATGGTCGAAGTCGCCCGCGCCTCCGTCGCCGCCGGCCTGCCCGGAGTCCCCGACGCCATCGAGCGGCTGACCTGGCTGCCCGCCGAGGCCCTGGCGCTCGCCCCCGAGGACGTCGCCGCCGCGGCCGCCACCGACCTCGGCGAAACCCTCGCCCGCACCCTGCGCGGCGGCCTCTTCGAGGAACTGGCCTGGCCCGCCTGGGAGAGCGCCGTCGCCGAACTGACCCCCGGCAAGGACCGGCACGGCCTCACCGTCGTCGAGGCCTGGCCGTACCTGATCGTCGCCAACGCGGCCCAGGTCCGCGCCATCGACGCCGACGCCACCGTCCTCACGCACGACCTGCGCGTGCCCGCCGGCGCCCGCCACCGCATGGGCTTCCACTACGTGGACGGCGAACTGCTCGTCTTCTGGTCCGACTGGAGCGCCAACCGCGTCGAGGGCTACTGGCACTCCTCGCCCGGCACCGTCTTCACCCTGGACACCAACCGCAACTACTGGTCCCTGCGAAGCGACCACCTCTCCGTGCCGCTCCCCGGCGGCGGACGCACCACCGGCGGGGGCGTCCTGCACCGCGGCGACACCCGGCTCCCGGACGAGCGGCCGGTCGTGTCCGACGGCACCTCCTACTGGGTGTGGCAGCGGCGGGACGACGACAACGACAGCGGCTGGCTCGAATACGACCCGGTCGGCGCGGCCCACGGGCGCTTCTCCCTCCCGGCGTTCTTCGCCGACGCCCTGAAGGGGTACAACGGCAAGGCCTCCACCGGGTACTCCAACTGGCTGCTGCCCACGCCCACCGTGGACGGCTCCGCGCTCGGCGCGCCCGTCGACGGCCTCCTCGGCTGGCGCACCGCCCGCCTCCCCGGCAACGGCTGGGTCGGCACCGACACCGGCGGACGCACCGTCACCGTCCCCGAGGGCAGGGAGATGCCGGTCGCGGCCCTCACCTTCCCCGGCGACGACCGCCCGCGCGCCCTCTCGCACCGCTGGCGCGAGCTGTCGCTCAGCGACCCCGAAGGCGTCGTCACCGCCCAGACCCGCAACGACCGCCACGACACCCCCTTCAGCACCGGCAGCGTCGACCTCCCGCCGCTCTCCCACTGGTACGCGCTGCGCCCGCGCGACCCGGAGGGCTCCGCCGCGCTGCGCACGGCCGACCGCGAGACGGTCGGGGCGCTCCTGAAGGCCGCCGCGGCCGCGCCGAAGGCCACCGACCTGCCGGACCTGGTGAGCGCGGCCCTGCCGCGGGTCACCGACCCGAAGCTGATCGGCGGCGTCGTCGAGGTCCTGCGGTTCGCCCTCGTCCAGCAGAAGGCCCTGGACGCCATCGCGGCCCGGCTCGACGCGGACACCGATCCCGAGGAGGACCGCGAGCTCGGCCCCGCCGACCAGCTGCTCGGCGAAGCCCTGAACGGCCTGCTGGAGTACGCCCACTACCGCTACAACGGCGACAGCGACGGCACGCACCGCACCCTGACCCTCCTCGGCGCCGCCCGCGCCGGGACGGACGCCGCCGCGCCCGGCCTGCTCCACTTCGACACCCCTGCACTGCCCTACTACAACTTCACCTGGACGCCCCTGCTCGACCGGCCCGCGGCCGCCGCCTACCGGGCCGTCGCCGCGACGACCACCGACGAGCAGCGGGAGGCACTGCTCACCCTGCTCGGCCAGGTGGACGCCCTCGGCATGGCCTCGGCACAGGGCTCGGCCGACAGCTGGCGCCAGGTCGAGGTCCACCTCGGCCAGGCCCACCTGACCGGGCCCGACGGACTCGACCGCAACCTCTACCACCGCAGCCTGCTGCCGCTGGGCGGCGGTGCCGTCCTCGCCGTGACCGAGTACGGCACCTCCGTGCCCGACGGGCACGAGTTCGGCGCCCTCCTCCACGACCCCACCGGCATCTTCACCGTGCCCGGCCCCTACACCGTCCGCCGCGCGACCCCGCTCGGCGACCCCGACCGGGACCCGGGCTGGCTGACCGCCTTCCTCGGCGCGGCCGCCGAGCACGGCCCGGTGCCCTTCCGCGCGGAGTCCGCGGAGGAGTTCTCCCGGCTCACCGGCGTTTCCGGCGCACTCGCCCGCCTGGTGGTCGCCGGACTCCCGCACATCGACACCTACGACCGCAACTTCCTGCCCGCGGAGGTGCGCACCGCCCTCGGCGTCAAGGCCACCGACGCCGCCTACGCCCGTGACGAGCTCAAGGCCCTCGGCGCGGAGCTCCGCCGCGCCCTGGTCGCGGCCCTGCTGCCCGCCGATCCGGCACGCCTGTGGAGCGAAGGCCCCGACGTGGCGGCCGCCGCGGAGCTCTGGAACCGGCGCGTGGGCCGGCGCACCCCCGTGCCCGACTGGCTGGCCACGGAGGCCGCGCGCGCCGTCCGCGGCGGATGGCCCGCACACCGCGTACTGGCCGCACTGCTCGACCCGGCCGCCTCCCGCGAGCTCTCCGTCGACGTGCCGTGGATCGTCAAGGGCGACCACGTGGAGCCGGCCGTGGCCGTCACCGACCCCTTCAACGCGCAGGTCCTGACCGCCACCCTGGCCATGAGCGCATGGCTGGCCCACCGGCTGCCGGCCGGGGACCCCGTACGAGCACTCCTGCCGCCCGCGCTGACCGCCGTACGGCAGCGGCTCGCCGCGCCCGAACTGCTCCTGGAGATCGCCCACTACACCAGCCTTTCGAACTTCCGGAAGGTCGCCGGCACCCCGACCGAGACCGGCGAGGGCTACGAGCGCTACGGCGCGGTCGTCATGGCCACCCACGACGACCAGCCCAGGCCCGCGGTGCGCACGGCGCTGCTGGACTCCACCGGCGCCGACCCGTACCTGCCGGCGCTGCGCGGCGACGACCAGCAGCCCTCCGGGGCCGAGACGGCCCTGCGGACCGCCCACGACCCGCGCTTCGCCGCACTGCTCGCCGACCCGGGCGCGCCCGCGGCCGGCGAGACCGACGCGGCCGGCACGTGGTGGCCGCAGGACCCGAGCCGGTCGGTCCCCGAACTGGTGGAGGAGGTCCGCGCCGAGCACGGACTGGGCGCCGACGCGGCCGCCCTCTACCTGGCACTGCTCGCCATGCCCGACCCCACCGACCGCAACACCGCCCGGTGGACGGGCTGGAAGCCGGCCCGGCTCAAGGCCGCCCGCGCCGAACTGGCCGCCACCGACCTGGTGGTGTCGGCCGACCGCAGCCGCGCCGGGCGCTCGCTGTTCCTGCCCGGCGGATGGGCCGACATGCCCTCCCCGGCCCTGCCGGTGGAGCAGTGGAAGCTGCCCCTGTACGGCCTCACCCCGGGCGGCCGGCCCCTCCTGGGCGTACTGGCACCGGCCGAACCGGCCGCGGAGCTCTACCGCCGGGCCTGGCAGCGGGTCCGTGAGGGCGACGTCCCGCGCTTCCAGGAGCTCAAGGTGAAGCGCACCCGCGCCCGCCGCCGCTGACCGGGCCGACCGGTACCCCGACGCGGGGCCGGGGCGGCCCACCTGACACGGTGGGCCGCGCCGGCCCCCCACCACCCCTTTCGTACCTGTGCAGAGGAACCCGATGACCGTCACCGCACCATCCGCCCCCGCCGCCCGGCAGGTGCTGCCCGCCGAGGAACGCCACGCCGCCGAGCTCGCCTTCCTCGCCGCCCACGACACCGGCCCCCGCCCGCCCGGCTGGGCGCTGACCCCGCGGGCCGTCGTCACCTTCGTCTGCGGCAGCGACGGCACCGAACTGGCCCTGCCCAAGCGCCGCGCCGGCCTCCCCGCCAAGCTCGCCATCGCCCCCAAGTTCGTCGGCGAGCGCGCCCTGGTGGAGCGCTGCGTCGTCACCCTCGCCGGGGAGCGCGGACTCCTCCTCACGGGCGAGCCCGGCACCGCCAAGTCGATGCTGTCCGAGCTGCTCGCCGCGGCCGTCTGCGGAACCAGCGCCCTCACCGTCCAGGGCACCGCGGGCACGACCGAGGACGCCTTCCGCTACGGCTGGAACTACGCCCTCCTGCTCGCGCAGGGCCCCACGCCGGACGCACTGGTCGACTCCCCGGTCCTCTCCGCCATGCGCACCGGGCGCGTGGTCCGCGTGGAGGAGATCACCCGCTGCCTGCCCGAGGTCCAGGACGCGCTGGTGTCCATCCTGTCGGACCGGCGGGTCAGCGTGCCCGAACTGACCGCCACCGAGGACGCCGTGGTCTCCGCGGCCCCCGGCTTCACCGTCATCGCCACCGCCAACCTGCGCGACCGCGGCGTCTCCGAGATGTCCGCCGCCCTCAAGCGCCGCTTCAACTTCGAGACCGTCGGCCCGATCGCCGACGCGGACGCGGAGGCCACGCTGATCCGCCGCCAGGCCGTCGCCGCCGTCCAGCGGGCCGGCGCCGCCTTCGCCGTGGACGACGCCGTGCTCGACGCGCTCGTCACCGTCTTCCGCGACCTGCGCTCCGGACGTTCCGCCGAGGGCTGGGACGTGGAACGCCCCGGCACGGTCATGTCCACCGCCGAGGCCGTGCAGGTGGCGGCCTCGCTGGGCGTCGCCGCGGCGTACCTGCCGGACGGGGACGTGCTTGACCTGCTGCCGGGGCACCTGCTGGGCGTCGTGCGCAAGGACGACCCCGCCGACCACGGAAGGCTGCTGGGGTACTGGGACGGCCCGGTCCGGCGCCGCGCCGAGGACGGCTCGGCGATGTGGCGCCGCCTCTGGGACCTGCGCGGGAGCCTGCGTTGACGCACACCGACCCGCGGGCCGCGGTCGACGCGCTCGCCGCGGCCCGCGAGCCCTACCTGATCGGGGTACGGCACCACAGCCCCGCGCTGGCCGCCGCGGTGCCGGCCCTGCTGGACGCCTCCGGCGCGGACGTGGTCTGCGTCGAGCTCCCGGCGGACTTCCAGCCGTGGCTGGAGCACCTGGCCGACCCGGAGACCGTCGCCCCCGTCGCCCTCGCGGGCACCGGAGAGGACGGCCGCCTGGCGTTCTACCCGTTCGCGGACTTCTCCCCGGAACTGGCGGCCGTCCGCTGGGCCCGCCGTTCCGGCGCGGCCGTCCTGTGCTGCGACCTGCCGCTGTCCGACCCCGGCTGGACCCACCGGCCCTCCCTCCCGCACCCGTCCCCGTCCACGGACCGGCCGACGGCTGCCTCGGGCCCGTCCGCGGCCCCGTCCGCGGCGCTCCCGGCCCGGCCCACCGAGGGCACCCCGGCGGGGGACGCCGCCGGGGTGCCGCATGCCGCCACGGACCCCGCCCCGGTGCGGGCCGGCGCCCCGCACGCCGGTACGGACCCGCGCGAGGCCCTCGCCCCCGGCACGGGTTCGACTGCGACCGCGGAGACCGCCCACGGCAGGGCCCCGGGCTCCACTGCGGACCCGGACCCGGCCGGGGGCCCGTACGCCGCGGCGAGCGCCCCCGGTACGTTCGCGGACGCCCCCACGGGCACCCACCCGGGCACCGCCACCGCCCCGCGGAGCCCGGGCACCTTCGCCGACGCCCTCACCGCCGCCGGCACCGGCCGCGACGGCGACGACCTCTGGGACCGCGCCGTCGAGGTCCTCGCACCGGGCTGCTCCCCGGAGGCCGTACGCCGGGCCGCGCTCGGCGTCGGCTGGGCACTGCGTGAGGACGGCCCCGTCCCCGACCGGGACCTCGCCCGCGAGGCCCACATGCGCGCCGTGATCGCCGGCGCCGCCGACGGCGGCCGCCGCGTGGCCGCCGTCATCGGCTCCTTCCACGCCCCGGCCCTCGTCACGCCCCCGGCGGACGGGGCGCCCGCGCAGGGCGGCGCCGACGGCAAGGCCCTCCTCGGGAACCCCGGTCCCGCCCAGGGCGCGGGCCTCCTGCCCGGTGCGGACCCGGCGGCCCCGGCTCAGCCGGCAGGCGCCGCCGACGGCGCCGCACCCGGTCCCCAGGCCCCGGCCGTTGCGAAGGCCGGTGCCGGGGCAGCGGGGACGGCCGCGCCGGGCCGGCGCCCCGGCAAGGACGCCGCCTCCGGGCCGGCCCCGGCGGCGGAGGGCGTGGCCGTCACCTCCTTCGTGCCGTACTCCTTCGATCTGCTCGACTCCCGCTCCGGTTACCCCGCCGGCATCCGCGACCCGCTCTGGCAGCAAGCCGTCCTGGAGGCCGGCGGCGACCCCGAGCGGCTCCGGGAGGCCGCCTCCGTCGCCCTCACCGGGCTCTGCCGCGAACTCCGCCGGGCGGGCCACACCGCCGGCACCGGCGAAGCCGCCGAGACCCTGCGACTCGCCTGCGACCTCGCCGCCCTGCGTGAACTCCCCGCGCCCGGCCGCGGCGAGCTCCTCGAGGCCGTCACCACCGTCCTCGGCCAGGGCGAACCCCTCGGCCGCGGCCGGGCACTGGCCCAGGCCCTCGAAGCCGTGCTCGTCGGCACCGCCCGAGGGCGGGTCACCCCGCACGCCCCGCGCTCCGGCCTCGGCCCCTCCGTCGAGGCCGAACTCGCCGAGCTGCGCCTGCCGTGCCCCGAGGACCCCGCGCCCCGCGAGGTCCGCCTCGACCCGCTCCGCTCCGCCCTCGACGGCCGCCGCGAAGTCCTCCTCCAGCGGCTCCTCGTCTGCGGGGCCTCCTACGGGGAGCCCCTCACCGTCGCCGCCACCGGCGACGGCACCGCCCTCGGCACCAAGTGGCGGCTGTCCTGGACGCCTGCCGTCCCGGCCCGCCTGGACCTCACCGGCGTGCGCGGCGTCACCGCCGCCCAGGCTGCGGCAGGGACGCTCGGCGAAACCGCCCGACGGGCCGCCGCCGACGGCGGCCCGACCCCGGCACAGATCCTCGCGGGGCTGGCCGCCGCCGCCCGCTGCGACCTGCCCGAGCTGGTCGACGTACGCCTCCACGAGGCGGCCACCGCCCTGCCGCAGACGGCGACCCTGCCCGAACTCCTCGACGCCCTCGACCTCCTGGAGGCCCTGCACCGCGGCCACCTCCCCGGCACCTCCGCCGCGTCCCGTGCCGCCTGCGCCGCGCTCACCGGCGACCTTCTCGAAGCCGCCGTACGCTCCCTGCCCGGCCTCGCCGGCAGCGAGGAGCCGGCCGACGCCGCCGCCCTCGTGGCCCTCGCCGACCGCGCCGCCGCCCACCACCTGGGCTTGCGCACGGACGACGCGCTCGCCGCCCTGGCCGCCTCGGCGTCACCGCTGATGCAGGGTGCGGCCCTGGCCGTACGGGTCCTCCTCGACCTCGACCCGGCCGAGGCGCTCGGCGACCGCGCCGCCGGATGGATCGACAGCGCCGGCACCCCCGAAAGCCGACGCGCCCTGTCCCGCCGGCTCGCCGGACTCCTCACCGCCGCCGGTCCCCTGCTGCAGTCCTCCCCGGCCGCCCTCACCCCGCTCCTCGACCGTGTCGACCACCTGGCCGACCAGGACTTCCTCGACCGTCTGCCCGCCCTGCGCGGCGGTTTCGACGCCCTCGCACCGGCCGCCCGCGACCGGCTCCTGGACACCGTCACCGAGCGCCTCGGCGACCGCATCGACCTCGCGCTCGACGCGCCGCCCGCCCTGCTCGCCCTGTGGGCCGCCGCCGACGCGGCCGGGCTCGCCGCACTCAAGGCCCTCCCGCCGTCCCAGCAGCGGGAACCGGCCGCGCAGCCGGCCGCGGACACGGCCCCGGCGGCCCCCGACGCACCGCCCGCGCGGGCGGACGAGCCCGACGCGCGCCGGCTCGCCCCGGCCGACCGCTGGCGGCTGCTGCTCGGCCGCGAACGCGACCGGCTCCCCGTCGGCGCCCGCCGCTACGCCCACGCGCTGGACGAGCTGTACGGCTCCGGGCACGGCGAAGGCGCCGGCGATCTCGGCACCGGTCAGGGACCCGGCCGCAGCGGCGGCCAAGAAGCCTCCTTCCCGACCGCCCGCGCATGGTCGCAGGAGCTCGAAGCGCTGTTCGGCGCCGACGTACGGGAGGAGGTGCTGGCCGGTGCCGCAGAAGCCGGCCGCACCGACGTACTCGCCCAGCTCGACCCGGCGGCCGTGCGGCCCTCCGTGGAACTGCTGAGCTCCGTCCTGTCGCTCGCCGGCGGACTGCCGGAGGCCCAACTCGCCCGGCTGCGCCCCCTGGTGAAGCGGCTGGTCGACGAACTCTCCAAGGAGCTCGCCACCAGGCTGCGCCCCTCCCTGTCCGGCCTCACCACCCCGCGCCCCACCCGTCGCCCGGGCGGTGCGCTCGACCTCGCCCGCACCCTGCGGGCCAACCTCGCGCACGCCCGCCGGCGGGCCGACGGCACGGTGGTCGTCGTACCGGAACGGCCCGTCTTCAGCACCCGGGCGAGCCGCGAGGCCGACTGGCGCCTCGTCCTGGTCGTCGACGTGTCCGGCTCCATGGAGGCCTCCGTCATCTGGTCGGCCCTGACCGCGGCCGTACTGGGCGGCGTCCCCACCCTCTCCACCCACTTCCTCGCCTTCTCCACCCAGGTCGTGGACCTCACCGATCGGGTCGACGACCCGCTCTCGCTGCTGCTGGAGGTGCGCGTGGGCGGTGGCACGCACATCGCCGCCGGTCTCGCCCACGCCCGTTCCCTGATCACCGTCCCCAGCCGCACCCTCGTCGTCGTGGTCAGCGACTTCGAGGAGGGCGGCCCGATCGGCGGACTGCTCGGGGAGGTCCGCGCGCTGGCCGCCTCCGGCGCCCACCTGATGGGCTGCGCCGCGCTCGACGACACGGGCAACCCCCGGTACTCGGTCCCGGTCGCGCGGCAACTCGTCGCAGCCGGCATGCCCGTGGCCGCCCTCAGTCCTCTCGCCCTCGCCCGCTGGGTGGGCGACCGCCTCCGTGGAGAGTCCCGTTGAGCACCGAACTGCCGCCCGTCGCACCCGAGGTGCTCGCCGAGGCGGTCGAGAACCTCACCGCACGGCTGCGCAAGAAGCTGGACGACGCCACCGCCGGCTGCGCGGCCGCAGCGGCCCGCGAGGCCGACGGAAGCGTCACCTTCCGGTTCGGCGAGGACGCCCTCGTCACCCTGCGGCCCGGCCCGGCAGGGACGGTTGCCGAGGCCGGGCAGGCCACCTGTACCTGTCTGCTCGCGCCCCGGTGCCTGCACCGGGCCGCGGCGCTGGGCGCCGCCCCGCTCGCGGACGCGGCCCCGCCGGAGCCCGAGCCGGCCGTGACCGGCGGAACGGAGCGGACGACGGCAGCCGAACCGGCCGGGTCCGCAGGACCGGCCCAAGCCGCATCAGCCGAAGCCTCATCCGCCCAGGCCTCATCCGCCCAGGCCGCATCCGCAGGGTCCGCCGATGCTGCAGATCCCGCAGAGCCCGTTCCGGCCCTCACCGCGGCCCAGCTCGGCGCCGCGGCCGCGCTCTGGCACGCCGCGGCCGAAGCCCTCGCGGCCGGCGTCACGGCCGGCGGTGCCGTCGTCCAGGCCGAGCTGCTGCGCGCCGCGCACACCGCCCGCCTCGCCGGACTGCCCCGCGCCGAAGCGGCCGCCCTACGCGTCGTACGGGGCCTGCGCGCGGCCCGCGAACGCCGCACCGCACACCGCCTGGGCGATCTCACCGGATCCTTCCGCGAACTCCTGCACACCGCCGGAGTGCTGGCCTCCGGCACGGCGGACCCGGCGTTGACCGGAACCTCCCGGCGCGCCTACGCGGCGGGCGGCAGCCTCCAGGTGCACGGCCTGTGCCGCGAGCCCGTGCTCTCGGCGACCGGCTACGGCGGGGTCGTCACCCACCTGCTGGCGCCGGACGGCGCCCGCTACTCGATCTCGGACGTCCGACCGGGAGGCCTGGCCCGCGCCCGCGGGGCCGGGCGGGCCTCCGTCGCCCTCGGCGGCGCCACCCTCGACCACGCCGGCCTCGCCCGGGGCGGCCTGCGCATCGTCGGCGCGACGGTCTCCGCGGAGGGCCGGCTCGGCGCCGGACGCGGGGTCAAGGCGACCCCGCTGCCCGGCGCCCCGTGGACCGACGGTCCCGCGGCCCCGCTGTTCGCCCGGCCCGCGGCCGAGGCCGTCGCCGCGCTGCTGGCGGACCCCGCCGACGCGGCCGATACGGAAACCACCCTGATCGGCTGCGACGTCGTGGTCGTCGGACCGGCCGGCGACCACCTCCTCGTCCGCGAGGCTCGGCCGCACGGACCGCTGCTGAGACTGCTGCCCGCCCACCCGCACCCGGAGCTGCCGCACACCGAGAACCTGCGCCGCATCGCCTCGTACCCCGGGCTCCGGCTGCGCGTCCTGGGCCGCCCCGATCTCGACCGCGCCGCCACCCTCCGCCCGGTGGCCGTCGGCCCGGTGCCCGGCGAGCCGTACACGCTGCGGCTGCCCGCGGAATGGCTCGGCCGGGCCGACCTCGGCTACGAGCGCCTCCAGGGCGAGCACTTCCCGCCGCCGGACACCGCCGCGGCGGAGTCCGAGTCCGGATCCGTGCCGGCGGCCGACGCCCCGGACCCGCTGGCCGACTCCCCGCTGTGGCGGGTGCGCCGCCTCCTCGAGACCGGGGTCGCCGGCGGCCGCCGCGCTGTCGCCGAGGCGGCCCGCGGTACGGCCCCCCTGGCCGCGTACGGTCCGCTGCGCCGGGCCGGGCTCACCGGCGCGGCGGACCTGGCCGCCGCCCTCGCGGCCGAGGCAGACCGGCGCCCGCGCGACGCCTTCGGCCGGCTCACCGACCCCTCGCCCGACGGTTACGCCTGGGCCTGGCTGGCCGCGGCCACCCACCTGGCGGCGGCGGAACGCTCCCTGGTCGCCGCGTCGTGGACGGCTACACCGAGCGGAGCCACGTCCGCAGCACCGTGAAGTCCCCGGCGGCCAGGCCCCGGCCCGGATCGACGCGGTGCAACAGGGCCGGGCCCGGATGGAGATCGGCCACCCGGGCCCGGTCGGCGTCGGTGATCTCGTCGTCGATCCACACGAAGGGCCGTCCGGCCGCGTGGTCGAGCAGCGCGGGGGTCTTCCAGTGGACGCCACCCCGCCCGTCCTCGTCGGAGGGCTCCGGCCAGGCCACCACGGGCAGCTCCGGCAGCCCCAGCCGGGGCGCGACGCACTCGTTGGCCTCCGCCATCCACGTCGTGGCCCACCACAGTTCGCACGGCAGGTCCGCGAGCAGCGGTCCGAGCGCGGGGTCGATGCGGGCGAGCAGCGGGTGGGGGCCGTCCCCGGGCGGATACGGGCCCGCCCCGAACGGGATGAGCGGCCCGTCGACGTCGAGGTAGAGGAGTGGTAGGGCCGTTGAGCTGGTCATGACCTTCACGGTAGCCCTCCCCGACGGATGCGGCGGTACCCGATCAAGTCGACCGGTGGTGAACGGCCGCGCGGTGCGGAGGCCGACCTGCGGGGTCCGGTGGGCGACCGGCTGTACGCCCGGTTCTCCCGCGCCCCGGGGCAACCGGGAGCGCAGGTGCAGGAGCCGGCCGAGGAACTGCCCGAACTCATCGACCCCGACGGGCGCGTGGTGGCCGACACCGCGGCCTTCCTGCGCGTCCACCTGGGCCGCGACGACGTCGAACCGGCCCGCGAGGGCGACGCGCTCGCCACGCTCCTCACGCCGGGAACGGTCCGCGTGGGCGATCCTCTCGTCCTCGGCTGAGGGTCCGGGACGGAACCACCGTCCCCGTGAGCGCCTCTTCATGGCCGAAGGGGGGGACGGCCATGACGAAGAGTGCGGTGTCCGTGACCGGGCGCGTGGTGGTGGCGGGGCTGCTGTGCGCCGTCCTGGCGGGGTGCGGGACCACACGGGCGGGGCAGGCCGCGCCGCCGGCCGGGGTGCCCACGGCGGCTCCGGCCGACTGCGACCTGGACGTGACCACGGACGAGGACCCGGGCGGGTACGCCGGCCCGCCGACCGACGAGGAGGTGCGCGGCCACGCGGGTCCGCCCACCGACGAGGAGACCGGCGCGTACGCCGGCCCGCCGACCGACGAGGACACGGGCGCCCCCGCCGGCCCGCCGACCGACCGGGAGACGGGCAGCGACGCGGGCCCGCCCACCGACGGGGAGACGGCCAACGGCGGCGGCCCCTGCGGTCCGGCCGACTGGTTCGACATGACCCGCGACTTCAGGGCCTATCACCAGGGGCACCGCGCCGCCCGGGACCAGGACGTGTCCGTCAGGGAGACCCGCGTGCGCAAGGTGCGCTCGGTCGGCGAGGCACGGATCACCTTCTCCACCCGGCAGGTCGGCAAGGGCGCCGCGGAGGACGCGCGGGCGATCGCCGCCGTGTTCACCCAATGGCGCCGTGAGGTCTACGGCGACCACGGCACCCTGACCCTCCGCACGGCCGAGCGCGAGATCGTCACCGAGCCGTGGTGACCCCGGGCCACCGCTCGTCCCAGAGCGCGCAGTGGTGTTCGGCCCGCCCGTCCACCGTCCGGATCCCGTCCGCACCCGGCGCCAGCGACAGCACCCGCGCCGACGCGCCCGTCCGCGGCCACTGCGGGGCACCGGGCGCCGCCGGCACGCCGGTCCGCGCGAAGGCGGTCCAGTAGCCGGCCATCCGGTCCGCGAGCCGCTCCTGCGCCTGCGTCAGCGGCGCGATCGTGAACAGGTACGGCAGTTCGAAGCCGTGGGCCGCCCCGAGCGGCAGCCCCGGCACCGGCGGCAGCCCGGTGAAGTCGGGCGCGTCGCGATCGCTGAACCGGTAGCCGTACGTCGGCACGTGCCGCCCCAGCGCATCGCCGTCCCGCAGCGTCGGGCAGATGAACGACGCGTCGGTCAGCAGGGCCGCCCAGGCGATCGCCGGGGTCGGGTACGCCGACACCGGGTACGCGGCCTCCACGGCACGGGCGGTCGCGGCTCCGAAGGACCGCTCCATCCGGGCCCGGTAGGCGTTCTCGTCGCCGATCGGGTGGGCCGCGAGGGTCTGTGCGAGGAAGAGCCGGATCTCGTCCCGGGTGGTTCCCTGCAGCACCGGGACCCGGTGGAACCGTCCGGCCTGCAGCGCCCGCCGCGGTTCCGTCGGCTGGCCGCTGTCCCCGTACGGGACCAGGGAGAACCGCTGCATCAGGTCGGGGGTCGCGAGGGTACGGGCGTCCAGCGCGCGCAGGCACTCCAGTACGCCCGAGGGCCGGTCGCAGCCGAGCCGGGCCGCCGCCAGGACGCCTTCCTCGGCCGTGCGCCGCGCGGGCACGAAGGGCTCGTACGTACCGAGGCCCGGCAGCAGCGCCGACGGCGGCGTCGTGGTCGAGCACGAGCCGCTCTGCACGATCGCCTTGTGGAACAGGCCTGCCGAGGCGGGCGAGGTGAGGTGCGCACAGACGCTCAGGGCGCCCGCCGACTCGCCGAAGACGGTGACGTTGCGCGGGTCCCCGCCGAACCGTTCCGCGTTGGCCCGTACCCAGCGCAGCGCCGCCCGCTGGTCCGCCAGGGCGAAGCCGGGGGCACCGCCGAGCTCCGGATGGCCGAACAGCCCGAAGACGCCCAGCCGGTAGTTGACCGTCACCACCACCGCATCGCCCCGGACGGCAAGGCGGTCCGGCCGGTAGGCGTCGCCGGAGCCGCTGAAGAAGCCGCCGCCGTGGAACCAGACCATCACCGGCCGCGGCCGCGCCCCGGCCGCGGGGCCCGCCGGGGCGGTCACGTTGAGGTACAGGCAGTCCTCGGAGCCGACCGGCCCGCCGGATCCGAGCACGGGCAGCTGCACACAGCGGGAACCGGGCGCCCCGGCGTCCCGGACGCCCTCCCACGGCAGCGCAGGCTCGGGCAGCCGCCAGCGGCGAGGACCGGTCGGGGGAGCCGCGAAGGGGATGCCCTCGAAGGTGGTGTACGCCCCGTGCGTCCGGCCCCGCACCGCACCGCGGTCGGTGTCCACGACGGGCCCCTCCGGCCCTGACGAGGCCCCCACCAGCAGCAGCACGACGGGCAGCAGCAGCGCGCACCGGCGTCGGACCCCTCGCTTGTCGGGCACGGCCTTCGCCTTTCCCCTCGGGGCCCGGGCGGGGACCCCCGTTTGCGCGCCCCGAATGGCGCAGTGGGCGGAAGTGGCACTCAATGTAACAAAGCGTGCGCTCACCATGACGCACGATGACCGGCGCGCGATTGCGTAGACCCGCGCGTCGGCGAACGGAGCTTTCCATGAATGACCCCATCACTCTCGCGGCGACGCAACACGAAGGCAGCCACGGGACCCCCGACAACACCGCCCCCGACGCCCCCGCGGCCCCGGACGAACCCGGCGCCCCGGACCCCGCTGATTCCCAGGACGATGCCGACGCGCCGCACACCCTGCGCATGCGGACCCTTCTGGAAACAGCCGCCACCTGCCGTCCGGTGGAGGAGGTCACCGCGCTGGTGAGCCTCCTCAAGGAGGACGGCAGGCTGCCCGACGCCGGACAGGACGCACTGCGCGCGGCCGCCGTGACCCGGCCCGTGCAGGACGTACAACGGATGGTCACCCTGCTGGGCGAGGCCCCGCACGAGGTGGGCGAGGCGGACATCACGCTCCGCGCCGCCGCCGTGGGACGGTCCATCGAGGACGTCGCCCTGCTGGTGACCATCCTCGGCAAGGACGAGCCCGGCGAGCCGGAGCCGCAGCGCCGCACCCGGCCCGCCGAGGCCGGCGCGCCGGCCGCAGGGCCGCCTCCGCAGGCGTACGAGCAGCCGCGCGAGAAGCCGTACGAGCCTCCGTACAAGGAGCTGTCCGACACGCCCCACCAGGCGAAGTCCCGGCGGCCCGCGCCCGTCGGGGAGCCGGCCCGCGCCGCGGCGCTGGGGCACGTGCTGCGCTGGCCCGTGGCGATCACCCTGCTGGTCAGCGGCGCCCTCCACCTGCCGCAGGACCTCACGGCCCTGGCGTCCGCGAGCCCCCTCGGCCTGCTGCCCCTCCTGGTCACCCTGGTGTGCCTGGGCGTCGGCGCGCTGGTGGCACTGCGCGACACCACGGCCGTGTGGCGGGCCGGCGCGGCCACCGCCGTGGGCGTGGTCGCCCTGCACGTCCTCGGCGGCTCGCTGGCCTTCGACCCGCTGGCCGGCACCGTGGGAGGCACCCGGGCCTGGGCGGGTGCCGCCGTCATGCTGTGCGCCGCGGCCGGCGCGGTCCTCGCCGGCCTGGCACTGAGGAACCGTCAGGAGAGCTCGGCCTGACCCGCGGCCGCGACCGCCGGAGCGGCACCCCGCGCACCGCGCGCGGGGTGCCGCTCCGCTCGCGGGCGCTCGTCAGGCGAGGAGGTTGACCGCCCCCGTGAACACGCGGGGCAGCCGGGCGGCCAGCGGGACGATCCGGGGTGCGAGGCGAGGCCGCCGCCGGGCCCACAGCAGCGACTCGGTGAGGGCGCGGTAGCTGCGCGACAGGTCCCGCCAGGCCTGCTCGTAGGCCTGTGGCCGCCCCGCCTTCACGCAGCGCACCAGTTCGCCCGCGGCCGTCACGGCCAGGGTGAGCCCCTCGCCGGTCAGGGCGTCCACGTAGCCGGCCGCGTCGCCCACGAACAGCACCCGCCCCGCGACGCGCACGCGTGCCCCCTGGCGCAGCGGACCGGCGCCGCGCACCGGCGTGTCGGCGTACCCGGTCAGCCGGTCCGCCAGGTGCGGGAAGCGGGCGAGCTGTTCGTCGAAGGGCGCCTGGTCGGTGGTGAGGACCGCCACGCCGATCCGGTCGGGCGCCAGCGGGGTGATGTAGGCCTCGCATCGCGCCGACCAGTGCACCTCGACGAGGTCGCTCCACGGCTCGACGGCGAAGTGGCGGCGCAGCCCGTAGCGGGCCGGGCGGCGGGGCGTGGCCGGAGCCGACAGGCCGAGCCCGCGCCGGACGGGGGAGTGCAGGCCGTCCGCGGCGACGAGGTAGCGGGCGGTGAGCCCGGCCGCGGTGACGTGGTCGACGCCCTGGCGCACCTGGTCGACGCGTTGCGGCAGGACCTGTACGCCGAGCTGCGCGGCCCGTTCCGCGAGCGCGGCCTGGAGGTCCGTACGGCGGGCGCCGCGGCCCGGTCCGGACCGGAAGAGCCCCTCGGCCCGCAGGCCGCTCACGCCGTCGACGTAGCGGATGCCGCGGAACGGCTGCCCCGCCACGGACACGCCGAGCTCGTCGAGGCGGCGGACCGCCCCGGGCATGAGGCCCTCCCCGCAGGCCTTGTCGATGGGGGTGGACCGCGGTTCCGCGACCACGACCTCCAGGCCGGCGAGGGCGCCGTGGATGGCGGTCGCGAGTCCGGCCGGACCACCGCCGGCGATCAGCAGGTCGATCATGACGGTGCTCCCGCCGACGGGACGGAGGCGGGCGCCCGCAGCCGTCCGCCGTCCGTCAGGGCGGCGTCCTCGCAGCCGATCCGCACCCGCAGCAGCACCAGGTTGAGCACGGTGAAGCCGAGGGCGGTCACCCAGGCGGAGTGGATCAGCGGCAGCGCGGCCCCTTCCGCGACCACCGCCACGTAGTTGGGGTGCCGCAGCATCCGGTAGGGGCCCCGCTCCACCAGTGGCAGGCCGGGAACGACGAGCACCCGGGTGTTCCAGCGCGGGCCGAGGGAGGCGATGCACCACCAGCGCAGGCCCTGGGCGGCGAGAACGACGGCGAGGGCCGACCAGCCGAGCAGGGGGACGAACGGCCGTCCGGCCGCCCAGGGTTCGACCGCGCAGCCGATCAGCAGCGCGGTGTGCAGGGCGACCATGGCCGGGTAGTGGCCGCGGCCGTACTCGCGGCCGCCGCGCGCCAGGCTCCAGGAGGTGTTGCGGCGGGCGGTGACCAGCTCGGCGAGCCGTTCGGCGGCGACGAGGCAGATGAGCAGCAGGTACAGGCTCAAGGAGGTGGCGGAGGTCAGGGAGTTCATGGGGTTCACCGAGTTCACCAGCGCAGGAGGACGAGTTCGGAGGCGAAGCCGGGGCCGAAGCCGAGCATCAGCCCGACGGAACCGGGCCGCGGTCCGGCGCGGCGGACGCCTTCCAGGATGTGCAGGACCGAGGCGGAGGAGAGGTTGCCCACGGCGGCCAGCGAACGCCGGCTCGCCGCGAAGGCCGATTCCGGCAGCGACAGCGCGTCCGAGAGCGCGTCGAGGATCTTCGGGCCGCCGGGATGGCAGATCCAGGAGTCGACGTCCGAGGGCTTCAGGTCGTGGGCGGCGAGGAAGCTCTCCACCTCTTCGGCCACGTGCAAGCGGGCCAGGTCGGGGAGTTCACGGCCGAGCACCATGCGCATGCCCCAGTGGCCGATGTCCCAGCCGAGCAGGTGCTCGGTGCCCGGGTAGAGGCGGCTGCGGGTGGCGACGATCTCGGGGCCGGCACCCGTCGCGTGGAGCGGATGGTCGCGGCCCACCGCCACCAGGGCGCCCGCACCGTCGCCGAAGAGGGCCCCGGCGACCAGGTTCGCCATCGAGGAGTCGGTGGCCTGGAGGGTGAGCGAACACAGCTCGGTGGACAGCAGCAGGGCCGCGTCGCCCGGCCGGCCCGCGAGCAGGTCGTGGAGATGGCCCACCCCGGCGGCCCCCGCGGCGCACCCGAGGCCGAAGAGCGGCAGCCGCCGGACGTCGGGACGCAGGCCGGCGCGGGAGGCGAGGCGGGCCTCCAGCGAGGGCGTCGCGAGTCCGGTCACGGTGGTCGACATGACCAGATCGACCTCGGGGGCCGTCAGGCCGGCTTCGTCGAGGGCGAGTTCGAGCACCCGGGATCCGAGTTCCAGGGCCGTCTCCACGAACAGGGCGTTCGTCGTGCCGAAGTCGTTCGCGGGCCCGTAGCGCTCCAGCGGGAGCGCGAGATGACGGCTCTCCACGCGCACCGAGGCGTGGACCCGGCGCAGCAGGGCGGTGTCGGAGCCGGGCGGCAGGAAGCGGGCGAGCGCCTCCGTGATCTCGGCCTGGGGATGGAGATGGGGCGGGAACACGGTGCGCACTGCCAGAACACGTGTCATTGAGTCACCATAGGAAACAACTGACACTTCGTAATGAATCACCTGATTCGGGCGCGGCGCCGCATAGCGTGTCGCCGTGCCCGTGCGAACCACGCAGATCGCCGAGAGTGCCGATGACGGCGGGAGCGGCGCCACCGCCCGCGCTGCCCGTGCCGTCCGCGTCGGACGTGCCCTGGGCGCCCTGGGGGCGTCGTGCCACCCGCTGCCCGCGGCGGCCGTGACGCTCTTCACCGCGGCCCTGGCGGTCGCCGCAGGACACGGCCCGCCGGGAGTCGTCCTCCTCGCGGGGGCGGTGGCCGCCGGCCAGCTGTCCGTCGGCTGGTGCAACGACCGGGCCGACCTGCGGCGTGACCTGGCCACGGGTCGTCGGGACAAGCCGCTCGTCGCCGGTACGGTCTCGGCCGACGCCGTGGCCCGGGCGGCGGGCACGGCACTCCTGCTCTGCGTACCGCTGTCGCTGGCGGCCGGACCGCTCGCGGGCGCCGTGCACCTGGTCGGCGTGGCGGCCGCCTGGGGGTACAACCTCCGACTGAAGGGCACGGTCGCCTCCTGGGCCCCGTACGCCCTGGCCTTCGGCCTGCTGCCGGCCTTCGTCACCCTCGGGCTGCCCGGCGCGCCCTGGCCGCCGCCGTGGCTGATGGCCGCCGCGGCCCTGCTCGGCGCGGGCGCCCACTTCGCCAACGTCCTGCCCGACATCGACGACGACCTGGCCACCGGGGTGGTCGGGCTGCCGCAGCGGCTCGGCGCCCGGCGCTCGGCCGCGCTGGCCGGGCTGCTCGTCCTCGGCTCGACCGCGGCCCTTCTCGCGGGACCGCCGGGGCCGGTGACGGCGTACGGCTGGGTGCTGCTGGGCGCGACGGCGACGGCGCTGCTCGTCGCGTTCCGCCGGCCCGCGGGACGGCTCCCGTTCCTGACGGTGATGGCGGTCGCCGGGGCCGACGTGATCCTTCTGGTCGCCGAACTCCGCCCGTGAGCGGTGCACTCTGCGGACCGTCGGGGATCAGGGCGCGTGCCGGGTGCGGGTCCAGGTCAGGAGGTGGTCGGCCGGCCAGGTGTTGATGACGCGCTCCGTCTGAACGCCGCATTCCACCGCCCGCTCGCAGCCGAGGACCTGCCAGTCCAGCTGGCCCGGGGCATGCGCGTCCGTGTCGATCGCGAAGAAGGTCCCGGCCGCCACGGCGAGCCGCAGCAGCCGCCGCGGCGGGTCCAGCCGTTCGGGCCGGCTGTTGATCTCCACGGCGGTGCCCGTCTCCGCGCAGGCCGCGAACACCGCCTCGGCGTCGAACTGCGACTCGGGCCGGGTCCGGCCGGTGACCAGCCGCCCCGTGCAGTGCCCGAGGACGTCCATCAGCGGGTTGCGCACGGCAGCCAGCATCCTCCGGGTCATCGCGGGCGCGTCCATCCGCAGTTTGGAGTGCACCGAGGCGACGACGAGATCCAGCCGTTCCAGCAGCTCGGGCTCCTGATCGAGCGCCCCGTCGTCCAGGATGTCGCACTCGATTCCGGTGAGCAGTCGGAAGGGCGCCCAGCCGGCGTTGAGCTCGGCCACCACGTCCAGCTGCTCGCGCAGCCGGTCCGGGGAGAGGCCCCGCGCGACGGTCAGGCGCGGCGAGTGGTCCGTCAGCACGGCCCACTCGTGGCCCAGCCCGGCGGCCGCCCGGCCCATCGCCTCGATCGGGCTGCCGCCGTCGGACCAGTCCGAGTGCACGTGGCAGTCCCCGCGCAGCGCCGCCCGCAGCGCGGCGGCGGCCGGTGAGGCGGCAGGGCCCTCCGGGAGTGCGGCGGCCTCGTCCTCCAGGCCCTGCAGGTAGGTCGGCACGCCGCCGGCGAGTGCCTCCCGCACGACCGCGGCCGTCTTGGGGCCGAGGCCCTTGACTGCCTCCAGGGAACCGGCTGCGGCCCGCGCCGCCACCTCCTCGGCGCCCATCCGCACGACGACCGCGGAGGCGGTGCGGAAGGCCCGCACCCGGTAGGTGGGTGCCTGCGCGCGCTCCAGCAGGAACGCGATCCGGTCCAGCGCCGCAGCCGGGTCCATCGGCCACCTCCTGCCGTCACGGCGTGGCCCCAGTGTCCGTCGCGGACGGCGGCTACGCCTCCCGCGGCTCGTGAGTCTCCCGGGCCTCCTCCAGGGGCGCGGCGGCGTCCAGCGCGGCCGTCAGCCGGCTCAGGCGGTCCTGGAGGTCCACGACCTCGGCGAGCTCGAAGCCCGTGGCCGCCGCGATCCGCCGCGGCACCTCGACCGCGCGGGCGCGCAGGGCCGCGCCCTCCTCGGTCAGGTGGGCGCGTACGGAGCGCTCGTCCTCGATGCTGCGCTCGCGGCGGACCAGTCCGGCCGCCTCCAGCCGCTTGAGCAGCGGGGAGAGGGTGCCCGAGTCCAGCCGCAGGTGCTGACCGATCTCCTTGACCGGCATCTCGCCGTGCTCCCACAGCACCAGCATCACCAGGTACTGCGGGTAGGTGAGCCCCAGGTCCTTGAGGACCACGCGGTAGAGGCCGCCGAAGGCGCGGCTCGCGGCATTCAGCGCGAAGCAGATCTGGCCGTCGAGGCGCAGGAAGTCCTGGTCGGAGTGGGTTGCGGTCGGCTGCTCGGTCATGTCGGCCAGTGTACCCGGGCAGAGGTTGGAAGGCATTGAATTGTGCACAACTGAATTGCGTGCTCTACTGGTGGAGCGCGGTCGACCACCGGCCGCCGCCACGGTTCATTTCTGCGAGAGGAACTCTCATGGACGCGCTCTACACCGCTGTCGCCACCGCCAATGGCCGCGAGGGCCGCGCCGTCAGCTCCGACGGCCAGCTCGACCTCGCCCTGGCCATGCCCCCGGCGCTGGGCGGCAACGGACAGGGCACCAACCCCGAGCAGCTCTTCGCCGCCGGCTACGCCGCCTGCTTCGCCAGCGCGCTCGGCCTGGTCGGCCGCCAGGCCAAGGTGGACACCAGCGACGCCTCGGTCACCGCGGAGGTCTCCATCATCAAGGAGGGCGCCGGCTTCGGTCTGCGCGCCACCCTGCGCGTCGAGCTGCCGGAATCCCTGGCCGGCGAGACGGGCGCCCTGCTGGTGAAGCAGGCCCACGAGGTCTGCCCGTACTCCCGCGCCACCCGCGGCAACATCGAGGTCGACCTCGTCATCGAGTAACGAGCACCGAGCGGCGGGGAGCCGCAGGAGTACCGGCGGAGATGCCGCAGGCCCGGCGGACGGCCACCATGGGAGTCAGAACGACTCCGACGGGGGCCGCACGCCGGGAGACGCCAGTGGCGCACAGCAGCACGGACGTACTGGTCATCGGCGCCGGCCCCATCGGGTTGACCGCCGCCGCCGAGCTCCGCCGCCGCGGGGTCTCCTGCCGGATCGTCGACCGGCTCCCCGCCCGCCTGCCCTACGCGAAGGCCGTGGGCATCCAGCCGCGCACCCTCGAGATCTGGGACCGCATGGGGATGGTCCGCGCCGCCCTGGACGCCGCCGTCCCCATGCGCGGCCAGCTCACGTACGTCAACGGCGCCGAGCGGCCCCGGATCGACCTCGTCCTGCCGCCCGAAGTGCCCTACCGCTTCGCGGCACTTCCCCAGTACGAGACCGAGCGCATCCTCGACGAGCACCTGGCCCGCTGGGGCACCGCCGTCGAACGCGGCACCGAACTGGTGGCGTTCGGCCAGGACGCCGGAGGCGTCACCAGCCGCCTCCGCACCCCCTCCGGCGCCGAGGAGGAACTGCGCACCCGCTACCTGGTGGGCTGCGACGGTGCCCACAGCATCGTCCGCAAAGGACTCGGGCTCTCCTTCGAGGGCGGCGCCTTCCCCGAGGAGTACATGCTCGCCGACGTCGAGGCCGACTGGGACCTGCCCCACGGGTACTCCCTGCGCGCCATGCACCTGGACGCCGCCGGCGCCGTGGACGACGTACTCGTGTGCATCCCGCTGCCGGGCCGCGGCCGCTACCGGATGTCCATGAAGGTGCCGCCCGAACTGCCCACCGCGGAACAGGCCGCGGCGGCCGCCGACGGCGTCGCCCACGGCCTCCAGGGCGGCCGGGCCCCGCAACTGGCCGACATCCAGGCCGTCCTCGACCGGCTCGCGCCGACCCCCACCACCGCCTCGAACATGCGCTGGTCGTCGGTCTTCCGCATCAGCCACCGGATCGTGGACCGGTACGGGCACGGCCGGGTCCTCATCGCCGGCGACGCCGCGCACATCCACCCGCCGACCGGCGCCCAGGGCATGAACACCGGTATCCAGGACGCCTGGAACCTGGCGTGGAAGCTCGCCCTGGCCGTCGACGGCGCCGCCCACCCGGGCCTCCTGCCCAGCTACGACGCCGAACGCCGGCCCGTCGGCGAGGAGGTCGTCGGCCGCACGGTGCGCCACGCCTCCGCCCAAGGGGTGCAGTCCGACCCCGAGGACGCCGGCACCCTGATCCTGCGCGAGGCCCAACTGCTCGTCGGCTACCGCGCAAGCCCCGTCGTCGACCCGCCCGGCGAAGGCCCCGGACCCCGCCCGGGCGACCGGGCCCCGGACTGCGCAGGCCTCACCTCGCCGATCGCCGCCGTCCCGCTGCGCCTCGCCGACCTGCTGCGCGAACGCGAACACGTCCTCCTGCTGTACGGGACCGGCCTCGACGAATTCGCCCGGACGGCGCGGGAGTCCTCCGGCGGCCGGGTCGAGACGTGCGTCGTCCTGCCGGCCGACACCCCGCCCGACACCCCGGCGGGCCCGGCCGTACTGCCCATGTACCACGACACCGGCGGCGAGTTCGCCCGCCTCTACGCCGCCGAGCAGCCGACCGCGTTCCTGGTCCGGCCGGACGGATACCTCGGCGCCCGGCTCTCCCCGCCGGACCACGAGCGGCTGGCCGCACACCTCGCGACCGTCTTCGCCCCGGACACCCGGCCCTGACCCGTCGGATCGTCCCGGTCACCACCGGGCCCCGGTCACCACCGCGCCCCCGGTCAGGAGCACGTCCTCGTCAGTCCTGTGCCCCGGCGCGCGCGGCCTCCCGGCGCTGCCGCTTGCCCAGCGGAGCCAGCGACAGGTCCTGCGCCTGCGAACGCAGCTGCTTGAAGCCGTACCCGCGCTCCGCGAGCCAGCCCTCCGCCGCCAGCTCCGCACGGGCCGTCGCGTCGAGGATGTCCTCCTCCGCCTCGCCCGAGTCCAGGAAGCGGAAGGTGAAGAAGGGGCGGGCCGCCAGGTCGTACGTGAGGTGCCCCTCGGCCGTGAACTCCGCACGCAGCATGTCGTGCTCGGGCGCGGCCGCGAGCAGCTCGGCCCGCTGGTCGTCGGTCAGGCCGTCGAACGCGCCGCGGACGGTGATACGGAAGGTACGGGTACTCATCCGGGCACCCTAGGCCGGGGGCTCCGTCCCGCGCATCCGGATATCCAGCGGCCCGCCGGGGCCTCCGTTTTTGGATTGCCGGACGATCCTCAATACGATCCGGCGATGATCACAAGAAAACGGCTCGCGGCCAGGGCCTGCGGCCTGTTCGCCGCACTCGCCGTCGGGCTCTTCCCGGCGAGCGCCACAGCCGCCGACGGACCGGCGGCGAAGGAACCCCCCAAGGTCGACCTCGTCCTGGACGTCAGCGGCTCCATGCGCGCCAACGACATCGACGGCGGGTCCCGCATGGCCGCCGCGAAGCAGGCTTTCAACGAGGTCATCGACGCCGTGCCCGCCGAAGTCCAGCTCGGCATACGCACCCTGGGCGCCGACTACGCCGGTGACGACCGCACCCTCGGCTGCAAGGACACCAAGCAGCTCTACAAGGTGGGTCCCCTCGACCGGACCGAGGCCAAGACCGCCGTCGCGACCCTCGCGCCGACCGGCTGGACCCCCATCGGACCGGCCCTGCTCGGCGCGGCCCAGGACCTGGAGGGCGGCAACGCCACCAAGCGGATCGTCCTCATCACGGACGGCGAGGACACCTGTGCCCCGCTCGACCCGTGCGAAGTGGCCCGCGACATCGCGGCCAAGGGCATCCACCTGGTCATCGACACCCTCGGCCTGGTCCCGGACGCCAAGACCCGGGCCCAGCTGACCTGCATCGCCGAGGCCACCGGCGGAACGTACACCTCCGTCCAGCACAAGGCCGAACTCTCCGGCAGGGTGCGCCAACTCGTCGACCGGGCCGCCGATCCGGTCGTCAACCCGGTGGCGACCGAGGGCGCCAAGCAGTGCGCGGGCGCCCCGCAGCTGAAGGCCGGCCTCTACAGCGACCGCGAGACCTTCGGTGAGCACCGCTGGTACCGGGTGGACGTCCTGCCCGGCCAGGAGCTGCGCGCCTCGGTGAGCATCGGCGCCGACAGGGCCGTCAACAACGACTACGGCGTCATGCTGCGCGCCACGACCGTCCACGGGAGGGAGATCGTACGCGGCTCCGAGGCCGGCGACGGCCGTACCGACGTCCTCTCCACCGGCCTGCGCTACCCCAAGGCCGAGATCGACGACGCGGACTCCGACTCGGACGCCAAGCCCGCGGCGGAGACCGTCTGCCTCCAGGTCAGCAACTCCTTCTCGGCCCCCGCGTCCGTCAAGACCACCCCGGGCATGCCCGTCGAGCTGACCATCGACCTGGTGGACGGCCCCGACGACGCCTCCGACGCCGCGGCCTTCGGGCTCGGGCGCGGCTGGTGGACGCTGGCCGTGCTGGTGCTGGCCGGACTCCTGGCCGGGCTCGTGTGGGGATGGATCTCGCGCTGGCGCATCTCCGTCTGGAGGACCAACTGATGCGTACCGTACGCAGACTGACCGCGGGCCTGCTCGCGGCGGCCGCCGCCCTCGCGGTGGCCGGTACGGCCGCGGGTACGGCCTCCGCGGACACCCCCTCGCCGAGCGCCACCACCGGCAAGGGCGGGTCCGGCGCCGAAGCCGCCCCGACCGAGGCGGGCACGAGCTTCCGCACCGCCACGCCCTTCCGGCCCGGCCAGAAGGCCACGGCCGGCGCCTCCAGCGGCGACTACCTGTACTGGGTCCTTCCGGTCGACGCACAGCAGCGCGTCACCGTGAAGGCCGCCATCACCCTGCCCGACTCCGCCGCCCGGCACGGCGCGTCGACCTGGCAGCTCGACGTGTACGACGGACTCCGCCGCCGGCAGGCCTGCACGTACGGCATGCAGAGCAGGGCGGCGGCCAAGGAAGCCGCCTCGGTCGAACTGTCCTGCACCC
Source organism: Streptomyces sp. A0592 (assembly GCF_004795115.1). Lineage (NCBI taxonomy): Bacteria > Bacillati > Actinomycetota > Actinomycetes > Kitasatosporales > Streptomycetaceae > Streptomyces > Streptomyces sp. A0592. The sequence goes on from NZ_SSBM01000001.1 coordinate 455,412, forward strand.
TGCGCACGGTCCGCGCCGGCGCGGAGCCGTGGGCCAACGACCCGCTGCCGGGCAGCTACTACGTCCGTCTGACGGTCGTGGACCTGCCGGAGGAGGACCTGGGCCTGCCGGTGCGCGCGGCCGTCGAGGCCGACGTGCAGGAGGAGGGCGGCGCCTTCGCGGTGGACGGGGCCCTCGCCACCCCGCTGGTCGCCGGCACGGTGACCGGCACCCTGCGCGAGCCGGAGGACGGCTGGTCCGGCGGCTGGTGGTCGGACCGCTGGCTCTGGACGGCGGTCGGCGGAGTGCTCGGTGCCCTCGCGGGCATCTTCGGGTACTCCCTGACGCGCGGCACGGGCCGCCCGTCCCGGGTGCCGCCCGGCGCCTGACCCGGCTGCCGGGGGCCCGGCCGGGTTGCGCGGGGCCCGGCCCGGCCTCCCGGCCGGGCCGGTTTCCCACCCCGGGCGGGCTGTCACGGCGCGCGGTCGTGGAGGGCGGTCACGGCACCTGCTGCGACCGCCCTGCCCGCGGCCCGGTCCGGGGCGCTGGGCCATGCGAGGACATGCCCCTCAAGCCCTCCCGGGCGCCGTCCGAAGGAGAGGGAGGCCGCGACCGAGCACCGGCGAGGACGCGGCCGTCTCCTGACGACCGCCGACCTCCCGGGGAGTACCTCTATGCGCCTGCTCGTACGTCTGACCGCCGCGGCCCTGATCGCGGCGGCACCCGCACTCGGCGGGGCCGCGGCCGCGGACGTCCCGGAACCCGTACGGGCTCCGCTCTTCACCTCCGCCGCCGCCGTTCCCGGCAAGTACATCGTCAGCCTCGACGAGGGCGTGGACGCCGGCGGGCTCGTGGAGCGGCTCGGGCTGGAGCCCACCTTCGTCTACGGATCCGCGATGAACGGCTTCGCGGTGCCGCTGACTCCGGGGCAGCTGGACGCCGTCCGCACCACCCCCGGAGTGCGCTCGGTGGAGGCGGACGCCGAAGTCTCCGCCCCGCCGACGCCGGCCGGCCCGGCGGCACCGTCCGCCGCCCGGGCTCCCGCACCGACCTGGGGCCTGGACCGCATCGACCAGCGGACCCTCCCGCTCGACGGCGACTTCACCACCGGCGGCGACGGCGCCGGCGTGACCGCCTACATCCTCGACACCGGGATCGACTACGCCCACCCCGAGTTCGAGGGGCGCGCCGAGCCCGGCTTCGATGCCGTCGCGGACGGCGGTGGCGGTCAGGACTGCGAGGGCCACGGCACCCACGTCGCGGGCACCGTCGGCGGCCGGACGTACGGCGTCGCACGCGCCGTACGGCTGGTCAGCGTCCGCGTCCTGGGCTGCGACGGGCGGGGCGACTACTCGGCGGTCGTCGCCGGACTGGACTGGGTGGCGGCGAACGCCAGGCAGCCGGCCGTCCTGAACGTCTCCCTGGGCGGCGGCCGCTCCGACGCCGTGAACCGGGCCGCGACTGCCGTGGCCGCGGCGGGCACCCTGCCGGTCGTCGCGGCCGGCAACTCCGCCGCCGACGCCTGCACGGTCTCGCCGGCCTCGGCGGACCGGGTGGTGACGGTGGCCGCGAGCAACCGGCGCGACGAGCAGTCCGCCTTCTCCAACCGGGGCGACTGCGTCGAGATCCATGCCCCCGGCGAGCAGATCGAGTCCGCGCTGCTCGGCGGCGAGACCGTGGCCCTGGACGGCACTTCCATGGCCGCCCCGCACGTCACCGGAGCGGCCGCCCTCTACAAGGCGGCCCACCCCGCGGCCACTCCCGAGGAGGTCGCCGGGTGGCTCGTGGAGAAGTCGACCAAGGACCTCCTGACCGGTACCGGTGCCGGTACCCCCAACCGGCTGCTGTTCACGGACGGTATCTGACGGGCAGCGGCCGCCCCTGTCCGCTCGTCCGCCCGTCCTCGGCCCCTTCCGCCGGTCCGGGAGAACCGGACCGGCGGACGGCGGACGGGGGCGGGGACCAGCGGCTCGTCGGGCCGGGCTCTCAGCCGAGACGCGTGAGCCTGGTGCCGAACGAGGGCTCGGCCAGGGCTCCCTTGACGGCCACCGGGACACTCTTGGCGCCCTCGCCCTCACCCGCCGTCAGCACACCGACCTCCGTACCGTCCTTCGCGGTGTGCGGCAGCGGTGAGGCGCCGGCCTTCAGGGACAGCTTGAAGCTCTGACCGGGCACGCTGATCGCGTTCAGGTCCTTGACGGCCACGAGCGGGGTACGGCCGCCGAGCCCGTCGTCCACGTACCCGACGACGTCGCCCTTGCGGACGAGCGGAGTGGAGGCGAGGGCCGCCCGTACCGCCTCGATGATCTTCTTGCTGTTCGCCTTCACCAGGGCCAGGCTGTTGAGGGCGTCCTTGTCGGGGGCGGGCGCGCGCTGCTCCATCAACGAGCCGATGATCAGCGGGGTCTCGTCACCGACCGACTTGTACGCCGCCCACACGAAGGTGCCGCCGGCGGGCGTGCTGGAGCCGGTCTTGATGCCGCGGATGCTGAGGCCCTGCACCGTGAGGAGGTCGTTGTTGTTGACGAGCTTCTCGCCCAGGCCCTTGATGGGGGCCTCGGGCAGAGCGACGATCGCGCGGAACGTCTCGTCCTTCATCACCGCCTCGGCGAGCTTCAGCTGATCGGTGGCGGTGCTGACGGTGCCCGCGTCCAACCCGCTCGGATCGGTGTACACGGTGTCCGTCATGCCGAGCTCCCGGGCGGCGGCGTTCATCTTCTCCACGAACGCGGCCTCGGAATCGGTGCCCGTGTCCCAGCGTGCCAGCAGGCGGGCGACGTTGTTGCCCGAGGGGATCATGAGCATCTTCAGCATGTCCTGCTGACTGAACTTCGAGCCGACGCTGAGGCCCGTGATCCGGGACTCGTCCGCGGAGTTGCCGTCCGCCACGGTCTTGGCGTCGACCGTGATGTCCGGACCGGGCTCGGTCTTGCGCAGCGGGTGGCCCTTGAGGACCACGTAGGCCGTCATGATCTTGGCGACACTGGCCGTCGGAACGGGCCTCTGATCGCCGTAGGTGCCGATGTCGCCGGAGCCGACGACGCGGACGGCGCCCTGGCCCCTGGCGGGCCAGGGTATGGAGAGCTGCCCGTCCACGGTGTGGTCGGTCTCGGCGGCGACGAGCCGGGGGTCGGGCAGGGGACGCAGCATCTGGCCGCCGATGCAGGCGCCGACGAGCAGCAGGAGGATCGGCGTCCACACCTTGACGCGGCGCAGCACGGTCCGGCGGGGGGTCTCCGGCGGGGGAGGGGTGTTGGTGAGATCGGCCAGCAGGTCGAGCGGCGGCAGGGGCTGCGGCACGGCCGTCTGCGGGCGGGGATGGGGCTGGGGGTGGCTCTGGGGCCGCGCGGTGACGGGGGGCGTGGCGTCGAGGTCCTTGAGCGCGACGAACCGGCTCGTCCGCTCGGGATCCGGATCCGCGTCCTCCTCCCGCGCCGCCGCCCAGGAAGGCACCTTCGGAGTGGTCTCGGCGGCCTTCTTCCCGGGTGCCTCGGGCTTGCCGCCGGCCTTGCGGTCCGGGGCGGCGGCACCGGGCGCACGCAGTACCTGCGTGCGCGAGCCGTCGGCCTCGGGCCCGGCCTCGGGCCCGGCCTCGGGCTTGTCGTCGGGTGCGGTGGTGCGGGGTACGCGCAGCATCTGCGTGCGCGAGTCGTCGGCTTCGGGCTTCGCCTCGGGCCGGGGTGTGTCCGGGGTGTCCGGCGGGGTCTTGGCGGCCTTGGGCTCGGTGGTGCGGGGTACGCGCAGCATCTGCGTGCGCGAGTCGTCGGCCTCGGGCTTCGCCTCGGGCTCGGGGGTGTCCGCGGGGGTGTCTTCGGCCTTGGCGTCGGCCTCGTCCGCGGTCTTCGTCCCGGACTCGTCGTCGGGTGCGGTGGTGCGGGGTACGCGCAGCATCTGCGTGCGGGAGTCGTCGGCCTCGGGCTTCGCCTCGGGCTCGGGGGTGTCCGCGGGGGTGTCTTCGGCCTTGGCGTCGGCCTCGTCCGCGGTCTTCGTCCCGGACCCGTCGTCGGGTGCGGTGGTGCGGGGTACGCGCAGCATCTGCGTGCGCGAGTCGTCGGCTTCGGGCTTCGCCTCGGGCTCGGGGGTGTCCGCGGGGGTGTCTTCGGCCTTGGCGTCGGCCTCGTCCGCGGTCTTCGTCCCGGACCCGTCGTCGGGTGCGGCGGTGCGGGGGGCACGCAGGATCTGCTCGCGCGGGTCGCCGGCTGCGGCCTCGGGCTTGGTGTCGGGGGTGTCCGCCGGGGCGTCCTCGGACTGTGCGGCGGCCTCGTCGGCGGTATGCGACTCGGGCTCCGGCTCGTCCTCCGGCGCGGTGGCGGCGGGTACGCGCAGCATCTGGGTGCGCGCGTCGCCGGCTTCGGGCTCGGGCTTGGTGTCGGGGGTGTCCGCCGGGGCGTCCTCGGCCTGCTCCGGGGTCTTCGGCTCGTGCTCGGGCCCGTCCTCCGGTACGTCGCCGTCGGAGGCCTGCTCCGCGCCGGACTCGGAGTCCGAGGTCTCCTCGGCCTTCGTCCCGGTGTCCGCCTCCGCCGTGGTCTCCGGCTCGCCGTCCGACTGGGCGGCCGGCCGCGAGGCCTCCGCCTCCGCCTCCGCGTTCGAGTCCGCCGCCGCGGACGACGCCGCCTTGTCGGGTGCCGCCCCCGCGACGGTGGTTCCCTCGTCCTTCGGGTCGTCCGAGGAACCGTCCGTCACCGCTACCGCCTTCATCCCAGCCCCGCCTTGCCGCTCACACTGTGCAGATACCGTTCGGCGGCACCCCAAGAGGGCCCCGCCACACTGCTAGATGCAGGTCGCGCACCACGCGTTCCCCGAGCCCGATCTTGTGACCGTTCGGTCATATTCGGTGAGTACGGCTACTCATGACCGCGCTCGCGCCCCCGTCGACGATGGACCGCAACACCACCGCACCACCGAACGGGGACGTCCATGCTCAGCCGAATCGCCGCCGCCCTGGTCCCCGCTTTCGGGCGGCTGACCGTCACCGCCGACCCGGGCGCCCGGCCCGCCACCGGTTCCATCCTCGTGGCCAACCACACCTCGCTCGCCGACCCCGCCGTCGTCGTCGCGGCGCTGCGGCGCCACGGGATCGAGCCGGTCATCCTGGCCACCGCCGGACTGTGGCGCGTACCGCTGCTCGGGCCGGCACTGCGCCGCGAGGGCCACATCGCCGTCCACCGCGGCACCGCCCGGGCCGCGGACTCCCTGGACGCCGCCGCCGTGGCCCTCGCCTCGGGTCGCAGCGTGCTGCTCTACGGCGAGGGCGGGCTGCCGACGCGCCGCGACGCGGGGGAGTCCGCACCGGGCCCCTTCCGCAGCGGCCTGGCCCGGCTCGCCGCCGCGACCGGAGCCCCCGTCGTCCCCGTGGGCCAGGCCGGCTCCCGCCGCCTGTGCTCCGGCAACAGTGCCAAGCAACTCGCCGGGGTCTTCACGGCGCCGCTGCGCCGGCCCTGCCTCCACGTACACATCGGGTCGCCGGTGCACCTCCCCGACCGGGTGCCGGAGGCGACGGACCGGGCCCGTGAGGCCGTCACCGAGGCCTGGCGCACCGCCGCCTCCGCCGTCGGGGAGGCCTGCGCGGCCGTGTGACGGCTCAGCCGGTGCTGTGCCCGAGGAGGACATGGGCCGCGACCTCCCGGTCGGTGTCGGTGTCGACGAAGGACACGACCACGGGGGTGCTGCCCGTCGGTCCGTCGGCGGTCGCGCGCATCCGGTAGCGCTCGACGCGGACGGCCTCACGGGCGAGCGGCCCGCCGCCCGTGAACAGGGACAGGGGCCCGGCATCGTTCGCGATGCGCAGTTCGGCCGGGCGCCAGGCGCCGGAGGCCCGGTCGAAGCGCTCGAGCAGGAAACCCGGCCCGCTGCCCGGCCGGTCGCCCGGTTCGCCGACGAGGGCCTCCATCTGGAAGGCCACGAGCAGGTGCCGGTAGTCGGCGGAGTTCCCGTTCCGCAGGGTGACGGTGAACTCCTGCGCGGCGCCGCCCCGTACGAGGGCGAGCCGGCCGCGGCGGGTGTCCACCGCGACGGTCAGCCGGGTCGGCGCTGCAGGCGGCGGCGGAGGAGGCGGAGACGGTGTCGCGGCCCGGGTCGTGGGCGCGGCCGGCGACGTGGCAGGGGTTCCTGCCGGCGCAGCCGTAGCCGTACTCGTGGCCGACACGGGCACGGACACCGAGGCCGAGGGCGACGGCGGGGCTTTCGGGTCCGCGTGGCCCTCGTTCGCGCATCCGGAGGAGCCGGCGAGCAGGACGGCGGCCGCGGCCGCGACGCACAGGCCGCCTCGGCGCATTCGGGCTACGGGCATGGGATCGGTTCCCCCGGGGTCGACGACGCCAGAACCTAACAAGCGGTGGCCGCGCCGACGAGCCCGATCGGGCCTCGGGGCGGCGTCGGTTCGGTCACGGAGACGACCGGCGCCCCTCCTCACCCGCCACCCGCCCTCAGAGGAGCGGCTTCTCGAAGCTGAAGGCGGTCACGGCCATCCGCTCGCGGGCGTAGAAGCGGTGTGCGTCGGTCCGCTGGGTCCCGGAGTCCAGGGTGAGCGCGGTGCACCGGGCGGCCCGGGCGTGCTGCTCCAGATGTGCGAGTAGCGCGTGGCCCACGCCGGCGGAACGGGCGGCGGCCGAAGTGACCAGATCGTCGACGTAGAGGTTGCGGATCATGGACGTGGTGGCGACGATCCGCCAGCCCGCCGCACCCACGCACACCCCGTCCGTGCCGTAGACCGCGGTGAAGCGCAGCCCTTGGCCCCGCCCCTCCTCGAGGACCGAGAGGAAGAGCTCCTCGGTGAGGTGGGGACGCAGTTCGAGCAGCACGGGCAGCAGGTCGGCGGTGAGCCGGGCGTCACCGGGCTCCAGGTCGATGATCTTCATTGCGGCAGCGTAACGGGCACGCCACCGCGTGCGAGGCGGCAAGGGCGGCGATCTCGCGCGGCTGCGGCCGACGTGTCGAAATGGGAGGGACGGCTCCGACGTCCCCTGCGAGAGGCTCCCGATCCGGGAGCGCGACCTGAAGGAGTGGCACCCCATGAAGTACATGCTGATGGTTCTCGGGAGTCAGGCGGACTACGACGCCATGGGCGGCCGGGCGAGCACCGGCAACCCCGCATGGTCGGAGGCGGATCTCAAGGCGATGTTCGCGTACATGGGCGCCCTGAACGACGACCTCGCCGAATCAGGCGAATGGGTCGACGGACAGGGCCTGACCGAACCCCGCCTGGCCAAGCTCGTGACCGCGGGAGCCGACGGAACACCCGTGATCTCCGACGGCCCGTACGGCGAGGCCAAGGAGGTGCTCGCCGGCTACTGGATCGTCGACGTCCCCGACTTCGCCAGGGCCGCCGAGATCGCTGCCCGCGCCCACGCCTGCCCGGTGCCCGAGGGGGCACCCAACTACCCGGTCGTCGTCCGGCCCGTCGACTCCGGCTCGGGCACCGAGATGTGATGACGCACCCCGCCCCCGAACCCGCGAGCGAGGACCTGCTGCGCCGACTGGCGCCGCAGGTCCTCGGCGCGCTCCTGCGCCGCTACGGGCACTTCGACGCGGCGGAGGACGCAGTGCAGGAAGCGCTGCTCGCCGCCGCCCGGCAGTGGCCCGCAGAGGGCCGCCCCCGCAACCCGCGCGGCTGGCTCATCCGTGTCGCCTCCCGCCGGCTCACCGACCAGCTGCGCAGCGAGGACGCACGCAGGAGGCGCGAGGAGACAGCCGCGGCGCTGACCCCGCGCGACGAGTTCGTGGCGCCGCCACCGGGGGAGGGCCGTGCCCCCGCCGAGGACGACACCCTCACCCTGCTCTTCCTCTGCTGCCGTGCCGAGCTGCCCGCCGCGGGCCGGATCGCCCTCACCCTGAGGGCCGTGGGCGGCCTCACCACGGCCGAGATCGCCCGCGCGCTCCTCGTCCCCGAAGCCACCATGGCGCAGCGCATCAGCCGGGCGAAACGGCGTATCAAGACCTCCCCGTCGCCGTTCGGCACCCCCGCCGACACGCCCGACCCGGAACAGGGACAGGAACAGGTACAGGATCGGGAGCGTGCGGCGCGGCTGGCCGACGTGCTCCACGTGCTCTACCTCATCTTCAACGAGGGCTACACGGCCACCTCCGGCCGGGAACTGCAACGCGCCGACCTCGCCACCGAGGCGATCCGCCTCACCCGCGCCGTCCACGCGCTGCTGCCGGACGACGGCGAGGTGGCCGGGCTGCTGGCGCTGATGCTGCTCACCGATGCCCGGCGCGCCGCCCGTACCGGGCCGGACGGCAGCCTGGTCCCGCTCGCGGAGCAGGACCGTACCCGCTGGGACCGGGACGCCATCGCCGAAGGGGTCACGCTGGTCAGCGACGCCCTCACCCGCACGCCGCTCGGTCCGTACCAGCTGCGCGCCGCGATCGCCGCCGTCCATGACGAGGCGGCGGGCGACGAGGACACCGACTGGGCGGAGATCCTCGCCCTCTACGAGGTGCTCGTCCGGCTGGTCCCCGGGCCCGTCGAACGCCTGGGCCACGCGGTCGCCGTGGCCATGGTGCACGGACCGCGCCGGGCCCTGGACCTCCTCGCCGCGCTGGACGACGACGACCACCTGGCCGGACACCACCGCCTCGAAGCCGTACGGGCCCACCTGTTGGAGATGGCCGGCGACCGGGCGGCGGCCCGCGCCGCCTACGCGAAGGCCGCGGGCCTCACCCTCAGCACCCCCGAACGCCGCTACCTCCGGTCCCGGGCGGCCCGGATCGCCGAATGAGCCCGCGCCGCGCCCCCGCCACAGCGGACCCCGCCGTCCGCATGCCGGACATGGTCCACGATTGTCGGACCCCGGCCCTACTCTTGATCACGTGAGCCCGACCCCCGACGACCGCCAGGCCCCCGAACGCACCCTCGCCGAGATCAACGCCGACATCCGCTGTCTCTTCGCGCGCGCCGAAGGCCGCCTCTCCGACGCGGAGCGCATCCGTCACGCCGGCCTGCTCCAGGAATGGGCCGCGGCCATGCGCGCCTCGGTGGTCCCGGCCGCCTGAGCGGACAGCTGTAGCTGCAGCTGCAGCTACAGCCGCACCGTTGCGACGGCGGGATTCCGGGTGGGCCTTGAGCGCTGCATGGCCGTCAGCCCGATGACGAAGAGCGGCGCGAGAACGGCGGCCACGATGTCGAGGACGTCTCCCACCAGCAGGGCGGTGGCCGCGTGGCGGACGGCGCCGGGGCTCTGGGCCAGGGCGTAGGCCATGCCCCCGCACCACCCCAGGACGCGGGCCGCTACGAAGGCGCCCCACCAGACGTCGACCAGGGTCGAAGGGAACCGCCGGGAGCCGTCGGCCGCCCCGCGAGGCCGGCTCGACACCCAGGTGGTCGCGATCCGGTACGGAAGCCAGAGGTTGGACAGCGGTACGAACCGGGCACGGACCGCCACAGCGGATGCGCCCGTGTCGGCGTTCTGTGCGAACACCCGGGCGTTCGCGCGCACCACGTGGAACCAGACGATGAACACGACGCACGCGACGATCATGGCCCTGGTCTGGACCGATGAGGCCAGGAGGAACAGGCTCTCGCCGCGGCCCAGTTCGGCATCGCCGACCGCACCCGGGTCCGAGACGAGCCGCTCCATGAGCGCCCACGTGGTCCAGTCCGCGTACACGGCGTACGCGCTGCACCCGATGAACAGCACGCACAGCACGGTCAGCGCGACGGCCAGGGCCACGGCCGCGCGCAGCCGTACGCCCGTGACGACGGGCCCGGCATCCGGGGACGGGACCGGCGGACCGGCCGGAACTGCGGACATGCTGAAGGACCCCCCACGGGTGACGGGAACAGGAAAGGGCGCGCCGAAGAGGGCGGGCCAGGCAGGAACCTACGGCATCCGCCCGATCCCCGTCACACCCGTTTCCCCAGGTCGCAGCCGGGCGTACCGCGGATCGGACAGTGCCGGCGCCACAGGGGCCGCGCGACGTCCGATGGCCCGGCGCGGTTCAGAAGGACCGGAAGACGCCCTCGGGATCGGCGAGTGCCTCGTGTGCGTACTCCTCGAAGTCCAGGTTCGCGATCGAAAGGTTCGCGTGGACATCGTGGACTCCGGCCGGGACGGTGCGGAACTCGCGGGGCGGCGGGGAGTCGACGAGCTCCCGGTAGTACTCGGGGTCGAGGTCTTCGTCCTCGGCCCCGAGGTCGAGGGCGAGCAGCGCACGGTGCGGGGACCGCATGGTGACACCGTCGGCGACGAACACGACGCTCAGGTCCTCGTCCCGGGCGACCGCGGCGATGACCGCCTCGGACGTGGCGCCGGCCCAGACGGGGTCGTCGACGACGTGGACGGAGGCCTCGAACTCCCCGTCGGCACCCCACCGCTCGCCCAGGGCCGCCGCCACCGCCCGCCATGCCGGCTCGTCGCCGTAGTCGGTCCTGATGATCAACGCGGCGAACTCGTCACGTCCCACAACCTCGGGCAGCACGTCGGCCCCTCCCTCCAGAGCGAGGCCCCAGGGTACGTCCCGCCCGGCTCCTGCGATCATGGCGGGGTGACGAGAACACCTGATCCGCGCCCTGACGAAGCCACCCTCGAGGGACTGCGCGCCGCGGTCCCCGCCGCGCGGCGGGAGCCGGCCCTCGGGTACGCGGCCGTCGAGGCGTGGGAGGCGGAGAACGGCGTGACACTGCCGGAGCCCTACCGGTCGTTCGTCGCCGAAGTCGGCAACGGGTCCGCCCCCGGGACGCGTGACGCCGGACTGCAACCCCTCGGGCAACTGCCCGCGTGCTGGTCCGGCGGGGAGCCGAGGAGGCCGGACGCGATGTTCCCGATCGAGGACGAGTGGATCTGGGAGGAGGACGAGTCCGTCGAAGAGGGCGTGGACGGCGCAGACGCCCGGATCGACGCGGTGTTCTCCCACGGCTCGATCGTGCTCTGCGCGCAGGACGCCCAGGCGTTCTGGCTGCTCGTCACCACGGGACCGCAGCGCGGGCGGGTCTGGCTGGTCACGGACGTCGGCGCCAGCCCCGCCCCCGACGGCGAACCCGCAGGATTCGCAGAGTGGATCCGGCGCAGGCAGGCCGGCGACGACGGCTGGGGCTGACCGCGGGCCTCCCTGCTGCGCGCCGCGCCCGGTGCGAAGGTGTCGAAGCCGTGGAAGGCCCCGGGCCACACGTGCAGTTCTGCCCGGCCGCCCGCCCGCCAGATCGCGTTCGCGTAGGCCACGTCCTCGTCCCTGAACGTCTCGGCCGACCCGACGTCGATGTAGGCCGGGGCAGCCCGGACAGCTCGGTGGCCCGCGCGGGCGCCGCGTAGGGCGGGCACCTCCGGGGTGCCGTACAGGTCGCCGGGCAGGGCCTGCCAGGCGGTCGTGTGGGAGGTCCGGTCCCAGACGACGACGCCGGCCGTGGGGTCCGGCCGGAGGAGATGGCCGGGGGGAGAGAGACGGCGGAGTGTCCCGCCCATCGTGCCGGGCCGACCGGCACGCCACCCCTACGCCCGTCCACCGCCGGGCTCCGCGGCCGACGCCGCGCGTTCCCGCAGCCGCCGCTTGTCCGGCTTGCCCCGGGCGGTCAGGGGGATCTCCCGCACCCAGAACACGGCGGTGGGCCGATGCGCCCGGGCCAGCGCCCGTTCCACCAGGTCGCAGGCCTCGCCGGCCACCGCGGGACCCGGCGCGCCGCCCGCCGCCGGCACCAGGAAGGCGCACACCTCCTCCCCGGTGCGGTCGCTGTGCCGGCCCACCACCACGGCTTGCGCGACGGCGGGGTGCCGGGCGAGCGCCGCCTCCACCGGCACGCAGTACACGTTGTCCCCGTCGACCATCACCACGTCCGCAGACCGGTCGTCGAGGTACAGGTAGCCGTCCCCGTCGAAGTGCCCCAGGTCCCCGGTCCGCAGCCAGCCGTCCCGCAGCACCTCGGCCGTCCGCCCGGGTCTGCCCCAGTAGCCGGACATGACCGCCGCCGACCGCGTCCACACCTCGCCCGTGCGCCCGGCCGACACCACAGCCCCCTGCTCGTCGCGGACTTCCGCCTCCACCCCGTCGACGGGCCTGCCCACCGACGCCAGCAGCTCCGGCCGCCCGCCCACCCCCGCATCGTGGTCGGCCGGAGTCAGCCGGCAGATCACCCCCGCCTCGTTCGTGCCGTAGCCCTGCCGCCACTGCCCGCCCCAGCGCGTCACCGCCTCCCGCAGCCGCTCCGGGTGGACCGGGGAGTCCCCGTACGAGACCACCTCCAGCCCCGGCACCCCGTGGGCGGTCGCCGGATCGTCCAGCAGCCGGTACACCATCGACGTCGTCAGGTACGTGGACACCGGCCCCAGCCGCAGGCAGGCCGCCGCGAACTCCCGGGTCCCGAAGGGCTCCAGGATCTCCACCCGCCCGCCGGCCCGGAACTGCTCCAGGCACCGCCCACCCGACCGCTGCGCGAGCGAGGTGACCGACAGGTAGTCCGTCTTCGCCCAGCCCGCCGGCCGTACGGAGTTCCGCGCGGCCATCGCCCCGAAGGTCGAGGCGACCCCCTTGGGCCGCCCCGTCGTCCCGCCGGTGTACGTCACCCGTGCCACGTCGTCGTCCCGCGCCCGCACGGACACCGGCACGGGTGCGCGCCGGCCGGACCGCCGGACCGCCTCGTCCAGGCCCAGCCGGCGCACCCCGGTACCGGGCACCGGAACGTCGTGCACCACCAGGTCCGGCCGGCAGTCCCGCAGGATGAAGTCCAGCCCGTACAGAGCCGGTCCGACGACGACCTGCGTCAGCCTCGCACCCAGCAGATGCGCGGCGATCCGCACCAGCAGCACCTCGGGCCGGTTCGTGCCCGCCACGCAGGCCAGCCCCGCGCCGCGCCCGATCCCCGACTCGGCCAGCACCCCGGCCAGCCGCCAGGCCGCTTCGAGCACCTCCTGGAACTCCAGCACGACCGGGCCGGCTCCCAGCGCGGGCCGCCCGGCGTGCCGCTCGAACGCCCCGACCAGCTCCGTGACATACCGCGCGGCCACCATGTGCGATCCGCCTCCCGCCGTACCGAGGGCGATCGTAGGGCCGCTCCCGCCGCACCAGCCCCCGCCACACCGGCGGCCCACTCCACGGAAGGCCGGCCCAGCGGCATCATGGGCGTCATGACGACCGAATCCCGTGCTCGTTCATTCAGCTCCGCGGCGGCGCGCTACGCCGCGAACCGCCCCTCGTATCCGCCCGAGCTCTTCGACACGCTGGCGGACCTGGCCGGCTTCCCCCTGGCCGGCGCCCGCGTCGCCGACGTGGGCGCGGGTACGGGAATCGCCACGTCCCTGCTGGAGGCGCGCGGCGCCCGCGTGGTCGGGGTGGAGCCGGGCGAGGGCATGGCCGCCGAGTTCCGGCGCCGCAACCCCGGCACCCCGCTGGTGCGCGCGGACGGCAACAGGCTGCCGCTGTCCTCCGGATGCCTGGACCTGCTGACGTACGCGCAGTCCTGGCACTGGACCGATCCGGACCGCGCCGTACCCGAGGCGCTGCGGGTCCTGCGGCCCGGCGGGGCGCTGGCGATCTGGCACAACGACCCGGACGTCACGGTCGGATGGATCGCGGAGCAGCAGTCCCGCATCGAGGCCCGGTTCGGGCCGGGCTGGTACATCAACGAACGCGCCCGCTCGCAGGACGGGCTGCGGTTCACCGGCCGTCACCTGTCGTGGTCGCGCCGGGTCCCGGTCGACACGCACCTGGCCAAACTGTCCACCCATTCCCTTTTCCTCGTCGGTGAACCCGGCACCGACGCGTTCCTGGCCGAGGAACGGGCCCTCCTGATGGGCCACTTCCCCGACGGGTGGGTGGAGGAGCACTACGTGGTCGAGCTGAACGTGGCCGTCCGGGAAGAGTGACACGCGTGCCGCCAATCGGGTGAAGCGCCGGAACCCGCCGCCGCCCCGCCCGTTGATCAAGGCGCTCACCCCCATGCACGCGTGTGACATAAGGACCCCTGATGCTCAAGAAGATTATGGCCACCGCCGCCGCCACCGCCTCCATCGTCGGCGCGGGCGCCGCCGTTGCCGCCCCGGCCATGGCCATCGGCAACGACAACGGGATCAACACCGTCAACGGCAACGGTGCCCAGCAGATCTACGGCAACCAGAAGACCGAAGGCGACCAGAGCCCGCAGCTCGGCCTGGTCCAGGGCACCCTGAACAAGCCCTGCATCGGCCTGCCGGTCAAGGTCAACGCCCAGTCCGTGCTGGCGCTCATCGCCAACGTCGGCGTCCAGGACATCAACGTCCTGTCGAACCCGCAGAACCAGCAGTGCACCGAGAACTCCACCCAGGCCAAGGGCGACGAGCCGCTCTCCCACATCCTGGACAACATCCCGGTCCTGTCGGGCAACGTCTCGGCCGGCAGCTGAGCACTCCCTTTGTTCGAGCCGGGGCCCCGACGCCCGCGCGAGTGCCCACGGGGCCCCGGCTTGTTCCCTCCGGATCCGCCGATCCGACGCTGCGCACCGAAGATCGCACCCCAGAGCCTCCCGCCCGCCCGGGCCGGAGGCTCTGCCCTTGAGCGGCCGCGGACCGCGGCAGCCGTCGCAGCGTCCTCGTGGCGACACCGCGGGCCGGCGAACCGACCGCCGTACTGACCGCCGCCGGAGGCTCGGTCGAGTCCGAGGGTCCGGCGGCGCCGGCCGGCTCGCCGTGACCGGGCTGCCGGCGGACCGGATCGCGGCTTCCAGGCCGTGCTGGACGGCCGCGGGGCCGCCGTCCCGGTCACCATCCCGGGGTGCTCCGGGCGCTGGTCGGGTCCGCGCTGCCGGCCCCCGTCTGCGCACTGGCCGGTCCGGGCCTGGGGGTGCTGATCAGGCACGCCGCCGCGACCATGGCCGCCGCCGTCTTCACCCTGCTGATGCTCCCCACGGTGTTCGCCGAGAGCGCCCGCTGGTCGGCGTACGTCAACCATGCGGGGGTCCCGGCGGCCTGGAAGCGGCTCGTCCAGTACTGGGAGGCGGACCCGGCCGCGGGTGGCGCTCTGGCCGCTGACCGCCGTGGCCCTCGACGTGATCGTGGTGCGGCGGCGCGACGTGTGAAACCGGCTGCGCGGCGCCCCATCCGGTAGCTTCGGTTCCATGACCACTGAGCCGCAGAGCTTCGAGATCCTGGTGGTGCCCGAGCACATCGAGAACCTCCGTGGCGCCTCCCCGGCGGACCGTGCCCTGAGGTCGGCCGTGGTCGAGGCGACCGGCGAGCAGGGGGCGTCCGGGTACCCCCGCTACCGCGGAGAGGGCGTGGAGGCCGACATCGATCCCGCCACGCGCACCATCGAGGCCCTGCTCATCGACGGCGCGGAGCTGGACTACGGGCTGGTCGCCATGATCGCGCCGCAGGACGGGGGCCGGGGGGCCCGCCACACGTAGGGGCTGCTCCACGTACGGCCGCCGCCACGGCGAGCACCTCGTCGCCCGGAGGCCGAGCCCGCCGACGACCGCCCGCAGTGACGCCCGGCCCGGCCCCGTCGTGCGGGGCCGGGCCGGGTGCCGGTCGTCCGGGTGGGATCAGGCCACGGGCTCAGCTCACCTGGAGGGTGACGTCGTCCACGACGAAGGAGGTCTGGAGGGACTGGTCCTCCACGCCGTTGAACTTCAGGGTGACGGTCTGGCCGGCGTACGCCGACAGGTCGTAGGTCTTCTCGACGTAACCGGAGTTCGCGTTCAGGTTGGAGAAGGACGCCAGCGTCTGGCCGGCCACCGAGACCGTGAACCGGTCGTAGACGACGTTCTCGTTCTCATCCGTGTCGATGTGGAGGAAGAACGAGAGGCGGTACGAGGCGCAGCCCGAGGGGATGGCCAGCGACTGGGAGGCGCTGTCCGTGTGGGTGGAGCCGTACCCGTTGAGCCAGGCCTTGTAGCTGCCGCCGTGCGGGGCCTGGCCGGACTGGTTGGTGATCACGCCCGCGGTCGCGCTCCACGGGCTGGAGCCGTTCTCGAAGCCGCCGTTGACCACCAGTTGGCGCGGCGTGCAGCTGCCGCCGCCCGTGACGGTCAGTGTGTAGGTGGTGGTGTGGCTGACGGTGCCGGCGCCGGTGACCGTCAGGGTGTAGGTGCCCGGCGCCGTGCCCGCGCCGACCTGGACGGACAGCGTCGAGGAGCTGCCGGACTGCACGGAGGACGGGCTGAGCGTGGCGGTCACGCCGGACGGCGCGCCGGAGACGGAGAGCGCGACGGTCTGGGCCGCGCCGCTCACGGTGGCGGTGTTCACCGTCGCCGAGGCCGAACCGCCGGGAGCCGCGCTGCCCGCGGACGGGCTGACGCCGATGGAGAAGTCCTGCGCCGGGGTCTCACCGCCCACGGCCTGCTTCCAGACGGCATAGGCGACGCCGTCGGCGCTGCGGTTGAGCACCGTGGCGTTGATGTTGTTCGTGGTGTCGCAGGAGCTGTGGTAGCAGGGGTCGTAGGCGGCGTTCGCCGTGCCGCCCCACTTCGAGGCCTGGGCCGAGGTCTTGCGGGCGCTGGCTCCGGCCGCGTAGCCGGAGGTGGGGATGCCGCCCTGCTGGAAGGAGTAGTCGTCGCTGCGGCCCTGGCCCTCGGTGTTCTCCTCGGGCGCGAGGTTCAGCGAGGTCCAGTACGCCTTGAGCGGCGCGGCGGTGGCTGAGTTGAGGTTGTTGATGAAGTAGCCGCCGTTGGTGGAGCCGACCATGTCGAAGTTGTAGTAGCCCTTGATGGCCGCGCGCTGGGCGCTGCTGAGCTGGTTGACGTAGAACTCGGAGCCGTTGAGGCCCTGCTCCTCGTCGGTCCACCAGGCGAAGCGCACGTGCTTGGTCATCGTCGGGTTCTTCTGGGCGAGGACGAGCGCGTTCTCCAGCAGGGTCGCCGAGCCCGAGCCGTTGTCGTTGATGCCCGGGCCGGCCGAGACGCCGTCCAGGTGGGCGCCGAACATGACGGTCTGGTCGGCGGGGCCGCCGGGCCAGTCGGCGATCAGGTTGTTGGAGGGGTAGGTGCAGGAGGAGCAGTACTGCTCGGTGACCGTGTATCCGGCTGCCTGGAGCTTGCCCTTCACGTAGGCCAGCGACTGGGTGTAGCCGGCGCTGCCCGCACGGCGGTGGCCGCCGTTCTGGGTGGCGATGGTGTTGAACTGCGTCAGGTGCGCCTGCACCTTGGCGACATCGATGTCCGGCGGGTCGTTGCCGGGCTGGGTCCCGCCGACGTTCAGCGTGTAGTCGACCGTGTGGGACAGGGTCGTGCCCTGGCCCTTGACGACGACCGTGGACGTGCCGGGCGCGGCGTTGGAGGTGGCGGTCAGGGTCAGCACGGAGGACTGGCCGGACTGCACGGTCGCCGGGTTGAAGGAGGCGCTCACCCCGGCCGGCAGGCCCGAGGCGGTCAGGGTCACCGACTGGGCGGTGCCGGTGGTGACGGTGGTGCCGACCGTGGTGGTGGTCGTACCGCCCTGCTGGACGGTGCCCGAGGAGGGGTTCAGCGCCATCGAGAAGTCATTGTTCTGGCCGCTCGGGGTGCAGGTCGGGTCGGCGGACTGGGCGGGCACGCTGATGGCGTCCCAGGCGCCCTTGGCCTTGTTGAAGAGGTCGCAGGTGGCGTCCAGCGACTTCGCCGAGTTCAGCGTCGCCGTGCGGTACTTCTTGTAGGACATGCTGCTGGTCTTCAGCAGCATGCCGCCGTAGAAGATCTTGCCGGCGTTCTGCACGCCCACCCCGGTCAGGGTCGTCCCGTTGCAGGTGCTGCTGCTGGGCTTGCCGCCGCCCGGGCTGGTGCCCTCGGCCAGCAGGTAGAACCAGTGGTTCAGGGGCCCGGCGGCCGCGTGCACCTCGGTACCCGGTATCGCGGAGCTGTAGCAGGCCGGGTCGTTGTTGACGGCCGGCGGGTTGTACATGTTGCGGATCGGGCCGCGGCCCTGGAGGTTGATGACCTCGCCGACCGTGTAGTCCGGGGTGTCGTACGGGGCCGGCTGGTTGATGTACGCCTCGGTCAGCGCGCCGAAGATGTCGCCGGTCGCCTCGCCGAGACCGGATTCCTGGCCGCTGGTGCCGCCGGGGGTGTTGGAGTCGATGGCGTGCCCGTACTCGTGGGCCACGACGTCGACGCCGGCGATCCACTCGTTGGCGCTGTTGCGCCCGATGGTGACCGAGCTGCCGTCCCAGTAGGCGTTGAGGTCGTTCAGGCCGACCTTGGCGGGGAAGCTGCGGCCGTTGCCGCTGACGCCGTTGCGGCCCAGCCACTGGGAGAGCATGTCCCACTGCTTCTGCGCGGCGAACATCAGGTCGACGCAGCCGGTCTCCTTGCTCGTGGGGTTGCCGGTGCCCCAGGAGTCGGAGGACTTGGTGAAGACCGTGCCCGTGCTGTAGTCGGCGCAGCTCAGGCCGGTCCGGTTCGGGTCGCGCAGGGTGTAGGTGGAGCCCGAGTTGGTGGTGTCGATGCTGATCGGGCCGGGACCGTTCCACTTGCTGTTGCCGGTGCCCGCCACCACGTCGTCGTAGCTGTCGACGAAGGCGCCGGTGCGCGCGTCGACGAAGACGTGGAGCTTGCTGGGCGCGGTCCGGGTACGGCCGCTGAGGACGGTCTCCCAGGCCAGCACGGGCTTGTCGTCCTTGAGCCGGACGACGAGCCGGCTGCTCTCGACCTTGTCGACCGCGGCGAGCTTCGTCCGCGACGTGGTCTCGGCGTCCTTCGCGGACACCGAGGCCCGGGTGGCGATGTCGATGCGTACGGAGGAGGCGGACTGGAGGGCGCGGACCTTGCCGGCGCCGTCGGCGAGGACGACCGCGTCGCCGCCGACGACCGGCAGGCCGCGGTAGCTGCGCTCGTACGACACCGAATACAGATCCTTCACCCAGGGGGTGACGAGCCGTCGCTCGTACTGTTCCTGCGCGGAGTTGACCAGAGAATCGAGACCGCTGTCGACCGCCTGGTCGGCGGCCGCGACCGCGCGTGCGGCGGGTGTGTCCTTCTGGGCCGGTGCGGGCTGCGCCTGCTGCGCTGCCGCTGCCGTCCCGGCCAGGGCGCCGGCGAGGCTCGCGGTCAGCGCCATCGCTGCCACGGCCGCCGTCCATCTGCTGGGCTGCAACGTCCACTCCGATCGTGGGGGGTTCGGGGATGAGTGGGTGTTCGTTCGCGGCCGAGTATGAGCGTGAACATGACGAGAATGGGACATCCCGGAAGGCATAAGGTCCGCGTTATGGTGCGGTCGCAGCCCCCTGCGTACGCTGCCCGGATGCAGCTGGAGTTGAGGCATCTGCAAGCCGTCCTCCGGATAGCGGAGGCGGGCAGCCTGGGGGGCGCGGCACGGCGGCTGGGAGTCTCACAGCCCGCACTGTCCGCCCAGCTGAGGCGCATCGAACGGGTCACCGGCGGCGACCTGTTCGTACGGGGGCGGGGAGGCGTGGAGCCCACGGCGCTGGGCCAGTTCGTGCTGGCCAAGGCGCGCCGCGTACTGAGCGAGATGGACGCGCTGGGAGCGGAGGCGCGCGCCATCTCGACCGGCGGCCCGCTGCGCCTCGGCTGCATCCTGCTCGTGCTGCTCGACGGCCTCCTGGCTCAGACCGACCTGTCGATGTCCGGCCGGGAGATCGCCGTGGACCTGGAGGACTCCGTGACCGCGCTGGCCCGGATGCTCGGCGCCGGACGCTACGACGCCATCGTCTACGGCGAGGTCAACGAGCACGAAGTGCCGCTGCCGGAGGGAACCTTGGCCAGGACTCTGATCCCGAAGGAGCCCTTCGGGATCCGGCTGTCCGCGAGGCACCGGCTGGCCGGCCTGGACCGCGTCGACCTGGCCGACCTCGCCGGGGAGCCGTGGATGACCCCGGTGGAGGACGACGACGGCGGCCCGGAGGCCCTCGTCGCCGCCTGCGCCGAGGCCGGGTTCAGCCCGTCACTGCGCTACCGGATCACGGACCGCAAGATGCACTACGACCTGATCGCGGCCGGGCGCGCGGTCTCGCTCAGCCAGCCGACGGCGCCGACGGCCGAGGGCACGGTGCTGCGCCCGCTGCTCGGGAGCCCGATCACCGGACGCATCCGGCTCGCCTGGAACCGCTCGGCGCTCTCGGCCGGCCAGGCCCAGCAGCTCTACCGGGCGGCGGCCCGCGCCTACCTGGCCAACGTCGACAACAACCGCTTCCACCGCGAGTGGTGGGACGCTCACCCGGAGGTGCACCCGGTCATCGACTGACCGGTCCGCGGACCGGCCGGGGCGGTGTCGTCAGCCCCGGCGGTGGGCGGTCAGCAGCAGGTACTCCCACTCCATGACGCCGTCCGTGGTGTGCTCGGCGGCGAGTGCGTCGAGCGCCGCGTCCAGGGCCGCGACCTTCTCCGGATCGTCGCCCACCGCGCGGTACACGGCGATGGTCGGCCCGTAGCAGGCCTTGAAGAACTCCCGGAAGTCCGGCGGGTTCTTGAACAGGGTCACGGCGACCTTCCGGCGGCGCGAGACGACATCGGTGACCGCGTCGCCGAGCAGTTCGTGGACGTACTCCTCGCTGCCCCACAGCGGCGGCGGCTGCACACCGGGCGGAGGCGGCGGTGCGTACGGCTTCATCGCGGCGAACAGCCGGCCGACGAACCCCTCGGGGGTCCAGCTGAGCACCCCGACCGTCCCGCCGGCCCGGCACACGCGGAGCATCTCGTCGGCGGCGGTGCGGTGGTGCGGGGCGAACATGATGCCGATGCAGGACATGACGACGTCGAACTCGCCGTCCGCGAAGGGCAGGTCCTCGGCATCCGCCTCCCGCCACTCCAGCTGCGCGCCCTGCACGGCGGCCAGGTGCCGCCCGACCTCCAGCAGTTCGGGGGTCAGGTCGGACGCCACGACGTCCGCCCCGGCCAGCGCGGCCGGGATGGCGGCGTTGCCGGAGCCCGCCGCGATGTCGAGGACCCGGTCGCCGATCTGGATCCCGCACTCCTTCACCAGCAGCGGCCCCAGCGGGGAGACGACATGGGACGCGACGGACGGGTAGTCGCCCAGCGCCCACATCGCACGGTGCTTGGCCTTCAGGGTGAGGTCGGCCTGCCGCGCCTCGCTCGCATCGGTCATGACAGCCGTCCTCCAGCGCTCGAAGCGGGTCCTTCCCCGAGCCTAGGGACGTTCCGGCGGACCGGCTCGCCGGAGCGGCCACCCGGGTGTCGGGCCCGCACCCGCCGCGTCAGTCGCGGACCGCGGGGCCGCCGCCGAAGTCCCGCGCGAAGCCCTCGCGGAAGCCGGGGCGCTCCAGCGCGTCCTCGAAGGCCCGGGCCGCGCGCGCCAGCGCGGTCGCGTTCTCCTGGGCGGCGGTGAGTTCGGCGAGGTACGCGCGCAGGCTCAGTCCGCGGTCGGCGGCGAGGACGGCGAGCCGGTCGCGCACGTCGGTGTCGACCTCGACGGTGGTGGTGTCGGCCATCCTCCGAGTATGCGCGCCCGGCGACCGGCCGGGGGGCCGTTCGGCCCGCAGGGACACGCCCTATCCGGCCCAGCGTCCGGTGAGGAAGGTGATGGCCACCGTGGTGCACAGCGGGCCGGCGACGTACAGGTAGGCGCTGTGCACCCACGGACGGCGCAGGCTCCAGCCGGCCAGGGCGATCCACAGCGGCCACCACAGCAGCGTGGACCGGGGTACGGAGGTGTACCAGTAGGAGGTGCCCAGGGCCCACAGGGTGAGGGCGATGTAGAGGGCCTCCGGCCAGCGCCGGCCCCGTACCAGCACGGCCAGGAGGACGACGCCGACCACCATGGCCAGGAGTTCGGCCTGCCACATGAACGCGTAGCCCGTGGGCTGCGTGTGTCCGAAGGCCGCCGTCCAGGTGTGGGACCAGGCCTCCCACGGCAGGTGGAACTCCCGGTACCAGCCACGCTCCTGGGAGTGCTTCCAGGCCATCCAGTCCCCGGTCCACGCGTGCAGGTACCAGCTGTGGAGCAGCGGGGGGAGGGCCGGCAGGAACAGCCAGGGGGCCGCCCGCCAGGCGGCGCGGGTCCGTGCGGTCATGAGGAAGTGCAGGGCCAGCGCGGCCGCGAGGAAGAGCCCGGTGACCCGCACCGAGCAGGCCAGGCAGGCCAGGACCGAGGCGGCGGCCCAGTTCCGGCGCTGCGCCGCCAGCCAGGCGGGCAGGGCCAGCGCGAGGAAGAGCGACTCCGTGTAGCCGGCGGCGAGGAACACGGCGCAGGGCGAGACCAGCAGGAAGGTCACCGCGCGCCGGCCGGCGTCGGCGTCGCCCAGCCGGTCGCGGGCGATGCGGGCCAGGGCGAGGACGGCGACGCCTCCCGCGACGAAGGAGATCAGTGCTCCGGACGCGGCCCAGGAGGGGACGACGGTGTGTACGGCGCGCAGGGCGAGGGGGAAACCGGGCAGGAAGGCCTCCCTGTTGTCCCAGCCGACCGTCCAGGGTCCCGCCGCGTCGGGGAAGTAGCCGTCCCTGGCTATGCGGAAGTAGAAGGCCCAGTCCCAGCGCTCCCAGGGCGCGAGCAGCGATGCGGGCCGGCGGCTCTCGCCGTCGGAGGGGAACAGCCAGCCGACGGCGCCCGCGGTGGCCCAGATGCCGACGCGGGTCACCAGGTAGAGCCACAGCACCTCCCGGTCGGCCTGCCCGAGCCACCGCGGGGCCCGGAGCGGCCGGCGGGGCCGGGGCGTCGCGGGACGGCCCGGAGGGCCGGGCCGCGAGCGGGGGGCCTCGGCCGGTCGATGCGGGGCTGAAACAGACATAAGGGATCTCCTGGCCGTCTGAGGGTGTGCGGAACCGCCGGGCCGGGTTTCCGGGCCGGTGTCCGCAGGCGGCGGTTCGGGCTGTGGTGGACGCGGGGCGCGAGCGCGGCGGGTGCCGGGCGCCGGGGCCGGGAAGGTGTCCCGCGGATCAGGCCCGATCCGCGGGACACCCCGCTATCGGGGCGGCTGTGAGGTGGCGGTGGGCGTGCCGGGGTACGTCGATCCCTGGGGCGCGCGGGCGGTCATCGTCGAGGTGGGGTCGGGGCCGCCCACCCCCGTGGTCGCCGTGGGCGGGGTGAGCGACGACGTGCTCTGCGCGGAGGGGGGCGCGGATGTCGGCAGGGACGTCGGCAGGTCGGACGGCTGCACGGGAGAGGGGGTGGTCGCGGGGAGCGTCGGGCGGCCGGAATCCTGTGGCAGGAAAGCGGCCAGCGCCGCTCCGGATCCGCCGAGCAGCAGGCAGCAGGCGGCGGCGATGCCCGCGATGCGGCGTCGCCGGACCCGTTCGCCGTGCTGCTCGATGACGGACACGGGCGGGAGCGTGGTCGCGGACTGCCCGGCGGAGGCCGCGGCGCGGAAGGCCGACCGCAGCGGGTCGTGGGACTCAGGCATCGGGGGTCTCCTCGGTGCGCGGATCCTGCAGCTGGCGTGAGAGGGCGGCCCGGCCGCGGGAGAGGTGTGTCTTGACGGTGCTCGCGGACAGCGAGGTCTCGACGGCGATCTGCTCGACCGTCAGGTCGCACAGGTAGTGCAGCGCCATCGTGCGGCGCTGCTTCGGCGGAAGCTGCCGAAGCGCCTCGACGAGGGCCACCGCCTCGGGCCCGGGACCCTCGACGTGCGGCGGGGGAGGGCTGCGCCGCCATGCGTCGGCGGAACGGCGTCGCACGCGCCAGCGGCTGACCGCGAGCCGCCACGCGACGGTGCGGATCCACGCCTCCGGCCGGCCGTCGCGGTCCAGCTGGCGCCGGCGCCCCCATCCCCGGACGAAGGCCTCCTGCACCACGTCCTGCGCCTCGTGATGATCACCGAGCATCACGTACAGCTGTCCTGTGAGCCTTCCCGCCGCTTGTGCGTAGAACGCTTCGAACTCCTCGACGGTCAAAAATCGCTCCCGAATCCATGTGTCCCTCTCACCGGGCATACGCCCGGCGCACCGCATCCGGTCGACACGGGACGACAGGAAATTCTGTGACTGCGGTCACATGGAGAAGGGGCCGAAACGACGGAAGGGCCCGGATCCATGTGGATCCGGGCCCTTCCGAGCAGTAGCGGGGACAGGATTTGAACCTGCGACCTCTGGGTTATGAGCCCAGCGAGCTACCGAGCTGCTCCACCCCGCGTCGGTGGACCTCACCCTACGGCATCCGGGGGACCGCACTCGACGCATTTTCGACGGGGCCGCCCGGCAAGTCCGTACAAGGGCGAATTCCCGCCGCGCAGGCGTGATCATTCCCCCTGGTGACAGTGCGTGCAGGCGTGTACCTTCTCCGGTAGCTGTCGTGGTTCCGAGTGCCTTGCCCGCGCCTTCAGGTGTGGGCAGTTTTGCTGTGTTGTGCCGTAGGACCAGGGCGATCACCTCCGTCCTCCACGCCGTGTGGAGGACGTACGTCAACGGGAAGGCATGAACATGGCTACGGGAACCGTGAAGTGGTTCAACTCTGAAAAGGGCTTCGGCTTCATCGCCCAGGACGGTGGCGGCCCGGACGTCTTCGCCCACTACTCGGCGATCAACGCCACGGGCTACCGCGAGCTCCAGGAGGGTCAGGCCGTGACCTTCGACATCACGCAGGGCCAGAAGGGCCCGCAGGCGGAGAACATCACCCCCGCCTGATCCCCGGCCGTCCGGGCTGCGGCCCGGGCTCCGGAGAACCGTTTCCTCCCCCGGGGCCGACCGGGGGAGGGGCGATCAGGGCCGTGCGGCAGCGCCGCACGGCCCTGATGCGTTCGCCGGCTCCGGCCGGGAGGCCGGCCGGCGCGTGCTCCGGATCCGGACCGCCGCCCCGACCGCGGCGAGTGCGACCGTCGCGATCCCCGACGCCGCCAGCACTCCGCGGGGTCCCATCAGCGAGATCAGCGGCCCGCCGAGCGCGGTGCCCACCGGCCCCGCGGTGAGGAGAGCCGCGCTGCGGGCCGCGAGGACCGTCGTCAGCCAGGCGGCCGGGGTGCGCTCCTGGAACAGGGTGTAGGACAGCGCGGTGAACGGGCCGTAGATCAGGCCGCCCAGGGTGAAGCAGGCCAGGGTGACGGGCGCGGGCGCGCCCAGCCCGAAGGGGACGAGGGTGAGCCCCCACCCCGCGACGATCCCGAGGGTGACCGGCCAGAGCGGGAACCTCCGCAGGGCGCCGACGGCCAGCCCGCCCAGCACGGCACCCGCGCCGAACAGCGCCCAGTACAGCCCCAGAAGGCCTGGCCCGGCGTGCAGGTCGTCGGTGACGTGCAAGGGCAGCGCGACCTCCGCCGGTCCGTACAGGAAGTTGAAGAACCAGGTCAGGGCGAGGACACCGAGGAGCTCGGGCTGCTTGCGCAACAACTGCACGCCGGCGGACGGCCGGTCGGCGCCGGCCCGCGACACCCCCGCTGCCTCCGCCGGCGAGGTTCCCTCCGCCTCCGTCCTCGCCTCCGCCTTCCCGTCCGCGGCCCGGACCCTGCCCACCAGTACGGCGAGCACGGCGAAGGACAGCGCGTCGAGACCGATCAGCCAGGCGGGGCCGACCACCATGGCCAGGAACCCGGCCAGGGCCGGCCCGATGACGATCGAGGCGGAGACGCTCGACGAGAGCAGGGCGTTGGCCGCCAGCCGCTGTTGCGCCGGGAGCATCTGCGCGACCAGCGCATACCGCCCCGCATTGCCCCAGGCGTGCAGGACCGACGAACCCGCCAGCAGGGCCACGTACAGCACCGGGTGCAGCACCCCCGCGGCCCAGGCCACGGGCACGCAGCCGAGGAGCACCGCGCGGATCGCGCTGTCGGCCGCCAGCAGCCGTGCCGGGGGGAGCCGGCGCAGCCACCGGCCGAAGAGCAGCGCGCCGAGGGCGCCGGGAAGGGCGTACGCGGCGAGTGCGGCCCCCAGCAGCAGGCCCGAGCGGCCGGGCGGCGCGATCTCGATGGCCAGCCACGCCACCGCGACCACGCTCATCCCGTCGCCGAGATCGGAGGCCGCGAGGGCGGGCAGCAGCCGTTTGAACCCGGCGTGGGCGAAGAGCGGCCGGTAGGCCTGCGGCAGGAGGCGAGTTGTCCGTACGGAAGTCACCGGGTCAGACTCCTGGTTCAAGCACGCTTGAAGTCAAGGGGGAGTGATCGGTGCGACAGCTCGGCATCGGGGAGCTCGCGAAGCGGGTCGGGATGCGGCCCTCGGCTCTGCGCTACTACGAGAGCGTCGGCCTGCTCCCGCCCGCCGAGCGGGCGGCGGGCAGGCGGGTCTACCCGGTCGCCACCGTGCGGCGGATCGCACTGATCAAGATGGCGCAGCGGGCCGGGTTCACCCTGGCGGAGATCCGTGCCCTGCTGGACACCGACGCGGACCGCGGGGCCACCCGGCAGTGGCGCGACCTCGCCCGGCGCAAGCTCCCCGAACTGGACCTGTTCATACGGCAGACGCAGATGCTGCGGGACGCCGTCGCCGACTGCCTCGCCTGCGGATGCATGAACTTCGAGAGGTGCGGGCTGCTCGCCGAGGACGGACCGGGGGCGGCGCGGTCCCCGGCATGAGGCATGATCGGGGGATGTCTGATCGCATCATTGCCGCCTGTGACGGAGCGGCGAAGGGCAACCCCGGGCCCGCCGGCTGGGGATGGGTCATCGCCGACGCCGAAGGACGCCCCGCGCGCTGGGAGGCCGGTCCGCTGGGGCGGGCCACCAACAACATCGGGGAGCTGACCGCGCTCCAGCGGCTGCTGGAGGCGCTGGAGCCCGGTACGTCCGTCGAGGTGCGGATGGATTCGCAGTACGCGATGAAGGCGGTCACGCAGTGGCTGCCCGGCTGGAAGCGCAACGGATGGAAGACCTCCTCCGGCCAGCCCGTCGCGAACCGTGAACTCGTCGAGGAGATCGACCGGCTGCTGGCCGACCGCGACGTGACGTTCCGGTACGTTCCCGCGCACCGCGAGGACGGCGACCACCTGAACGCGATCGCCGACCAGGCCGCCAGCGATGCGGCGCTCAGGCAGGAGCCCGCGGGTACGGCACTGGGGAACGCGGACATGCCCGTACCGGCCCCCGCCGCGCCCGCGCGTCCCAAGTCCGCCGGGGCGAAGAAGCGTTCGGCCGCGGGGTCCGCGGCGGGCCGGGGAAGCCGGGCCATCAAGGCGAAGTTCCCGGGCAGCTGTCCCTGCGGAAAGCCGTACGCCGTCGGCGACATGATCGCCAAGAACGGCAGCCGCTGGGGCCACGAGAGCTGCGCGACCGCCACGGCCTGAGCCGCGTCCGTACAGGCCAGGTCGCTCCTCGTGTCCCCCCCCCGGCGGGGCGGGTCGCCGAGCGCGACACCGGCGCCGCAGACCACCGCGTAGAAGCCGTCCTCGCCCAGCGAGGCGCTGTCGGCGAGGTCCGGCCGCAGGGCCCGGAACCGTGCGCCCGGGACGCGGGTACGGATCGACGCCGCGCGGTCTCGGCCCTGGCGGGGCTCCGGCAGCCGATCCCGTGCGGCGGCGGACGGGAGTCCGTCGCGGGCGACCGGCCCCACCGACGGAACCACGACACCCCTCCAGGAGTTGTCGTCAAAGTGTCACGCCTACATCAGGAGCGATGCGAGGGTGACGGCTGCTTCGTAAGCCTGGGCCTTCTTGTCGTACCTGGTGGCGATCCCGCGCCACTGTTTGAGGCGGTTGAAGCACCGCTCCACCACGTTGCGGTGCTTGTAGCCCTGCTCGTCGAAGGCCGGCGAGCGGCCGCGCCGGGCTCGGTTGCGGACCTGGTCCGACCGCTCCGGGATGGTGTGCGCGATGCTCCGGCGCCTCAGCCAGACGCGGATCCTGCGGGTACTCCGTCCCCGGTCTGCCTACCGCATCTACGGCACCCACTGGTGCCGCCGGGGTCAGCCGGTGTGGCAGTGCCCCGCGGTCACGGTGCGCGGCCAGGCTGCCAAGCTTCCTGGCTGGGCTCCACGCGCCACGACGGATAGACCGGGCGCGGCAGGCCGATACGCCAATGTGTTGATATGCGCGCGCGTCCAGAGGCGGTGATGCTTCACGCCCGCGTGCCCGCGGGAAGCTCACAACGGTTGCATCCCAGGAACGGGTGAGAGAAGGAAGTCCCAGATGAGCTTCAGGTCCGGGCGCAGGCCGACACAGGGCCCGCTGGTGAGAAACGGAAAGCGAGTCGCTGGCGGCGCTGTGGCGTCGACGGTCCTGGCTCTGTCGTGGCTGGCTGACCCAGCCCTTGCTGTGGCACAGGCCATGCCGGCCCCGGCGAGTGTGACTGCGTTGGGCCCGACTGTCGGTGACAAGTGCGAGAAGGGCAAGAAGCGCCCAGGGGCAGAGCGTGCTCATGCCCCTGCCGGGCCGTCTCTCGACCAGTCGTGCAAGAAGGGCCCGACCGGCCCCGCAGGGCCCCCTGGCCCGGTCGGTGCTACGGGTCCGACCGGGCCCGACGGTCCGCAAGGACCGACAGGACCGACAGGGCCGACGGGACCGGCTGGACTGCACGGGCTCCGCGAGTTCACCGCCGACGACACATTCATCCCGCCCGCCGGTGTCACTTCAATCCATGTCCAGGCGTGGGGAGGCGGTGGCGGGGGCTCTGGAGGCGCCGGTGCGCGTACCACCGGCGGGGGTGGGGCCGGGGGCGGAGCTGGCGGCGGCGGCGCCGGCGGTCTGGCCTGGTGCGTGGTGCCGGTCAGCCCAGGCGGTCTCTACACGGTCGACGTCGGGGCGGGGGGCAATGGTGGCGGAGGGGGCTCGGTCGGAGGGTCGGGCGGTGACGGCAACTGGGGGGAATCCACGACGCTGAGAGCGCCTGATGCCACCTTCCTGGTGGACGCCGGAGGCGGACGCTTCAGTGGCCGAGGTACTCCCCCCGGAGCCGGCGACGGCGGGAACGGCGGCGGCGCGTCGTGCTCTGGCGACGGGGTGACCCGTACGGGCGCAATCGGCGAAAGCGGCCGACCAGGTACAGCAACCGAGGGAGGCACCGGCGGACAAGGCGCCGAACCTGCCCCGCAAGGCATCATCGCTCTTCCGCCCGGCCGTGCCACCGGCGGCGACGGCGGGAACGGCGGAACAGAGACGGGCAGCCCAGGTGAATCAGGCGGCG
Organism: Streptomyces sp. A0592; assembly: GCF_004795115.1. Lineage (NCBI taxonomy): Bacteria > Bacillati > Actinomycetota > Actinomycetes > Kitasatosporales > Streptomycetaceae > Streptomyces > Streptomyces sp. A0592. The sequence goes on from NZ_SSBM01000001.1 coordinate 484,215, forward strand.
ACGGATACATCGTCGTGTGGTGGTAACCCCGCAGAGACACCAGCCCCTCACCCGGCACCGGGCGGCGGCCTGGGAACAACGTCGTCACCACTCACCACGTCCGCGACGATGTCCGGCTGGCCGCTACGTCCTGCGACTGAGCCCGTTCTCCTGTGCGCCGACGTCGCTGCTGCACGACGGGGCGGGTTCAGCGGGTCGTCTCGGGCTTGGTGATCCAAGCGATGGTCCGCTGCGCGCAGGTCGTGGCGGGCCTGGCTGCCAGTTCAAGGATGAGTTCCGCTGGGCAGCACGTGCCGGACTGCGTTGCCCACGAGTTCCCACGCCCAGCACCAGTTGGCGCTGAGGAGCGGGCAGCGGGCTACATCGGGGTGAGGACCGTGTCGATGAGGTTGACCGTCCCGATCGAGGTCTGGACGTCACCGCAGACGATCTCTGCTTTGCCGTTGACGGTGAAGTTGTCACCAGATCCGGTCGTGGTCAGTTTGGCCGGGCCCGGACTGCGGCAAGCCGGTCTGCCCCGGCGAGTGGGGCGCAGACGTGACCGGTGCTGAACCGAGCGACAACCGGTCCCGGGGCAAGGTCCTGCCTGCCCCGGGACCGGCCCACGCGCCGTAGCGAACAGAGCCCGTCCACCGCAGATCCTCACAGTGCTGCCTTGCACGCGTTCAACGTCCGCTGCTCGTCCTCACTGGATTGCGCCATTGCGCCATTGCGCCATTGCGGTATTGCCGGGGACGGTCCCACACCTGCGCTGACGTCGGCTGGCTACGACGTCTTACGGGTTCCCGGAAGGGCCGGACCTCGCACCGTCAGAGACGTTCCTTGCTGCCGGCGGTGGGGTGCCGGTGGGCGAGGGAGCTGGGCCACCAGCTGCGGGGGCCGATGTCGAGTACGAGGGCGGGGACCAGGAGGGAGCGTACGACGAGGGTGTCGAGGAGGACTCCGAAGGCGACGATGAAGGCGATCTGCACGAGGAACGCCAGCGGGATGACCATGAGCGCGGCGAAGGTGGCTGCAAGGACGACGCCGGCCGAGGTGATGACGCCGCCGGTGGTGGTGAGGCCGCGCAGGACGCCCTGCCGGAGACCGTGGGTGAGGGTTTCCTCGCGGACCCGGGACATGAGGAAGATGTTGTAGTCCACGCCGAGGGCGACCAGGAACACGAAGCCGTACAGGGGGACGGAGGCATCGGTGCCGCTGAAGCCGAGCAGGTGCTGGAAGACGAGCGCGGAGACGCCGAGCGTGGCCAGGAAGTTCAGGGCGACGGTGGCCACCAGAAGGACGGGGATCAGGACGGAGCGCAGGAGCAGGACGAGGATCAGCAGGATGATGACGAGGACGATGGGAACGATGAGGGTGCGGTCTCGGGCTGCGGTCTGTTCGGTGTCGTACTGCTGGGCGGTGTAGCCACCGACCAGGGCGTTGGCTCCGGGGACGGCGTGGACGTGCTCGCGTAGGTCCCGGACTGTCGTCTTTGCCTTGTTGCTGTCGGCAGCCGCGGTGAGGGTGACGTCGACGCGGATCCGGCCGTCGACGACCAGGGGCTCGCCGCCGGGGCGCCCGGAGGCGGTGACGGGGGCGGCGGAGGCGACGCCGTCGGTCGCCGTGGCGGCCGCGCGCACCTGCTGGGCCTTGGCCGCATCGGTGATGATCACCGCGGGCTGTCCGGAGCCGCCGGGGAAGTGCTTGCTGAGCGTTTCCTGGGCGGCGACGGAGGGTGCGTCCTTGACGAAGATCTCGTTGAGGGGAACTCCCTGGGAGGACAGGGTCGGGGCGAAGGCGGCCAGGACCAGCATGAGCAGGGTCGTGGATGCCCATACGCGGCGCGGTGCCCGGTCGATGAGGCCGGCGACGCGGCGCCAGATCCGGTGGCCTTCCGCCGTGGCGTCGGCGGGTTTGGGTGTGGCGGGCCAGAACGCGGCGCGGCCGAGGAGGGCCAGGACTGCGGGCAGGAACGTCAGGGTCGCCAGGAGCGCGCAGAGAATACCGATGGCGCCGACGGGGCCGAGGGCCCTGTTGTTGGTCAGGTCGCTGGCGAGGAGCGCGAGGAGGCCGAGGGCCACAGTGGCGGCGCTGGCTGTGATCGCGCCGGCGGAGCGTCGCACCGAGGCGGCGGCCGCGGCCATGCGGTCACCCCGGGCGGCAAGTTCCTCCCGGAACCGGGCGGCCAGCAGCAGTGCGTAGTCGGTCGCCGCTCCGATGACCAGGATGGAAAGAATCCCCTGGACCTGACCGTCGACGCGTACGACACCTCGGTCGGCCAGGGCGTAGACGACGGCGCAGGCGAGTCCGAGGGCGAAGACGGAGCTGATGATGATCACGAAAGGCAGAAGCAGGCTGCGGTAGACCACGAGCAGGATCAGCAGGACCGCGCCGAGCGCCACGCCGAGCAGGAGGCCGTCGATGCCGGCGAAGGCGTCGGCGAGGTCTGCCTGGGTGGCTGCCGGACCTGCGATCTGCGCCGTCAGCCCTGGTACGGCCTCGGCTGCCGCGCGGACCTCGTCCAGAACGGCTGGCAGTTCCTCTCCGAGGTTCGGGGCCAGCGGCACGATGGCCTGGAGGGCCGTGCCGTCTTCGGAGCGCAGAGCAGGTGAAGGCTGCCCGGCGACACCGGTCTTCCCGGCCAGCGCCGCGACGGCCGCGGTCGCCTCCTGCTGTCGGGTGTCACTGACGGCGCTGCCCTTGGGGGCCTGCCAGACGATGATCGCGGGAACCGACTCGGAGCGGTCGAAGGCTCTACGGGCCTGGAGGACCTGGGTGGACTCGGCGCTCTGGGGGAGGAAGGCCGCTTGGTCGTTGGTGGCGACCTCGCCGAGCTTTCCCGCGTAGGGGCCCAGCCCTCCGCCGATGCCCAGCCAGACGACCAGCAGCAGTACGGGCACCAGCCAGCGGGCCCAGCGCGGTGTGCGCGTCACGGAAGATCCCTCCGATTACTCAATGGTGAAGTATCTCAATCATTGAGAGATCATATGCTGGTGCCATGCTCAGCGCTGACCGCCCCCCGCACGACGTTCCGCCCGAAGATCCGATCGGGTTGCAGTCCTTCGCCGTGCTGCTGCGCGCGATGAACGCGGACTTCAACCGGATCGCGCAGGAGTTCGCCCATGCTCAAGGTCTGCACCTGACGGATGTGCAGGCTCTGATCGCCGTGCTGGATGCCGACCGTGACGAAGACGCGGGACCGATGACCCCCGGGCGTCTGGGCACCCGGATGAACCTGACCTCGGGCGCGGTGTCGGCGTGCGTGGACCGGCTGGAGAGAGCGGGTCACATCCGCAGGGTCCGCGCAGTCGACGACCGGCGGGTGGTCCACCTGCACTACACCCAGGCGGGCCGGGAGGCCGCGCGCGAGTACTTCCAGCCGCTGGCCCGCTCCACGGACGCCGCCCGTGCGTGCTTCAGCGCCGACGAACTGCACATCGTGGTGCGATTCATGGCCGAGATGAACCGCCGGCTCGCCCAGGTACGCAGCTGAACGCCGCATGGATGGCACGGCAGAAACGCCTGGAGTAGCCCATTCCGCCCTCTACGCCATCGTGCTGGCCCGCCTCCGATGTGACACCCGCACCCGCGGATACATGGACAGGCGAGTCTCCGAGGGAAAACCCCGACGCGAAGCACTCCGCTGCCTCAAACGCTATGTCGCGCGGGAGATCCACCGGCTCATCACCCGCACCACCACCCACGTCCTGGCGGCTTGACATCCATAGGGGCGTCAAGGCCGACCAGTCCTACGCAGCAGCCGTCACCCTCGCATCACTCCTGATGTGGGCGTGACACTTTGACGACAACTCCTGGGCCGTCCCTTCCGGATCTTGTCGGGCCCGCGCAGCCCGGCACCGCACCCGGTCCCCCCGGACTCCGTCCGGGGGGACCCCCAGGTTGTCGGGGCGCCCGAGTGGCTCCTGTACACGGGTGCTCCTCCGCCTTGCCGGGCACGGCGCCGGACGACGCGGGCCCGACCGGCAAGATCCGAAAGAGGCGGCCTAGGGGCGGATCACTCGGAGGTAGGCCACCTCGAACGCCATCTCGGACACGCCCGCCTCGGGCGCCGGGTGGTAGCGGCCCGCGCACACCGAGAGGTTGACGATGAGGTACGCGCGCCAGCGCCGCCCCACCCCGCGCCGGTCGGCGAAGACCTGCTTGCCGTTGACCCACCACACGACCGAGCGGGATCCGAACTCGACCTTGAGGTCGACCCAGCGGCCGTGGCCGACCGCCGCGTCCCGGTGGTAACGGGAGCCGCCCTTGACGTGATTGGACAGTTCGAGGAGGTCGGGGTTGTCCGGGTGGTACTCGAAGACGTCGATCTCGTTGTCGCCGTCCAGCCAGGTCCAGATCGCGGGCCAGGCCCCGAGCTCGGCCGGCATCCGCACGCGGGACTCCAGCACGTCGCCGGTCCGGACCATGAACCCTTCTTCGCTGCCCTCGGTGGTCAGCAGGCCCGTGTTCCACTTGCCGTCCGGGCGGCGGACGGCACGGAAGGTTCCCGTGCGGCTGTAGGAGGGGTCCGGGACCAGGTGGTCGAGCTTGTTGTCGCCGGGGTTGGTGGGGCCGCCGTTCGGATAGGCCCAGGAACGGCCGACCACCCACTGGCGGGTCGAGCCGAAGTCCGCCGTGAAGACCGGAGCCCGGGCGTTCGCCGGGCTGGCGCCGTCACGTTCGGGGGTGGTGGGGCTGGAGCGTCCGAGGAGCCGTCGGAGTCGGTCGAGAACCTGAGTGAGCACATTGCTCCTTCCCGAGAACGCGAGCCCTTGCAGCATGCCCACCCCCCGGTGAATACATACCGGTCCACCGGTTTGTCTTTCACCCACCCCTGCGTGTAATAATCCCGATGCGAATTCGACTATTACTTGTGAGGGTGGGGTCCTCGGACGCAGCGCGCATCCGGGGTTCCGACTCGAAGAGCCGAGCAGGGAGTTGCACCACCATGTGGAAGTGTGAGCGGGTCATCGGCGCCGACCTCGACGTCGAGGAGGTGCTCGGGGTCTACCGCGCCTCCACCCTCGCCGAGCGGCGCCCCGTGCACGACGTCGAGCGGTTCGCCCGCATGCTGGCCGGAGCCAATCTGGTCGTCGTCGCCCGCGACGAGGACGGCCGCCTCATCGGCATCGCCCGCTCCATCACCGACGGCGCCTACTCGACCTACCTCTCCGACCTGGCAGTCGACGTCGCCCACCAGGGCAGGGGCGTGGGCCGCGAGCTGATCCGGGTCACCCGGGACGCGGCGCCCGACGCGAAGCTGATCCTGCTCTCCGCGCCGGCAGCGGTCGACTACTACCCGCACATCGGCTTCACCCGCCACGAATCCGCCTGGACGATGGACGGCCCCGCGCAGGCCTGATCCACCGCTCCAACAACGGTTGCGCATAAGTGAGTTGCGCGCCCCCGCGACGGGGTAGCATCCCTGCCGTTGGGGGGTACATGTGACACGACGCTATGTCGCGCTGCGCGCGTACGGCTGCGCGGCGGCAGGTTGGTTCTTCGTGGCAGGGATGGCCGGCTGCACGGCCGACGGGACGGCGAAGGGCGGGGCGACGAGCCGCGCCCCGGCCGCGTCATCAGCGCCGTCGACGCCCGCCGCGGCGCCGTCGGCGTCCCCCGCCGCGCCGTCGGCCGTCTCCCTCGTGCCGGAGCTGGACGAGTCCAAGCAGCCGAAGACGGCCGCCGAGGCCCGGGAGCTCCTCGCCCGGATCCTCATCACCGAGGACGCCTTCGGCCCGGACGTCGTGCGCGGCGCACCGTTCGAGAGCAGCTCCGGCCGCTGGCCCGTCCTCGACGAACGGTGCGTCTGGCAGACCGCCGACCTGCCGCCGGACGTCCTCGCCACGAACACCCGCTACTTCCTGATCCCGGCCGCCAACGGCCACGGCCGCGTCCGGCTCAACGCCACGGTGACCATCCACCACGACCGCGGGGAATCGGGCTGGGAGACCGCCCGGGCCATGGAAGAGGTCCTGCGCTGCCCCGACCAGAAGCTGCGGGAGGGCGAGGACCTCCAAGGACTGCTGGGCAACGCGGTGTACCAGGGCGAACAGATGAACAACTGGAGCGAGGACGCCTTCAGCGAGATGGGCAAGTACGTCAGCGCCACGGACGGCGGACCGCACACCTACTTCTGGTACCAGGCGCAGTACGGCCCCGTCACCGTCGCCATCACCGGCAAGGGCGCCGAAGGCTTCAAGACGGAGACCCTCACCCAGCTCGTCGTGCAGGGCAACAGCCGCATGCTCGCGCAGGCCAAGCAGGCCCTCGGAAAGGCGGCCGGCTGATGGAGCAGCTCCACCCCTCGGACCCCTCCCGGATCGGCGGCCACCGCCTCCTCGGACGGCTCGGCGCCGGCGGCATGGGCGTCGTCTACCTCGGCCGCACCGACGACGGTGCACTCGCCGCCGTCAAGGTCATCCGCGCCGAGTACGCCGAAGAGTCCGACTTCCGGGCCCGGTTCCGCCGCGAGGCCGAGATCGCCGCCGAGGTCGACAGCCCGTGGGCCGTCCGGATCACCGGAGCCGACCCCGACGCCCGGGAACCGTGGCTGGCCACCTCCTTCGTCGCCGGCCCCTCCCTGGCCGAGGCCGTCTCCGCCCACGGCCCGCTCCCGCTGCGCGCCGTACGGATCCTCGGCAAGGCCCTGGCCAAGGCCCTTGAGGTGATGCACGCGCAGGGCCTGGTGCACCGCGACGTCAAACCCGGCAACGTACTGCTCGGCATGGACCGGCCCCGGCTCATCGACTTCGGCATCGCCCGCGGTGGCGAGCACACCGCCCTGACCTCGGCCGACGCCGTACTCGGCACCCCCGGCTTCATCCCGCCCGAGCAGGCCGAGGGCCGCCCCGCCGAACCGTCCGGCGACGTCTTCTCCCTCGGCTGCCTCCTCGTGTACGCCGCCACCGGGCGGCTGCCCTTCGGCGCCGGCACCGTGGAGGCCGTGCTCTACCGCACCGTCCACGACGAGCCCGACCTGGGCCCCGAGCTGCTCGCCGACCCCGAACTGACCGCCCTGCTGCGGACCTGCCTCGCCAAACACCCCGACATCCGGCCCACCGCGGCCGGACTCGACGAAGCCCTCACCGAGGACGCCCCGGGCGAGGGCACCGACTGGCTGCCCGACCCGGTCGTCGCCACCATCGCCGAACGGGCCGCCGCCCTGCTCGCCCTGCCCGGCATCGAGGAGACCGTCGCCGACCCGGAGGCGGCCCCCGCCCCCGGCGCCCCCGGCCCGGCACCGTCCCGCAGGCGCTTCCTCGGCTTCGCCGCCGGAGCCGTACTCGCGGCCGGCGGAGGCACGGCGGCCTGGCTGGCGCTGCGCGACGAGAAGCCCAAGGGCACGCCCGCGGCCGCCCCCCGCCCCTGGGTGATCGGCGTACAGGCCGACCTCTCCGGCCCGCAGAAGGCCGCCGGACTCGCCCAGGAACGCGGCGTGCGGCTCGCCGTCGACTCCTTCAACTCCGGCAAGGACAAACCCTTCACGCTCACTGTCGCCACCGCCGACGACGCGGGCGGGACCGACCGCTCCCCGGCCGCCGCGGGCAGCCTCATCTCCAACCCGGACGTGCTCGCCGTGATCGGCCCGACCGCGAACGCCTCGGTCACCCCGTGCCTGGAGCTGTACGGCGAGGCGGCGCTTCCGCTGCTCACCGTCTCCGCCCTGGCGAGCGCCTTCAGCGTCGCCGACCGGCGCAGTTTCTTCCAGGCCTGCCCCATCTCCTTCATCCAGGGCTCGGCCCTGGGCCGCCAGCTGGCCCGGCAGCAGGGGGTGAGCAGGCTCGGCGTCCTGTGCGACCGGGACGGTGACGTGGAGGGCTGGCAGGCGGTCCTGCACGCCACCCGCACCATCGCCGGCTACGTCCCGGGGGCCACCGTGTACCCGCGGGTCGTCCCGCGCGGCACGCAGGACCTGTCCCCGGTCGTCACCGACATGGTCGCGCACGGCGTCGACGCCTTCTTCTACTCCGGTACCCCCCAGCGAGCGGCCAGGACCGCGACGCTGCTGGCCGCCGCCGGCTACCGAGGACACCGGGCGGCCGACTACACCCTCATGGGCCCGGACTTCCTCGCCGCCGCGGGCCCGGCCGCCGAGGGCTGGCAGTTCGTCGCCCCGTACACGGGCCCCGAGGCCCCCGAGACCGCCGAGCTGGCCCGCGCGCACAGGGCCGCGTACGGCGGAGCCGCGCCCGAGGTGTGGACGGCGGAGGCCTACGACGCGGCCCGCCTGGTCATCGACCGGCTCGTCACCGCGGCCCGCGGCGGGGGCCGCCCGACCCGCGCCGCGCTGCTGAAGTCCCTCGGGGAAGGCTCCTTCCGCGGTCTGACCAAGGAGTACTCCTTCACCGAGGACCGGACGGTGAAGGGCAACACCTACTTCCTCCACCAGGTGGAAGGCGGCCGGATCCGCTACGTCGGCCCGGTTCCCGAAGCCCCGGCCGGATAGCGCGCGATGCGCCCCCTGCTGCCCGCCGATCCGGCCGCGATCGGCGGGAACCGGCTGCTGGGCCGCCTCGGCTCGGGCGGCATGGGCACGGTCTACCTGGGCCGGTCCCCCGAGGGTGTGCTGGTCGCCGTCAAGGTGATCCGCGCCGACCACGCCGCGGACCCCGCCTTCCGGGAACGGTTCCGCCGCGAGGCGCAGGCCGCCGGCGGGCTGACCGGGCGCTGGGTCGTGCCGGTGGTCGCCGCCGACCCCGAGGCCCGCGAACCCTGGCTGGCCACCCCGTTCGTCCCCGGCCCCTCGCTGGCCGAGGCGGTCGGCGGGTACGGGCCGCTGCCCGCCAGGACCGTACGGATCCTGGGCGCACGCCTCGCCGAGGCCCTGGCCGAGGTGCACGCGGCCGGGCTGATTCACCGCGACGTCAAGCCGGGCAACGTCCTGCTGGCCCCGGACGGGCCCCGCCTGATCGACTTCGGAATCGCGCGGGCGGCCGGGGCGACCACCCTCACGGCCGTGGACGCGGTCGTCGGCACCCCCGGCTATCTGGCTCCGGAGCTGGCCCGTGCCGCAGGCCCCGTCGCGGGACCGGCGAGCGACGTGTTCTCCCTCGGCTGCGTCCTGGCGTACGCGGCGGCCGGGACCGGCCCGTTCGGCGGCGGGCACGCCGCCGCCGTGGTCTTCCGCACCGTCCACGAGGAGCCGGAACTCGGTTCGGTGCCGGGGGAGTTGCGGGAGGCGGTCGGCCGATGCCTGCTGAAGGAACCGGCGGAGCGGCCCACGCTCGGGGAGCTCACCACCCTCCTCGGAGCCGACCCGGGCAGCGCGGGCCCGGCGGCGGCCGCCGACTGGCTGCCCGCCCCGCTGCCCCGGATCATCGCCGAACGCTCCACCCGGGCACTGGACCTGCCCGCCCCCGAACCCACCCGTATCGACGCCCCCGCCCCCGCCCGGCAGCTCAGCCGCAGACGGTTGCTCGCCGCCGGCGGAGCCCTGGTCGCCGCCGCCGCACCCATCGCCTGGTTCACCACCCAGGGGTCGGGCCGCCGCAGGACCCCGCCCGCCGACCCCGACCGGAACCTCCCGCTCCTGACCCTCGGCCTGCAGGCCGACCTGACCGGACCCGGCCGGACGACCGGCCAGGCCCACGAACGGGGCATGCGACTGGCGGTGGACCGGCACAACGCCCGGGCGGACGCCGCCTTCCGCCTCGCCCTGCGCGTCGCCGACGACGGCGGTGACCCGCAGCGCGCCGCGCGGGCCGGCAAGGAACTGCTCGCCGACCCCGCCGTACTCGCCGTGACCGGCCCCACCTGGGACGCGGCCCTCCCGGAGCTGGCCGGCGCCTGCCTCGCGGCGGACCTCGCCCTGGTGCTGGTGTCCGTGAACAGCCCCGAGAACACCACGACGCTGTGGCGCACCGCGTGCGTCACCCGCCCGAGCGACGAGGGCCTCGGCCTCCCGATCCTGCACTACCTGTCCAAGGTGCGGATCTCACGTCGCACGGCGGTCGTCGAGGACGCGGCGAACGGATCACCCGCCTGGCAGGTCACCAGGGTGCTCCAGCAGAGCCCACCGGCGCAGGGCACCGTGAGCGTCCACCGCATCCCCGAGGGCGGTTCCGACTTCGCGGGCGCCGTACGCGCACTGACCGGGGACGGCGCCGAGGGCGTCGTCTACGCCGGCACCTCGCCCGAGCGCGCGGCCGAACTGGCCCGCGCCCTGACCGACGCCGGCTTCCGAGGCCCGCGCATGGGCCTCCAGCACGCCATGGAGCCGGCCTTCCTCACCGCGGCCGGCCCGGCCGGCGAGGGCTGGGTGTTCAGCAGCCTGTACACCGACCCCCTGGCCGTGCCCGCCGCCGCCGAGTTCGTCGCGGCCCACCGGAGCGCCCACGGCGAACCGCCCGCCCGCTGGGCCACCGAGGCGTACGACGCGGTGGGGCTGGTGGCCGCCGCCCTGACCGGGCTGGAAGGGGAGGGACGCGACCGGGCGGGCCTGTCCCGCCGGATCTTCCGTACGACGTACGAGGGCCTCGCCAAGACGGTCGGCTTCGACCCCGGGACGCGCGCCCTGACCGGCGACTCCCTCGCCCACCTCTACCGGGCCGAAGCGGGCGGTTTCCGGTACCTGGGCCGGTACACGGACGTGCGTACCGACCCCTGAGCGGCCGCCGGACGGCCCGGCCGGGCGGGCTACTCGAAGCGTGAGGTGTCCCCGGCACCCCGGCGGACGATCTCGGCGTCACCGGAGGAGAAGTCGATGACCGTCGTCGGCTCGGTGCCGCAGTCACCCGAATCCAGTACGGCGTCCACCTCGTGGTCGAGCCGCTCCTTGATCTCCCAGCCCTGCGTCAGCGGCTCCGCCTCGTCCGGCAGCAGCAGCGTACTGGACAGCAGCGGCTCGCCGAGCTCGGCGAGCAGGGCCTGGGTGACCACGTGGTCGGGGATCCGGACCCCGACGGTCTTCTTCTTCGGGTGCAGCAGCTGGCGCGGCACCTCCGAGGTCGCCGGGAGGATGAAGGTGTAACTGCCGGGCGTGGCCGCCTTGATGGCCCGGAACACGTTGTTGTCGATCTGCACGAACTGCCCCAGCTGGGCGAAGTTCTGGCACACCAGGGTGAAGTGGTGACGGTCGTCCAGGTTGCGGATCGAGCGGATCCGGTTGATGCCGTCCCGGTTGCCCAGCTGGCATCCCAGCGCGAAGCAGGAGTCCGTCGGGTACGCGACGAGCTTGCCCGAGCGGATCATGTCGACCACGTTGTCGATGGTGCGCCGCTGGGGGTTCTCGGGGTGCACGTCGAAGTATTTCGCCATCCGCCGAGCCTACGCGGTCGGGGCCGCCGCCTCCGACAGCTCCCGGGGGCCGGTGGCCGGGGCCGGTGAGGGCCGCTCCGGACGCTTCCCGGCGGTTTCGGGGGGACGATGAGAGGTAACCGTGCGCCCCGGACCGCCCCGAACAGGGCCGGGGCGGGCCGCGGCGGGTGGCCGCCGGGCCGACGGTGCCGGAAGGGAGCATCGCCGATGGGTGCGATCGACGGGTCGGAAGCCGGCGGGAGACGGCCGGCAGCGGCCGGGCTCGCCCCGCCGAGCGGGCTGCTCGACGTCCTGAACGTGGCGGCCGTCGTCCTCGACGCCGAAGGCCGGGTCGCCCTGTGGAGCCCCCAGGCCGAGCAGCTGTTCGGCTGGTCGGCGGCCGAGGCGCTGGGCCAGCCCGCCGCGCGGCTGCTGGCCGACACGCAGCACGTGGGGCTGGTGACGGAGCTGTTCGCGCGGGTCATGGGCGGCGCCGGCGACTGGGCGGGCGCCTTCCCGGTACGGCACAAGGACGGCACCACGCGCCTGGTGGAGTTCCGCAACATGCGGCTGCAGGACGAGCGCGGCGACCTGTACGCCCTGGGCATCGCGACCGACCGCACGACACTGCGGCAGCTGGAGCGGGACCTCGCCCTGTCCGCCCGCCTGGTGGCCCAGTCCCCGATCGGGCTCGCGGTCCTGGACACCGAGCTGCGCTACGTCCTGGTCAACCCCACGCTGGAGCGGATCAACGGGCTGCCCGCCTCCGAGCACATCGGCCGGGGCGTACGGGAGGCCCTGTCCTTCCTCGACGACACGGAGGCAGCGGAGTCGGCGATGCGCCAGGTCCTGGCCACCGGCACGCCGCTGCTGGAGCAGTTCACGGCCGGCCGCACCCACGGCGGGCACCGCGCGGAACACGCCTGGTCGGTGTCCTACTACCGGCTGGAGGACGCCACCGGGCGGGTCCTGGGACTGGCCACCTCCGTGGTGGACGTCACCCAGAGTCACCAGGCGGCCCTCGAAATCGCCCGCAGCCGCCGCCGCCTCGCCCTGATCGCGGACGCCACCGTCCGCATCGGCACCACGCTGGACCTCGACCAGACCGCGCGCGAGCTCGCGGACGTCGTCGTGCCCGAGCTCGCCGACATCGCCGCCGTCGACATCCTCGACTCGGTCCTCGAAGGCCGGCCCACGCTCAGGTCCTCGGCCCACGAGCCCGCGGTGTTCCGCGCCCTCGCCGTCGCGGCCGCCTACCCGAGCGAGGCCGTCCGCGCCGCGGACCCCCCGGGGGACATCGCCCGCTACGCCGCAGACCGGCTGGTCACCCAGTCCGTGACGACCGGCCACCCGGTCCTCGTCGCCCACGTCCAGGCCAGGGACATCTCCCGGATCGCCCGCGACAGCAACGCCGCCTCCCTGCTGACCCGGGCCGGACTGCGCTCCTACCTGGCCGTGCCGCTGATCGCGCGGGGCGAGGTCCTCGGCGCCCTCGACCTCAAACGCACCCGCAACCCGCTCCCGTTCAACGACGACGACATCGTGCTGGCCGGTGAACTGGCCGCGCGCGCCGCCGTGTGCATCGACAACGCCCGCTGGTACCGCAACGCCCACCACACCGCCCTCGCGCTCCAGCACCACCTCCTGCCCCACCACCCGCCGCCCACGCCCGGCCTGGAGGTCGCCTCGCGCTACCGGCCCGCCGCGGCCAGCAGCGAGATCGGCGGTGACTGGTTCGACGCCATCGCGGGACCGGAGGACACCACCGTCCTCGTCATCGGAGACGTCATGGGCAGCGGTATCAACGCCGCCGCCAGCATGGGCCAGTTGCGCACCGCGACCCGCACCCTCGCCGAACTCGCCCTCGACCCGCCGCAGGTGCTCCAGCAGCTCGACCGCACCACGGCCGCCCTCGAGGAGACCATCGCGACCTGCGTCTACGTCGTCCACGACCCGCACCGCGCGCAGTGCCGCATCGCCGTCGCCGGGCACCTCCCTCCCGTACTCATCCGCGCGGGCCAGGCGCCCCGGCTGCTCGACCTGCCCACCGGAGCGCCGCTCGGCGTGGGCGGCATCCCCTTCGAGGCCACCACCGTCGCCATGGCGCCCGGCGACCAACTGGTCCTCTACACCGACGGCCTGGTGGAGACCCGCGACCAGCCCATCGACGAACGGCTCGACCTCCTCCTGGACCTGCTCGCCGACACCGGACGCCCCCTGGAGGAGACCTGCGACCGGCTCCTGGACTCCCTGCGCCGCCACGATGACCACGACGACGTCGCCCTGGTCATCGCCCGCGCCCGGGCACTGGGCTAGGCCGTCTCTTCCGGATCTTGCCGGGCCCGCGCCGCCCGGCACCGCACCCGGCCGCGTTGTCGGACCGCCCGAGTACGTCCAGTACACGGGCGCCCCTCCGCCTTGCCGGCCACGGCACCGGACGACGCGGGCCCGACCGACAAGATCCGAAAGAGACGACCCAGGGCCGCTCGCCTCGCGGGAGCGGCGGTACGGGCCTAGCCTGACCGTGTATGCCGTGCCCGGGTCCTCGTACCGCAGGAGGCATTGGTGAAAACGACGCACCTACGGCTTCGCCGGGCCTGCGCGGCCACCGCCGCGGCGGGCCTGCTCCTCACCGGGGCCGTCATGGCCCCCGCGTACGGGGCGCCCACCCCCGGACCATCCGCTACCGCCACGCCCTCCCCGGACACGGGCGGGGAGTTCAAACAGCTCACCCCGGCCGTCGCCCTCCAACTCGACGCGGCCGTACGGCAGGTCATGCGCGAGGCCCAGGTGCCCGGTGTGATCGTGGGGCTGTGGGCACCCGGCAAGGGCAGCTACGTGAAGGCTTTCGGCGTGGCCGACAAGGCGACCGGCGCGCCCATGCGGACCGACTTCAACACCCGTATCGGCAGCCAGACCAAGACGTTCACGGTCACCGCCCTCCTCCAGCTCGTCGACCAGGGCAGGATCGGCCTCGACGACCCCATCGGCGACTACGTCTCCGGGGTGCCCAACGGCGACCTCATCACCCTGCGCGAACTGGCCGGCATGCGCAGCGGCCTGTTCAACTACAGCGAGGACCCGGCCTTCGACAAGGCGTTCACCACGAACCCCGACCGTCCCTTCACGCCGCAGGAGTTGCTCGACTACTCCTTCAAGCACCCGGTGCAGTTCGCCCCGGACGCGAAGTTCCAGTACTCCAACACCAACCTGATCCTGCTCGGCCTGGTGATCGAGAAGATCACCGGCCGGCCGCTCGCCGAGGTCATCGACAAGGACGTCGTGGCGGCGGCGGGACTGCGCCGCACCTTCTTCCCGACCGGGTCCGAGTTCCCCGCACCGCACGCGCAGGGCTACACCGACCAGACCGCGTCCGGGAAGGTCGAGGTGTCGACCGACTGGGACCCGTCCTGGGCCTGGGCGGCCGGGGCGATGATCTCCGACCTCCAGAACCTGCGGAGCTGGGCCCGCATCCTCGCCACCGGCACCCTCCTGACGCCCGAGACGCAGGCCCAGCGCCTGAAGACCACCTCCGTGGGCATCCCCGGCGCCGGCTACGGCCTGGGACTCTTCGACGTCCAGGGCTGGATCGGCCACAACGGCTCGCTCCCGGGCTACGAGAGCCTCGGCGTCTACCTGCCGCAGGCGCAGGCGACCATGGTCGTCATCCTCAACACCGACATCCTGCACGACGGCCAGGAACCCAGCACGCTCTTCGGCGAGGCGATCACCGGCATCGTCAGCCCCGACAACGTCTACCCCGGCCACAAGCCGTCCGAGCCGAAGTCCGGCTGACGGACCCGGGCCCCCACCGGGCCGGAACGGGTCGGATGATCCGACTGTTAGGGTCCCAGGCATGCCCGAGCTCATCGCCCCCAGCCCCCACCTGCACGGATCCTGGACCGCCGCACAGGAGGAATGGGGGCCCGACGCCCACATGGACGGCGCGGGGCTCGACTCGGACGACGACGTCGACAGCCCGGAGGGCTTCGCCGCCTGGACGCGCAAGCTGCGCCGGTACGCCGACCGCTCGCTTCCGGTCGACCACGGCCGCGTCCACGCGACGTACTGGTGGATCACCGAGGGCGACACCTACCTGGGCTCCATCGACCTGCGCCACTACCTCAACGGCTTCCTCCTCGACGCCGGCGGCCACATCGGCTACGGCATCCGGCCCTCGGCCCGCAGGCGGGGCCTGGCCGGCTGGGCCCTGTCCGCAGTCCTGCACGAGGCCCGCGTCCTCGGCATGGACCGGGTCCTGCTCACCTGCGACCCCGGCAACGAAGGCTCCGTCCGCACCATCGAGCGCTGCGGCGGCGTACTGGAGGACGTACGCGAGACCCTGATCGGACCCAAGCGGCGCTACTGGATCACCCTCTGACGATCACCCGCAGGCGTGTCGTGCGGGTGCCGTACGGCGGCGGCGGGCCGATAGTGGGGCTGTGAGCGACTGGTCGCAGGGATCCGGAACGGGCGGCGGCGCCCCGGAGGGCACCGCCTGGTCGGGACACGAAGGGGCGCAGGCCTTCGCGGCGGTCGAGGGGGCCACGGACTGGCTCCTCGGCTACCCGTTCGTCCTGCGGGCCCTGGCCGGCCGCATCGGCGCAGGCCGGCTCCTGGTGGACTACGGGTGCGGCCCGGGCAAGGTGGCCGATCACGCGGCCCGCGTGCTGGGGGCCCGGGTGCTGGGCGCCGACACCTCCCCGCAGATGCTGGAGCTGGCCCGCACCTCGGCGACCGCGGTCGCGGGCTTCCACCTGGTCGAGAACGGGCGCGTGACGGGCCTGCCGGACGGCTGCGCGGACGCGGTGATGTGCAACCACGTACTGGCCTCCCTGCCCACCGAGGAGGCCCTGCTCGGCGTGTTCGGCGAGATCCGCCGGCTCCTGCGGCCGGCCGCCCCGTTCGTACTGCTGGCCACCGATCCCGCCTGCAGCGGCACCGAGTACGCCTCGGTGCGGATCGGCGAGCCGGGCGAGGTGTACGCGCCGGGCGACGCGGTGACGGTACGGCTGCGGCGCACCGACGGAACCTGGCAGGAGATGCGCAACCACGCGTGGCCCGTGCGCCTCTACCCGGAGCTGCTGGAGCGCGCCGGCTTCCGCGACACCGGCCAGCACCGGCCGACGGTGGAGGAGGCGCTCACCGTCGCCGACCCGGACCTCGTCGCCGCACGCCCGTGGTCGGCGGAGCGGGCCAAGCCGCCCCTGGTGGTCACCACGGCGATCGCGGCCTGACCGTCCGCTCCACGTTGCGCGCGGTCCCGCATGCCCGCTCCCGGAACCGCGCAAGCCCCGCCCACGGGGTCTTCGTACCGACAGGCCGCAGGCGATTGCGGGGGCGGGCCCGGCGAATTAGTGTCGCGTCCATGTCCAAAGCCGAGATCGACATGGTGACCGCCGAGTTCTTCGGCTCCTTCGACAACCGGGGCGGCAAGGCCGCCGACGTGGCCCGGATCCGCCGGCTCGCACTCCCCGGCGCGGTCATCGTCATGACCGGCCCGCGGTTCACGGCCTACACCGTGGACGAGTTCATCGAGCCCCGCCAGGAGCTGCTGGCCGGCGGCCGGCTGGTGGAGTTCGCCGAGTGGGAGACGTCCGAACGGACCGAGATCGCCGGCGACATCGCGTCGCGCTTCGGCGAGTACCGCAAGTCGGGGGTCCTGGACGGCGAACCGTTCGAGGGCGGCGGCACCAAGACCATCCAGTTCGTCCGCACCCCGCAGGGCTGGCGGATCGCGGCGTTCTCCTGGTACGACCGGCCCTGACCGGAGCCGTCCGCTAGAAACCGTCCTCCCGGTCGCCGCAGCAGCCGTCCCTGAGCATCTGGTGCAGCACTCCCCGCCAGGCCTCGGGGGAGGCGGCCGGCGGCGCGGCGGAGCGGGTGAACGCCCGCTCCAGTGCAGGGCGTTCGTGCAGGACACCGCCCCGGAGGGTCGCGCGTACCCGGACCAGGTCCGCGAAGTCGGCGAAGGGATCGCCGTCGACCAGGGTGAGATCGGCGATCCGGCCCGGTTCGACCGTGCCGAGCCGGTCCGCGACGCCGAAGACCCGGGCCGGCGCCACGGTCACCGTGGTCAGCGCCTGCGCCGGTGACATGCCGTACCGGTGCAGCGCGCGCAGCGACAGGTGGAGGTGCAGCCCGACCGGGGTGAGCGGCGCGTCGGTGCCCAGCGCGAGGCGCCCGCCCTGCTCCACGACGCGCCGGTAGACGCCCACCTCCCGCTCCAGCACGGCGCTCTGCTCCGCGCTCGGCGGATGCGCGGCCGCGGCCCGGACGGCCTCCACGTCCCAGGGCGGCATCAGCTCCGTCACACGGGCGTCGGCGGCCAGGGACGGATCGGCGCCCAGCAGGGGCAGGGCGGTGAACGGGGTGGCGATGAGATCGAAACCGCCGCGCGCGTACACCTCCACCGTGTCCTGGTACGTGTGCCCCCGCGGGGTCGCCCCGTGCCCGTACTCGGCGCGCTCGGTCGCCACCAGGTGGGTGGTCAGGTCCTGGCCCGACTGGATGCCGGGGGCGCACAGGTGGGAACCGGCCCTGACGCCGAGCCGTTCGTGCGCGAAGCGGGCCGCGTCGGCCATCAGCTCGTAGGGGGCACGTACGTACGTCTTGACGAAATCCCAGTCCAGGGCCTCGGCCCGAGCCAGTGAGCGGGCGAGTCCCGCACGGGTGCGGTGGGCGCGCCCCATGCTGTAGGCGACCCGGGACCCGTCGAGGAGCTCGCCGCCGGCCAGCAGCCGGGGCGCGGCGAGCCGCCCGGCGCGGATGTCCTCGCGCAGCCGGGCCTGCTCGTAGGCCGAACCGCCCAGCGAAACCGCCGTGGTGACGCCGTAGGCGAGGTGCAGCGCGCCCTGCCGCGCCCCGTAGGTGTACGGGTACGGATGGACGTGGGAGTCCCACAGGCCGGGCAGGACCGTGCCGCCGGAGGCATCGACGGTGCGGGCCGCCCGGCGGCCCGGCCGGTGCGGCTCGACGGCGGTGATCCGGCCGCCGCTGACCAGGACGTCCACGTCGGCCCGGGGCGGAGAGCCGGTGGCGTCCCACAGCAGTCCCGCGTGCACGACGGTGTCCACGGGTGCGGGGCGGCGGTGGGTGAGGGAGACGGGCACGGTACGGGCAGCCGCGACGGGCGCACCGGAGCCGTCGAGGGCGAGCAGGCGCAGCCGGGCGCAGGACTGGTAGAGCAGGGTGCGGGAGTCCCCGGACCACGACGGGTGGTCGGCGGGCTCGTCGGTCAGGCGGCGGGCCGGCCCCGCGGGCGTGCCGTCGGGACCGACGGGCAGCAGCCACAGGGCCGACTCGCTGACGCAGGCGAGGAAGCGGCCGTCGGGCGACCAGGCGGGGCCGGAGGCGTAGCGGTCCGCCAGCGAGGCGTGCGGGGCGAGCGCGTGGAGGCGGGCGGCGCCGGTCGCGGTGTCGACGATCCTGATCAGGTTGTAGCCCTCGCGGAAGCGCCGGCTGAGCCGGTTGCGGTCGCACAGCGCCACGTACCGGCCGTCAGGCGACCAGCTGGGCGGGCCGGGAAGCCCGCCGCCGCCCAGGGCGGCCACCAGCGGGGTCTCCGTCCCGGCCGCGAGGTCGCGTACGACCAGCCGCCCGGCGAGGTCGAGGGCGGCGAGCCGTCCGCCGTCCGGGGACAGCACCCCGTAGACGCGCCCGCCCGGCGCGAGCACGCTCTCCCGGCCGCCGTCGAGCTCGCGGCGGCGCACGGTGTTCAGCCCGTCGCGGTCGTCCGTGTAGACGAGGGCCCGGCCGTCCGGGGTCCACACCGGTCCCTGGACGTACGCCGTGACGGGAGCCTGGACGATCCTGCGCGGTGCTCCGCCGGCGACGGGGGCGACCCACAGCGCGTTCAGCGCGGCGAAGGCCACGCTGCGGCCGTCCGGGGACACCGCCGGCAGGTGGATGCCGCGGACGGGGCGGCTCCGCTCGGCCTCCAGGGCGTACTCCTTGACCCGGTGGCGGGGCCGGGCCACTTCGAGGGTGGCGTCGAGGGGGACCTCGCGGCCGGCGCCGTCCCGGTGGGGGCGGATGATCCGGAACCGGCCGTCGAGGGTGATCAGCAGGCGGTCGTCGCCGATCCAGCGCGGGGGAGCCGGTGCGAGGTCGCCGTCGAGCGCGACCAGACGGCCGTCGGCGTACAGGGTGAGGTTCTCGGCCTTGCGGGGACCGGGGGCCGCGGAGAGCCAGGCGGTGCGCCCCGCAGGAGAGAGTGCGGGCGTCATCAGCCGTCCGTCGGTGACGGTGTACTCGACCCGCACCGGCCCGGGGGCGCCGGTGCCGGCACCGGCGTCTGCGGCCGTATCGGCGCCCGCGTTCGCGTCGGCGTCGGCGTCGGCGTCCGCGGGCACGGAGGCGATGGTCCGGGCGGTCAGCGCGTCCCCGTTCTGGGTGGCCCGGACGAACAGGACCCGGGACCCGTCCGGGGACCACGCCGGATCGAAGTCCTCCCACTCCCCGTCCTGGCCCGGACCGTCCTGCCCGGGCAGGCCCGTCAGCCGGCGCGGGCGGCCACCGGTGACGGGGACGGTCCAGATCCGGTACGGGCTGCCCGCCACCGGATCACCGCCCCGCTCGGAACAGCAGGCGAGGGTACGGCCGTCGGGAGACCACGCGGGTGCCCGGTGGTCGAACGGGCCGTCGGTGAGCCGGCGCAGCCCGGAGCCGTCCGCGTTCATCACCCAGAGGTGGAAGGTGCCGCCGCGGTAGGCGCTCATCGCGACCTGGCGGCCGTCGGGGGAGAAGACCGGCCGCCCGGGCTCCAGATCGGGCGGGGTCAGCGCGGTCGCGGGCGAACCGTCCGGGGGCAGCGACCACAGGACGTTCTGCACCTCGGCGACGACCCGGTCCCCGCCCGCCGTGGCCGTCGCGGCGCCGTTGGTGGAGCGGGTGAAGCGGAGCCTGACCGGCGCCGCCGCGTCCGCGGCCGCGCGGGCGTCCGCCGCGGAGCGCCCGAGCAGGGCCGCCGCGGCGCCCATCGACGCCGCCCGGAGCACGGTCCTGCGGGCAACTCGCATTCCGACCACTCGCCTCACTCGTAGGGGTACCTGCCGCCGACCGTCGAGGACGGCCCGTCAGCCAGCGAACGATCAAGACCCCGGCCGGGCAACGGAGGCAGGGCCGGTCATGTCCCTGCGCGCGGTCGGGAAGCCTCTACCGGCCGTGGTAAACCGTTTGACCGCGGCCGTCCCCGGCGGTCGGATGGCGGTCGTGATCACAGGAGAGATGCACCCCGGGCAGCACCCCGTGGACGAGGGCCTCGTACGGCGGCTGCTCGCCGGGCAGTTCCCGCAGTGGGCGGGGATGCGCGTGGAGAGGTTCCCTTCCGGCGGCACGGTCAACGCCATGTTCCGGCTGGGGGACGACAAGGTCGTACGGCTGCCCCTGCTCGCAGGCGGTGCCGAGGACATCGCGCTGGAACGGGACTGGCTGCCCCGCCTCGCCCCCCGGCTGCCGATGGCCGTCCCGGAGGTACTGGGGGCCGGCGAACCCGCCGAGGGGTATCCGTGGCGGTGGTCGGTCTACCGGTGGCTGGCGGGCGCGAACCCCGAGGCGGGCGCGCTGGGCGAGCCCGCGGCCCTGGGCCTGGCCCGGGACCTGGCCGCCTTCGTCGGGGCGATGCGGGGCGTCGCCCTGCCGGGGGCGCCGCAGGCCCACCGTGGCGGGCCCGTCGCCGCGCTGGACGCGCCGACCCGGGCGGCGATCGCGGAACTGCGGCTGATTCCGGAGGAGGGCGTCGACTGCGATGCCCTGACGGCCGTGTGGGAGGAAGCGCTGCGGGCCCCGGGGTGGGACGGGCCGCCGGTGTGGCTGCACGGCGATCTGATGCCGGGCAACGTGCTGGTGGACGGCGGACGACTGACCTCGGTCATCGACTTCGGGTGCATGGGGGTCGGGGACCCGGCGTGCGACCTGTTCCCGGCGTGGAACCTGCTGCCCGCCGGCGCGAGGGAGGTCTTCCGCGAGGCGCTCGGCGTGGACGACGCGACCTGGATCCGCGGCCGAGGCCGGACGCTCTCCCAGGCCGTGAACGCGCTTCCCTACTACCGCACGACGAATCCGACGATGGCGCGCAACGCCCGGCACGTGATCCGGGAGGTGCTGGCGGAGCGCTGACGGGCGGTGGGGAGCGCACGGGCGGGGCGCGCTTGCTCCCCAGGCGGGGGAGGGGTGCCCGCTCGCCCTCAGGTGTCGCCCCTGAGGCGGTCGCGCTGGAGCTGGCGGGCGACGGTCCGGCGGACCGACGCAGGGGCCGAGTCCGGGGCGCGCCCGGCGGCGGCCGGCTTCGGGCCGGTGTCGAGGCCGCGGCTGATCTCGTCGTACGCGGCCCTGAAGGCGGCGGGCAGTTCGTCGGCGCCGAGACTCAGGTCCGCTTCGAGGAGGCGCCGCAGCTCGTCGGTGCTCTCCGGAGTGAAGTGCTTGCGTCCCTTGGCGAGGGCGCCGACGAAGCGTGCGCAGCGCGCGGCGTCCAGGGCCTCGGCGACCTCCTCCGCCAGCGCCCACAGGCGCCCTTGGAGCCACGCGGGGTCGTGCTGGTCGAGAGTGAGCCCCAGTCGCGGAGGCGGATCGCCGGCCGCGAACCGCGTCATCTGCTTGGAGACGGCGGGCTGGCTCATCTCCGTGATCCGGGCGATCTTCTCCTGCGTCCAGCCGAAACCGGCGAACAGCCTGATCATCTCGGTGCGCAGCCGACGCATCTCCTCGCCCGCACGGATGACCTCGTTCATGCCGGCGAGCATCCGCGCCGCCTGTTCCTCGGTCAGCGCCCCGGCGGGCTCGTGCCGCACTCCGTTTCCTTCCACAACTCGGTTATACACCCCGCGGCAGGACGGTCATAACCGGGTTGTACAACCTGGTTATGAATGCCAGGATCCGCCGCATGACCGCATCCGCATCCGCATCCGCATCCGCATCCGTCTCCGCATCCGCGTCCGCCTCCCCCACCGAGTCCGTGTTCACCGCGCCGGACGGAACCCGCCTCGCCTACCGCACCCACGGCAGCGGTGAACCGCTCGTCTGCGTCCCGGGCGGCCCCGCGGACTCCACCTACCTCGGCGACCTCGGCGGCCTGTCCGCCCACCGCCGCCTGATCGTCCTGGACCTGCGCGGCACCGGCCGCTCCGCCGTACCGCAGGACACCTCGTCCTACCGCAGCGACCGTCTCGTCGACGACATCGAGGCCCTGCGCGAGCATCTCGGCCTCGGCCGGATCGACCTGCTCGGCCACTCCGCCGGGGCGAACGCGGCGATGCAGTACGCGGCCCGGTACCCGGACCGCATCGGCAGGCTCGCCCTGATCACCCCGGGGACCCGGGCCGTCGGCGCGGTGATCACGGGGGACGCCCGGCGGGAACTCGCCCGGCTGCGGGCGCACGAACCGTGGTTCCCGGCGGCCTTCGCCGCGCTGGAGGCGCTCATCGCGGGCAGCGGCGGCGACCGCGACGCCATCGGCCCCTTCCTCTACGGTCGTTGGGACGCCGAGGCGCGCCGCCACCACGCGGCGGGCAGCCCCGACAACCCGCAGGCCGTCGCGCTCTTCGGGGCCGAGGGCGCCTTCGACCCGGAAGCCACCCGCGCGGGTCTCGCCGCCCTGCGGGCCCCGGTCCTCCTGCTCGCCGGGGAGTTCGACCTGAACAGCCCGCCCGGGTCGGTCGCCGCCTGCGCGGAACTGTTCCCCGACGCCAGGCTCGTCGTCCAGCGGGGAGCGGGCCACTACCCCTGGCTGGACGACGCCGACCGGTTCGTGGCGGCCGCCGCGGCGTTCCTGGGATGACCCCGCCCACCACCGGCCGCCCACCACCGGCCGTCCACCACCGGCCGTCCACCACGGGTCGCCCGCGCCGGTCGTTCCGCGCCCGCCCGTACCCCGTACGCCCCCCGTGCGCACGGGGGGCGGCCCCGGCCGGATTCCCCCCGGCCGGGGCCGCCGTCACGGTGCGGGCGCGCCGCCGCGCGCCGGCGCCGCTACCAGAGGACGGGGAGCCGCTCCGGCAGGCGCTTCATGAAACGGGTGCGCCAGACGAGCTGGTCGAAGGGCACGGCCAGCTGGAGGTTGGGCATCTTCTCCAGCAGCACCTCGATGGCGATCTCCGTGTGCCGCTTGCCGAGCGCGGTGGCCGGGCAGTAGTGCGGCCCACCGCCGAACGACAGGTGCGTACCCGCGTTCGCGCGGTCGATGTCGAAGACGTGCGGGTCGGAGTACACGGCCGGATCGGTGTTGGCGGCCTCGACCAGGACGAGCAGCAGCTCGCCCTTCTTGACCTCGACGTCGCCGAGGGTGACGTCCTCCAGCGCGAGCCGCGGCAGCCCGTCGGCGATCGACAGGTTGACGCGCAGGAGCTCGTCCACGGCGGCCGGGATCTTCTCCGGAGCCTTGCGCAGCTGCTCCCACACCTCGGGGTTCTGCAGGAGCGAGACGATCGCCATGGTCAGGAAGCCCATGGTCGAGATGACGCCGGCGCCGAACAGCGTGACGCCGACGACCGCCAGCATCTCGTCCGTCAGGTGCGCGTAGTCGGGGTCCTCGCGCAGCGCGGCGAGTTCGGCCATCAGGCCGACGGTGGCCGGGTCGTCGAGCCGCTCCACCATGTAGGCCATGTCGCGGTCCCAGTTGAGCTTGGCGCCCGTGACGGGGCAGGCCGAGTTCATGAACGCGATGTCGAGGCTGGCGGCCAGCTGCGGGGCGTCGGCCTCCGGGATGCCGAGGATGCGGCAGTGGAGGTTCTCCGCGTACGGGTTGGTGAAGGCGCCGCGCAGGTCGACCGGCGCACCGCTGCGCAGCAGGCCGTCGACGAGGCTGTTGGCCTGGTCGCGCATCCAACCGGTCAGGTCGCCGGTCTTCGGGTTGATCGCCTTGAGCACGGCCTTGCGCAGGCCGGCGCCGGTGATGTTGCCCATGTTGTTGACGACCTCGGGCGGGATCGTCAGCGCGTACTGCCGGGGCACGCCGGGGGCCGAGGTGTCCTTCAGGCTGAACCGCGGATCTTCGAGGACCTGCTTGCAGAGTGAATAGGACGAGACCAGCCAGGCCTCGTCACCGGCTATCGTGCGGACACGCTTGACCGGCTCGTCGCGCAACTGCTCGACCTCGGGCGGAAGTTGGTCGCCGCGTGCGGAGAACGGAAAATCGAGGAGGGTGTCAGCGGGCATCGGAGTCTCCTTCGGCGGGGGTGATGATGGCGTGGCCCTGGTTGCGTGAGGCGCGAAGCCCCGAGCCGCGCGAGTAGAGCAGTTCCGCCATGGGCAGGAGCTGGTGGTAGCAGTTGAGGGAGGACGGCACGCCCAGGATGGCGGGCGTGTCCAGGAACAGCGGCGCCTCGGCGCAGACGTACTCCAGGCAGACCTCGCGCTGACGGGTCGTGGCAGCCTTCCCGTTCAGCACTTTCGAGGAAAGGAACGCGTCGACAAGGGAGTTGCAGGTCTCGCGGAACTCCGGGTCGATGTCGAGCAGGTTGTTGAGATGGTTGTGGAGGGTCCGGTAGGCCGGGATGTCGGTGAGGGACGACATCGGACGGGCCCGGAGGCGGACACCGGTGGGGTCGGCTTCGGCGGCGGCGTTGTTGACCTTGGCGCGGACTCCGCGCAGGTTCTTCACCGCCTTGCGGCGTGCTTCGTCCTCGCCGTATCCGAGGGCCTCGTACATCTCCGCGACATGCATGTCGGTGTAAATGAGGTCGACCTGCGCGAAGTTGCGCATGCCCCACTGGGCGAGGTCGAGGACACGCTGTGCCGAGAAATAGCTGTTGCCCGGCGAGATGCCGATGACGGCGTGATCACCTTCATCGTTGATCACCTGGCAGTGCGGGGTGTATGGCCGGACTGTGAAGACTTCGGTTGCTGTCGTCAACAGGGGTCGGGTCCTTTGCGCCGCAAGTCCCGTGGGGCCCTGTGCCCCGGGTGTGGCGGCGACGTGATGGAAGGTACCCGAACTCTGAGCGACGTTCCATGTCTTCTGGGTAGTAACTCATCTGTCGGACAGACCAGTTGACCTGGGCATCTTTCCCCGGCCCGAACGGGCACCGCAGCGGCGTCCACCTGGCACTTGTACGTACGGTGAGTGTTCATCAGGTCTTCACGGTCAGGCTCGGCGGCGGCGGGTCACCGTCCAGGAGCCGGGAGCTCGCGGAGGCGCCCCTCGGCGACGAAGGCGACCTCGCCGCCGACCCGTACGGAGCGGACGTCCGCGCCGCGGCCGGCGGCGCTGACGGTCATCGCGCTGGGACGGCCCGCGAATCGCCCCTGCCGCAGGACCCACTGCTCGCCGTCGCCGGTACGGCCGTGCCGGCGCATGTACGCGGCGGCGCAGCCGGCACCGCTGCCGGTGGCGACGTCCTCGACGAGCCCGTCGTTGCTCCAGTGCCGCCCCTCCGCCGCTGCCGCGTCCAGGAGGTACGCGAACCGGGCGCCCAGGCGGGCCAGCGGCACGTCGAGCGGCGCGACCACGCGGGCACGGCCAGCGCGTCGCCCCACACCGGGAGCACCAGGTGGCGCAGGCCCGTGGAGAGGACCTCCGGAGGCAGGCCGGGGTCCAGATCCCCCGGTTCGAGGCCGAACAGCGCCGCGGGACCGCTCGGGTCGGGGCGGCCGAGGAACGCGGCGGGACCTGGTCGAGGAGGCTCGCGTACCGGCCCGGCCCGCGGCGCCGGGTGGCGACCTCCACCGTCCGGGCCGGCAGCCGCAACGTCCAGGCCCCGGGACCGGCGGCGCCGCCGTGCAGGTCGTGCAGGACCGCGGCGGAGCCGACGAGGGGGTGTCCGGCGAAGTCCGGTTCCCCGGCGAGGTCGAAGACGCGCGCCCGCCACGTGCGCTCCGCCGTCTCGTCGCGCATCAGGAACACGGATTCGAAGTGCCGCAGCTCCCGGGTGACGGCCAGCATCTGGGCCCCGGTGAGCCCGGCCGCGTCGGGGAACACCGCGAGGCTGTTGCCGCTGTACGGGCGGTCGGTGAAGACGTCGACATGATGGAAACGCATGGGCCGACACCAGGGTCCCGCGCACGGGTGGTCGTGCATGGCGCATCATGGTGGGCCACCCCGTCCGCCCGACGACACCTCCGGAGGCCGGCCGTTGAACGGACCGTCGCGCCGCGCCGTGCTGGGCGCCGGCCTCGCCGCCGCCGCGGGGTCGCTCGGCGGATGCTCGGGGGGCTCCGGCCCCGTACGGCGGCTTCGCCTCGCGACGGGCCCGGAGGGCGGACCGTACAACGCCTTCGGCAAGGCCCTCGCGCTCGCCGTCGGCGCGAGCGACCTGCCGCTGGAGATCATCCCCGTGAGCACCGCGGCGAGCGTGAACAACCTGCGCAGCCTCGACGAGGGCTCCGCGGAGCTGGCCCTGGCCATGGCGGACGCCGCCGATGACGCCGTGCTGGGGCGCGAATCCTTCTCCAGGCCCGCCGCGGTGACGGCACTGGCCCGCGTCTACGTCAACTACACGCACCTCGTCGTCCCGGCGGACGGGCCCGTCCGCGCGGTGGCGGACCTCGCCGGCCGCCCGGTCGCGGCAGGTGCGACGGGCTCGGGGGTGCGGGTGGTCGCCCAGCGGGTCCTGCGCGCGGCCGGACCCGCCGGCGCCGCCGCACCGGCCGACGAGCGGCCGCTGGGCCTCGCCGCGTCGGTGACGGCGCTGCGCGAGGGCACGGTCGACGCGCTGTTCTGGTCCGGGGGCGTGCCCACACCGGCCCTGGCCGCCCTGGCGCGCGAGCTGCCCCTGCGGTTCCTGCCGCTGGACGCCTACGTGGGCCCGCTGCGGGCGCGCTACGCCCCCGTCTACACGGCGGTCACCCTGCCGGCCGGTGTGTACGGCCTGACGGAACCGGTGGGCACCATCGGCGTCGGCAACTACCTCCTGGCCCGCACGGATGTCCAGGAGGGAGTGGTACGGGACCTGCTGCGGGTGGTCTTCGACCGCTGGCGCGACCTCCTGCGGGAGGTGACGGCGGGCGCCCGCCTGGAGCCGCGCTTCGCCATCTCCACCGGCCAGGTCCCCCTCCACCCGGGCGCGGCGGCGTACTACCGCTCCGTCTACGGCTAGTGCTGTGACCGGAAGGGTTCACCGTGTCGCGGCGCCCGGCACCGCTCACGGCGCGGGCCGCTTCCACCTCGCGCTTGAACCGCTGCCGGTAGCCCGGCTCCGAAACGACCGATGTGCCGATCAGCTTGACGGCCACCGGTGCTCCCGATTCGTCGTGCCCGAAGTAGACCACCCCCATCCCTCCTCTTCCCAGAACCCCGCTCAACGCGAATCTCCCCACCCGGCGCGGGTCTCCGTCCCGCAGAGGCTCCATACGATGCCGCACCTTCCGTTCGTCAGGCCCGCCCCAGCCCGTTCTCCCTTGCCCTACCCTCCGGCGGCCCGTCCCACCACTCCCGGTCCGCCGAGGACCGTGCGTCTGTCCTACTCGGATGCAGGCCGGGAGCCCAGTGCCGGCGGGAGGCGGAGGCGGGCTGTCAGGCCGTGCGGGGGGTTTGCGGCGAGGTCGAGTGTGCCGCCGCTGGTGCGGGCGATCTCGTCGGCGATGGCCAGGCCCAGTCCGCTGCCGGGGACGTTCTGGTGGGCGGGTGCGCGGGTGAACCGCCGCAGCAGCAGGTCCAGCTGGTCCTCCGGTACGCCCGGACCGTCGTCCGCGACCCTGACGACCGTGCTCCCGTCCGCCCGGCGTGAGGCGTCCACCTCGACGCGTCCGCCGCACGGCACGAACTTGAGCGCGTTGTCCAGGAGAGCGTCCAGGACCCGGCCGGCCGCGTCGGGCAGGGCGTGTGCCCACAGGCCGTCCCCGACGCCGGTGGCCGTGAGCTCCAGCCCCGCCGCGCGGAACACCGGGGCCCAGGCCGTCACCCGGTCCCGTACCGCCCGGGACACGTCCTGCCCGGTCAGCTCGGCCGTGCCGGATTCCACGCGCGCCAGTGCCAGCAGCCCGTCGAGCAGTTCCTCCAGGCGCTCCGCCTCGTCCATGGCCCGGGCGTGCTCGGCGAGGCCCGGGCCGCGGCTGACGTGCGGCTCGACGTTCTCCAGCTGAAGCACCAGCGTGGCCAGCGGATTGCGCAGCTGGTGGGAGGCGTCGGCGACGAAGTCGCGCTGGCGGCCGATGGAGTCGGACACGGCCTCGGCCATGGTGTTGAAGTGCTGCCGCAGACGGCGCAGTTCGGGCGGGCCGGTGTCCGAGCCGGCCCGGGCCCGGAGGCTGCCTGCGGCCAGTCGCTCCACTGCCCGGTCCAGGTCCAGGACCGGGCGCAGCAGCCAGCGGGAGATCCCCGCGGCGACCAGGGCGGCCGCCGCGAACGAGGCGAGCGCCCCGGCGGCGATGAGCGACCAGCGGACCGTGACGTCGTGGCGCGCGGCATCGGTGGGGACCGCCAGCAGGACCGCCCCGCTGACCCGCTCGTCGCGCCCCACCGGCTCGGCGAGCACGACGGCGCCCGGGCCCCACGGGCGCAGCGTCGGCAGACGGTCGGTGGAGCGGCCGGTCAGGGCGCGCCCCCGCGCCTCCGCCGCCCCGGCGCCGGGCGCGGCCCCGGCCCGGGCCAGCGTCGAGCCCGCCGTGTCGACCACCTCCACGCCCGCTCCGTACAGCTCGGCGTACCGGCCGATCTCGGCCGCGAGCTCGGCCCGGTCGGCCTCGGTGCGCATCCGCTCCGCGAGATCGGCGAAGCGTACGGCCTCCGAGCGTCGCTGGAGCAGCAGGTGCTCGGTGCGCCCGCGCGCGTACCCCTCGGCGAGGGGCAGGCACAGGAGCAGCGCCGCAGCCCCCATGAGGACCGTCAGCACGGCGAGGAGCCTGCGCCTCACCGCTCCCCGCCGAGCTGGTAGCCGTACCCGCGGACGGTGCGCACGATCCCGGAGCGGCCGGTCTTGGCGCGGATGCCGGCCACGTGGACGTCCAGTGAGCGCGAGGCGGCGAGGAAGGCGTCGCCCCAGATCCGGTCCAGGATCTCCTCGCGGGAGTGCACCTCGTCCGGCCGGGCGGCCAGGAGGGCGAGGACGTCGAACTCGCGCCGGGTCAGCCGTACTTCGGCGCCCGCGACGGTGACGGTACGGCCCGCCGGGTCCACGTCCACGTCCCCGCGGCGCACCGCCGCCGTGCCGGGGACGTCGCGGTCGGCGTGCGCGTCCGTACGGCGCCGGACGCTGTCGATGCGGGCCATCAGCTCGGCCATCCGGAACGGCTTGACCACGTAGTCGTCGGCGCCGGCCCGCAGACCCTGCACGATGTCGCGCTCCTCGCACCGCGCGGTCACCACGATCAGCGGCACGCCGCACACGGTCCGCAGTCGGCGCAGCAGCTCTATCCCGTCCAGGTCGGGCAGCCCCAGATCGAGCAGGACGAATTCGGCCTCGCGGGTGTGGCGCAGTGCGTCCTGGCCCCGCGCGACCCGGCGGACGGTGTGCCCGCGCTGGGCGAGGGCGGTGCCGAGAGCCTGCGCCATCCGGTCGTCGTCCTCGACGAGGAGCGCGTGCATGGGAAGCCTCCTCGCGGCGGGGCGAGCGGCCCGCGCGGCCGCCGCCCCAGGCTACCGCCGCCGTTCAGCGCACGGCTTCGGTGGGAGCGGCGGCGGCCGGGTCCCCCCGGTCGGCGGCGCGATCGGCGTCGGCGTCGGCCTCGGCGCGGCTGAGCGCCGCGTCGCGGGTGTCCGGCATCAGGACGTAGGTCACGAGGGAGATCAGCGCGCAGCCGGAGACGTACCAGAAGAACATGGTCTCGTGACCACTGTTCTTGAACCAGAGCGCCACGTACTCCGCGGTACCGCCGAAGAGCGCGTTGGCGATGGCGTACGGCAGGGCGACGCCCAGGGCGCGCACCCTGGTGGGGAACAGTTCGGCCTTGACGGCCGCGTTGATGGACGTGTAGCCGGTGATGATCACCAGGGCGAGCAGCGACAGCCCGAGCGCGGACCAGTAGGAGGACGCCGACCCGAGGGCGGTCATGATCGGGTACGTGCCGACGGTGCAGCCCACCGCGAAGGTGATCAGCAGGGGGCGGCGGCCGATCCGGTCGGACAGCATGCCGGCGAAGGGCTGGAGCACGGCGAAGAGGGTCAGGGCGGTGAAGCTGACCAGCGTGGCGGTGGTCTTCTCCATGCCGGCGCTGCCGACGAGGTACTTGGTGAGGTAGGTGGTGTAGGTGTAGTAGGCCACGGTGCCGCCGAGGGTCAGGGCCATGACCAGGCCGGCCTGCCGCCGGTACTGCCACAGGGCCTTGAGTGTGCCGCGGGTGCTGTCGTCGTGCGCGTCCTCGCCGGACGCCTCCTCCCGGAAGGCGTCGGTCTCCTGGAGCCGGCGGCGCAGCCAGAAGACGACCACCGCGAACAACGCCCCCAGGACGAAGGGGATCCGCCAGCCCCAGCTCTCCAACTGGTCCGTGGTGAGCGTGTGCTGCATCGTGATCAGGATGCCCAGGCCCAGCAGCTGGCCGCAGGTCATCGACACGTACTGGAAGGACGAGCCGAGGCCGCGGCGGTTGCGGGCCGAGGCCTCGGTCAGGTACGTGGCGCTGGCGGCGTACTCGCCGCCGATGCTCATCCCTTGGAGGAGGCGGGCCAGCAGCAGCACCAGCGCGCCGAAGTAGCCCGCCTGACCGTAGGTCGGGGCGACGGCGATGAGCAGCGCCGCCACGGACATCATGGTGACGGTGAGTGTGAGCGCGCTCTTGCGTCCGTGCCTGTCGGCGGCGCGGCCGAGGATCCAGCCGCCGACGGGGCGCATGAGGAAGCCGACCGCGAAGATCCCCGCGGTGTTCATCAGCTGCGTGGTCGGGTTGTCGCCGGGGAAGAAGGAGTCGGCGAAGTAGATGGCGAAGCTGGCGTAGACGAACCAGTCGTACCACTCGACGAGGTTGCCGAGCGAGCCGCCGATCAGTGCGAGGTGGCG
The DNA here is from genome assembly GCF_004795115.1 of Streptomyces sp. A0592. Taxonomy (NCBI): domain Bacteria; kingdom Bacillati; phylum Actinomycetota; class Actinomycetes; order Kitasatosporales; family Streptomycetaceae; genus Streptomyces; species Streptomyces sp. A0592. The sequence continues at coordinate 515,300 of NZ_SSBM01000001.1, forward strand.
CTTCCTGCGCTCGTCGCCGGGCGGCGGGGCGGGGGCGCGTCCGGGCTGGGATCCGGGTGCGACGGCGGACCGGGACATGGCGGCTCCGATGAGAAGTCCCTGATGGGAGAGGGGAGAACGGCCCCGAGGGCGGGGGAGTGTCCAGAGCATGCGGCCCGCGTCGGACCCGGACAAGCTCCGCCGCGCAGATCTAACGTTCCGCTAAGGAAGCAGAACGCGTACGGGAGTTCACGGCTCGGTCATGTGCACGTCATGCCTGCTCCATGGTGGTCACCCGCGGGTGGCCCACGGTGGGGGCGGCACGGCCGCGGAGCACCCGTGGGACCCGACTCCGCGGCCGGGCCGCGCCCCGTGACCCCATGACCACCCGTGACCAGGAGGCAAGATGACCGCGATCTCGAGAAGGCGGACGACGGCCGTCGGCGCGGCCGCCGTGGTGGCCCTGGGCGTGATCGCCGTACCGGCGCACGCCCGCGGGGACCGCGGCGCCCCGCCGCCGCTGCCCCAGGTGCCCGCCTCCGTCGAGACGCCCTCCCTCTTCGACGACGAGGCCGGCGGCAACGCCAACGCGGACGACCCCGCGATCTGGCGCAACGCCAAGGACCCGGACCGCAGCCTGGTCATCGCCACCGCCAAGGAGGGCGGGCTGCGCGTGTACGACCTGGACGGGCGCCAGGTGCAGTCGCTCCCGGCCCCGCCGCCGCCCCGGGAGGGCGAGGCCCCCGGCCGGTTCAACAACGTCGACCTGATCACCGGACTCCGCTTCCCCGACGGCCCCCACGACGTGGCCGTCGTCTCCGACCGCGGCCGCGACCAGCTGCGCGTCTACCGGATCGACGCCGGCCGGACCGGCGCACCACTGGTCGACGTCACCGACGAGACCGCCGCCCCGCTCGTCTTCTCGGCCGGTCCGGACGAGGTCGCGGACCAGCGCACGGCCTACGGGCTGGCCGCCTACACCGACCGCCGAAGCGGCCGCTCCTTCGCCGTCACCAGCCGGCGCCACGAAACCGCCCTCGCCCTGGCCGAACTGCTGCCCACCGCGCAGGGGAAGGTCGGCTACCGCACCGTCCGCACCACCTCGCTGCCCGCCTCCTTCCGGCTGCCCGACGGCAAGACCTGGACTCCCTGCGGCGAACCGGGCGAGCTGCCCCAGGTCGAGGGCATGGTCATCGACCCGGACACCGGCGACCTGTACGCGGGCCAGGAGGACATCGGCATCTGGAAGCTCGACGCCGACCTGCGCTCGCCCGCCCGGCTGATCGAGAAGGTCCGCTCCTTCGGGGTGCCCGGCACCTGGAACCCGCAGACCGAGGAATGCGACGCGGGCGCCGACCCCGGCTTCGGCGGCCGCCACCTCTCCGCCGACGTGGAGGGCCTGACCATCTGGCGCGATCCCGAGCACCCGCGCCGCGCCGGCTACCTGCTCGCCTCAAGCCAGGGCGACGACACCTTCGCCGTCTTCGACCGCGAGCGCGGCGACCGCTACGTCCGCGGCTTCCGCATCGCCGCCGGCAGCGGGCCCGGAGCGCCCGACGGCTCCCAGGAGTGCGACGGCGCCGCCGTCACGAGCGCCCCGCTGGGCAGGAGGTTCCCGAACGGCCTCCTCGTCGTCCAGGACGGAGCCAACACCCCCCGGACCGCCGGCCCCGACGGAGAAGCCCGCACCGACACCGACTTCAAGTTCGTGGACCTGGGCCGCCTCCGGCGCGCCGTACGCCTGTGACCTGCGCCGGGCGGCCGCCCGGAGCCGCGGCCGCCCGGCTCGGTAGGATCGCCACCGCACACGACGGAAGGCGATCATGGCGGACAGTCCCCTCAGGCCCAGCTCGTTGATCAACACGGTCTACGGGGCGTTCCTGCGACGCCTCGGCGGCTGGATCTCCGTCGCCGACCTGCTGACCCTGATGGCGGAACTGGACGTCGACGGCCCGGCCGCCCGCTCGGCGATCTCCCGGCTCAAGAAGAAGGGCGTACTCGAACCGGAGCGGCGCGGCGCCACCGGATACCGCCTCAGCCCCGCGGCGCACCCCGTCTTCGACGAGGGCGACCGCCGCATCTTCGGCAGCCTGGAGCCGGCGAAGCTCGGCGACGGCTGGGCGATGGCCGTCTTCTCCGTACCGGAGTCCGAGCGGGCCTACCGCTACCAGCTGCGCACCCGGCTGACGTGGCTGGGCTTCGGCAACATCGCCCCCGGCGTGTGGCTGGCGCCGGCCCGACTCCTCGGCGACGCCCGCGACATGCTCGTACGGCGCGGACTCAGCGAGTACGTCCACCTGTTCGCCGCCGACTACGCCGCCTTCAGTGACCTGCCCGCAACGGTCAGTTCGTGGTGGGACTTCCCCGCGATCGAGGAGCAGTACGCCGGCTTCACCGACGCGTACGGACCCGTCGCCGGGGACCTGGCGCAGCGCGGCGACATCGACGGCGCCGAGGCGTTCCGCCACTACGTGCCCATGCTCACGCAGTGGCGCCGGCTGCCCTACCTCGATCCCGGCCTGCCCGCCGAACTGCTCCCGGCCGACTGGAACGCGGTGGCCGCGCGCCAGGTCTTCCAGCAGCTGAACGAGGTGCTCGCCGCCCCCGCCCTGCGGCACGTGCAGGAGGTCACCGGTCTGCCGGAGGCGACGGAGCAGTCCTGACCACAGCGGTCCGGGCCGGCCGGCACCCCACGGTGCCGGCCGGCCCGGACCCAGTGATCAGCGATCAGTGATCAGCGATCAGGAGAGGTCGAACCGGTCGAGGTTCATCACCTTGTCCCACGCGGCGACGAAGTCCTTCGCGAACTTCCCCTTCGCGTCGTCGCTCGCGTAGACCTCCGCGAGCGCCCGCAGCTCCGAGTTGGACCCGAAGACCAGGTCGGCACGGGTGCCGGTCCACTTGACCTCGCCGGTGGCGCTGTCACGGCCCTCGAAGGTGTCCGCGTCCCCGTTGGCCGACGCCCACGTCGTGCCCAGGTCGAGGAGGTTGACGAAGAAGTCGTTCCTCAGCGTGCCCGGGCGGTCCGTGAGGACGCCGTGCGCGGTGTCGGCGTGGTTGGCGCCGAGGACGCGCAGGCCGCCGACGAGGACGGTCAGCTCGGGCGCGCTCAGGCCCAGCAGGTTCGCCCGGTCCAGCAGCAGGTACTCGGCCGGCAGGCGGTTGCCCTTGCCGAGGTAGTTGCGGAAGCCGTCGGCGGAGGGCTCCAGGGCGGCGAAGGACTCGGCGTCGGTGTGCTCCTCGGTGGCGTCCACCCGGCCCGGGGTGAAGGGCACCGCGAGGTCGTGACCGGCGTCCCGGGCGGCCTTCTCCACGGCCGCGGCGCCGCCGAGGACGATCAGGTCGGCCAGCGAAACCTGCTTGGCGCCGGAGTTGAACTCCGACCGGACGCTCTCCAGCACCCGCAGGACCTGCGCCAGCTCGTCGGGCTCGTTGACCTCCCAGCCGACCTGCGGCTGAAGGCGTACGCGCGCACCGTTGGCGCCGCCCCGCTTGTCGCTGCTGCGGAAGGTGGAGGCCGACGCCCACGCGGTCGAGACCAGCTGGGAGACGGTGAGACCGGAAGCGAGCACTGCCTCCTTGAGGGCGGCGGTGTCGGAGTCGTCCAGCGGCCCGCCCTGCGCCTCGGGCAGCGGGTCCTGCCACAGCAGGGTCTCCGCCGGGACCTCGGCGCCGAGGTAGAGCGACTTCGGGCCCATGTCACGGTGGGTCAGCTTGAACCAGGCGCGGGCGAAGGCGTCCGCGAACTCCGCGGGGTTCTCGTAGAACCGGCGCGAGATCTGCTCGTAGACCGGGTCGAAGCGCAGGGACAGGTCGGTGGTGAGCATGGTCGGAAGGTGCTTCTTCGACGCGTCGTGGGCGTCGGGGATGATCGCCTCCGCGTTCTTCGCCACCCACTGGTGGGCACCGGCCGGACTGGTCGTCAGCTCGTACTCGTACTCGAAGAGGTTCTTGAAGAAGCCGTTGCCCCACTGGGTGGGGGTGGCGGTCCAGGTGACCTCCAGGCCACTGGTGATCGCGTCGGCCCCCTTGCCCGTGCGATACGAGTTGGCCCAGCCCAGGCCCTGCGCCTCGATCGGGGCGGCCTCGGGGTCGGCACCGACGCTCTCGGCCGGGCCGGCGCCGTGGGTCTTGCCGAAGGTGTGGCCGCCCGCGATCAGGGCCACCGTCTCCTCGTCGTTCATCGCCATCCGGCGGAACGTCTCGCGGATGTCGCGGGCCGCGGCGATCGGGTCCGGGTTGCCGTTCGGGCCCTCCGGGTTGACGTAGATCAGACCCATCTGGACGGCGCCGAGCGGGCTCTCCAGCTCGCGGTCCCCGGTGTAGCGCTGGTCGTCGAGCCAGGTGGTCTCGGGACCCCAGTACACGTCCTCGTCCGGCTCCCAGACGTCGGTGCGGCCGCCGCCGAAGCCGAAGGTCTCGAAGCCCATCTGCTCCAGCGCGACATTGCCGGTGAGGATCATGAGGTCGGCCCACGAGATGCTCTGGCCGTACTTCTTCTTGACCGGCCACAGCAGGCGCCGGGCCTTGTCGAGGTTGCCGTTGTCCGGCCAGCTGTTGAGGGGCGCGAAACGCTGCTGGCCGGCGCCGGCGCCGCCGCGCCCGTCACTGATGCGGTAAGTGCCCGCGCTGTGCCAGGCCATCCGGACCATCAGGGGGCCGTAGTGGCCGAAGTCGGCGGGCCACCAGTCCTGCGAGGTCGACAGGACCTCGGCGATGTCCTGCTTCACCGCGGGCAGGTCGAGGGCCTGGAACGCCGCGGCGTAGTCGAACTCCTCGCCCAGCGGGTTGGCCACCGCCGGGTTCTTGGCGAGGATCTTCAGGTTCAGGCGCTCGGGCCACCACTGGCGGTTGCCACCGCCCTGGGTGGGGTGCGCGGCGCGCCCGTGCGCGACGGGACAGCCGCCACCGCCCTGCGCCTTGTCGTCCGTGACGATTGCATCGTGGTTCTCGGACATGGGAATCCTTCCGTACCAGGGGGAACGCGGGCTCAGGACCGAATGCGGTCGAACAGGCGGGACACGGGGTCCCTGTGCACGGGGCTCGGCCTCGTCGGTCGACTCGACGCCGAGCGGTCACCGTCCCGTACTCCCGCCGCTCGGGAGTTTTCCTGCCTCTTGGTTATCAACGGAACCGATCCTACGATGGACGGAGTCCAAGTCAAGATAAGTACCAAGCCCATATCCGATCGGATGACGGAAGCCGGTCGGCGATCCGCGGGCGCGCGCCGCAGCTGATGGGGGAGCCGAGATGAGTGACCTGCTGGAACGGCTGCGGGGACGCGGCTGGCGGCTCACGTCCCAGCGGCGGGTCGTCGCCGAGGTCCTCGACGGTGACCACGTGCACCTGACGGCCGACGAGGTGCACGCCCGCGCCGTCCGGCGGCTGCCGGAGATCTCCCGTGCGACCGTCTACAACGCCCTGGGCGAGCTGGTCGCCCTCGGCGAGGTCGCCGAGGTCACCACCGACGGCCGGGCCAAGCGCTACGACCCCAACGCGCACCGGCCGCACCAGCACCTGGTGTGCTCCGGCTGCGGGCTCATCCGCGACGTCCACCCGGACGGCGACCCGCTGGCGGTGCTGCCGACGGCGGAACGCTTCGGATTCACGGTCTCCGAGGTGGAGGTCACCTACCGGGGCCTGTGCCCGTCCTGTACCTGACCCGGATCACCCTCGCCCCTTCGAATGATCTTCGTGCGCCCGGGTAGGTGCCGTGCAGAACCGGCCGGTCGCGTCCAGCGGGGGCCGGCAGGACGATGGCACTGCACGAACCTGCGTACGTGGGAAGAGGTGGCTCCTATGGCCCCGCCGGCGGACGGTGACAGATTCGCCGTGGACGTGCGGTCCGAGGACGACGCGCTGGTCTTCACGCTCAGCGGCGAGCTGGACCACGACACGGCGGAACCCCTGCGCGCCGCACTCACCGCCGCCGTCGACGGCGGCGCGCGCAGGCTGCTGGTGGACTTCTCGGGGGTGCGGTTCTGCGACTCCACGGGGCTGAACGTGCTGCTGCACAGCAGACTCTCGCTCCGGGAGGAGGGCGGCAGCATCGAGCTGGCCGGCCTGCGCCCACCCGTCGCACGCATGTTCCGCATCACCGGTGCGGACGGGATCTTCGCCGTACACCCCGATGTCGCGCACGCGCTGGCCGAGCCGCGCCACGCGTGAGGGAGGAGCGCGCCATGGAGCCACGCTCTCCCGGCCGGCGGCGGAGCCTGCTGCTGACGGGCATGACGGACGTCGTCACCCGTTGCCGTGACTTCACCCGCGACGCCCTCGTCGACTGGAAGTGGATGCCGGGCGCCCGCGACGACTCCGAGGACGTCCTGCTGCTGGTGTCCGAGGTCGTCGCCAACGCCTGCCTGCACGCGGGCGGGCCCCGCACGCTGCTGCTGGAGTGCACGGACGACCTGCTGCGCGTCGAGGTCACCGACAGCAATCCCGTCGCCCCCGCCCCGCGCTCACGTCCCGATCCGGCCCGGCCCGGCGGGTACGGGCTGCTCATCGTGGAGCGGATCGCCCGCCGCTGGGGCACCCTGCCCCTCGCCGACGGCAAGTGCGTCTGGGCGGAGATCGACTCGCCGCTGCGGTCCCCGGACACCCGGGGACCGCAGCCCGTGTCGTGGTGACCGGCCGCTCTCAGGGCGAGCCGTCGCCCTCCTGAACCCCACCGTCGACCTCACCGCTGCCGGCGTCCTCCAGCGGGTCCTCCAGCATCCCGGCGCGCAGCCTCGCCATGATCCGGCTCAGGAGCCGGGACACGTGCATCTGGGAGATGCCGAGGCGCTCGCCGATCTGCGACTGGGTGAGCTCCTCGCCGAAGCGCAGCCGCAGGACCAGCCGGTCGCGCTCACCGAGGGCGTCGAGGAGGGGCTTCAGCGTTTCCAGGTCCTCGATGAGCTCGTACGCCTCCTCCTCCGCGCCCAGGGAGCGCGGCAGGGCGCCACCGTCGGCGTCCTGGCCGACGGAGGTGCTGAGGGATTCGGCGACGTAGCAGTTGGCGGCCTGCCGGCCCTCTGCCAGGGCGTCGTCACTGACGCCGAGGTGTTCCGCGAGCTCGTGGTCGGTCGGCCGGCGTCCCAGGTCCTGCTCCATCGCGTCGCAGCACTTCGCCATGTCCAGGCGCAGCTCCTGCAGGCGCCGCGGGACCTTCACGGACCAGCTGGTGTCCCGGAAGAAGCGCTTCATCTCGCCCGTGATGGTCGGCACGGCGAAGGTGGCGAACTCGACGCCGCGCGCGACGTCGTACCGGTTGATGGCCTTGATCAGGCCGATCGTGCCGACCTGGACGATGTCCTCGAAGGGCTCGCTGCGGTTGCGGAAGCGCCGGGCCGCGTACTTCACCAGGCTGAGGTTCAGCTCCACCAGCGTGTTGCGCACGTAGGAGTACTCCGGCGTGCCCTCGGTCAGGGAGCGCAGACGGTGGAAGAGCGCGACGGACAGGCTCCGGGCGTCGTCCGTGCTGACGGCGAGGGGGTTCTCGGGAATCTCGATGGTGTCCACCGAAGCCCCCGTATGGACGGGGTCCAGGGTGTCGCGGGACAGGGGGGTCATGAGTGTCCTCCGACGGGTCGGGGTGCTGCGCGAGGCGCAGCGGGGCCGTCGTGGGTTCCTGTCGGGTTATATACCCGATCGTGACGACCTGACCCTTCCGGCGCCCCACTCCCGTCCCGCGGTCCTCAGCCCCCCGGCGGGGAGAGGTGGTACACGGCGAAGGCGCGGTCGATGACGGGCATGGCGACGTTGCGCACGCGCACCCCGCCGCCCGTCATGCCGTGCTCGGTGCCGAGGTGCGCGTGCCCGTGGACCGCCAGGTCCGCCCCGGCGCCGTCGATGGCCTCCGCCAGCAGATAGCTGCCCAGGAAGGGGTAGATCTCCAGGGGTTCCCCCGCCAGGGTGTCCGGCACCGGGGAGAAGTGGGTGAGGGCCACCCGCAGGCCGCTGCCCCGGGCGTCCAGCTCGCGCAGGGTGCGGCCGAGCCCGTCCGCGCACGCCCGGGAGTACCGGATGAAGGCCTTCATCTCCGGCTCCCCGAACTCGGACGCGCTGCGGCCCGCGAACCCCCCGCCGAACCCCTTCGTCCCGGCGACCCCGACGGTGACGCCCCGGATGTCGAAAGTGACGCCGTCGCCCTCCAGGACGTGGACGCCCTCCCCGGCCAGCTCGCGGGCGACGAGATCCGGCTGGTCGCTCTGGTAGTCGTGGTTGCCGAGTACGGCGACGACCGGTACAGGCAGCCCGGCGACCTCCGCGGCCACCACCCGGGCCTCCTCGCGGGTGCCGTGCCGGGTGAGGTCACCGGCCAGCAGCAGCAGGTCCGCGCAGTCACCGAGCGTGTCGAAAGCAGGCCGCAGGGTCCCGGCACTGCCCGGTCCGAGGTGGATGTCCCCGACCGCCGCGATGCGGATCACGACAGCACCTCCGCCGCCCCCGGAGGCCCCACCCGCTGCACGGTCAGGTCCTCGTGCCAGGGCACGCCCTCCAGTTCCTCCGCGACGATCCGCAGCACGGTCGCCCGGGATCCTGCGTCGGCGACGCCGCCCCACACCATCACCCACGCGCCGCGCGTCTCCACCCGTACTCCGAGCTCGGCGATGTCCTCGCGCGCCAGGCGGTCGCGCAGGTGCTCCACGCGGTAGTCGAGGTTCTCGACGGAAGTCATGAGGGCCCCTTCCCCCGGTCGATGACGTTGAGCCGGTCGAGGAGATGGAGGAAGGCGTCCGGCAGCGGGGCGTCCCGGTGTACGCGGTCCAGCCGGCCCCAGTCGATCTGCTCGCGCAGCATCCGGGCCATCGGCAGCAGGTCGCCGAAGTCGCAGTAGTGCTCGGACAGGGCGGCGAGCAGGCTGTCCATCAGGTCGGTGGGGGAGAGGACCGGCATCCACACCGAGTCCACCGATTTCACGCTCGCCCGCTCCAGCAGCTCCGTGTCGACCGGCCGGCGGGCGAGCTCGAAGATCAGATCGATCTCCTCGCCTCCGGTGCGCCCCTTGACCAGCCAGTCCTCGGCGGCCCGGCGCATCTCGATGCCGCCGTCCTCCAGGGCCTTGATCGCCGCGTCGGCGTCCTCGCGCCGCACACAGAAGTCCGTGTCGTGCTGGAAGCGGGCCGGGACGCCGTGGGCGAACGCGGCCACGCTGCCGGCCAGCGCGAACGGCTGCCCGGACTGCTTGAGCAGGGCCGCCACGCGCTTGGTGACCTCCAGGATCGCCTGGGTGTGGTCCTCGGGGAGGGACCCGTCGGTCATGGAGGGCGGGCTCAGGGCCTCCGGGGGAGGGACGCCGCCGACCGCATCGGCAGGAGGCTGGTTCACGGGGGATCTCCCTCGTTCGGTCCGGCGATGCCCGGACTGGGATCGGCGATGCCCGGACGGGGATCCCTGCCCGGACGGCAGGCGCCTAACCCGTCCGGCGCCGCCGAAACCCCGAGGCCGGACGCGGCGAGTGGCGGGGGGTTCAGCGGGTAGGCGCCGTTCGAGGCGGGACCGCCCCGGGGATGCGGCCGCGGCCCGGTCCCCGACCCGTATGGAGGCCGAAGATGAACCGCGCTGCCCTGTTCGACGTCGACGGGACCCTCACCGACACCAACCACCTGCACGTAACGTGCTGGTGGGAGGCGTTCCGACAGGCAGGCCACGCCGTGGCGATGCACGACATCCACCGCGCCATCGGCCTGCCGGGCGAGGACCTGCTCGGCCACCTCCTCGGGGACGACCACGACGCGAGCGGGGACGAGCGGCTCACCACGGCGCACGACACGCTGTACGCCACCTACTTCGACCGGCTGCCCGGCCTGGACCGCGCCGCCGAGCTGCTGCGCGAGCTGGACCGCAGGGGCTGGCGGGTCGTCCTCGTGACGTCCGCGAGCGCCGCCGAGCTCACCGCGCTCAGGGGCGCCATCGGCGCCGACGACGCCATCGGTGCGACCGCGAGCGCGGACGACGTCAGCGAGGGCAAACCGGCCCCCGACCCGGTGGTCCACGCACTCGGACTCGCCGGCGCGGCCGCGTCCGACGCGGTATTCGTCGGCGACACCGTGTGGGACATGACGGCCGCCACGCGGGCCGGCGTCGTCGGCGTGGGACTGCTCAGCGGCGGGATCCCCCGGGGGGACCTCGAGGAAGCAGGGGCCCGCGCCGTCTACCGGCACCCGGCCGACCTCCTGGCCGGCCTCGACGGCAGCCCCTTCGCCGACGTGTCCGGGGACGCTGGGACGTAGTACTCCTGCACGTGCGCAAGGGGCACCCGGCCCGCCGAACAACCAACCCTGGGAGAGGGCATGTCCGACGCAACCGATCGACGCGACGAAGAGCGGGACGCAGAGCGGGACGAAAAGCGCGGCGAGAGTGAGAAGGAGCGGGCCGACCGGCAGTGGCAGGAGCTGATCCAGGAGATACGCGTCGCCCAGACGGGCGTACAGATCCTCTTCGGTTTCCTCCTGACCGTCGTCTTCACCCCCCTCTTCCACGAGCTGCCGCAGACCGACAAGACGATCTACATCGTCACCATCGTCCTCGGCGCCCTGGCGACCGGCGCACTCATCGGCCCCGTGGCCTTCCACCGCGTCGTCTCGGGCCGCCGGATCAAGCCCGAGGCCGTGGCCTGGGCCTCGCGCCTCACCTTCGTCGGTCTCGTCCTGCTGCTGGCCACGTGCACGGCGGCGCTGTTCCTCGTCCTGCGGGTGGCCACCCACGACGCCGTCGTGCCGTGGCTGGTGGCCGGAGTCATGGCCTGGTACCTCCTGTGCTGGTTCGGCCTGCCGCTGTGGGCACGGGTCCGCTACACGGTCGAGAAGTGAAGGCTCCCGGTCCCGAGCGCCCGGCCGGCCATCGCTAACCGGCCACACCCGAAGCTTCAACGAGAAAATCCTTGACCGCGCACTAGGCTGGTGGGTTGTTCGGCGACAGACCGGAACAAACAGGGTGAATCAGGTCTCCGCCGATGAACCGGACCAATTGCCGGAACGACACGCGAGGGCCGATGCCAGCCACACCCGAACGCACTGAACTCGCTCTCCTCGACGACCGCGGCCCCCACGACACCCCGGACGGGTGTACGGGACCGCACGAGGAGCCCGGCAAGTCCGCCCGGTTCCGCGCCGGGCCCGCCGCCCCGCCCCGCACCCTCGTCGACGTCTTCGAGGCCTCCGTACGGGCGTACCCCGACGAACCCGCCCTCGACGACGGCGCCACCCGCCTCAGCTACCGCGCCCTGGCCGCCGAGGTCGACCGCGGCCGCCGCGCCCTCGCCGCCGCCGGAGTCGGGGCGGGGGACCGGGTCGGCGTCCGTGTCCCGTCCGGAACCAACGAGCTGTACGTGGCGATCCTCGCCGTCCTCGCCGCGGGCGCCGCCTATGTGCCCGTCGACGCCGAGGACCCGGACGAACGGGCCGACCTGGTCTTCGGCGAGGCCGGGGTACGGGCCGTCGTGGGCGCCGGACCGCGCATCGACATCGTCGAGACCACCCGCACCGGCGGTGTCGGCGGCCCCACCGCCCCCGGCGACCGCTCCGCGCGCCCCGGCCCCGAGCAAGACGCGTGGATCATCTTCACCTCCGGCTCCACCGGCAGACCCAAGGGCGTCGCCGTCACCCACCGCAGCGCCGCCGCCTTCGTCGACGCCGAGGCCGCGCTTTTCCTCGCCGAGGAACCGATCGGCCCCGGCGACCGGGTCATGGCCGGACTGTCCGTCGCCTTCGACGCCTCCTGCGAGGAGATGTGGCTGGCCTGGCGCTACGGCGCCTGCCTCGTACCCGTCCCGCGCAGCCAGGTCCGCAGCGGCGCCGACCTCGGCCCCTGGCTGGTGGAACAGGAGATCACCGTGGTCTCCACGGTGCCGACCCTGGCCGCCCTCTGGGAGCCCGAGGCCCTCGGCGAGGTCCGGCTGCTCATCTTCGGCGGCGAGGCCTGCCCGCCCGAACTGGCCCAGCGCCTGGTCACCGAGGGCCGCGAAGTCTGGAACACCTACGGCCCCACCGAAGCCACCGTCGTCGCCTGCGCCGCACTCCTGACCGGCGAGGAACCCATCCGCATCGGCCTCCCGCTGAACGGCTGGGAACTCGCCGTCGTCGACGCGTTCGGCGACCCGGTGCCCGCGGGCGGCAGCGGCGAACTCGTCATCGGCGGGGTCGGCCTGGCCCGCTACCTCGACCCCGACAAGGACGCCGAGAAGTACGCCCCCCTTCCGTCCCTCGGCTGGCAGCGCGCCTATCGCAGCGGCGACCTCGTCCGCGCGGAACCGGAAGGACTCGTCTTCCTCGGCCGCGCCGACGAGCAGATCAAACTCGGCGGCCGCCGCATCGAACTCGGCGAGGTCGACGCCGCCCTCCAGGCCCTGCCGCACGTGGCCGGCGCCGCAGCCGCCGTCCGCACCGCGCGCAGCGGCAACCAACTCCTCGTCGGCTACCTCGTCACCCAGGACGGCTGGGACCGGGCGGCCGCCGTCGAACGCCTGCGCGCCGAGCTGCCCGCGGCCCTCGTACCCCTCCTCGCCCCCGTCACCGAACTGCCCACCCGCACCTCCGGCAAGGTGGACCGCGACGCGCTGCCCTGGCCCCTGCCCGACCTGGAGAGCGCCGAACCCGCCGAAGAGCTCCACGGCACCGAGGCCTGGCTCGCCGAGCAGTGGCGCGAGACCCTCGGGGCTGCCGTGACCGGCGCCTGCGACGACTTCTTCGCGATCGGCGGCAACAGCCTCGCCGTCGCCCAGCTCACCACCCGGCTGCGCACCCGCTACCCGAGCGCGGCCGTGCTCGACATCTACCAGCAGCCCACCCTGCGCAAGCTGGCCCGCCGCCTGGAGAAATCCGTGGCCGACCAGGGCGCGGCACGCTCCGTCGCACCGGTGCCGTTGCGCTCCCAGGCCGTCCAGTCGCTCCTGCTGCTCCCGCTGCTCACCGTGCTGGGCCTGCGCTGGACGGTCGCACTGCTGGCCCTGGGCAACGTACTGCGCTGGTTCGGGCCCTACCCGTGGGCGCCGACCGCCTCCTGGTGGCTCGTCGCCGCCGGCGCCGTCCTGCTCTACAGCCCCCCGGGCCGCCTCGCCATCGCCGCCGGCGGCGCCCGCCTGCTCCTGCGCGGGGTCAAGGCCGGACGGCACCCGCGCGGCGGCAGCGTGCACCTCAGGCTCTGGACCGCCGAGCGGCTGGCCGAATACGCGGGCGCGACCTCCCTGACCGGCTCCTGGCTCGAACGCTACGCCCGCGCCCTCGGCGCCAAGGTCGGCCCCGAGGTCGACCTGCACGCGCTGCCCCCCGTCACCGGCATGCTCAAGCTCGGCCGCGGCTGCGCCATCGAGTCCGAGGTCGACCTCTCCGGGCACTGGCTGGACGGGGACCAGCTCGAGATCGGCCCCGTCAGGGTCGGCGCGGGAGCGGTGGTCGGCACCCGCAGCATGCTCTTCCCCGGCGCCCGCATCGGCAAGCGGGCCGAGGTCGCCCCCGGCTCCGCCGTCGTCGGGACCGTCCCGACCGGCCAGCGCTGGGCCGGCGCGCCCGCCGTCAAACTCGGCAGGGCCAAACGCAACTGGCCCGCAGAACGCCCGCCGCGCGCCGTCCACTGGCGGGCCATGTACGGGACCACAGGCTTCTGCCTCACGGCGCTGCCCCTCCTCGCCACCGTGCCCGCCCTGCTCGTGCTGAGCCGGTTCGTACCCGCGGACGCCGGGCTCGACCAGGCCCTGCGCGGAGCGCTGGTCGCCGTGGTGCCCGCGGCACTCGCCTTCGGCCTCGCCTACGCGCTGCTCCTGCTGGTCGCCGTACGCCTGCTCAGCCTCGGCCTGCGCGCCGGCAACCACCCCACGCACAGCCGGATCGGCTGGCAGGCCTGGACGGTCACCCAGCTGATGGACCTGGCCAGGGAGACCCTCTTCCCGCTCTACGCCGGGCTGATCACCCCGGTCTGGCTGCGCCTGCTCGGCATGAAGATCGGCCGCGGCGCGGAGGTGTCCACCGTGCTGGCGCTGCCGAGCCTGACCACCGTGGGCGAAGGCGCCTTCCTGGCCGACGACACCCTCACCGCCCCCTTCGAGCTGGGCGGCGGCTGGGTGCGGATCGGGCACTCCGCGATCGGCCGCCGGGCCTTCCTCGGCAATTCGGGCATGGCCGCTCCCGGGCGCACCGTGCCCGACGACGGCCTGGTCGGCGTCCTGTCCGCCGCGCCCAAGAAGGCCAAGAAGGGCAGCTCGTACCTGGGCCTGCCACCGGTCAAGCTGCCCCGGTCCGCGGCCGCCGCCGACCGGAGCCGGACCTACGACCCGCCCGCGCACCTGCTGTGGGCGCGCGGCCTGGTGGAGCTGTGCCGCCTGGTCCCCGTCTTCTGCTCGGCGGCCCTGGCCGTACTGGCCGTGGCGGCCCTCTGCGCGCTGACCGCGTGGAGCGGCCTGGGCCTCTGGGGCGCCGCGCTGCTGTCCGGGGCCGTCCTGCTGGCCGCCGGAGCCGCCGCGTGCGGCGCGGCGGTCACCGCGAAGTGGCTCCTGGTGGGACGGCACCGGCCCGGCGAGCACCCGCTGTGGAGCGGCTTCGTCTGGCGCAACGAGCTCGCCGACACCTTCGTCGAGGTGCTGGCCGTGCCCTGGCTGGCCGGATCGGTGCCCGGGACCCCGCTGATGGCCCTGTGGCTGCGCGGGCTCGGCGCCCGGATCGGCCGCGGCGTGTGGTGCGAGAGCTACTGGCTGCCCGAGACCGACCTGGTCACGCTGGGCGACGGCGTCAGCGTGAACCGCGGCTGTGTGTTGCAGACACACCTCTTCCACGACCGGATCTTGAGGACGGATACTGTGATCCTCCGTGAGGGCGCCACCCTGGGCCCGGGCGGAATCGTCCTGCCCGGCAGCACGGTCGGGGCGCGCAGCACCCTGGGCCCCGCCTCCCTCGTGATGGCAGGGGAGTCCGTCCCCGCCGACACCCGCTGGCTGGGCAACCCGATCGAGGCGTGGCGGTCCTGAGGGGCGGTGGCGCGGGCCGGGGCGGAAGCGGCAGCAGGCACGGCAGGGCACACCAGCACGTCGTACGAGCACGGCGCAGGGAGCGGAAGCGGCAGTGAGCGGCCAGACCTCAGCGGTATCGGATCCGTACTTTCCGGCCAACGGAGACTCCCGTTACCGCGTGCACCGGTACGAGATCACCCTGGACTACCGTCCCGGACCCAACCGGCTGGCCGGAACCGGCCGCCTCAGCGCGATCGCCGGACGGGCGCCGCTCACCGAGTTCCACCTGAACCTGGCCGATTTCAAGATAGGCCGCGTCCTGGTCAACGGGCGGGCGCCGCAGTACACCCACCGCGGCGGCAGGCTGCGCATCCGGCCGGCCAAGCCGCTGCCCGCCGGAGCCGCCTTCACCGTCGACGTGCACTGGTCGGGAAACCCCAAGCCGGTGCGCAGCCCCTGGGGCGGCCTCGGCTGGGAGGAGCTGACCGACGGCGCGCTCGTGGCCAGCCAGCCGGTCGGCGCCCCCTCCTGGTACCCGTGCAACGACCGCCCGGCCGACAAGGCCTCGTACCAGATCTCCGTCAACACGCCGTCCGCCTACACCGTCGTGGCCGGCGGCCGGCTGCTCACCCGTACGACCAGAGCCAGCACCACCACCTGGGTGTACGAGCAGCCCGCGCCGACCTCCAGCTATCTGGTCGGCCTGTGCATCGGCATGTACCAGACGGTGCTCCTGGGCGACCCCGGCCTCGGCGGGGTGACCCAGAGCGCCCACGTGCCCGCCCACCTGCTGCCGCGGTTCGCCCGGGATTTCGCCCGGCAGCCCGCCATGATGCAGCTGTTCGAGGAGCTCTTCGGCCCCTACCCCTTCGGCGAGTACGCGGTGGTCGTCGCCGACGAGGAGCTGGACGTACCGGTGGAGGCCCAGGGTCTCTCCCTCTTCGGGGCCAACCACGTGGACGGCGTACGCGGGTCGGAGCGCCTCATCGCCCACGAGCTCGCGCACCAGTGGTTCGGCAACAGCGTGACCATCGCCGACTGGCGCCACATCTGGCTCAACGAGGGCTTCGCGAAGTACGCCGAATGGCTCTGGTCGGAGCGCTCCGGCGGCCGCACCGCTCACGAGCAGGCGGCCGCCGCGCACCGGTCGCTGACCTCACGGCCGCAGGACCTGCGCCTGGTCGACCCCGGCCGGAAGCTGATGTTCGACGACCGCCTGTACCAGCGCGGCGGTCTCGCCGTCCACGCGATCCGCCGCGCCCTGGGTGAGGAGGCCTTCTTCCGCATGCTGCGCGACTGGGCCACCGTGCACCGCCACGGCGTCGTCAGCACCGCCTCCTTCACCGCCCACGCCGCCCGCTACGCGGCCGATCCGCTGGACGACCTGTACTCGGCCTGGCTGTACGAGGCGTCCCTGCCGCCGCTCCCCGTGTAGTTTCCGGACGGGTTGCGGCCGTACCGGTCCACCCCTCCTCGGCGATCACGCAGGTCAGGGCCTTGCCCGAGGCGGCCGGAAGTGGGTGGGGAGGGGCCGGGCCGCCCTTGCCCGCGGCCTATGCGGCTGCCAGCATTCCAGCGCGCGCCCCGCGGGGGCCCCGGGGAAGGATCAGATCCCGGCGCCTCCCGCTGCACGGCTTCGACCCGCGAACAACGAGCCAGGAGTGCATCCCGTGATCCGATCGAAACTGCGTACGCTGCTGCTCGGTGCCGGCAGTGCGGCCGTCATGCTGGCCACCGCCCTCGTTCCCGCCACCGCGTCCGCCTCACCCGTTCCCGGGGACCGGGACGCGGCGGGCGCAGCCGCGGGCTTCTGGGCCTGTACGGTCCCGCCCGGCTACACCTTCACCTCCACCCAGCAGACCCTCAACTGCGGGGACAGCGGCTTCCGCACCTACTACTTCGTCCAGCCTCCCGCCGACGGGCTGTGGGCCTGCACCGTGGGCGACGGGTTCACCTACTCCTCCACCCAGAACACCCTCGACTGCTCGACCGGCGGCGGCTTCCGCACCAAGTACTTACTGCGCACCCCGAAAACCGGACTGTGGGCGTGCACCGTCCCCTCCGGCTTCACCTACACGAGCACGCAGAGCACCCTCGACTGCTCGACCAGCGGCGGCTTCCGCACGAAGTACCTCCTGCGGGCCTTCTGATCCCGGGCCCGGGCGCGTGCCGGAGCGGAACCACCGCTCCGGCACGCGCCGTTCAGCGGCCCAGCACCGCTTCCAGCGCCCTGCCCAGGCGCTCCAGCCACTCCTCGGCCGTACCCCGTCGAGCACCGCCCGGTGCGCGGCGCGCCCGCGGCGCGGGGGTTCAGGAAGGCGTCGGCGCGGGGGCGGACGGCGTGGTCGCGGTGGGGCTGCCTCCGTTCACGCAGGTCAGGGACACGATCACCACGGACTCGATCCCCCGCCCGGGATCCGGCGACGGGAGGGCCGTCAGGGCGGTCCAGTTGCCCTTCGTCAGAGTCAGCGTTCCGCTGCCCAGTTCGGGGCCGGCCTGCCAGCCGTGCTCGGAACGGGCCCGCTCGACGGCCGCCTTCAGGGCGGAGTCGACCGTCCCGGGCGCGTGGCGGCCCATCAGCCGTTCGGTGCACCGGCCCAGGACCTCCGAAGGCTGCCGGCCCACTGTGATGCCCTCCGCCGCCAGGACCGACGTCATCTCCGACACCACCGCGTCCGCGGGCAGCGGCGGGCCCGAGAAGCGCGGGGGCAGCGGTCCGAGGTCCTGGAACGGGCCCCCGCACGCCGTGGCCGTCGCCGTCAGCACGGCCGCCATGGCCAGGGAGCCCAGGACGGTGCGCCCCCGTTTCCGTCGCACGATGGTGTCCGTCCTCTCGGTGGGCTGCACGGCCGGCCAGTCTGCCATCCCGCCGATCTTGAGGAAGCACCGGCCATGGGCGCGTCGCCGCACCCCCGATCCGCAAGAGCCGGCCCAGCGCCGTGGCTAGCTCTGCTTCGTCCAGCGCTGGGACGCCTCCCCGCCGCACGTCCTGGTCACGAGGCCGCTGCTCATGCCGAGGTCGAGGCACCCGCCGCCGAGGTCGCTGCGGAGGCTGCCGCCCGAACCCGTGCGCCACACGCGGCCGATGTCCTGGGCGCAGTCGCCGACGAAGACGGCCTGGCCGAGCCCGTTGGAGTAGAGGCAGCTTCCGCTCTGCTGGTTGACCAGCTTGAAGCTTCCGTCCGACCGGCTCTGCACGGTCCAGCGGGCGGACCCGTTGCCGCAGTCGCCGAAGTCCGAGGCCCCGAAGACCTGGGTGATGCACTTGCCGTTGTTGCCGTTGCGGTAGCGGTAGGTCCCGGAGTCGGGGAGCGAGGGAGGCTGCGCGGGGGCCGCGGTGGGCGCCGTGGAGGTTCCCCCGGCGGACGGGCGGGACCCGCCGCCGTTGCCGCCCGCGTTCGCCGAGCTTCCGGAGCCGCCCGGGCCGGGCTGGGCGCCGCCACCGGGCACCGCCTCCGGGCCGGCGCCGGGGCCGGTTCCGCCGGCCGCGGTGACCGGGGCTCCGCCCGTGGCGCCCTGTGCCTGCCCCGGGTCCTGGGTCGGCGGCTGCGCGGGCGGGGCCGTACCGGAGGGGCTGCCGCCGGCCGCCGCACCCGTGCCGGCCGGGGCCGTCACGGGTGCCGCCGGGGTGTTCCGCGCCTCTGCCCGCGGTGCGGACATGTGCGGTAAGTACTGGATGGCGAGTGTCGTACCGCCCGAGACCACGACGACGGGAAGGACGGCGAGGAGGACGCGGGTACGGCGGCGCCGCTCGCGCCGCTCTGGTCCCTCCGGGCCCGGCCCGGCGGGGGGCGTGGCCTCCGGCCCGGGAGTCGCGGGCTCCGCCGCTTCCGCCGGGTCCGGCTTCCCGCCCGCGAGGGGGAGCGTCGGTACGTCGAGGCCCTGCACGTTCGCGGCGAAGGCGGCCCGCTCGGTGAGGCGCCCGTCGATCGCCACCGGCCACAGCGGCTGTGTGAACGGGCCCTGCCGGGAGGCGCGTGCGAGGAGGTCCGCCGCCGTGGGGCGGTCGTCCGGATCCTTGGCGAGGCAGGCCTCGACGAGCTCGGCGAGCTCGGGCTCCAGTTCCCGCAGGGGCTCCAGGTCGGGTTCCTCGTGGACGATGCGGTACAGCACGCCGTGCCCCGACTCGTCCCCGAAGGGCGGCCGGCCGCACGCCGCGTACGCGAGCACCGAACCCAGTGCGAACACGTCGGTGGCGCCGCTCAGCCTCCTCTTTCCAGAGGCCTGCTCGGGCGCCATGTAGGCGGGGGTGCCCACGACCATGCCGGTCCTGGTCAGCCGGCTCTGTTCGGCGGCCCGGGCGACACCGAAGTCGATGAGGGTCAGCCCGTCCAGGGTCAGCATGACGTTGGAGGGCTTGAGGTCGCGGTGGACCATGTCCAGCGCGTGCACCGACGCCAGGCTCGCCGCCGCCTCCCGGAGCAGCAGCCACAGCGCGTCCGCGGGCAGCGGTCCGCCGTGCAGCGTGAGGGCCTCCCGCAGGGTGATCCCGGGGACGTACGCGGTGGCGAACCACGGCGGCCGCGCCGTGCGGTCCCCGCCGAGCAGCGGTGCGGTGGCGCCGGCGGGCAGCCGGGCGAGATTGTCCAGCTCGTGCCCGAAGCGGCGCAGGAAGTCCTCGTCCTCGCCGACGACGGAGGCCAGCAGCTGCTTGACGGCGACGTACCGGCCCTCCCGGACGCCCAGGTACACCCGCCCCATGCCGCCGGCCCCGAGCCGGCCCGCGAGCGGGATCGGCCCGATCCGGCGCGGATCCTCCGCCTCCAGCGGCTCGGCTCCGCTCCCCGTCAGCTCAAACACGTCGCCTGCCCCGCTCGAACCAGAAACATTTTTCAGAAATCTATCCGGATGATCCGACTGGGGCAACGCGTCTGGTGGAGAGGCGAGTTGACCCGGAGAGGCCGATGTGGATCGCCTTGGCGTGTACACGTGACCGCCGGATGCGAGGGGCCGCGGCGGTGGCGTACCAGGGTCGTGCCGGGATCGTGAGAACCATTACATTCATCCCTCAATTGCCCCTTTTGGGGCAATCATGGTTCGCGGTATCTGTCGTCTATGTGCCGCGCGAGCGGCCCGCGTCGTCCGGGGACGGTCGGCGCCACTGGGAGTGACATGGGACGCGTGCGCGGCTGGACGGGCAACCGGCGGACGGCCCTGCCGATGGTGGCGGGCGGAGCCGTCGTCCTCGGGCTGGGCGGGCTCTACGTCACCGGACTCGTGGCGGGCGGCGACGTCGACCAGGGCACGCGCGTGCGCGGCGTCGACATCGGCGGCATGACCGCCGCCCAGGCCCGCCGGACGCTGGACCGGGAGCTCGGCCCCACTGCCGCCGCGCCCGTCGCCATGAAGATCGGCGACCGCGTCGAGAAGGCCGATCCCGCCGCTCTCGGGCTGTCCCTCGACACCGCCGCGACCGTCGACCGCGCCGTACGCAAGGGCTACGACCCCGTCACCGTCATCGGCGGCCTCTTCGCCTCCGGCCGGCGCGACGTCGAACCCGTGATCCGCGCGGACGAGCAGAAGGGCCGCGCCGCCGTCGACCGCATCGCCGAGACCACCGCCCGCGCACCCCGCGACGGCGCCATAGCCTTCGAGAAGGGCGCGGCGAAGGCCGTCACCCCCCTGGCCGGTGTCGACCTCGTGGAGGACCGGGCCCTCGACACCCTGCGCGACGCCTACCTGCGGACGGACACCGCCCCGGTCGTGCTTCCGGTCGAGCGCACCGAGCCGGCCGTCGGCGCAGAGGAGACCGGCCGGGCCCTGAAGCAGTTCGCCCAGCCCGCGATGTCGGGCCCCGTCGCACTCACCGTCGCCGGGAAGAGCATGTCGATCACCCCCGCCGTGCTCGGCGAGCACCTGAAGATGCGGCCCGACGCCCAGGGCCGCCTGGTCCCCGCCCTCGACTCCAAGGGGCTGCTCGCCGAACCCGCCGTGGCCCGCCCGATCGAGGAAGTCAGCCGTCCGCCGCTCGACGCCACGCCGCGCGTGGGCCCGGACGGCACCGTGGTCATGGCCCAGCAGAGCCGTACCGGCCGGAAGGTCACCGAGGATGCGCTGGGCAAGGCCGTCCTGCCGCTCCTGACCCGTACGGGCGCCGCCCGCAGCGGCGAGGTCGCCACCGTGGCCGTCCAGCCGGAGCTCAGCAGCGAGGAGGCTCGACGGATCGGCATCAAGGAGAAGATCTCCTCCTTCACCGTCGAGTTCCCGGCCGCCCCGTACCGCAGCACCAACATCGGCCGGGCCGTGGAGCTCATCAACGGCTCCCTCGTGCAGCCGGGCAAGGAGTGGAGCTTCAACCGCACGGTCGGTGAGCGCACCAAGGAGAACGGCTTCGTCGACGGCATCATGATCAACGACGGCCAGTACGTGAAGTCGCCCGGCGGCGGCGTCTCCGCGGTCGCCACGACCATGTACAACGCCGTCTTCTTCGCGGGCCTCAAGCCCGTCGAGCACGGCGCCCACTCCTTCTACATCGAGCGCTACCCCGAGGGCCGCGAGGCCACCGTCGCGTGGGGCACCCTCGACCTGCGCTGGATCAACGACTCCGGCAATGCGGTCTACATACAGGCCGAATCCACCGACACCTCGCTGACCATCACCCTCCTCGGCACCAAGAAGTACGACGAGATACGCGCGACCAAGGGGCCGCGCACCAACATCACGCAGCCCGAGAAGCGCACCGGGAACGGACCGGCCTGCGAGGTCCAGACCCCGCTCGAAGGCTTCGACGTGACCGTCGGCAGGGTCTTCGTCCAGGGCGGCAAGGACGTCCGCAACGAGGAGTTCAAGACCCACTACACCCCGCGCGACGAGGTCGTCTGCACCCCGGAGGCGCCCGCGGGAGCCAAGACACCGGCCCCGACGACGCCCGCGGCCCCGGCGGCCCCCGCCACCGCGCGGACGGCCGAAGCCGCGCCCGCCCCCGCCGGCACCTCCTCCGGGCACCTCAGCGCCGCCGCCGCACCCCGTACCTCCTGAGCGGCGGACCGGGACGAGGCGTGACACTCCCGGCGCGGTTTGTGCATGCCGGGCGCCATGGAGGCCGGGAAGTGCTACAACTGGGTTCGTGACCATTCCTCGTCGCCACCCGTGCCGGGCACGTCGGTGCGGTCACCTCTAGGCAACCGATTCAGAAGCGTCGCCGGCCAGGTATTCGTCCTCCAGGTGGCGATCGTGGTCCTGCTCGCGGCCGGGGCCCTGCTGGCCCTCGTCCTCCAGTCGCGCCACGACATCGACCGCGAGGCACGCAATCGCTCGGTGGCCGTCGCCGAGACCTTCGCACACCAGCTGGGCCTCCAGCCCGCGCTGAAGACCTCCGACCCCTCCACGCTCCTGCAGCCGCTCGCCGAGCAGACGCGCAAGGCCGCCGGGGTCGACTTCATCGTGGTGATGGACACCAACGGCATCCGCTACAGCCATCCCCAGCCCGACCGCATCGGCAAACGGTTCGTCGGAACCATCGAGCCCTCGCTGCAGGGCAAAGTCCACACCGAGAGCGTCGAGGGACCCCTGGGCAAGGAGATCCAGGCGGTGGTCCCCGTCAAGGACCCCGACGGCAAGGTCGTCGCCCTGGTGTCCGCCGGCCTCACCGTCGAGAACGTCACCGGCGCCCTCGACCGCCAGCTCCCGGTCATCCTCCTGGCCATCGCCACGGGCCTGGCCCTGGCCACCGTCGGCACCTGGCTGATCAGCAGGCGCCTGCGCCGCCAGACCCACGGGCTCGGCACGCAGGAGATGACCCGCATGTACGAGCACCACGACGCGGTGCTCCACGCCGTCCGCGAAGGCGTCGTGATCACCGACGGCGACGGACAGCTCGTCCTGGCCAACGACGAGGCCAAACGCCTGCTCGGCCTGCCCGAAGGCGCCGAGGGCCGCCCCATCGGGGACGTGCCCGGCCTGGAGCGCCGGATGTCGGACCTGCTGCTCTCCGGCCGCGAGGCCACCGACGAGGTGATCGGCTCCGGCGACCGCCTGCTCGTCGTCAACCAGCGGCCCACCCGTCCCCGCGGCCGGCCCGAGGGCGCGGTGGTCACCATCCGCGACTCGACCGAGATGCAGATCCTGACCACTCGGGCCGAAACGGCCCGCAGGCGCCTCAAGCTGCTGTACGACGCCGGCGGTGACATCGGCACCACCCTCGACGTGGTCCGCACGGCAGAGGAGCTCGCCGCCGTCGCCGTGCCCCGCTTCGCGGACTTCGTCACCGTCGACCTCGCCGACCAGGTCATCGACGGCGACGAGCCCGCCCCGGGCGCCGACATGCGCCGTACGGCGATCAGCGGCATCCGCTCCGACCACCCCCTCTACCCCGTCGGCCGGCTGATCGACTTCCTGCCGTCCACCCCGCAGGCCCGCGGCTACGGCACCGGACGGGCGGAACTGGTACCCGACCTGTCCAAGGCGCCCGGCTGGCAGGCCCAGGACCCGCCGCGCGCCCGCGCCATCGTCGACTACGGCATCCACTCGCTCATCGCTGCCCCGCTCATGGCCCGGGGCGTCGTCCTCGGAGTGGTCAACTTCTGGCGGTCGCAGAAACACGAGCCCTTCGACGAGGACGAGCTGTCCCTCGCCGAGGAACTCGTCGCCCGCGCGGCCGTCAGCATGGACAACGCCCGCCGCTACACCCGCGAACACGCCCTCGCCGTGACGCTCCAGCGCAGCCTGCTGCCGCGCGCCCTGCCCGAACAGAGCGCCATGGACGTCGCGCACTTCTACCTGCCCGCCCAGTCGGGGGTCGGCGGCGACTGGTTCGACGTCATCCCGCTGCCCGGCAGCCGCGTCGCCCTCGTCGTCGGAGACGTCGTGGGCCACGGCCTGCACGCCGCGGCCACCATGGGCCGGCTGCGCACCGCCGTGCACAACTTCTCCTCCCTCGACCTGCCGCCCGACGAGATCCTCGCCCGCCTGGACGACCTCGTACAGCGCATCGACCACGACCACAACGGGGACTCCGACGACGCGGACGGCGGCGTACTCGGCGCCACCTGCCTGTACGCCGTCTACGACCCGGTGTCCCAGCGCTGCACGATGGCCCGGGCGGGCCATCTGCCTCCGCTCCTGGTCGCCCCCGACGGCAGCACGCAGATCGTCGAGCTGCCCGCCGGACCCCCGCTGGGCCTGGGCGGCATGCCGTTCGAGACCGCGGAGCTGGACCTCGCCGAAGGCAGCCAGCTGGTCCTCTACACCGACGGCCTGGTGGAGGAGCGGACCCGCGACATCGGCGAGGGCCTGGAGCTGCTCCGGGCGGCACTGAGCCACCCCGACCGGGACCCCCACGACAGCTGCCGGGCCGTGCTCGACATGATGCTCCCCGCCCGGCCGACCGACGACGTGGCCCTGCTCATCGCCCGGACCCGGACCCTCGGCCCCGACCGGGTCGCCCAGTGGGACGTGCCCTTCGAGCCGAGCGCCGTCGGCGCCATGCGCAGCGTCGCCGCCAAGAAGCTGGAGGAATGGGACCTGACGGAACTCGGCTTCGCCGCGGAACTGATCCTCAGCGAGCTGATCACGAACGCCCTGCGGCACGGGAGCGAACCGGTACGGGTACGGCTCCTGCGCGACCACAACCTCACCTGCGAGGTGTGGGACGGCAGCAGCACGGCCCCCCACCTGCGCTACGCCGCCACCACGGACGAGGGAGGGCGCGGACTGTTCCTGGTGGCGCAGCTCAGCGAGCACTGGGGCACCCGCTACACGCCGGAGGGCAAGGTCATCTGGGCGGAACTGGCCCTGCCGGGCGCCCCCGGCGGCGGCGAGGCCGTCCTCACGGCCTTCCTGGACGTGGACCCCCTCTGACGGCGCCCCCGGCGCGGCGAAAAGGACCTGCCCGGCACGGCCGTGATCGCTACCATCGCCCGGTGCACCGTGAAACCGCCTGGTCCCCGTACCCGAAGATCCCCGCGAACACCCGGCTGGGAGAGGCCCGCGGCCGGACCTGGGTGGCCCACGAGAAGATCCACGGAGCCAACCTCGCCATCGTGTGCGACGCGGGGGGCGCCCACCCGGCCAAGCGGCGCGAGCTGCTCGGCGACGGCGGACTGGACGACTTCTTCGGCGTCGGCCGGATCTGGCCCGCGCTGGCGGTCGCGGCCACCCGCTGCGCGCAGAACCTGCGGGAGGCCACCGGCGCCGCGCCCACGGCGCCCGTGACCCTGTACGGCGAACTGGCCGGCGGCCACTACCCCCACCCCGACGTACCGGCCGTGCCGGGCGCGTCGGCCGTACAGACCGGCGTCTGGTACGCCCCCGACCTGATCTGGCTGCCCTTCGACGCGGCCGTCACCGACGAGGACGGCCCGCGCTGGGCCGCCGACCGCACCCTGCGCGCTGCGGCGGCCCCGGCCGGGCTGCACTGCGCACCGCTGCTGGCCGAGGGGCCACTCGCCCGGCTCCAGGAACTGCCGGTGCTCTTCCCGACCCGGCTGCCCGGCCTGCTCGGTCTGCCCGCGCTGCCGGACAACCTGGCGGAGGGCCTGGTCGTCAAACCCGCGGGGGAGTCGCGGGGGCCCGCCCGGTCCATGGCGAAGTCCAAGCAGCCCGCCTTCGCCGAGGACGAGCGCTTCGACGGCGCGCGCCCCTACCAGGCGCCCCCCGAAGGTGCCGCGGGCGTCCCCGGCTGGCTGCTCGCCCACGGAACCGGCCTGCTCACCCCGGCCCGCGCCGCGTCGGCCGTCAGCAAGCTGGGACCCCGTACCCCGCCCGGAGAGCTGGCCGCCGAGATCGCACGCGACGCCACCGAGGACGCCGCCCACGAGCTGGGCGGCCTGGACGAGGCCACCCGCCGGGCCCTGGAGGACTCCCTGCACGCCGGAGCCCTCACCCTGGCCCGGTTCGACGCCTCCGACCGCCACACGTGACAGGGGCGGCCCCCGGCGGACGCGCGGCCGCCTCAGGGGCCGCCCAGGTGGTTCGTGCCGATGCGGGCCGCCAGCAGGGCGATGTCGTCGTCGGCGGACGCAGGGACGAGGTGGGTGATCAGTGAATCGCACAGGTGGTCGAGCGGTTGGAGGGGCTCGGTGAGGAGGCCGGTGAGCTCGCTCAGGCGCTCGTCGATGTCACGGTTGCGCGCCTCGATCAGCCCGTCCGTGTACAGGACGAGCAGGCTGCCCTTCGGGAGCGTGATGTCGGTGGTGGTGAACGTGACCCCGCCGACGCCCAGCGGCGCCCCGGGCGGGGTCTTCACCAGGTAGACCGTCCCGTCGGGCTCGGCCACCGCGGGAGGCGGGTGTCCCGCCCGGGTGATCGTGCACCGGCCGCTGGCCGGGTCGCATACCACGTACAGGAACGTCGCGAGCATCGGCTCCGCCAGATCGGCGAGCGTCGCCTCCAGCTGGTGGAGCAGCGCTGTCGGCGGCATGTCGAGCCGGGCGAGGGCGCGGACGGTCGCGGAGAGGCGCCCCATCACCGCGGCGGCCGCGATGCCGTGCCCCATCACGTCCCCCATGAGCAGGCCGGCCCTGCCTCCGGCGAGGGGGACGACGTCGTACCAGTCCCCGCCGACCTCGTTGACGTCACTGGCCGGCAGGTAGCGGTGGGCGATCTCGATGCCCGGCGGCGCCGTGACGTGCTGCGGCAGCATGCTGCGCTGCAGCACGACGGCGGTCTCGTGCTCGTGGTGGTAGAGGCGGGCGTTGTCGATGCTGATGGCGGCCCGCGCGGCGAGCTCGCCGGCGAGGGCGACGTCGTCGGACCCGAAGGGCTCGAACGGCCGGGTGCGGTAGAAGGAGGCCACACCGAGGACGAGGCCGCGCGCGATGAGCGGGACCATCATGAAGGAGTGCACGCCCGTCTCGGCCAGCTGCGCGGGCTTGGGGGTGTGCCGGCTGGCCGATGCCACGGCCATGGCGTCGAGATGGGCCATCAGGAACGGCTGGCGGGCCGCGAGCGCCTGGGTGTACGGGGCCGTCGCGGGGAAGGTGAGCGTCCGGCCCAGCGGAGCGAGGATCTGGGTGACCGCGGTGCCGGTCAGCGGGGCCTTGCCCAGACG
The DNA here is from genome assembly GCF_004795115.1 of Streptomyces sp. A0592. NCBI lineage: Bacteria > Bacillati > Actinomycetota > Actinomycetes > Kitasatosporales > Streptomycetaceae > Streptomyces > Streptomyces sp. A0592. The sequence goes on from NZ_SSBM01000001.1 coordinate 542,191, forward strand.
CCGCAGCGCGACACCCCCGGTCAGCCCCATGCCCGGCTCGTTGCCCTGCGCGAGCGAGTCCAGCACATCGACGGTGACGGCACTGGCGAGGTGCGGGACGGCGAGGTCGGCCAGCTCCTGCGCGGTGCGCTCGAGGTCCAGGCTGGCCCCGATCCTGGAACTGGCCTCGGTGAGCAGGGCCAGCCGGCGGCGTCCGGCCTCGGCCTCGGTGTGGTCGCGCTGCTGCGTGGTGATGTCGAGCAGGGAGGCGATCACGCCGATCGGCCGGCCGCCGGGGTCCTCCACCCGTACGTACGAGCACGCCCACACATGGTCGTGGTCCGGGTCGGCGGGGGTGCGGCCGCTGCGCCGGCGGTTGAGGACGGGTTCCCCGGTCGCCAGCACCTGGCGCATGGCCTCTTCCATCTCGCCCGCGTTCACCTCCGGCAGCACCTCGGCGAGCCGCCGGCCCACGTGGGCCGACTCCGTCAGACCGTTCATCGCCTCCAGCGCCGCGTTGACCTGGAGGAACCGCAGCTGCGTGTCGAGGACGGCGATCCCGACGGGCGAGCGGGCGAACAGGCCGTCCCACACCGCCGAGGCCCCCCGGATCCGGCGTGCCGCGTGCGCGTCGGCGGCGAACACCAGCACGGCCGAGGTCCCGTGGCGGCGGTCGGGCACGGGGCAGGCCCAGATCTCCAGCTCCAGCGGGTGGCCGTCGCGGTGCCAGGCGGTGACCGTGCCCATCACCCCGCGGCCGGTCGCCGCCGTCTCCCACAGGGACCGGCCCAGGCTGCGGTCGGCGCCGGGGTGGAGGAGATCCGCGATGTGCCGTCCGAGCACCTGGGGCGGGGCGTAGCCCAGCAGCTCCTGCGCGCCGTGGTTCCAGCGCACGATCGTCCCGTCACTGCCAGTGGCCATGAGCGCCACCGGCAGGGCGCCCAGCCACCCGCCGGCGTCCTGGGCGGCGCTGCTGATCAGATCCTCCAGCGGCATCTCCTCATGCATCCCGCACCCGCTCCTTCCGGGCGGACCCGGCCTCGCCGCGCGGCGGCCCCGGATCGCGGCGCAGCTCCCGCCGGCCGCTCGCCCGGTGCGGTCCGCGGCTGCGCTTCATCGCGTTCATCAGCTTCATCCTCACTCCGGGCGACCGGCGGCGCCCCCCGGCCGCCGCACTCGGGCGGTCTCCACCATGCGGCGTCCACCGTGCGTGCGACCGGCCGGCCGCCGCCCTTCCGCCTCCGCGTTCATCCGGTCGGCCGAGCACAGCAAGCCACCCGGGCCACGCCGGGCCACGCTGTGGGCAAGGACCGACACCACCGCACAGACGAGGACCGCACCATGTCCCACAGGCGACGCATCGGCATCATCGCGGGGGCCGCAGCGCTGCTGCTCAGCGCCACCGCTTGCTCGGGTCTGGGTCGGACCACCGTCGGCCAGCTCAGCTTCCGCGGCCACGACTCGCCGGTCGAGATCAGCTACAACAACACACTCGTCACGGGCTGCCACCGGATCGCCATTCCGGACGGGGCCACCCACGTCGAGAACAACACCCTCGTCGATGTGATCCTCTACCAGAACTTCGACTGCAAGCAGTCCGACGAGCCGAACAACGAGATCTACGTGGCGACGACGCTCTCGAACGTGACGGCCCCCAGGACCCGCCCGTGGCGGAGCTTCAGCGTCGTCCACTGACGCGTGCGATGCGTCGGCCGGCCTCCGCCCGGCCGACGCGGCGGCCGGGCGTAGGTCGCTGTCCCGCCACGATCGAGGCGAGGGCCAGCGCGAACCCGAGCAGCGGGACCGGGCCGAGCACCTGGTCGCGCGACCGTCGCAGCCGTCGACGTCCCCGGTGCGCTGGGTGCATTCCGCCGCGCGTATCCGCACGTGCGGGTCGCCCTGCGGGTCGGGGCCAGCGACGACCTCGTCGAGCAGGTCAGGGACGGGACCGGCCCGGGACCGGCTCGTCGCCGTGGTCGCGCCGGACCATCCGCTCGCCGGGGAGCGGGCTGTGGACCTGCGCAGACTGTCGGCCGAGGTGTTCGTGGATTTGCCTGCGGGCACGGCCGGGCGCGTCAGTCCGACCAGGCCTTCGCGGCGGCCGGCCTGAACCGCGACGTCGCCTTCGAGGTGACCACCGCGGAGTTCATCGACCGGCTCGTCGGCCAGGGCCTGGGCATCGCGATGCTCCCCTCCGCCTACGTGCCCCGGCTTGCCGGGGTGGCCACCGTCGAGGTCACCGACGTGCCGGCCCGCGTGGAGTACGCCGTCTGGAGCCGCGCCACCCCCACTCCCGCGGCCGCCGCCTTCCTCGACGTTCTCGGCATCCGGACCGCGAAGGCCCCGTGAGCCGCGGGCCGTCGCAGGCTCCGGTCAGGGTCCGGCCGCGGCGCGCCGGATCGAGTCCAGCGCGCGCGTCACGTCGTCCTCGGTCGTCGACCAGTTGCTCACCGAGATGCGCATGACGCGCCGGCCGTGCCAGGTGGAGCCGCTGATCCACGTGGTCCCGTCGTCGAGCAGCCGGGTGAGTACCCGTTCGGTGCTTTCGTCGTCGCCGAACTCGGCGCACACCTGCGTGAACACCACCTCGTTCAGCACCCGGGCGCCGTCGATCGCGGCGATGCCGTCGGCGAACGCCCGGGCGTGCCGGCACAGCCGGTCGACGAGGTCGGCCACCCCCGAGCGGCCCAGGGACCTGAGCACCGCCCAGACCGTGAAGGCCCTTCCGCGCCGGGACAGCTCGGGGACCTTGTCGACGGGGTCCCCGTGCTCGTGCTGGATGAGGTAGTCGCCGCGCTGCCCCATCGCGGCGCGCAGCGCGGACGGGTCGCGCACGACGGCGATGCCGCAGTCGTAGGGGACGTTCAGGGTCTTGTGCGCGTCCGTCGCCCAGGAGTCGGCGGCGTCGCAGCCCTCGGTCAGGTGCGCGAGGCGCGGCGAGGCGGCCGCCCACAGCCCGAAGGCGCCGTCCACGTGCACCCACGCGTCCGCCTCGCGAGCGGCCCGGACGGTCTCGGTGAAGGGGTCGAAGGCGCCGGAGTGGATGTCTCCGGCCTGGAGGACCACGATGGTCGGGCCCGGCCCGCCCTCCGCCAGGGCGCTCCGCAGGGCCTCCGGCTCCATGCGCCCCTGATCGTCCGCCTTCACCAGGACGGGGGCGCCGAGCCCCAGGTAGCGCAGACCCAGGTCGACGGCCATGTGGCGGCCCTCTCCGGCGAGCACGCGCACGGGCGGACCGCCCACGAGTCCGTCGCGGGCGACGTTCCGGCCGACGCGCCGCAGCAACTCGTCGCGTGCGGCGGCGAGGCAGGTGAAGTTGGCCATCGTGGCACCGGTGGTGAAGCCGACGGCGCTCTCGGGGGGCAGACCGAGCAGATCGAGCAGCCACGCGCCGGCGACCTCTTCCGCCGCCGCGTACGCGGGTGAGGCGGCCCGCATCACGGAGTTCTGGTCCCATGCGCTGACGAGCCAGTCCGCGGCCAGCGCGGCGGGCTCCGTACCGCCGACCACGAACCCGTAGAAGCGGCCGCTCGGGAAAGCGGTCAGCCCCGGTTCGCAGGCAGTGGCCAGCAGGTCGACGACGTCGGCCGGAGGGCTGGGGGCATCGGGCAGTTCGGTACCGAGCGCGCGCACGATCTCCTCGACCGTGGCGCGTGCCGGAACGGGCCGGTCGGACAGGCTCGCGAGCCACCGGACGGCATGCTCGTGCGCCCGCCGGAGCGCGGCCTCCCGCGCGTCCATACCTCGGACTATGGGACAGGAGCCGCCACCGCGCAAGCCGCGGCCCGTACGTTCGTTCCCCCTGGCTGGTCCGTGCTGTCAGTGCTGGGCGGCGGTGGTGTCGAGGGCGCCCAGGGCGGTGGCCCAGGGGAAGGGGGCAGGGGCGTCGGCGGGGGTGTTGTCGTGGAGGAGGAGCTGGACCCCGGCGTTGCGCAGGGTGGCGAGGGAGATCTCGTACTGGGGGTGCGCGGCGAGGGCGCTGTTGGTGCAGGAGATCGCGGTGACGGGGGTGCCGTTGCCGAGGGCTTCGGCGGCGAGGCCGACGGTCAGCCGGTCGGTGAGCCCGAGGGCCCAGGCATTGACGGTGTTGAAGGTGGCGGGGGCGCAGAGCAGCGCGTCGGGCGCGGGCCACTGCTCGGGCTCGCCGGGGAGCTGGTACTGCCAGAGCACGGGATGGCCGGTGAGGGCGGCGAGCCCGTCGAGGCTCTCCGCGAGCCAGTGCGCGGCGGTGGGGGTGAGCCCGAGGCACACGTTCCAGCCGCGGGCCTGGGCGTCTTCGATGACATGGGCGACGTCGAACACGGGTGGGGCGGCGGAGCAGAGCAGGTAGAGGGTCTTCGTGGTCATGCGGCCAATATGATCATATCGCTTGACCTCAAGTGTGGTTGAGGCATCAGGATCGAGCCCATGGACACCGAACTCGCGGTCGCGGCCGCTGACATCAAGGCCATCGAAGAGGTCGTCGCCGCGGTCGAACGCACCCAGCGGGCCAAGGACGTCGAGGGCTTCCTGGCGTTGTTCCACCCGGACGCGCTGTGGACCACGGCGCACGGCAAGGTCCTCATCGGCCTCGGGGAGATAGCCGCATTCACTCGTGCCGTACTGCCCGGGGCGACCTGGGACGGGGAAGTCACCTACGAGGTCGCCCACGTGCAGTTCCTGCGGCCGGACGTCGCGGCGGTGAAGGTACGACAGGTCTACCACGCCCCCGACGGCAGTGAGGGCGCCCCGCTGTACGTGATGACGCGGGAGGCCGACGGGCCCTGGCTGCTGACCGCCTGCCAGAACACCCAGGTGGTGAAGGACCCGGCCTGATGCCTCGCGCGGGGCGCTCCCTGACGCGCCCTGTCGCTCTGCAACCGCTGGTGGTGGACAGTGGTGCTGTGGTCGACGTCGACGCGGTGGCAGCCGAGCTGTACGGGCTCAGGCCGGAGGAGTTCACGGCAGCCCGGGACGCCCGCGCGGCCGCCGCGCGCAAGGCGGGGCAGCGGGCCGAGGCGCAGCGCATCGCCGCCCTGCACAGGCCCACGCGCGCGGTGTGGGCCGCGAACCGGCTCGCCCGCGCCGACGCGGACCAGGCCCGGCACCTGCTGGAGATCGGGCAGGGGCTGCGCGAGGCGCACCGGACGCTCTCGGGAGAGGATCTGCGGAAGCTGTCCCACCAGCAGCACGTGGTGATCGCGGCGATGGCCGGAGAAGCCCGTCGCCTGGCCGGCGAAGCGGGGGAGGAGCTCTCCGCGGGGGTCCAGCGGGAGGTCGAGCAGATTCTGCGCAGCGTGCTCGCCGATCCCGGCGCCGCCGAGGCCTGGGCGCGGGGAGTGCTGGCGAAGGCGCCGCCCCAGGCCGTGGGCTTCGCCGAAGTGGCCCCCGAACCGGGCGTGGAACCCCGGCCGCCGCAACACGAGCCGGAGGCGGAGGGGAAGCCCAAGGCGGGGCGGAAGCCCAAGGCGGAGCCCGAGCCGGAGTCCGAGCCGGAGTCCGAGCCGGAGCCGGACGCGGGGGAGGCCGAGCGGACGAGCAGGGAGGCCGCACTGGCCGAGCAGGCGCTGGCCCGGGCGGAGACGGAGCGGGAACAGGCCCGGACCGGCCTCGGCGCGCTCGACGAGGAGATCGGACGGCTGGAGGAACGGTTGGAGCGCGCCCGGGCCGAGCGCGAGCGCCTCGCGGCTGTCGCGGAGAACGCCGAGCGCCGCCACCGGGAGGCCGAACGGGAGGCGAAGGCGGCCCGGGCGGCGGCGAGGAAGGCCCGCCGCCGCTGACCGGCCGCGTTTCCGTCGCGCTACCTCCGCGGCATGTTCGACCGGGCCGGTGGGCAGCGCTCCGCCACCGCCGCGCAGCGGCGTCAGTGCCGGCACATAGGGTCATGAGCATGATCGTGAAGAGTGAATTCAGTGACGCCTTCCTGCTGGAGGCCGAACGCCACGCGGCCTGGGGCGCCGCGCAACTGGAGGCCCTGACCGGGTTCATGCCGGAAGGACCCTGGACGGCCGACCTCGAGGCGTGTCTGTACCGGCAGGGGGATCTGCAGCTCCGGGTGGCCGTGCTGGGCACCTACGACGTGCGGGAGCAGTCCTGGATGTGGGGCTGGGCCAATCCCGGACTGCGCGGCAGCCAGGTCGTGGCCCTGACCGGCGCGATCGAGCGCTACGGACGGGCCCACGGGATCGCCGAGTTCACCGAGGAGGTCCTGGACCTGTCCGGCTTCGAAGACCCCCGGCGGGCGGCGGAGACACTGGCCTTCGCGGGCATGGGTGTTGCCGAGGCGCCCGGATACCTCGGCCTCCCGGCGGGGCCGGACAGCCAGGTCTACTTCCTGCCGGACGACGCCCAGGTGCCTCGGGCCGGCCTCGACGCGGTGGCACTGCCGCGCCATCTCGTGACCGGCGCGGGGCTGATCGGCCGCTCGGCCCGGCGGGTGGTCACCGGCTATCTGGAGTACCACGGCCTGCCGGCGCGGGAGGACGGGCCCCGGATCCGTTCCGAGCTTCCCGGCGGCAGCGCGGCGGAGATCGAGTTCGACGACGCGGGCCGCATCGCCGCCGTACGCCTGACCGCGGTCTGACCGACCGTCCCCGCGACGGGCCCGTGCCCGCTTTCCGGACCGCGCCGACCGGCGCACGTGCCTCACCGCGCGGCGGCCGGGCCCGTGACCACGCTCGGTCCGGCCAAGTTGCGTACCGGGGCGCTGCGATGGGCCCGTAGGGGGCCGGCCCACGGCCGCGCCGTCCCACCTGCGTCGCGACATCGCGGGGCCGGCCGCGCCACCGGGTGCGGCGGAGCCCGGAGCGACGGACACGGGCCCGTAGGGCATGGAACGCCCGGGGCTGCCGGTGCTGGTGGGGCCGGCGCCGCCGGCGCCGGCCCCACCGAAACGGGCCTTTCCGGTCCATCGTGGGCAGGGCCCCCTACCGGCAGCTCGTCATGACGGCCCCGGGCACCGGTGTTTCGTCGCCGTAGCGGAATTCGGCCAGTAAACGGGCGGGCGCACCACCCGGAGGCGGTTGTCCATATCCCGTCCTTTCGCCACAGGCGGTCCCGTGGTGGCATGTCCATGCCGAAATTGATCGGTGACCCCCGATGAATGGAGAAACAAGGATGTTGCTCCGCAGACTGACCGTCGGCGCGGCGGTGGTGGCGTTGTCGACCCTGGCGATGCCGGCACAAGCCCACAACGCCACATATCCGCCCGGGAGAATCACGGTCGACGTGGTCGGCGTGAACGGTTCGGGATGTCCGCAGGGGACGGCGAGCGTCGCCGCCGCCTCCGACAACACCTCGTTCACGGTCACGTACAGCGACTACCTCGCGCAGACCGGCGCCGGCTCCGGCGGGACCGACTTCCGCAAGAACTGCCAGCTCGCCCTCCAGATCCACGTGCCGCAGGGCTTCACGTACGCCATCGCCCGCGCGGACTACCGCGGCTTCGCCCACCTCCAGCGCGGGGCCTACGGGCAGGAGCGCGCCAACTACTACTTCCAGGGCATGGCCCAGACGACCCGCCGGACCCACCAGTTCAACGGCCCCTACTCCGACAACTGGCAGGCGAGCGACCAGACGGAGTACGCCGACCTGGTCTGGGCGCCGTGCGGCGAGGAGCGCAACCTCAATGTCAACAGCGAACTGCGTGTGTACGCCGGAACATCGAGCCCGCAGAACCTGAGCTTCATGAGCATGGACTCCACGGACGGCAGCGTCAGCACGGTCTACCACTTCGCGTGGAAGGAATGTCCCACGGTCTGACACGGCGTGAGCCTCGGAACCAGCACATCACGGTCAGGAGTGACAACGATGTCCCATTCCCTGCTCCGCACTCTGTTCACCGGCGCCGCGGCAGCGGCACTGATCGCCACGGCGACCCCGGCCGGAGCCGCCGACCCCGCACCGCAGATCACCGCACCGCCCGACAAGATCGTGATCGAACTCGCCACGGTGAACGGGTCCGGCTGTCGGGAGGGCACCGCGGAAGTGGCGGTCGCACCCGACAACACGGCCTTCACCGTCACCTACAGTGAATACCTCGCGCAGGTCGGGCCGGGTGCGCCGCCGACCGGATTCCGCAAGAACTGCCAGCTCAATCTGCGCGTCCACGTTCCTTCGGGATTCACCTACGCCATTGTCCAGGCGGACTACCGGGGATTCGCATTCCTCCAACCGGGCGCCTGGGGCCAGGAGAGGGCGAACTACTACTTCCAGGGAATGCCGCAGACCACCCAGCGCACCCATCAGTTCAACGGTCCGCTCAATGACAACTGGCAGGCGACCGACAGGACGGAGTACGCGGACCTCGTCTGGGCGCCGTGCGGTGAGAAACGCAATTTCAACATCAACACCGAACTGCGCGTGAACGCGGGAACGTCCAACCCGCAGGCCGCCACCAGCTTCATGACCATGGACTCCACCGACGCGAGTGTGAGCACGCTCTACCACCTGGCCTGGCAGGCCTGCCCCGCCCCCCGGCCGCGTTCGCACTAGGACGCGCCCGTTGTCGGAGGTCCCGCCGAGCGGGACGGTACGGCGCAGACCTCCGACAACGCAGGCGTGCACCCTGCTCAGGCCGTGCGCCGCGCCCCCGACGGGAAGTGGGCGCGGGCCTCGGGCAGGTACATGGGAACGACGGCGGCCGCGGCCAGCAGATCCGGCAGGGCGTTGAAGACGGCCCACCAGGCGGGTTCGATCCCGTCCATGCCGAGGTCGCCGACCCGGAAGAGCAGGAACACGGCCCCCACGACGGTCAGTACTGCGCGGGCCCAGCCGCGCCCGGCCCGCATCCGCGCCGCCACGGCCAGCCAGCCGGCCATGAGGACGGTCAGCGCCCCGGCCGACCAGGCAAGTTGGGTGATCGCGCCGCTGCGCCCCGTGTGCTCGGTCAACTCGTCCAGGCCGGTGGGCGCCACCACGAACACCCCCAGCACCCAGACCAGGACCTCCGCCGCGACGGCCGCCAGTGTGAGCGCCCATGCCGCCTCGATCTGCCGCGGCCGCCTCGGGACCGCGCTGCTGCTACCGGTGTTCATGACAGCCTCCTTCCGGGATACGCCCGGTGAGAGTGCGAACGGGACCCGAAGGTTGCCTCCGATCGACCTGAAGCAGGATCGGGGCCCTTGCGCGTCCCTTGTTCCACACCGGTGTTCGGCTAGGTTGGCGGGATGTCCGAGATACGAACCGACCGTCTCGTCCTGCGCCAGTGGCGGGAGTCCGACCTGCGGCCCTGGGCGGCGATGAACGCCGATCCCCAAGTCCGTGAGCACTTCGACGGCGTGCTCACCCGGGAGCAGAGCGAGGCGTCCGCGGCCCGCTTCCGCGCCGCCATCGAGCAGCGCGGCTGGGGCTGGTGGGCGGTCGAGGTACGGGAGACCGGCGAGTTCATCGGGTTCACCGGGCTGGACCCGGTCGACGAGGACATGCCGTTCACCGGAGTCGAGGCCGGCTGGCGGCTGGCCCGCTCCTCCTGGGGCCACGGCTTCGCCACGGAGGCCGCGCTGGCCGTCCTGGCCTTCGGTTTCGAAACCCTCGCGCTGCCCGAGATCCTCGCGGTGACCACGGCCGGCAACCTCCGTTCCCGGGCGGTGATGCGCCGTATCGGGATGACCCGCGACCCGGCCGACGACTTCGACGACCTCACCGTGCCCGACGGCCCGCTGCGCCCGAGCGTGGTGTACCGCATCCAAGGCGGACTCCGGGCCCCCGCCCGGCCGTAGCGCACGGGAGCATCGGCGGCCGGGCCGAGCGGGCTGACCTGCACGGGAGTCGACGGGGTCGGGCCGGGGCCCGTGCACGGCCGCCGCCCGGGGCGGGTTACCGTATCCCTTCATTCGAGGGGGAAACACAGATGTCGCAGAACACGGGGTGGGCACAACACCCGGGACAGCCCGTGCCACAGTGGGGAGGCGGCTGGGTGCCGCCGGCGGCGCCGAAACCGGGCGTCATACCCCTCCAACCGCTCAGCCTGGGCGACATACTCGGCGGTGCGTTCGCATCCTTCCGCCGTTACTGGAAGCCGCTGGTCGGCATGATGCTCGCCGTACAGGGCATCGGGATCCTGCTCGTGACCCTGGCCGCCGGCATCGCCGTCGCGGTCGTGTTCGACCGGTTCGCCACCGTCTTCGACCTCCCGCCGGGCGAAAGCGCCGCCGACGAGGACGTGATGGCCCTGCTCCTCGCCTTCGTGCCGGCCGCGGTGCTCCTGCTGATCACGGTGCTGGTGGGTGCGGCGCTGATCGGCGCGCTGGGTCCGGCCGTGATCCAGGAGGCCGTGCTGGGACGGCCCACGACGTTCGGCGCGATGTGGCGCCGCTGCTGGTCCAGGCTGCCGTCGGTGCTCGGCACCGTGTTCCTCACCGGGCTGATCGCGGGCGGGCCGATGCTCCTGGTCTACGCGATCGGCATCCCGCTGGTCATCATGTCCGACGACGGATCCGGACCGCCGGCCGGCCTGTTCGTACTGATCCTGGGCGTCCTGGTCTGCCTGCCCGTCTCGGTCTGGCTCGCGACGCGCCTGAGCCTCGCGCCCGCCGCCGCGGTGTGCGAGGGGCTCGGCGCCGTCGCGGCGCTGCGGCGCTCGTCCCACCTGGTCAAGGACGGCTGGTGGCGCGTGTTCGGCATCACCGTGCTGGGCTACTTCGTGGCGATGGCCGTGGGCTACGCCGTCCAGATGCCGTTCACCTTCGTCGGCATGGCCGCGTTCCTGCCGACCATGCTGGACGCGGGGGATCCGGGCGCGGATCCGAGCGTGGCCATCGCCGGCCTCGGTGTGTACGTGATCTGCATCCTGGTCGGCAGCCTGGTCAGCGGACTCTTCCAGTTCGGCTTCCCGCCGCTGGTCGCCGCCCTGCTCTACGTCGATCTGCGAATGCGCAAGGAGAACTTCGCGGAGACCCTGATCGCCGCCACGCCCCCGACCGCCCCCGCCGGCGCTGCCGCCCCGACCGCCACCGCCGCCCCGACCCCGCCCCCGGCCGACGCCCCGTCACCCGACCAGACGTGACGTGACAGCGCCCGCCTGACCTCGCCGCCTCCGGGCGGCGGGGTCACCTCCGGGGAATGCGCGGTCAGGTGGTGGCCGTGACGCGGAGGAGGTTGTGGTCCGAGACCGTCGTGTCGAGGGGGAGGGCATCGGCGGTCGCCGCCAGGACGTGCGGGGCGCTGAGGAAGACGTAGTCGAGCTTCTTCGGACCGAAGGTCGTCTCGCCCGACCGGCAGGCGGAGGCCGTCGCGGGCGGGCAGGCGGCCGGGTCGAAGAACTCGGGGTCGCTCTCGTCGGCCTCGACGAAGGCCCCGTGGGCGCCTTCGCCCCGCTCGGGCAGGTAGAAACGCGACAGCGTGTCCGTGCGCGGGGAGTGGTTGAAGTCGCCGCCCAGGACGACGGCGAACCCGTCGTCCAGCCACGCGTGGGCCTGCGCCGCCAGTCGGTCCGCCTCCGGCACCGCGAGCGTGCCGTCGTCCCAGTAGAGGTGGACCGAGCAGGACCAGGTGGGCCGGTCCGCGAGGGACGCCAGAACGCAGGGCACGGTGATCGGCTCGCGTTCCCCGCCCACCGTCAGGTCGAGTTCCGCCCTGTCCGAGACCGGGCCGCGGACGAGGACGGCGTTCCCGTACGCGTACCCCTCGCAGATGGCCGGGTTCCCGCCCGGCAGGGTCGCCGAGTGGAACCCCCGGTAGCCCAGCGGACCCAGGCGGTCCAGGAGCTCGCTGTACTGGTGTTCGCACACTTCCTGGAGGAAGAGCTGGTCGGCCGCCCAGCCCCCGGGATCGGCCTCGGCGGCCAAGGCCGCGATCCTGCGCGCGCGGTCGTACGGGGGAGCGGCGCACATGTTGCCGCAGATGTTGTAACTCGTCAGCCGGACCGTCCCGGCCGCGGCAGCACGCGGTGCGGGCGGGACGAGGACGGACAACGCGGCGGCGGTGAGGGTGAGGACGGCCAGAGCGGCAGGGGTTCGGCGCACACCGGTGATGCTTCCCGTGCGAACCCCCGGTTCCCCGACGCCACCCGCTCATGGGCCGGAAGAGCGCAACCGCGTGCCCCCGGACGGGTTCGTACGGGGCCGACCCGGACGCGGCGGCGACCCCCTCGTACCGTGGCGCACAGGCGTCAATCCTCGAAGGCACCACGACCCGCCCTCCCCTCATGGGGTCATTTCCTGAACAGCCGGCGGTGCTGCGCCCAGGCCCGTGGGCCGAAGGGGTGGACCGGACAGGATCATCGACATCCTCAGTACAGCGACGGCAGATTTTTTCGTCAACACTTTTCACAAGGATTGAAGGAACTCCGAGTTCACAGCCCTGACACGCATATGACGCAGCGTCCGGCCTTCGTTTCGTGAACGTTCAAGCCCTTGACGGCCTCCCCGGCGGGCAGTTCACTCACGCTTCGGTCCCCCCGGATCCACGACGTCAGGAGCACTCCGCATGCCCCTCACCCCCACAGCTCCCAGGCCAACACTCGCGGCGGCCCTCGCCGCCGCGCTGGTCGCCGCCCTCCTCGTGCTGCTCCCCGGCAGCACCACCGCCCAGGCGGCGCCCGTACTGCTCTCGCAGGGCAGGCCCGCCACCGCCTCCAGCGTCGAGGGCGCCGGTACCCCCGCCGCGGCCGCCGTCGACGGTGACAACGGCACCCGCTGGTCCAGCCAGTTCGCCGACCCCCAGTGGATACAGGTCGACCTCGGCGCCCCCGCCCGGCTGAGCCACGTGGTGCTGCGCTGGGAGACCGCCCACGCTCGGGCCTACCGGATCGAGCTGTCCACGAACGGCACCGACTGGACCACCGCCTACTCCACCGCCGCCGGCCCCGGGGGCGTCCAGACGCTCGACCTCACCGGCACGGCCCGCCACGTACGGGTGTACGGGACCCAGCGCGCCACCGAGTGGGGCTACTCGCTCTGGGAGTTCCAGGTCTACGGGACCACCGACACCGGTCCCACCCTCCCCGGCGGCGGCGATCTCGGCCCGAACGTGATCGTCTTCGACCCCTCCACCCCCGGTATCCAGGCCAGGCTCGACCAGGTCTTCCAGCAGCAGGAGTCCGCGCAGTTCGGGTCCGGCCGCTACCAGTTCCTGTTCAAGCCCGGGACCTACAACGGCCTGAACGCCCAGATCGGCTTCTACACCTCCATCTCCGGGCTGGGCCTGAGCCCCGACGACACCACCATCAACGGTGACGTGACCGTCGACGCGGGCTGGTTCAACGGCAACGCCACGCAGAACTTCTGGCGATCCGCAGAGAACCTGGCCCTCAACCCGGTCAACGGCACCGACCGCTGGGCCGTCTCCCAGGCCGCACCGTTCCGCCGGATGCACGTCAAGGGAGGACTCAACCTCTCCCCGGACGGCTACGGCTGGGCCTCCGGCGGCTACATCGCCGACTCGAAGATCGACGGACAGGTCGGCAACTACTCGCAGCAGCAGTGGTACACCCGCGACAGCTCGATCGGCGGCTGGTCCAACGGTGTCTGGAACCAGGTCTTCTCCGGCACCCAGGGCGCACCCGCGCAGGGCTTCCCGAACCCGCCGTACACCACCCTGGACACCACCCCGGTCTCCCGCGAGAAGCCCTTCCTGTACCTCGACGGCAACGACTACAAGGTGTTCGTGCCCGCCAAGCGGGTGAACGCGCGCGGCACCTCATGGGGCAACGGGACCGCCCCGCAGGGCAGTTCCGTCCCGCTCAGCCAGTTCTACGTGGTCAAGCCGGGCGCGACCGCCGCGACGATCAACCAGGCGCTGGCCCAGGGCCTGCACCTGCTGTTCACCCCCGGCGTCTACCACGTCGACCGGACCATCGAGGTGAACCGGCCCGGCACCGTGGTCCTCGGCCTCGGCCTCGCCACCCTCATCCCGGACAACGGCGTGACCGCCATGAAGGTCGGCGACGTCGACGGGGTGCGGCTGGCCGGCTTCCTGATCGACGCGGGCCCGGTCAACTCGCCCTCCCTGCTGGAGATCGGTCCCGCCGGCACCACCACCGACCACGCCGCCGACCCCACCACCGTGCAGGACGTCTTCATCCGCGTCGGCGGCGCCGGCCCGGGCAAGGCCACCGTCGGCATGATCGTCAACAACCACGACACCATCGTCGACCACACCTGGATCTGGCGGGCCGACCACGGCGACGGCGTCGGCTGGGAGACCAACCGCTCCGACTACGGTTTCCGCGTCAACGGCGACGACGTCCTCGCCACCGGGCTGTTCGTGGAGCACTTCAACAAGTACGACGTGCAGTGGAACGGCGAACGCGGCCGGACGATCTTCTTCCAGAACGAGAAGGCGTACGACGCCCCCAACCAGGCGGCGATCCAGAACGGCTCGATCAAGGGGTACGCCGCCTACCGGGTGGCGGACTCGGTCGCCGTCCACGAGGGATGGGGACTGGGCAGCTACTGCTACTACAACGTCGACCCGACGATCCGCCAGGAGCACGGCTTCCAGGCCCCGGTCAAGCCGGGCGTGAGGTTCCACGACCTGCTGGTGGTCTCGCTCGGCGGCAACGGCCAGTACGAGCACGTGATCAACAGTACGGGGTCCCCCACCTCGGGCACCTCGACCGTCCCCTCCACGATCGTCTCCTTCCCCTGACCCTCCGGAGGCGGCCCGTGCGCTGCGGGGCGGCAGGAGCCGCCCCGCAGCGCACCGTCACCGGCTCCCCGACCGGTGGGCGGCGATGATGCCCGCGTAGTGGCGGCCGCTGGACTTCACGGTGCGCCGCTGGGTGGTGTAGTCGACGTGGACCAGGCCGAAGCGCTTGTCGTAGCCGTAGGCCCATTCGAAGTTGTCCAGCAGGGACCAGGCGTAGTACCCGGCCACGGGCGCGCCCCTGCGGGCGGCGCGGGCGCAGGCGGCGAGGTGGGCCGTGAGGTAGGCGGCCCGTTCCGGGTCGTGCACGGTGCCGTCCGGGGCCACGGTGTCGGGGTAGGCGGAGCCGTTCTCGGTGATGTGGACGGGCCCGGCACCGTACTCCAGGTGCAGGCGCATGATCAGGGTCTCCAGACCGCCGGCGTCGACCTCCCAGTCCATGCCCGTGCGCCGGACGCCGGGACGGGAGATCTGGCGGGCGTACGGAGCGGGACCCCGCGGGTCGGCGGTGACGACCTGCGGGAAGTAGTAGTTGAGCCCGATCCAGTCGAGGGGGGCGGCGATGGCGCCGAGGTCGCCCGCACGCTCGGGGAGCTCGACCCGGTAGACCTCGCGCATGTCGGCGGGGAACCCCCGGCCGTGCACCGGGTCCAGCCACCAGCGGTTGACGTGCCCGTCCATCCGGCGGGCCGCGTCCAGGTCGGCCTCCCGGGGGGTCGCGGGCTCGACGGTCGAGAGGTTGTTGACGATGCCGATCCGGGCGCCCGGGGCGGCCGCGCGGACGGCGCCGGCGGCGAGGCCGTGGCCGAGGAGGAGGTGGTAGGAGGCGCGCACCGCGGCGGTCAGGTCGGTCAGGCCGGGAGCCATCCGGCCCTCCAGGTGGCCGATCCAGGCCGAGCACAGCGGCTCGTTGAGAGTGGCCCACTGGGTGACCCGGTCGCCGAGGCGTGCGGCCACGAGCCCCGCGTACGAGGCGAAGTGCTCCGCGGTGTCCCGTACGGGCCAGCCCCCGCGGTCCTGGAGGGCCTGCGGCAGGTCCCAGTGGTAGAGGGTGACGCAGGGCTGGATGCCGGCGGCGAGCAGGCCGTCGACGAGGCGGTCGTAGAAGTCCAGGCCCTTGGGATTGGCCGGGCCGTCGCCGCCGGGGACGATGCGAGGCCAGGCGACGGAGAGCCGGTAGGCGTTGGTGCCCAGCTCCCGCATCAGGGCGATGTCCTCGGGCCAGCGGTGGTAGTGGTCGCAGGCCGTGTCACCGGTGTCGCCGCCGTCGACGGCGCCGGGCACGCGGGAGAAGGTGTCCCAGATGGAGGGCGCCCGGCCGTCCTCGGCGACGGCGCCCTCGATCTGGTAGGCGGACGTCGCGGTGCCCCAGAGGAAGTCGTGGGGCAGCGCACCGACATCGACGGTGTCCGCGCCGGTCGCGGGGCTCGCGGGGCTCGCGGGGCTCGCGGGAAGGCTTTCGTAGAGGGTCATTTGACGGCTCCTGCCGTGAGTCCGGCCACCAAGTACTTCTGCAGCAGAAGGAATCCGGCGACGACGGGGATGCTGACGACGAGCGAGGCGGCCATGATCTGGTTCCAGTAGACGTCGTTCTGCGTGGAGTACCCCTGGAGGCCGACGGCCAGGGTGCGGGTGGCGTCGTTGGTCATGACGGACGCGAAGAGGACCTCGCCCCACGCGGTCATGAAGGCGTAGACGGCCACGGCGACGATGCCGGGGACGGCGGCGGGCACCACGACGCGGAAGAGCGCACCGAGGGGACCGCAGCCGTCGACCATCGCCGCCTCGTCGAGGTCGCGCGGTACCGAGTCGAAGTAGCCGATCAGCATCCAGATGGAGAAGGGGAGGGAGAAGGTGAGGTACGTGAGGATCAGCGCGCCGCGGGAGCCGTAGAGGGCGATCCCGGTGGCGTTGCCGATGTTCACGAAGATCAGGAACAGGGGGAGCAGGAAGAGGATCCCCGGGAACATCTGGGTGGACAGCACCGTCAGGGTGAACAGGCGCCGGCCGCGGAAGCGGTGGCGGCTGACCGCATAGGCCGCGAAGACGGCGATCACGACGGACGCGAGGGTGGCGGTGCCCGCCACGATCAGCGAGTTCACCAGGTACTCGGCGAGCGGGACCGTGTGCCAGATGTCGGTGTAGGGGCGCAGGGTGAGCCCGCTCGGGATCCACCGGAACCGTCCGGCGACGTCCTGGAGCGGTTTGAGGGAGCTGGTGACCATCACGAAGACGGGCAGCAGCGTGAACGCGGCGAGCAGGGTCAGGAAGACGGCCCGCAGGGCCCGGAACGAGGCCGGCGGAGCGAGCGGGCCGCGGGCGCGGCTGCCGCCGCCCCTGGGGGAGTACGGACTAGCGGGCATCGGCGTCCTTCCGGCCGCGACCGGTCAGGAGGAGGTACGCGGCGGTGACGAGGAGCAGGAAGAGCAGCAGCAGGACGGACATGGCCGAACCGCTGCCGAAGTTCCAGGTGACGAAGCTCGATTGGTAGATGTGGATGGAGACGAGGTCGGCGGCTTCGGGGGCGGATCTGCCGAACAGCAGGAAGGGGGTGTTGAAGTCGTTGAAGGTCCACAGGAACAGGACGAGGACCAGGACCTGGTTGACGGCGCCGAGCGAGGGCAGCGTGATGCGGCGGATCTGCTGCCACACGCCCGCGCCGTCGAGGGCCGCCGCCTCGTACAGGTCCCCCGGGATGTTCTGGAGGGCGGCCGTCACGATGAGGAAGGCGAACGGCCAGCTCTTCCACACGGAGACGGTCAGCATCGCCCAGAAGCTGTTGTCGCCGATCAGCCAGAAGGTGTTCTCGGCTCCGCCGAGGCCCAGTTGGTCGTGCAGGACGTGGTTCACCAGGCCGTTGTCCCGCTGGAACATGAACGCCCAGGTGATGACGGCCGCGTAGGCGGGCAGGGCGTACGGGACGAAGAACAGTGCGCGCAGCAGGCCGCGGCCGCGGAAGGAGTGCTGGGTGAAGACGGCGGCCGCGGTGCCCAGCAGCCAGCACAGGGCGACGGACAGGAAGGTGAACAGGCAGGTGGTGACGAAGGAGTCGAGGAGTGCCCGGCCCACGGGCCGGTTGACGTCGACGGCGAGTTCGTAGTTGTCGAAGCCCGTCCACGGGGCCCGGGACCAGTCCCGGATGAAGAACTGGGTGAGCTTGCGGAAGCTCATCAGGATCCCCATCACCATCGGGATCAGGTGGACGAGCAGTTCGAGCAGCAGGGCGGGCAGCAGGAGCAGGTAGGGCAGGGCGCTGCGGCGGGCCCGCCCGGGGCGGCGGGAGCCGCCGCCGGGCCGGCGGACGCGGACGAGGACGCCTCCGGTCCCGCGCGCGGCGGTCCCGGTGGCGGAGCCGGCGGGGGAGCCGGTGGGCGGGCCGGCCCCGGGCGGGACCGTACTGGGCGCGGAGGTCATGGCCGGCGGCTCAGTTCGCCATCTGCTGCTGGGCCTTGGCGAGTCCGGCCCTGACCGACTCGGCGGTCACCGGCCGGCCCGCCGCGGCGTCGGCGAAGAGCTCCTTGACGGCCGTGCCGACGGTCGTCTCGAACTGCGACTCCTCGGGCACCTGGGGGAGCGGGGCGGCGCTGGTGGCGAGGGTGTCGCGCAGGACGGTGAGGTCCTGGTCCGCGAAGGCGGGGTCGCTCTGGGCCGCCTTGACCGGAGGGATGGAGCCGTAGGTCCTGTTGAGGATCCTCTGCTCCTCGTCGCTCGTCATGAACCCCACGAACTTCAGGGCGCCGTCGAGGTTGTCGGTGTTCTTGAAGACGGCCATGTTGATGCCGGCGACCATGGAGTTGACGCCCGTGCCGGTGTCGGTGCCGGTGCCCGGGGCGGCGCCGACCGGGACCGGGACGGGGGCCGTGCCCCAGTCGCCCTCCTTCATGCCGTGGGCCTTGAAGGTACTGGCCGCGTTCTGCCACAGCACCATGGCGGTCCGGCCGCCCGCGAAGTCCTGGAGCGACTGGTTCTTGTCGTATTCGGCATTGCCCGGCGCCACGATCCGGGCCTCGGCCATCAGGTCGACGTACTGCTTGACGGCGGCGACGTTGGCGGGGGTGTCGAAGGTGGGCCTGCCGGCGGCGTCGAAGAAGGACCCGCCGTGCTGCCGGGACAGGACGAAGACCTGGTGGATGTTGTTGGCGAGGTTGGCGCCCTCCGCGCCCAGCGCCCACTTGCCGTTCTTGCCGTCGCCGCTGATCCTCCGGCCGGTCTCGACGAGCTCGTCCCAGGTGGCGGGCGGCTTGTCGATGCCGGCCTCCCGGAACATTTTCTTGTTGTAGTAGAGGGCGTAGGCCATCGAGTAGAGGGGGACCGCGGCCGGGTCCTGGCCGGCGGCCCCGGCCGAGCCGATGGCGGACGCCACGAAGCGGTCCCGGCCCCCGACGGCCTCGAAGTTCTCGGCGTTCCAGGGCAGCAGCGCCCCGGTGGCCTGGAGCGACGCGGACCAGGTGTTGCCGATGTTCAGGACGTCGGGGCCCTGCCCGGAGGCGGTCGCGGCGAGGATCCGGTTCAGCAGGTCGGACCAGGGGATCACCTCCAGCTTGACCTTGATGCCGGTCCGCTCCTCGAACTTCTTCAGCTCCGGGCCGAGGGCGGCCTGGTCGGCGGCGATGTCGGCGCCCTGGTTGGAGGCCCAGTAGGTGAGCTCGCCGGGGGCCGAGTTCGAGCCGGCGCCGTCGGCGGATCCGCCGCCGCACCCGGTGGCGGTGGCGAGCAGGGCGGCGACGGTGACGGCTGCGGTCGTGGCTGTTGCTGTGGATCTGCGCATGACGGCTCGGTCCCTTTCGGCGGGGCGGGAGGAAGGCCGGTGGGCGGGTCGATCGGGTCGGCGGGCGGGGCCGCGGGCGAGGTGGGCCCGGGCCGCGGTGTCCCTGCGGAAATGCCTGATGTGCTGGACCGACCGTTGGTCCAGGCCTTAATTTAGGACGTGAGTTAAGCGGTGTGGAAGGGTCGCGTCAAGTGGTCGCGCAAGGGTATGTTGCGAGCGGAGTCACGCAGGCGTGACGGCGGAAGGGGCCAGATGACGACAGCTCGTGGCGGGCGCACGGTACGGGACCTGCGGCGCGGCAACCGCAGCGCCGTGCTCCAGCGGCTGTACTTCGGCGGACCGATGAGCCGCCAGGAACTCGGACCCGCGACCGGGCTCAGCTCCGGATCCGTCAGCAACGTCGTCGGCGAGCTCGTCGCGGACGGGCTGCTGGAGGAAGCCGGCGTCGTCGACTCGGACGGCGGCCGTCCCCGCACCCTGCTGCGCGTCCGCCCCGGCAGTGCGCACATGATCGGCGTGGACGTCGGCGAGACCAGGGTCCGCGTCGAGCTCTTCGACCTCGCCCTGACCGAACTCGCGCGTACCGAGATGCCGCTGCTGCCCCGCGGTTGCTACGACGTCGGTCCGATCGTCGACCACGTCGCGGCCGGCATCACCACCGTGCTGGGCGACGCCGGGATCGGCGCCGACCGGCTGCTGGGCGTCGGTGTCGGCGTACCCGGCATCGTGGACCACGACGCACCGGGCGGCTCCGTGGTGCACGGCCAGACCATCGGCTGGGACGCCGTCCCGCTGGAGCGGCTGCTGCGCGCCACCGGGGTGCTGCCCGACGAGGTCCCCTACCTCATCGACAACGGCGCGCGGACCCTCGGGCAGGCGGAGATGTGGTTCGGTGCCGGACGCGGGGCCAAGGACGCGGTCGTCGTACTCTTCGGCTCGGGCGTCGGCGCGAGCCTGATCACCGACGGCTCACCGGACGGCGGGACCACCGAGGGCACCCCCCTGGAATGGGGACACCTGACCGTCTCGGTACGGGGCAGGCGCTGCCGCTGCGGCGCGCTGGGCTGCCTGGAGGCCTATACCGGCGCGGAGTCGCTGCTGGCCCGCTGGGCGGAGCGCGGCGGCGGTCCGGCGCGGCCCCGGGCGGTGGACGAGGAAGAGGGCCTCTCGCAGCTCCTCGCGGCGGCGCGCGCGGCGGATCCGGTCGCCGTGGAGCTCCTGGAGGAGACGGCGGAGTACCTGGGCGCCGGCCTCTCGGACCTGGTCAACCTGTTCCAGCCGGAGCGGATCCTGATCGGAGGCTGGGCGGGGCTGCTGCTCGGCCCGTACATCCTGCCCTCCGTCCGGGAGCACACGACCCGCTATTCCCTGCGCCACCCGGCCGGACGGGTCACGGTGGGCCTCGGCGCGCTGGGACCGGACGCGGTCACGGTCGGCGCGGCCACGCTCCCGCTGTCGGCGTTCTTCGCCACGGGCGGCAGGCGGGCCGCGCCGGAGCCCGCCGCCGAGCCCCCGGCCTGGCGCACGTCGTTGTCGACCCGGGTCGGCGGATCCTGACACCTCCGCCCGACGCCGGCTTGCGCCCGGCCGGGTCCGACGCCACGCGCCATCGGCCGATCGAGGGGACAATTGCCCCATGGCTGACTCAGGGCTGTCGTCGGACGGCGCCGGCTCCCCGGGCGAGGGGCGCTACGGCGAGCGGGTCTTCCGGCCCGACCGGGGAGGCGAGGGCGACCGGATCGACCTCGGCGCCCTCACGTACGACGACACCACCATGGCCCGGCTCCGCGCGCTGGGGGTGGGCCCCGGATGGACCTGTCTGGAGGTGGGAGCGGGAACGGGCACGGTGGCCCGCCGCCTGCTGGCAGAAGCGGGCGTCGCCGAGGTCCTCGCCGTGGACCGCGACGTACGGTTCCTCGCGGCGCACCCCGTGACCGGACTGGCCGTGCTCCAGGCCGACGTGACCGCCGACGACTTCGCCCCCGGCCCCTTCCGGCTGGTCCACGCGCGGTTCGTGCTCATGCACCTGCCCTCCCCGCAGCACATGGCCGCCAGGCTGAGCCGCCTCCTCGCCCCCGGTGGCGTACTCGTCGTCAGCGACGCGGTCGACCTCACCACGGCCTCCGCGCCCCGCACGCCGTACACCCGCGCCATGCAGGCCATGTGGCAGGGGCTGCGCGAGAGCATCGGCACGGACGTCTCCCAAGTCCCCCGGCACCCGGAGCTGTTGCGGGAGGCCGGGCTGGAATCCGTGGCGGCCGAGATCCACGTACCGCCCCTCCTGCCGGGAAGCCCGATCAGCAGGTTCTGGGCCGACACGTGGGAGCGGGCCCGCGGGGCGATGGTGGGAACCGGCCTCGTGGACGACGGAGAGCTGGACGAAGCCGTGGCCTACCTGGATTCGCCCGGGTGCACCGGACTGTCACCCGGCATGCTCACGGCCTGGGGCTGGAAGCCGTCCCGGTAGCGGAGCGTTCCCGGGCGAAACGCCCCGTGCGGCGGCATCGACGCCGCAGCCCCGGCCGCCTATGATTCCGACGCCCCATCGCACCTCGAACACACCTACCCAGTACGGGTGTTGACGGCTTCCGGGACCCATGCCGGAACCGCCCGCGCCACCCGACGAGTTCGGAGGTCCTCTTGAGCACACACTTACGCACCCCGCGCAGACTGGCGGCCCTGGCCATCGGCCTGGCAGCGCTCCTGGCCGCACCGGCCGGCCCGGCCCTCGCCGCGCCGCAGGCCGCTGCCGCGCCCGCGATCCATGGCGCCGCGGCCGCACCGGTCGTGGCCAACCCCGGCAACCAGTACGGCCTCCAGTGGGAGAGCGCCCACCTGCAGATGACGGCCACCGGCGGCGTGAAGCCGTACACCTGGTCGGCCTCGAACCTGCACCTCGGCACGTCGATCAACGCTTCGACCGGCCTGATCTCGGGCGTCCTGCGCGGCAGCGGAACCCGTACCGTCACCGTCACCGCCAGGGACGCCGCGGGCGCCTCGGCCTCGGTCACCTTCACCTGGCGCGTGATCCGCGACGCCTGCCCCCGCTGCTGACCCCCGGCCTACCGAACCACTGAACACGCCGAACCAGTGAACACACCGCACCGCTGAACACACCGGGCGGCGGCGGAGCGCGCAGCAGTACGCGACGACCGCGGCGCCGCCGCCCGGCCCCCCGCCACATGATCCTCGGGCAGGATACGCACGTGAAGACGACGACGGAGCTGGTGGAGAGGGCGGCCGGGCTGGCCGGCCGTGGCGGTCGGCGGATCCTCGGCGTGGCCGGGCCGCCGGGCGCGGGGAAGTCGACCCTGGCCGCCCGGCTCGCCGAAGAGCTCGGCCCGCAAAAGGCCGTGGTGGTCCCCATGGACGGATTCCACCTCGCCCAGGCCGAGTTGAACCGGCTGGGACGGGCCGACCGCAAGGGCGCCCCGGACACCTTCGACGCGGCCGGCTACGTATCCCTGCTGGCCCGGCTGCGCGCATCCGGACCCGGCGGTGCCACGGTCTACGCGCCCGCCTTCGACCGTTCCGTCGAGGAGCCGATCGCGGGCAGCATTCCCGTTCCGCCGGAGGTACCGCTCGTCATCACCGAGGGCAACTACCTGCTGCACGATGCGGGGGAGTGGGCCGCAGTACGGCCGCTGCTGGACGAGGCGTGGTACTGCGCTCCGGACGAGGACACGCGGGTCCGGCGCCTGGTCGAACGGCATGTCCGCCACGGCAGGGAACCGGCTTGCGCCCGCGCCTGGGTCGCCCGCTCGGACGAGGCGAACGCCCGCCTCGTCGCCGCCGGCCGGCACCGCGCCGACCTCGTCGTCGACCCCGGCTGAGGCCGTCCCGTCGCCCGGTCGCGCGTGGGCGTGGCGGGAATCGAGTTGTCCGAATGCGCTGTTAGGGTGACGTGTGCCCGTCAAGGCGGGTGCATCTCGGTTCCTGACACACCAACGGGGTAGAACGTGAAGTTTCGTCATGTCCGCGCGATAGCCGTCTTCGGTATCGCCATCGTCGCGCTCACCGGTGCCCGGGGCTCCCACGGCGGCAGCTGCGGTGGAAGCAGCCACTCCAGCTCCAGCAGCTCCGGCGGCAGCAGCGGTGGCACCAGCAGCGGCACCAGCGGAAGCGACAGCACCAGCGGTACCAGCGGTACGAGCAGCACCTCCGGCGGCACCACCACCACGGGCGGTTCCGGCCGAGACAAGGCCGAGCGCGACATCAAGATCGACAGCTGCAAGCTGGACAGCACCGGCAAGAACCTGGTCGCCCGCCTGACCGTCACCAACAGCGGTTCGGTGGACTACACCTACAACGTCACCATGAAGTTCAACCCGGCCGCCGGGTCGAGCGCGGTCGCGGCCACGGCCCGGGTGAACAGCCTCAAGGTCAAGGCCGGCGCGTCCCAGCAGACCGAGGCCACCGCGCCGTACACCGGCAAGGGCGACGGCAGCGAGTACAAGGAGTGCGTCGTCTCCACGGCGTCGAAGAGCGCGCTCTGACACATTTCCTGACACGCCGTCCGGCGTCCCGGCCGGCCGCCACGAGCGGCCGGCCGGGACGTCCGCATCAGGCGAGGTCGAACCGGTCGAGGTTCATCACCTTGTCCCAGGCCGCCACGAAGTCACGGACGAACTTCTCCCGTGCGTCCTTGGAGGCGTAGACCTCCGAAAGAGCCCGGAGCTGGGAGTTCGAACCGAAGACGAGGTCCACGGCGGTCGCGGTCCAACGGGGCTCGCCCGTGCCGCCGGCCCGGCCCTCGAACACATTCTCGTCCGTGGCCGACGCCTTCCACTGCGTACCCATGTCCAGCAGGTTGACGAAGAAGTCGTTCGTCAGGGTCTCCGGCCGGTCGGTGAACACGCCGTGCCGGGACTGCCGGAAGCCCGTGTTCAGGGCCCGCATGCCGCCGATCAGCACCGTCATCTCGGGCGCCGTCAGGTCCAGCATGCTCGCGCGGTCCAGCAGCAGGGTCTCCGGCGACAGCTTCTCGCCCGCAGGGAGGTAGTTGCGGAACCCGTCGGCCCGCGGTTCGAGCACGGCGAACGACTCCACGTCGGTCTGCTCCTGCGTGGCGTCCGTGCGCCCCGGCGCGAACGGGACCGTGATGTCGAGCCCGGCGTTCTTCGCCGCCTGCTCGATCGCCGCGCACCCGCCGAGGACGATCAGGTCGGCCAGCGAGATCTTGGTTCCGCCGCCCTGCGAGCCGTTGAAGTCCTGCTGGATCCCTTCGAGGGCCTGCACCACCTGGGCCACCTCGGGCAGGTCGTTGACCTCCCAGTCCTTCTGCGGCGCCAGCCGGATGCGGGCGCCGTTCGCTCCGCCGCGCTTGTCGGTGGAGCGAAAGCTGGCCGCAGCCGCCCACGCCGTGGCGACCAGCTGGGAGACGGTCAGCCCGGAGGCGAGGATCCGGCCCTTGAGGGCGGCCACGTCCCCGGCCGAGACCAGCTCGTGGTCGACCGCGGGAACGGGGTCCTGCCACAGCTGAGGTTCGGGGATCCACGGGCCCAGGTACCGCGAGATCGGCCCCATGTCGCGGTGCAGCAGCTTGTACCAGGCCTTGGCGAACGCCTCCGCGAGCTTGTCCGGGTTCTCGTGGAAGCTCTTCGAGATCGGCGCGTAGACCGGGTCCAGCTTCAGCGAGAGGTCCGTCGTCAGCATCATCGGGGCGTGCCGCTTCGACGGATCGTGCGCGTCCGGCACCGTGCCCTGGGCGGCAGGGTCCTTGGGGGTCCACTGCTGCGCCCCGGCGGGGCTCGTCGTCAACTCCCATTCGTACGCGAACAGGTTGTCCAGATACCCGTTGTCCCACTTGGTCGGCTCGGTCGTCCACGCGCCCTCGAGCCCGCTGGTGATCGCCTCGACGCCGCTGCCGCTGCCGTACGAGTTGTGCCAGCCGAGGCCCTGCTGCTCCAGAGGGGCGGCTTCCGGCTCCGGACCGACGTACTCGGGATCGACCGCCCCGTGGCACTTGCCGAAGGTGTGGCCGCCGACGATGAGCGCGACCGTCTCCTCGTCGTTCATCGCCATGCGCGCGAACGTCTCGCGAATGTCCCTGGCGGCGGCGATCGGATCCGGATTTCCGTTGGGACCCTCGGGATTGACGTAGATCAGCCCCATCTGCACGGCGCCGAAAGGACCGGTGAGTTCCCGGTCACCGCTGTAGCGAGCATCTCCCAGCCACGTGTCCTCTGACCCCCAGAAGACTTCCTCGGGCTCCCAGATGTCCTCCCGCCCGAAGCCGAATCCGAAAGTCTTGAACCCCATCGACTCCATTGCGCAGTTCCCTGCGAACACCAGCAGGTCGGCCCAGGAGATCTTCCGGCCGTACTTCTGCTTGACCGGCCAGAGCAGACGGCGGGCCTTGTCCAGACTCGCGTTGTCCGGCCAGCTGTTGAGGGGGGCGAAGCGCTGCGCACCGGAACCGCCGCCGCCGCGGCCGTCGGCGATGCGGTAGGTACCCGCGGCGTGCCAGCTCATCCGGATGAAGAGCGGCCCGTAGTGGCCGTAGTCGGCAGGCCACCAGTCCTGCGACGTGGTCATCACCTCGAAGACGTCCCGCTTCAGCGCGTCGACGTCGAGGGTCGCGAATTCCTCCGCGTAGTCGAAGTCCTCGCCCATCGGACTGGCCTGGGGCGAGTTCTGGTGGAGAACCTGAAGGTCCAGCTGATTCGGCCACCAGTCCCGGTTCGTCCTGGGACGAGTGGGCTCGGGTGTCGGGGAGGGGATTGCGGGGTTCTCGCTTTCGCTGCCGGACACGTCCGTCCTTCTTCCTGTCTCGGTGCTTCCATCGGCTGGCTGCTCGCTCTTGACAGCGTCCGTATGGTCGCGCACCGCGGACCGCGTGGCGGAGAGAACACGCAGGGCACGCCCGCCCAACCAGCATTCCCGGTACCCGGCCCGCACGGGAAAGGAGAGAAAGCGAGAGATCGTGCGATCATCGTTATCGCTTCGCCCGTGGGAAAGCCCCGGCCGCCATTCCCCGCCGGGTAACCTGTAGCTCGCTTTTTCGGGCCCGTGGCAGGGTCCGCCGAAGTCCTTGTGTCCTGCCGAACGTGAACTGGTGAGCGGAAATGAGCGACCTGCTGGAGCGGCTGCGGGGGCGCGGCTGGCGCATGACCTCCCAGCGGCGTGTCGTCGCGGAGGTCCTCGACGGCGAGCACGTGCACCTCACCGCCGACGAGGTGCACGTCCGTGCGGCCGTGCGGCTGCCGGAGATCTCCCGGGCGAGCGTCTACAACACGCTGGGCGAGCTGGTCGCCCTCGGTGAAGTCGCGGAGCTCTCCGCTCACGGGCGGGCGAAGCGCTACGACCCCAATGCACACCAGCCGCACCAGCACCTGGTGTGCTCCGGCTGCGGGCTCATCCGCGACGTGCACCCGACGGGCGACCCCCTGGCCGGCCTGCCGGACCAGGAGCGGTTCGGCTTCGCGGTGTCCGAGGTCGAGGTCGTCTACCGCGGGCTGTGCCCCTCCTGTACGGCCGGTCCGCCCGGCCCCTGAACAGGCGGAGGTGCCGGGCGTCCGCGGGCGGTGGCGGCCGTCGGCGGCAAGATCCCGAGGGGACTACCACTCGGGGTGGACGTCGTGGCTGTCGTAGCGGTCTCCGGCGGCCGTGAGCCAGGGCCGGAAGCGGCCGGGCCCGGTGCCGTCGGGGACGTAGGTGACCGGCTCACGGGTGTCGTCGGTGACGATCACGGCCCCGGCCCGCTGGGCACTGCGCAGGGCGTGGGTCCAGTGGCGGCCGCGGTGGCCGGTGCGGTAGTCGGGGATCTTGCACTGGGACATCTCGGGAATCACCGATCGGGTCTCGTCATCGGATCTGGACAGGGCGTCTACCCCGTTCGGCCTGGTCCGAACGTGCGTGTCCGGGCCGATGGGGGTCCCGCGGTCCGGGGCCCTCCCGCGGTCCGGGCCCCTCTCGTGCCGGGCCCGTCTCGTGCCGGGGCCGTGAGTGCTCCAGAGTGTTCGTTCGTACCTCCCGCGCATCCGACGACACCACTCGACCCATGGAGATCTCCCGTGGCCACGACCTCCGAACCTGCAGGGGCTACGCCCTCCGCCCCGCCCGCAGAACCGGACTCCGTCCGGATCGAACGGGACGGTCCCGTCACGACGGTGATCCTCGGCCGCCCGGGCGCCCGCAACGCGGTCGACGGCCCGACCGCGGCCCGGCTCGCCGACGCCTTCCGCGCGTTCGAAGCGGACGAGGACGCGTCCGTCGCAGTCCTGTGGGGCGAGGGCGGTACGTTCTGCGCCGGCGCGGACCTGAAGGCCGTCGGGACCGACCGCGGCAACCGGGTGACGGCCGAGGGCGACGGGCCCATGGGACCCACCAGGATGGACCTGACCAAGCCGGTGATCGCCGCGATCAGCGGTCACGCGGTGGCCGGCGGCCTCGAACTGGCCCTGTGGTGCGATCTGCGGGTGGCCGAGGAGGACGCGACACTCGGCGTGTTCTGCCGCCGCTGGGGCGTGCCGCTGATCGACGGCGGTACGGTGCGGCTGCCCCGCCTGGTCGGCGAGAGCCGCGCCATGGACCTCATCCTCACCGGCCGCCCCGTGACCGCCGCCGAGGCGCACGCGATCGGGCTGGTCAACCGCCTCGTACCGCCCGGCGAAGCCCGCCGTGCGGCGGAACGCCTCGCCCACGAGATCGCCGGGTTCCCGCAGCTGTGCCTGCGGCACGACCGGCTTTCCGTGCGGGAACAGCACGGTCTCGGCGAGCGGGAGGCCCTGGCCGCCGAGTACCGGCACGGCCTCGTACCGCTCACCGCCGGCGAGACGCAGGCCGGCGCCGACCGCTTCGCGGCAGGAGCCGGCCGCCACGGATCCTTCACCGGCTGAGCGAAAAGGAGGCCGGAGCGGCGGTCGGCAGGGTGTCCGGGGGCATGATGACCGTGTGAACGCGCCCCCGACCGCCGACGGCGGAGCCGGCGCCCCCGGCTTCCTCACGGTGGCCGCCACGCCCCGGACCGCCGTCGTGTGGCTTCCTCCGGACGGGCTGTGGCCTGCGATCCAGAGCATCCGGGCCGAGCACGACCCGCAGATCCGCCGCTGGCCACCGCACGTGAACCTGGTCTTCGGCTTCGTCCCGGAGTCCGATTTCGACCGGGCGGCCCCGCTGCTGGCCGCCGCGGCGACCGGTATCGAGCCCTTCGACATCAGGCTCGGCGGGGTCCGCGCCTTCCGGCACCGCGCCTACGCCACCGTGTGGCTGGACCCCGCCGCGGCCGGCCCCGCCCCGTGGACGGCGCTCCAGGAGCGCCTGGCGGAACCCTTCCCGGGATGCCGCGGCCGCTTCCCGGCGTTCACACCGCACCTCTCGCTCGGGCGCACCCACGACCCGCGGAGCCTGGCCGTACAGTGCGCGGCCCGCCTCGGCAGCACCGCGGCACGGGTCGACGAGGTCGTGCTGCTCTCCCGCCGCGGCGACGAGCCGATGCGGCCCCGGGCCGTGATCGGCCTGGGCACGGGTACGACCACATGGTCAGACGGGTGATCCCGCCCCCGCGCCGGCGCTGTCGCAGACATCGGGCAGCGCGTCCTCCAGTCGGTCCAGCAGGGCCCGCGCCGCGGGGCTCGTAGGCCCGGTCCCCGGCCGGGCGAGGACGATACGGGCCCGCAGGCCGGCCCCCACGAGGCGCAGGGCGCGCAGCCCGTCACCGACGCCCGACCCCTCCTCCCCGAGCGGCAGTACGGCCACGCCCAGGCCGCGGGCGGCGAGCTGCGCGAGGACCTGCGGGGACGCCGCCTCGAAGGCGACCCGGGGCCGGAACCCCGCGCGGGCGCAGCCCCGTTCGAGTGCCGCCCGTACGCCGGTTCCGCGCGGCAGACAGATCAACGGCCGGTCGCGCAGCTCGGCCAGAGGCACCGCGGTGCGGTCGGCGGGGCCGAGCAGCGGGTCCCCGGGTGCGACGGCCGCGCCGAGCGGAGCGTCGATGACCGTCCGGTAGCAGAGCCCCGGAGGAGGCTCCTCCGTCGTGGGCCCGAGGAGGGCGATGTCGATCTCGCCGGCCAGGAGGGCGGCCTGCATCCGCTCCGAGGTGTCCTCGGTCAGCGCGATCTCCAGGGCGGGATGGGAAGCGTGGAAGTCCGCGAGGAGCGCGGCGACGTCGAAAGCATGGCCGGTGGCGCCGGAGACCAGCCCGAGCGTGACCTTCCCGCGCAGCAGGCCGGTGTGCTCGTCCACGGTCTGCCGCACGGCGTCCGCGGCGGCCAGCGCTGCCCGCGCGTACGGCAGCACGGCCCGGCCCACCTCGGTCGGCGTCACCGACCGGCCGGACCGGTCGAGCAGCGGCTGCCCGAGCTCCTTCTCCAACTGCCGTATCTGGGCGCTGAGCCCGGGCTGGGCCAGATGCAGCCGGGCGGCGGCACGGGTGAATCCGCCCTCGTCGACGACGGCGACGAGATAGCGCAACTGGCGGAGTTCCATAACCGCCGATTCTAATGCGCAGCACATCAATCTATTGGAGGTATGGGCCCGTTGCCGCCAGGCTGGACCGCATGGCGAACACGAGTTCTCGGCAGGGGCACAAGGACGAGCTCAGGACCTTCATCGCGGCGGAACGCCAGGAGTTGGCCGATCTGCTCGACGGCCTACGGGACGACCAGTGGGACGAGCCCAGCCTGTGCGCGGGCTGGCGGGTCCGTGAGGTCGCGGCCCACATGTCGATGGGGTTCCGGCTCTCCCTGCCCGCGACCGTGGGCCAACTGGCCCGGGCGCGCGGGAACCTGCACCGGATGACCGACCGGGTCGCACGCAGGGACGCGGCCGCCCATGCCCCCGCCGAGCTCGCCGGGTTCCTGCGGGACGGGGCCCACCACCCGTGGACACCGCCGGTCGGCGGGCTCGCGGCCGCCCTCGGCCACGACGTGGTGCACGGACTCGACATCACGGTCGCCCTCGGCCTCGACCGGCAAGTCCCCGAGGACCGGCTGCGCGTGCTGCTCGCCGGAATCCGGCCCGGCGGACTGAGGTTCTTCGGCGTGGACATCGACGGTGTGCAGCTGCGCGCCGAGGACCTGGACTGGTCGTACGGCTCCGGGGCGCCCGTCCTCGGTGCGGCCCAGGACCTCCTCCTGCTCGCCTTCGGCCGCAGGCTGCCGCCCGGCAGGCTCCGCGGCGCACCGGGTCACCGCTTCACGGCCGTAGCTCCAGGCGCGTGAAGTACTCGGTGGAGATGATCCGCCTGCGGGTCTCGGCGGGCAGGCGGGCCAGGATGCCGGGCAGCGAGCGCTCCCGCGCCGCCTCGCTGCGGTGGGCGAGGATGGCGGCCCACTTCTGCCGGAGCCACGGCCCCACGTCCACGGTCGCGTCGACGTGGGCGTCCGGCACGCTGAGCAGCTTCTCGCCGACCCGGGACAGGAGCGGCCCGAGTTCCCCCACCCCCGACTCCGGATGCGTGGCCAGGTGGAGGGCCGCGGGCTGCCACGGCTCACCGGCCTCGGGGTACAGGTGCGGGAGGCCTGCGGCGTGTGCGGCGAGGAGCGTCACCCGGTGGGTGTGGACGTGATCCGGATGGCCCATCAACTGCCCGTAGGCGTCGTGGGTGACGATGACTTCGGGCCGGAACTCCCTTGTATGCCGAACGATTTCGCCGACGACATCGTCGAGCGGGACGTCCAGCAGGCGCGCCCGCCCGGGCGCCGACGCGGGAACACGGGCGTCGGCATGGCCGAGCATGCGCGGCACACCTGCCCCGAGGATCCTTACGGCGTCGGCGAGTTCGGACGCGCGAGGCGTATCAGCTGCCCATGTGGTGGTCACCACGCCCGTGCGTGCTCCCGAGCCGGCGTGCCGCGCGAGGACTCCTCCGGCGACCAGCGCCTCGTCGTCAGGGTGACGTACCCCTCGCGGGGGGCCGGGCGGGATCCGGTCGCGGTCCCGTACCCCTGGCGGGGCGGCGGGGCGGGATCCGGTCGCGGTGGGGGTCGGTCGCGGTGCCGCCGAGGGGTATCTCCTCGGCTCGCGCCTGGCGGGCACTTCGCGGCTGTGGGGGGTGGTTGCGCGCTCGTCCTGCGGGGACACCCCTCCCCGTCCCCGCTCCAGCTGTACGAGCCCGGTTCCGGGGACACCGAAGCGCTGGCGTGGGGTGGGGACACGGCGGAGTGTCCCCGCAGGACGAGCGCGCACCGCCGGGTACAGCCGCGACATGCCGAACCGCGCGAGCCGAGGAGATACTCCGGCGGGGCACCGCCCCACCCGTTCCATCCCGCCCAGCGGAAACCCGGCCACCCCGGCGGGCCCTGCGTTGCTACCGGCCCGCACCGAAGCCGCCGCCGTAACCGGCCACCCCGGCGGGAGCCGCGGGACGGGAGCCGAGGGTCAGGCCTGGGGCGGCGGGGGGTTGCCCTGGTCGCGGCGCAGCTGCTCCTTGAGCTTGTCCTGGGCGGTGTCGACCTGGCTGCTGTACTTGTTCTGGGTCCTGCCGTCGACGAAGTCGCCGGCCTTGTCGATGCCCTGGTCGGCCTGGCTCTCGTGGCCGCGCAGCATCTGCTTGAGCTTGTCCATCATCGACACGACGGTCTCCTTTGCGTCCGTCCCCCACGGCCAGGGTTGCCGATGATCGACCGGACCGCATCCGCGAGGCTCTGACCTCGGCGAATTCCGCCCGCGCCGGTGCGGTCAGAGGTCCGCGCGGAGCGGCCCCCGGCGGACCGCGCGGACGACCAGGCCCAGCAGCCAGGCCTGGAAGACGTACGAGAACGCCAGGATGCACCACATGCTCGCGTCGGTCTGTGCCCATGCTCCCAGCGAATTGACCACCGACAGCAGCAGGGCCCCGGTGGGGACGGCCAGCATCAGGGCGAACACCCCGGCCGCCTGGTTGCCGCCGTCCCCGGCGCCTATCAGCAGCAGGAGCACGGCCGAGCCGAGGTAGGCCCGCGAAAGCCAGTTGCCGAAGGTGGTTCCGGCGAAGGTACGCACCGGTCCTGAACGCATGGGACTCCTCGTGATGCCCGGGTGGGTCGGCCGTGGGGCCTTGGTGATCACCATCGTGGTGCCGTTCGGCCGGCCGCGTCAGAGCGCACGTACTCAGTACGCGTACTCAGATCGAACACGGCCTCCTCGGAGCGGCTCGCCGCCAGGGCCGGGTCTCGGGGTCACTCGGGTAGACCATGCAGTCCTCGTCTTCGAGGCGCCCGCCGGAGGCGGGCCAGGGCGAGGCCGCTGTCGCCGGCCGCCCAGCGGGCCGTGCCCTTGCCATTCGGGCCAGGGCGCGTCGAGGGGCAGGTCCGGCAGCCCGCCGAGCCGTCCCGCCACCGGGGGGTGTCGTCGGGGGAGAGGAGACGGCGGTGTCATGTGTCGATCGCGCACGAGCGCACCGACAGCACCCGCGGGTGTGTCATTGCGGGTGTCCGACGCGCTGCCCAATCGAGCGGACACGGGGTCCGGCATGGAACGATCTCCGCATGACAGAGAGCATGAGCCCGTACATGTCCTCGCCGCGAGTCACCGTCCTGGGGGTGCAGCCCGGCGACCCGCCCTTCCGGATCGTCGAGATCGACGGGGAGATGGTCCGCATGGCGACATCCATGACCGATGTGATCCTGGCGGCCGCGGACGCGGGGATCACCATCCACGACCTCGACGATCCGGACGCCGTCCGCTGGGTCGGCGGCGGGAAGCTCACCTGGCGGCTGCATTAGGCCTGGGCCTGGGCTTGTGCCCGAGGCCGTGCCGGGCGGCTGCGCGGTGCCGTCGCCCGCTTCCGGGTCACGTGTGCCACCGAGAAGGGATCGGTGACCCGGGTTCGGCCGACGTGCACGCGTGCGTGCGGCTGCCACCGCCGGTCCGGCGGTGAGCGCGGGCGCGAGCGCGGGCGCGAGCGCGGACGCGGAAGGTTGCTGATCAGGTGGCGCGTCCGTAGCGGACCGCTTCGCTCCAGATCCGCTCCAGGCGCACGGTCGTGCCGGGGCGGGGAGCGTGCCAGATCCTGTTGTCGCCGGCGTAGATGCCGACGTGGCCCATGGTCCCTCCTCGGGGGAAGAAGACCAGGTCACCGGCCGTGCGATCGGCCTTGGGGATGTGGCGTGTGTGTTCGTACTGCTGCTCGGCCGTGCGCGGAAGGCGTTTGCCGGCCTTCTTGAAGGCGTAGAGGGTGAGGCCCGAGCAGTCGAAGCGTTTGGGGCCTGTGGCGCCGTAGGCGTACGGCGAGCCCTGTTTGGAGGCGGCCACCGCGACGGCCTTCTCGCCGTACGACGGTGCCGCGTGAGCCGGGTCCGTGGGGCCGGTCAGGGCGCCGGCCGCGAGGAGCAGTATGAAGAAGACCGCACGCACTCGCGGGCAACAGCACATCGGAGAAGTGCCCTTGAGGGCCTTTCGGAAGTCGGTCCTGGAGCAGGACATCGTGACACCTCCGCAATCGGTTGGCGGGCGACAAATTCAGATCAGCGGCCTGGTCCTGTTCTCGGTGGCAGTCGTCTTGGCTCTGACGGCGGACCAGTTTTCCCGGACGTCCTGCCCCGGCCGCTTCGGACACGATGTGATTTGTCCCGATTTTGCGTTCGATTCGAGATGATAGGCATGGATGATTTACATACCGTGACGACGCGACGACGGCGCCACCGCCGATGTGCTGAATCGGGATGCCGACAGGCATCGGCCCGCTTCCGAACGGGCACGCAGCACGGGTGACCACGACCGACCTGCCCCCGGCGCCGCCGCCGCACGCCGCAGCCCGCCGGGCCCTGCTCGCCGGTTCGGCCGGCAACCTCGTCGAGTGGTACGAGTTCGGCGTCTACGGCTGCTTCGCCACCGTCATCGCGGCCAACTTCTTCACCCCGCAGGCGGGAACGGCTGCGGGAACGGTCGCGGGGGCGGCAGTTCAGGGCGGCGCCGAAGCGCTGGTCGCCACCTACGCCTCGTTCGCCCTCGCCTTCTTCTTCCGGCCCGTCGGCGCCCTCCTGTTCGGGCGCATCGGCGACCGGTTCGGCCGACGCCCCACCCTCGTCCTCGTCATCGGGCTCATGACGCTCGCCACCACGCTGATCGGGCTCCTTCCCACGCGCGCCGACATCGGCGCCGCGGCCCCCTGGCTGCTCACCTTCCTGCGCGTACTCCAAGGGCTGTCCGCAGGCGGCGAGTTCGGGGGTGCGGTCTCCCTGATGGCCGAGTACGCGCCGCCCGGCCGCCGTGGTCTCTACGGCGCATGGCAGTCCTTCACCGTCGCCCTCGGCCTACTGGCCGGAGCCGCCACGGCCGCGGCCCTGGCGACGGTCCTGCCCGCCGCGGCCCTGTACACCTGGGGGTGGCGCATCCCGTTCCTGCTGGCCCTGCCCCTCGGTGCGGTCGCGCTGTGGCTGCGCACGGCGCTGGCGGAACCACCGTCCCCGCCCCCGGCCGCGTCCGGGACCGCGACCGGCGCGACGGACCCGGCCGGGCCAACCGGCGTACGGGAGCAGGCCCGTGCCGTCGTCCTCGGCATCGGGCGGATCATGGGCTGGTCGGCGGCCGGATACGCCTTCCTCGTCGTGCTGCCGTCGCATCTCCAGTCCGCGCTGGGGGCGTCGTTCCGGGACGCCCTGCTGGCCACGACCCTCGTCAACCTCGGATTCGCCGCGTCGATCCTGCCCGCGGGACTGCTCAGCGACCGCGTCGGCCGGCGTCCCGTCATGCTCTGCGGTGCGCTCGGGGTGGCCGTACTCGCCCTCCCCCTCCTGGACTTGCTCCAGTCGCCGGGTACCGCCACGCAGGTCCGGGTCGCGGCCGTGCTGACGGCGGGCGCGCTCGTCGGCCTGCTCGCCGGACCGGGACCGGCCATGCTCGCCGAGATGTTCCCAAGGCGCGTCCGCTGCACCGGCCTCGGGCTCTCCTACGCCCTCGCCAACGCCGTCTTCTCCGGCTGCGCGGGGCTCTTCATCACCGCACTCGCCGCACGGACCGGCAACACGGCCGCCCCCGCCCAGTACGCCGCCGCGGCCTGCGCCCTCAGCGTGCCGGCCTTGCTGACCCTGCGCGGCAACGACCACCGGGAGCCGCTGCGATGAGGGTGATCGGCCTGATGTCCGGGACCTCGTACGACGCCGTGGACGCCGCGGCCTGTGACCTCGTACACCGGCCCGGGGACGACGGCGCACTGCGCCTCACCCCGCTGGGCATGGTCAGCGAGCCCTACCCGGCCGAGCTGCGCACCGAGCTGGCCACGGCCCTGCCGCCCGCCCGCACCACACTCGCCGACGTGTGCCGGCTCGACACCCGCATCGGGCAGGCCTTCGGGCGGCTCGCCGTCCGGGCCGACCGCGAACTGTGCAAGGGGAAAGCGGAGTTGATCGCCTCGCACGGGCAGACCGTGTACCACTGGGCCGCGGGCGGACAGGTCCACGGCACGCTGCAGCTCGGCGAACCCGCCTGGATCGCGGAGGCCACCGGCCGCCCGGTCGTCTCCGGCTTCCGGCCGCGCGACGTCGCGGCCGGCGGGCAGGGCGCGCCACTGGTCAGCCTGATCGACCTGATGCTGCTGCGCGGCCGCCCCGGCGTACCGGCCGCCCTGAACATCGGGGGGATCGCCAACGTCACCGTCGTTCCCCGGCACGCGGACCCCGTGGCCTTCGACACCGGCCCGGGCAACGCGCTGATCGACGCCGCGGTACGTGAACTCACCGGCGGGAGCCTCGCGTACGACGAGGACGGCGCGCTCGCGGCCGCCGGACGCGTGCACGATGGGCTGTTGCGGCGGATGCTCACCGAGCCGTACTACCGGTTGCCCGCGCCCCGGACCACCGGCAAGGAACTCTTCCACGCGGGGTATCTCCGGTCCCGACTCGCGGAGTTCGGGCAGGTCCCGCCCCAGGACGTCGTCGCCACGCTCACGCGCCTCACCGCCCGGACCGTCGCCGACGCGCTGCGGCCCCTGGGAGCCACCGAGGTCTTCGCCTCGGGAGGCGGGGTGCGCAACCCGACGCTCACGGCGATGCTCCGAGCCGAGCTGGCCGGCACGCCGCTGCGCACCTCGGAGGAGCTCGGGCTGCCCGCCGCGGCCAAGGAGGCGTACGCGTTCGCCGTACTCGGATACCTCACCCTGCACGGCCTCCCGGGCAACGCGCCCGGCTGCACCGGCGCCGCGGGCCCACGCGTCCTGGGGGCGGTCACCCCGGGCAGCAGCCCGCTCCGGCTGCCCGCGCCGCCGCCGGTCACCCCGCGCTCCCTCTCGGTACAGGCGGACGGCGGGCGGTGTTAACGTGCGGACATACGGGCTCCCCCAGCGCCTTTCGACCACGCCGTGCCGGCTCCCGACTGCCTCGCGGAACTCGTGCCGCCCGTGGCCGGGGCGGTCGCGGGCTGGGCCGGTGACGTCCCCGCCGACCAGATCCTCTACGTGGACACCGACCCCGACACCGCGGACACCGCAGCCTTCGTCGCGCACTCCGGGCAGGACCTCCTCGGCCAGTCGGCGAACTGTGTGGTGGTCGCCGCCAAGCGCGGCGGTGCGACCACCCTCGCGGCCTGCCTGGTCCCCTCGGCCGGCCGGATCGACGTCAACGGCGCCGTCCGGCGCCACCTTGGCGCGCGCAAGGTGTCCTTCGCGCCTCGCGCCGATGGGCACGGCGGTCGAGCTGACGGGAATGGAGTGCGGCGGCATCACAGTGCGGCGGCATCACCCCGCTGGGGCTGCCGGAGAGCTGGCCGCTCCTGATCAGTCCGGTGGTCGTCGACATGCCGTACGTGCTCGTCGGCAGTGGTCGCCGCCGCGGCAGACTGATCGCCCCCGGCACGCTGTTCGCGCAGCTCCCCGGCGCGGAACTCATCGAGGGCCTCGCCCTCTGACGTCCCGGCCGGGGGCCGTCACTTCCCCACGATCCTGCGGACGTTCTCGATGCTGCCGCAGTCCGAAGCCAGCTGCTTCCTCCGCTCCTCCAGGAACGCGGCACCCAGCTCGGCCCGGCGCTCGTCCGGGACGTTCTCCCGGGCGCCGTTGAGGATCGTCCGCTCCTCCTCGTCCAGGTGGTGGGTGACCGCCTTGACGAGGTCCTCCAGGCGCTCGTCCCACTCGTCGGAGCCGACGTCGTCGACCTCCATGAGCTTCAGCAGCGCCTCGTTGCCCTCGGCGTGCTCCTCCTCGCCGTGCTCCACCTCGTCGTCGTCGATGTCCCTGAAGCGCTTGAGCGCGCCGTAGACCTTGGTCTCCTCGGCCTCGCCGTGGGCGATGAGCAGCGCCGAGAACTGGTCCCGGGCGGCCTCGCGGTCGGCCTCGATGCTCCGCATCCGGCGGAACAGCTCCTCCATCGTCCGGTGGTCCTTCAGGATCACCGCGACCACGTCCTGGCCCTTGCCCTCGTCCGCCATTCCGCGTGCCTCCTCGATCGGGTTCCGGTCACCTGGCGCTTGCTCGCTCGCCGCGACCTGAAACATCCCGACCGTAGCCCGCTGTCAGCGGCGGAGCACCTTGCGGGACACCAGGTTGCCGAGCAGCTGGGCCGTCTGGACGAGCGCGATCAGCACGAGCACGGTCACGACCATCACCGAGGTGTCGAAGCGCAGGTAGCCGTAGGTCATGGCCAGGTTGCCGACGCCTCCTCCGCCGACGGTGCCGGCCACCGCGGAGAAGTCGATCAGCGCCACGAGCATGAAGGTCAGGCCCAGGACCAGCGGACCGAGCGCTTCGGGGACGAGGACCGTGAGCAGGATCCGCAGCGGGCTCGCGCCCATCGACCGTGCCGCCTCGATCACCCCGGGTTCGACGGCGAGCAGGTTGGACTCCACGATGCGGGCGACACCGAAGGTCGCGACGACCGTCATCGGGAAGATGGCGGCGTTCGTGCCGATCATCGTGCCGACGACCCCGCGGGTGACCGGCGCGAGCGCGACGATCGCGATGATGAACGGCACGGGCCGGATGACGTTGATGAGCGTGCCCAGGACCGCGTGCACGAACCGGTTGGGCAGCACACCGCCCTTGCGGGTGGCGTACAGCGTGAGCCCTACGGCCAGTCCGCCGACGGTCGACAGTGCCAGGGTGATCAGCACCATGTAGACGGTCTCGCCGGTGGCGTCGAGGACCTTGGGCCAGAACGTGCTCCAGTCCGCCTTCACCGGACACCCGCTTCCACCCGGCCGGGTACGCGGAGCCCGGCGACGACGGCCTCGACCGCGGCGGGTTTCCCGCGCAGTTCCAGGGTCACGCTGCCCAGGGGCCGTCCCCGGACCTCCCCGACGCCGCCGTGGACGAGGGTGAAGTCGACCCCGTGGAGCTGCAGGAGTTCCGAGAGGCCGTCCAGCGCGGGGCTGCCGTCGACGACGGGCAGCGTGACCAGGCGTCCCGGGTGGCGGGCGCGCAGCCGCTCCAGGAGTGCGGAGTCCGGCTCACTGTGCCGCTCGGAGCGGACGAAGGCGGCGGTGGTCGCGTGCCGGGGCCGCGCGAAGACCTCGTACACCTCGCCGCTCTCGACGACCTTGCCGTCCTCCATGACGGCGACGCGGTCGCACAGGGTCCGTACGACCTCCATCTCGTGGGTGATCAGGAGGATCGTGACCCCCAGCTCCCGGTTGACACGGCCGAGGAGGGCCAGAACCTCTCCCGTGGTCTGCGGGTCGAGGGCGGAGGTCGCCTCGTCGCAGAGGAGGACCTTCGGGCGGGTGGCGAGGGCCCGGGCGATGCCGACGCGCTGGCGCTGGCCGCCCGAGAGCTGCTCGGGGTAGCGCGCGCCGCGGCCGGCCAGGCCGACGAATTCGAGGGTCTCCTCGGCGCGGGCCCGGGCCTGCGAACGGTCCGTGCCGGCCAGGCGCAGCGGGTAGAGCACGTTGCCGAGCACGGTGCGCGAGCGGAACAGGTTGAACTGCTGGAAGATCATGCCGATCTCGCGCCGGACGGGACGCAGCCGGCGCTCGCCGAGGGCCGAGAGGTCCTGTCCGTCCACCAGGACGCTGCCCGAGGTCGGCTCCTCCAGGCCGTTGACCAGGCGCAGCAGCGTGGACTTCCCCGCGCCGCTGTGGCCGACGACCCCGAAGACCGTGCCCGCCTCGACGGAGAGGCTGACGCCGTCGACGGCGCACGCTCCGCCCGGGAACTCCTTGGCGACGTCGCGCAGTTCCACAGCGGCGGTCATCGCTTCAGCTGCTTCTGGATGCGGCCGACCTCGGCCTGGAGGGCGGCGGCGGGCAGCTCGACGTGGTGCGCGGTGCCGTTGCTGGTGCGGCGGACCTCGTCCTGCACGGCCTGGGAGGCGTAGAGCTCGACGATCTTCCGGTAGTCCTCGTTGTCCTTCTGGTCCGCCCGGGCGGCGATGACATTGAGGTAGGGGACGGACTGCGGGGCGGCGGGGTCGTCCTTGTACAGCGCGGTGTCGGCCTTGATGCCGGCGAGTTCGGCGACGCCGTCGTTGATGACGGCGGCGTCCGCGTCCTGGAGGGTGCGGGGGGTCTGCTGGGCGTTCACCGGGGTGAGCCTGATGTGCCGGGGGTTGGCGGTGATGTCGTCGGGCGTGGCGAAGAGGCCTGCCTCGGGGCGCAGTTCGACGAGTTTCGCCTGCTCCAGCACGCGCAGGGCGCGCCCCTGGTTGGCCGGGTCGTTGGGCACGGCTATCTCGGACCGGTCCGGGAGGTCGGCCAGCTGCTTGTGCTTGCGGGAGTAGAGGCCGAGGGGGACCACGGTGGTCGCCGCGATGGGGGCGATGTCGGTCTTGTTCTCGGTGTTCGACTGGGCCAGGAAGACCAGGTGCTGGAAGGCGTTGAGCTCGATGTCGCCCGCGCTGAGCGCCTTGTTGGGCAGTGAGTAGTCGTCGAAGACGACCGTTTCGACGGTGAGGCCCTCCTTCGCGGCCTCCTTCGCGAGGACGTCCCACTCCGGCGAGTCACCGGACACCCCGACCCGGATGCGGTGGGTCTCCCCTCCGCCGGCGCCGCAGCCGGACACGAGGAGCGCGAGGACGGTGGCGGCGGAAGCGGCGATCAGGGTACGTCGGCGCGGCAGTGCAGAAATCATTGTGTGATCCATGTGCAGAGGAAGAGCCAGAGGAAGGGATGGATGGATCGTAGATCGAATTCGCCTTCCGACCTTCGAATGTGAGGTTCTGTTCATGAATGTGCAATGAAGGGAAGGTCCGGCGTGGAGAGTCGGGGCGGACCCTCATCGAGGGCGCCCGCCAGGGCCGGATGGGCCACGGCCCGCCGGGCGCGGGCGCGTCAGCGCCGCCAACAGCGGGCCCCCTGCCATCGTGGGCCCCGCGCCCCGTCTCTCCCCTGGAGGTTCCGCCGTGTCCCCACGCCCGTACGGCCGCGCCCGCCGGATCCGCCCCCCGCTGCGCCTGGCCGCCGCCACCGCCGTGTGCGGCGCCCTGCTGGGCGCCGCCGTACTGCCCGCGCAGGCGGCGGCGGACCGCAACCCACCGCCGGACCGCGGAGCGGCCCTCCGCCAGGAGCTCCGCGCACTGGTCGAGCGCCCCGACGGGCCCCCCGGAGTCATCGCCGTCCTGCGCGACGGGGACCGCAGGGAGGTCTACCGCGCGGGCGTGGCCGACGTGGAGAGCGGCAGGCCGCCGAGCGCGACCGACCACATGCGGATCGCCAGCGTCGCCAAGGCCTTCAGCGGAGCGGTGGCGCTGAGCCTCGTCGACCGCGGGCGACTGCGCCTGGACGACACGATCGGCGAGGTACTGCCCGATCAGCCCGACCGGTGGCACGAAGTGACATTGCGCCAACTCCTCAATCACACCAGCGGAGTTCCCGACTACTCGGCGTCGCAGGGGTTCATCGACATCATCTCCGAGGACCCCCGCCACCACTTCGACTCCCGGCGCCTGCTGGACTTCGTCGCCGACGAGGACCTCGCGTTCCGGCCGGGCAGCCGCTACGAGTACTCCAACTCCGACAACATCGCCGTCGCCCTCATGGCCGAGGCCGTCACCGGACGCCGCTACGAGACCCTGCTGCGCGAGCTCGTGTACCGGCCGCTCGGCCTGACCGCCACCAGCCTGCCCCAGGGCTACCGGCTCCCCGAACCCTTCCTCCACGGCTACCAGATCGACCCGCAGGACGAGCCCGTCGACGTCAGCGAGGCCGTGAGCGCCTCGGGGGCCTGGGCGGCGGGCGGCATCGTCTCGACACCCAAGGACCTGACCGCCTTCATCCGCGGTTACGCGGGCGGCGCCCTCTTCTCGGACCGCACCCGCCGCGAGCAGTTCCGCTTCATCCCCGGCGCGCTGTCCCAGCCCCCCGGCCCCGGCCGCACCGCGGCGGGCCTGGCCGTCTACCGCTACACCACCCGCTGCGGCACCGTGTACGGCCACACCGGCAACACGCCCGGCTACACGCAGCTGGCGGCGGCCACGGCGGACGGAAAGCGCTCGCTGACCTTCACGATCACCACCCAGACGTCCCTGACCAACAACCCCGAGCTGCTCGCGCGCGTCCGGGAGGTCCAGGAGGACTTCGTCTGCGCCCTGCTGCGCGGGTGACCCCAGCGGGTGCGCAGGGCCGCGCGCGGCCCCGCGCACCCGCCACCGCGGCGGCGTAACCTGGTCGGACCGCCACTTCACGCGCGCGCCGGGACCGCGGTGCGCACCCCCGTACACCCCGCCGCGAACGATCCAGGGAGGCGGCGAGTGACCGATCCGTTCGGCTTCCTCCGGATCCCCCGCGAGCCCGTCCCGGCCCGGCCCGTCGAGGAACGGCTCGGCGACTGGCGCGAGGTCCACGCCGGCCAGGCCCTGCTCCCGCTCGTCTCCCGGCAGGCCGACCGCTGCATGGACTGCGGGATCCCCTTCTGCCACACCGGCTGCCCCCTCGGGAACCTCATACCCGAGTGGAACGCCTACGCCGCGCACGCCGACTGGCGCGCGGCGTACGACCGGCTGCACGCGACCAACAACTTCCCCGAGGCCACCGGAAGGCTCTGCCCGGCCCCCTGCGAGGACGCCTGCGTCCTCACGATCAACGCCGACCCGGTGACCATCAAGAACGTCGAGCAGGCCATCGTGGACGAGGGCCTGCGCCGCGGCTACATGGCGGCGAGCCCGCCGGCGCGGCACAGCGGCAAGACCGTGGCCGTCATAGGCTCCGGGCCGGCCGGCCTGGCCGCCGCGCAGCAGCTGACCCGGGCCGGGCACGCGGTCACGGTCCACGAGCGGGCCGACCGGATCGGCGGCCTGCTGCGCTACGGCATCCCCGAGTTCAAGATGGAGAAGGCGCACCTGGACCGCCGGATCGAGCAGATGCGGGCCGAGGGCACGGTGTTCGTCACGGGACACGACGTGGGAGGCACCGAGGGCACGCCCGCCGCGGGAGATGCCGATGCCGCCGCGCTGCGCGGCCGCTGCGACGCCGTCGTCGTCGCGATCGGAGCCGGCGAGCGCAGGGAACTGCCCGTCCCCGGCCGCGAGCTCCACGGCATCCACCAGGCCATGGAGTACCTGACCTGCGCCAACCGGGTGAGGGAGGGTGACTGGTCCCGGTCGCCCATCACCGCCGAAGGCAGGCACGTGGTCATCGTCGGAGGCGGAGACACCGGGTCCGACTGCATGGGGACGGCCCTGCGGCAGGGCGCGATCTCCGTGGTCCAGCTCGACATCAACCCCGAACCCGGCCCGGGCCGCACCGACGACGAACCCTGGCCCGTCTACCCGAAGACGTACCGGATCTCCCACGCCCACCACGAGGCCCGCGGGCGCGAGGGCCGCGACCCGCGGCTGTTCGCCTGCGCCACCCTGCGCTTCGAGGGGGACGCCTCGGGCCGGGTACGGGCCCTGCACCTGACAGCCGTCGAGCCGGTGGGCCGCAGCCCCCTGGCGGGCACGGAACGGGTCGTACCGGCCGGGCTGGTCCTGCTCGCCCTCGGCTTCTGCGGCCCCGAGCGGGCGGGCGGCCTGCGCGACCAGCTGGGCCTGGAGTACGACGAGCGCGGCAACTACGCGCGGGACGCCGGCTTCGCGGCGAGCGGCGGGCGGGCACCGGGGGTCTTCGTCGCCGGCGACGCGGGCCGTGGGCAGTCGCTCGTGGTGTGGGCCATCGCCGAGGGCCGGGCGGCGGCCGCCGCCGTGGACCGCTACCTCACGGGCTCCACGTGCCTGCCCGCCCCGGTAGCCGCCCACGACCGGCCGATGACGGCCCTCGGCCGCATGCGCTACGGGGACTTCTGAAAACGGCACGCTCCGGCCGGCCCGAGGGGCCGGCCGGAGCGCGGGTCACTGACGGCGGGGCGGCTGCTCAGCCCGCGGCCAGGAGGGTGAGGGTGTCGATCACGCGGTTCGAGAAGCCCCACTCGTTGTCGTACCAGGCGACGACCTTGACGTGGCGGCCGTCGACGCGGGTGAGCTCCGAGTCGAAGATCGACGAGGCGGGGTTGCCGGTGATGTCCGACGACACCAGCGGGTCGTCCGAGTACTCCAACACGCCGGCCAGCGGGCCTGCGGCCGCGGCGCGGTACGCCTCCAGGATCTCCTCGCGCGTCACCTCGCGGGCGACCGTCGTGTTGAGCTCCACGATGGAACCGACCGGTACCGGCACGCGGATCGAGTCGCCCTGCAGCTTGCCGTCGAGCTGCGGCAGCACCAGGCCGATCGCCTTCGCGGCGCCCGTCGAGGTCGGGACGATGTTGACACCGGCGGCGCGGGCGCGGCGGGGGTCGCGGTGCGGACCGTCCTGCAGGTTCTGCTCCTGCGTGTAGGCGTGCACCGTCGTCATGAAGCCGTGCTCGATGCCCGCGAGCTCGTCCAGGACGGCGGCCAGCGGGGCCAGCGCGTTGGTCGTGCACGACGCGTTCGAGACGATGGTGTGCACGGCCGGGTCGTAGGCGTCGGTGTTGACACCGTACGCCAGCGTGACGTCGGCACCGTCCGAGGGCGCACTGACCAGGACCTTCTTGGCGCCCGCCTTGAGGTGGGCGCGAGCGGCCTCGGCCGAGGTGAAGCGGCCGGTGGCCTCCAGCACGATCTCGACGCCGAGCTCGGCCCACGGCAGCTGCTCCGGCTCCCGCTCGGCCAGCACCGTGATGCGGCGGCCGTCGACGACCAGGGTGTTCCCGTCGACGGTCACCGGGCGGCCGAGCCGGCCCGAGGTGCTGTCGTACGCCAGCAGCCGTGCGAGGGCCTTCGGCTCGGTGAGGTCGTTGACGGCGACGACCTCGAGGTCGCTGTCGCGTTCGAGCAGCGCGCGCAGCACGTTGCGTCCGATGCGGCCGAATCCGTTGATGGCGATGCGAGTCATGAGCGAGTCCCTTTCGTTCGCCATCAGGTTCGCCGCCCGCGCCCGCCCACGACAGCGGCGTGATCGCCACTGTTCAAAAGGATCTCGCCAAGAGGGTGGCGAGCTCCTCACAGGCCCTCCACCGGCCTATTCGCCCTTC
This sequence comes from Streptomyces sp. A0592, assembly GCF_004795115.1. Lineage (NCBI taxonomy): Bacteria > Bacillati > Actinomycetota > Actinomycetes > Kitasatosporales > Streptomycetaceae > Streptomyces > Streptomyces sp. A0592. The sequence goes on from NZ_SSBM01000001.1 coordinate 586,776, forward strand.
GTGAAGGTGCGCCGGTACTCGGTCGGGGTGGTGCCCAGGATCCGCTGGAAGTGCAGCCGCAGGTTCGCGCCCGTACCCAGGCCGACGTCGGCGGCGATCTGCTCGACGCCGCGCTGGGAGCGTTCGAGGAGCTCCCGGGCCACGTCGACGCGGGCGCGCATGACCCACTGCATCGGCGTGTACCCGGTGTCCTCCGCGAACCGCCGCGAGAACGTACGGGGCGACACCCCGGCGTGCCGGGCCAGCGACTCCAGCGTGAGCGGCTCGCCGAGCCGGATCAGCGCCCACTCCCGGGTGGCGGCGAACCGCTCACCGAGCGGCTCGGGCACGCTGCGCGGCACGTACTGCGCCTGGCCGCCGCTGCGGTACGGGGCGGCGACCAGGCGCCGCGCCGCGTGGTTGGACGCGGCCACACCCAGGTCGCTGCGCAGGATGTGCAGGCACAGGTCGATGCCGGAGGCGGCGCCCGCCGAGGTGAGGACGCTGCCCTCGTCGACGAACAGGACGTTCTCGTCGACCCGGACGAGCGGGTGCTTGGCCGCGAGGGCCCGGGCGTAGTGCCAGTGCGTCGTGGCGCGCCTGCCGTCGAGCAGGCCGGTCGCGGCGAGCGCGAACGCCCCCGTCGAGATGGCGGCGAGCCGCGCGCCCCGCTCGTAGGCGGCGACCAGCGCGTCGATGACGGGCCGCGGCGGGTCCTCGCGGTCCGGGAAGCGGTAGCCGGGAACGAAGACGATGTCGGCCCACGCCAGGGCGTCCAGCCCGTGCGTCACGTGGTACGACAGCCCGTCACCGCCGGCCACGAGCCCGGGCGCCGCACCGCACACCCGCACCTCGTACGGCATGCTCGCGCGGGTCGTGAAGACCTGCGCAGGGATGCCGACGTCGAGCGGCTTCGCGCCCTCCAGGACGAGGACGGCGACGCGGTGGAGACGAGAGGCTGGCACGGGTCGAGCCTACGCGCGACCCGGGGGTGTCCTGCCCGGGCCCTCGCCGCCGGTGCGGTATGACGTCCCTGGGGATCGCCCGGTCCCCGATGTTTGCGAAGGGAGCGGTGCGCCGTGGAGCGAACGACCTGCTGCGTCGTGGGGGGCGGCCCGGCCGGAATGGTGCTGGCGCTCCTGCTGGCCCGCGCCGGGGTGGAGGTCACGGTCCTGGAGAAACACGGGGACTTCCTGCGCGACTTCCGCGGTGACACCGTGCACCCCAGCACCCTGTCGCTCCTGGACGACATCGGCCTCGCCGAGCGCTTCGCCCGGCTGCCGCAGCGCCGCGTCACCACGGTGCAGCTGCCCATCGGGCCGGACCGGTCACTGGTCACCGTCGGGAACATCGGCGCGCTGCACGGCAAGTACAACTACATCGCGATGGTGCCCCAGTGGGACCTCCTCGACCTCCTCGCCGACGAAGCGGGCCGGGAACCCTCCTTCCGCCTGCGCATGGACACCGAGGCGACCGGCTTCCTCATCGAGGGCGGCCGCGTGCGCGGCGTGCGCCACCGCACCGCGGACGGCGCCACCGGCGAACTCAGGGCCACCCTGACCGTCGCCTGCGACGGCCGCGGCTCACTGGCCAGGGCGCTGCCCGAACTCGGCCTGGAGCACTTCCCGTGCCCGATGGACGCCTGGTGGTTCCGCCTGCCCCGCCACCAGGACGACCCCAGCGGGCTCGTCGGCGGCCTGGGCGACCGGTTCTTCACCGCGCTCATCGACCGGGGCGACTACTGGCAGTGCGCGGCACTCATCCCCAAGGGAACCGACACCGAGCGCCGCGCCGAGGGCCTGGAGCGCTTCATGGCCCGCTTCGCGGAGGCCGCCCCCTGGCTGGCCGACCGCCGCCGCGCCGTCACCTCCTGGGACGAGGTGAAACTGCTCGACGTACGACTGGACCGCCTGCGCCGGTGGCACCGCCCCGGCCTGCTGTGCATCGGCGACGCCGCCCACGCGATGTCGCCCGTGGGCGGCATCGGCATCAACCTCGCCGTGCAGGACGCGGTCGCCGCGGCCCGCCACCTCGTGCGCCCGCTGCGCGAGGGCACGGTGGGGCTGCACGACGTACGCCGCGTCCAGGCCCGCCGCTGGCCCACCACCGTGGCGACACAGGGCCTGCAACGCCTGGCCCACACCCAGGTCTTCGAACCGCTCCTCGCCGGCCGCACCGCCTTCGGCAACCCCCGACGCGCCCAGCGGATGACGGAACTGGTCACCGAATCCCGATGGCTGAACCGCATCCCGGCGTACTTCATCGCCTACGGCGCCCTCCGCGAGCGCCCCCCGGCCGAATCCCTGCGCTGACCGGCGGGGCCGCGGCCCGACGCGTACGCCCGCCGCGTGCCCCCTGAGGTCCGCACGGCGGTCCGCACACCGGTGGCGTGCGGACCGCCGAGGGGCGGGGGTGGCTACTGCGCCATCTCGTAGGCGCCGGAGAGGGCCTCGACGCGGGCCCAGACGCGGGCCGCGCGGGCCTCGTCGACGACCGGGCGGCGGACGGCGGCCAGGGCCCAGGCCTGCTGCTCCGGCGTGCTGGAGTCCTTGCCGTGCAGTTCGACGGCGTGCTGGGAGAAGTCGCGCACGAGCACCGAGAACAGCTCGTCCAGCACGGATTCGTCCAGGTCCGTCAGGCGGGCCTGCTCCAGGATCAGCTGACCGTGGACGACCAGGGCGAACAGCTGCCCCACCGAGAGGAGGAAGTCCAGGTCACGGCCCTGCGCCTCGTCGGGCGCGATGGTGGCCGCGAACTCGGCCAGCGCGTCGGCCTGTTCGCGGAACCGGGCGACGTTCGGCACGGCGGCGTAGGCGTCGTACGCCGGGCGCCAGTCGTGGAAGCGTACGGAGCCCAGACCGCGGGCCGGTCCCTGCCGGAACAGGAAGTCGTCGTCGGCCGCGTCGAGCCGCGTCGGCACGGGCGCGTAGTCGGCCGGATCCAGCAGGTGGTTGCGCATGAACTTGAGGATCAGGGCGAGGTTGACGTGGACCGTGCCCTCCAGCTTCGGCAGCCCGCGGATCTCGACGGCCGCCTGGGCGAAGTAGTTGTCCTTCTCGAAGCCCTTGGCGGCGATCACGTCCCACATCAGGTCGATGACCTTCTCGCCCTCCGTCGTGACCTTCATCTTGGTCATCGGGTTGAAGAGCAGGTAACGGCGGTCGTCGGGACCGGCGGAGCGGAAGTAGTCGACGGCGCGGTCGCTGAACAGCTTCATCCCGACGAGGCGGACATAGGCGTCGGCCAGCTCGCGGCGCACGTGCGGGAAGGCGGTGACGGGCCGGCCGTAGAGGATCCGGTTGTGCGCGTGCGTGACGGCCTCGTACATCGCGTGCTCGCAGATGCCGATCGAGGCGGTGCAGAGGTTGAACTTGCCGACGTTGACGGTGTTGAGCGCGGCGTCGAAGGCGGCCCGCCCGGTGTGCAGGACGTCCTCGGCGGCCACCGGGTAGTCCTCCAGGCGGAACTCGCTGACGTACTTGGAGGAGTCGACGACGTTCTTCACGAGCCGGTACGCCGGGTGGCGGCTGTCGGCGGCGAAGAAGACGTAGCCGTCGGGGCCCTCGACGTCGGTGCGGCGGCCGAAGACGGAGACGAGCCCGGCGGCGTTGCCGTTTCCGATGTAGTACTTGGAGCCGCTCGCGCGGAAACCGCCGGAACCGTCGGCGGCCGGCTCCAGCAGCATGTCGGTGGAGTAGATGTCGGCGCCGTGCGTCTTCTCGGACAGGCCGAAGGCGAACACCTCACCCTCCGACAGGAGCCCCGCGGCGCGCTCGCGGGCGGCGGCGTTGTCGCTCTGCCAGACCGGGCCCAGGCCGAGGATGGTGACCTGCCAGGCGTACCAGTAGTCGAGGCCGTAGAAGCCGAAGATCTCGTTGAGGGCCGCGATCCGTGCGGTGTCCCAGCGCTTGTCCGGCTCGTCCTCCCCGGCGGCGGAGGCCGGGGTCAGGAAGGTCGCGAAGAGCCCCTCCTTGGCGGAGAAGGCGAGGAAGTCGGCCAGCCAGGCACGGGTGCGGTAGTCCTCGATGATCCGCCGCTTGCCGCGGGCCTCGAACCAGTCGACGGTCGCGCGCAGCAGCCTGCGCGTCTCCGGGTCGAAGTGGGCGGGGTCGTAGGTGTGCGGGTGGAACAGCAGAGGGTCGGACACGGCGGATCACCTTCCGAGGGGTCGGAGTCGAGGTTCGCGCGGCTGCGCGGAGGGAGGGAAGAGGGAGGAGGGCGGGCGGCCCGGTTGCGGCTCAGTCGGTCGCGGGCGGCGCCGGGCGGCCCAGCCGGTGGAGGGTGGCCAGGACGTCGTCGAGCCAGGCGATCGTCATCCGCTCCTGCGCGATCCCGCCGCGCAGCACGACGTGCTGGAGTTCCTGACCGGCGTCGAGCGGTGCGGGGGCGTCTGGTCCGGTGAAGTCGCGCAGCTCGCCGGCCAGATAGCGCGCGAGGCGGTCCCGGTGGGCCTGCTGGTGCCGTTCGACCTCGCGGATCAGGGAGGCCGGGTCGTCGAAGGCCGCCCCGCGGATCTTCACGGCGAGGTCGTGGCGCAGGCTCTCCGGTTCGATGGGTTCGTGCAGCCACCGGGCGAGTGCGGACCGGCCGGGACCCGCGGCCGAATACTCCTTCTTGTCCGGCCGGCCCTGCTGCGGGATCGTACGGACGGCGAGCAGGCCGTCGCTCTCCATACGCTTGAGCACGCGGTAGATCTGCTGGTGCGTGGCGGTCCAGAAGTAGCCGATCGACCGCTCGAACCGGCGGGCCAGCTCATAGCCGGAACCCGGCTTCTCCAGCAGGGAGACGAGGATCGCATGTTCGAGCGCCATACCCCGATCCTGCTATGCAACTCGTTGCATAGACAAGCGGCGGCCTCCAGGTGAGACGCGGCTCACCCGGTGCGGGCGGCGGGTGGGGCGGCAGCGGGGGACGAACGCCGCGAGCCCCGAGCGCGTCTGCTGGCGCACTCGGGGCTTCGTGAGGGGGCGTGAGGGGGCCGCCGGGAGAGGCGGATCAGGCGGCGTCGGGGATCCAGGAGCCGTGGATCATCGCCGGGACCCGGCGCGGCAGGTGGATGGTCGCGACCGGCGGGACGGTCAGGTCGGAGGCGTCCAGGACGAGCAGCTGCGAGGCGTCCGCCTTCAGGTCACTCACCACGGTCAGCAGGTACCCGGCGTCCTCCTGCGAGGCGCCCGCGCCCTCCGCGGGTACGAACACGGCCTCGCTCGGGAGCCGGCCGGCACCGAAGGGCAGCAGCTGCCGGGCGCCGGTGGTGCGGTCGTACTTCACGAGGGTGTGGGCGGCGATCCCCAGGTCGTCGGGGAAGGCCAGGGCGTACTGGTAGCGGTGCTCGATGCCGAGGAAGGCCTCGTTGATGGTCGGGAACTCCACGGTGAGGTCGTCGGTCAGCTCCTCCTTGACCGATCCGGCCGCCAGGTCGATGGTCCAGCGGGTGCTGCGCGAACCGGAGTTGGGCTCGGCCCCGCGGTCCTCGGCGCCGACCCACCAGTTCCACGAGCGCTGCCAGCCGTCCCGGCCCACGGTCGGGCCCTCGACGACGATCCGGCCGTACGCGTCCTCGTAGGCGTTGGCGAAGTGCATGCCGTAGCCCTGCCCGATCTCGAACCAGCGGATCTCGCGGGCCCGGCCGCCCGCCCCAGCCGTGGTGCGCGGCATGACGCCGATCCGGGAGATCTGCTCGTCGTTCCAGCTGTACGGGATGCCCGAGTGCTCGGCCGGGTCGAAGGTCACGGAGCCCTCCAGGAACACCACGTAGTGCTCGGTGATCGCGAAGTCGTGCTTGAGCGCCGCGGTCGCGCCCGGCACCTCCTGGCTCTCCAGCACCTTCCCGTCGGCGGAGGCGACGTGGTGGATCAGGTACGGCGGGAAGGGGGAGGAGGCGAAGAAGTGGAGCTCGCCGGTGACCGGGTCCTCCTTCGGGTGGGCGGTCATCGCGGAGGTCAGTTTGCCCCCGAAGTCGTAGGCCCCGACGGTCTCCAGATCCGCCGTCAGCTCGAAGGGAAGGGCCGCCTCGCTCAGTGCGAGGAGCCGGCCGGCGTGCTCGATGACGTGGGTGCCCGCCGTGCTGGCGGTCAGGTCGGGGCCCTTCTCGGTCATGTACGGGGCGCCGTCCAGGGCCGGGGTGTGGACCCAGCGGTTGCGGTACCACTCGGCGCGGCCGTCCTGGAGCCGGATGCCGTGGACCATGCCGCTGCCCTTGAACCAGTGGGTCGGCGTGATGCCGGGCTTCGGGTTGTGGCTGTTGCGGATGAGGCGGCCGGTCAGCTCCGGCGGGATGGTGCCCTCGACGGTGAGGCCGGTGGCGGTGATCTCGTCGGCGACGGGGGTGTAGTGGCCGGTCAGGTAGGGCTTGGCGGTGCTGGTCATGGGATGTCCTCGACGCTGGGGCGGCTGGGCGAAAGGGCGGGAAGCGGTGCGTGAAGGGGCGGGTGCGGTCAGTGCCGTTCGGCGGCAGCGGCGGTGCCCGCCACGGCCTCGGCCTTGGCCTTCAGGGAGGCGAGCCAGGCTTCGAGCGACTGCCGCAGCACCTGTTCCATCTCCGTGCTGCGGGCCGCGACGGGCTCACCGCTCCAGGACTCCTCGGTGCGGACCGTCACGGTGCCCGGCGCCGTCTCCTGGAACGTCCAGACGTGGATGCCGTCGATGCCGTGCGCCGGACCGCCCCAGACGATCCGCTCTTCGGGTACGACCTGGTGGACGGTGGAGGTGATGTCCAGACCGTGGGTCAGCCAGCGGAAAGCGGTGCCGGGCGCCAGCGGACCGGCGTACTCCACCCGGTCCACGTCCGTGTTCCAGTCGGCCCAGGCGGCGATGTCGGTGTGCAGGTCCCAGATGGTGGCGAGCGGGGCGTGCATGGTGGTCTCGAGGCGGACGACGACCGGGGCTCCGGTGTCGACGGTGGTGGGGTGCGTGGTCATGGGAGGTGCTCCTTCGGTGAGGTGATCAGCGGGTGCGGTGGGACGGGCAGGGCGGGCTCAGCGGCGGGGGAGCGGGGACGCTCTCCCGCACCGGCCGGGTTCGGCGGGCGAGCAGCGGGGTGAGGAACGCTCCGAGGAGCAGGACGGCGGCGGAGAGGAGGAAGGCGCTGCGGTACCCCTCGGTGAGGGCGGCGGCGTGTGCAAGGCCGGGCGGGGCGGCGGCGGTGCGGGCGGCGGCCAGGGTCCCCAGTACGGCGAGGCCGACGGCGCCGCCGATCTGTCGGGTGGTGTTGACCAGTCCGCCGGCCAGTCCCGCGTCGGCGGGCTCCACCCCGCTCACGGCCGAGCCGGTGAGCTGGACGAAGGCCACGCCGAGGCCGACTCCGACGAGGAGTACGGGACCCAGCAGGTGGACGAGGAAGGTGCCGTCGGCCGGGATCCGGGCCAGCCACAGGAATCCGGCGGCCTGGGTCGCCAGCCCGGCGAGGAGGGTCCGGTGCGGGCCGATGCGGCGGGCCAGTACGGGTGCCAGTCCGGAGCCGAGCATGTTCGCCGCGGCGAGCGGCAGTTGGGAGAGCCCGGCTTCCAGGGGGCCCGCACCGAGGACCTGTTGCTGGTAGAGGGGGAGGAAGAAGAACAGGCCCACCCAGACCGCGCCGAGCAGCGCCATGACGAGGTTGGCGGGGCCCACGGCGCCGCGGTTGAGGAGCCTCGACGGCAGGAGCGGGGCCGGGTGTCGGCGTTCGACGAGCGCGAAGAGGGCGAGGAGGACTGCCGCGGCGGCGAAGGAGCCGAGTACCACGGGGTCGGCCCAGCCGGAGCGGCCCGCGGCCGTGAGCCCGTAGACGAGCGCGACCAGGCCGGTGGTGACGGTGAGGGATCCGGCGACGTCCAGCCGCGGGCGGGGTCCGTCGGCCTCCTTCGGGTCGGCCGGTACGAGGCGCAGCGTGGCGGCCAGGACCACCGCCGCGCCGATGCCGGAGGCGTGGAACACCCAGGGCCAGCCGGGTCCTTCGGTGAGGATCCCGCCGAGCAGGACCCCGGCCGCGCCGCCCGCGCCGGACACGGCCCCCCAGACGCCCAGGGCCCTGGCGCGGGCGGGGCCGGGCGGATGGAGCCGCATGACCAGGGAGAGCGCGGCGGGCGCGATCGCGGCTGCGCCGACGCCCTGGACCGTGCGGGCGGTGACGAGCATCCAGGGGGTGCTCGCCAGTCCGGCGGCGACGGCGGCCGCGGTGAAGACGGCGAGGCCGGCCGTCAGCACGCGGCGCCGCCCGAGGAGGTCGGCCGCCCGGCCGCCGAGCAGGAGCAGGGCGCCGAAGGCGAGGCCGTACGCGTTGACGACCCAGGACATGCCCGCGTCCGAGAGCCCGACCCCGTCGCGCACGGCGGGAAGGGCGACGTTCACGATCGAGGTGCTCAGGGTGACCGCGAACTGGGCGGCGGCCAGCGCCGCGAGGGTCGCCGTGGCGGAGTGTCGTGGGGGCGGTGTGGCGTACATGCGCGTTCTCCTGTGTGTGGTTGACCACTCACTCTTTGGCCCGGAAGGAGGGCGGACCGAGCGGGTCCGCCCGGCCGTCGTCCGTCAGTAGTGTCGGATGCCGGCCGAGAGGGTCCGGGACCAGGGTGCGTCCACCTCGTGCGCGTCCAGCGACACGAGGAGGTGGCAGAGCATCCCCGTTGCGAAGAACTGCTGGACGTCGGCCTCCGCCGCGCCCGAAGCGCCCCGCACGTACTCCACCATGCGGGCGTAACCGGCCCGCACGGCCTCGCGTACCGCGGCCTCGGACACGGCCGCCGCCTGAGCGTGGGTCAGGACGAGCAGCAGGTCCTTGTCGGCGATCAGGTGGGCGTACGTGTCGCCCATGGTGTGCAGCACCGCCTCGGGGCTGCTGCCCTGCGCCTGGGCGGCACCCTCTTCGAGGCTGGTCCGGACCCGGGCGAAGCACCGCTCGACGACCGCGGTGAACAGTGCCTCCTTGTTCGGGAACAACCGGTAGACGTAGGCCTGGGAGATTCCGGCGGCCTTGGCCACCTCGGTGGTCGTCGTGCCGAAGTAGCCGCGAGCGGCGAAGGCCCCGATGGCCGTCCGCAGGACGGTCTCGCGGCGCTCTTCGGCCGAGGAGAGTTGGCGTCGTCGTTCCGTGTTCATGTGAGTAATAAACCACTCACACTTTCGGCTGTCAATGCCCGGGCTCCGTGGAGGCCCTGGTCGGTCGCCGCCGACCGTCCGGTACTCACGCGGGGATGAGTACTCCCACTCACACGGCTGCTCAGGGCCTCCGCGTAGCCTGCCGTCCATGAGTTCCGCGAACCAGGCCACCGAGCCGAAGCTGCAGGAAGAGCCGCGCGACAGCAGGGGCACCGGATCGCTGGTCCTCGGAGTCATCGCCGTCGGGGCGTTCGGCTTCCCGTTCCTGCCCGAAGCCCTCCCGCCCATGGTCCGCTACCTGCCGCTCTACCTCGTCCTCCCTCTGGGAATCTGCGCCGTCGTCTGGGGACTTCCCGACCTCTGGCGGGCATGGGGCACCGAGGACTCCAGCCCCATACGGGCCCGTACCGGGGTCCTCCTCGGCACGTTGGCGATCCTGGCGCCGCTCGTCTGGTTCCTCTTCTACCTCGGAGCCGGGTGACCGGTGACGTGCCCGGTGCCGGTGCCGGTGCCGGTGCCGGTGCTGTTGCCGATGCCCGGCCCGCCAGGCTGGCGGGGTGAAGGGCGGCGCGGGAAGCTGAGGGCATGCGATGGCGTGTCCCCGGCGCGGTGGTGGCCGCGATGGCAGCCGTCCTGCTGGTCGCCGGCACACCGGGGCCGACTGGCGGCGCAGACACCCGGCAGCGCGTGGACATCGGCGGCGGCCGGTCCCTCTACCTGCACTGTTCCGGCACCGGAAGCCCGACCGTCGTGCTGATCCCCGGGCTGCACGAGGCCTCGGACCCGTGGTCGCTGACCGACACCACCCCGCCCGTTCCTAAGGCCCCCGCCGTGCTACCGGGCGTCGCCGCCTTCACCCGCGTGTGCACCTACGACCGCCCCGGCACCATCCGCTACACGCAGCCGCCCACGCTCACCACCCGCAGCACGCCCGTGCAGGGGACCCGCACGGTGCCCGCCATGGTCCAGGACCTCGACCGGCTGCTGACCGCCGCCCGCGTGCCGGGCCCGTACCTGCTGGTGGGGCACTCCTTCGGCGGGATGCTCGCCCTGCGGTACGCCCAGGAGCACCCGGAGCGCACGCGCGGGCTGGTCCTCGTCGACGCGCTGGGGCCTGCGCTGAAGCCCGCGATGGGGGCGGACTGGCCGGCGTACGTCGAAGCGCTGCGGCACCCCGGTACGCCGTTCGACGCCGACCCGGCGTTCGAGCAGGTCGACATCGACGGCGGAGTCACCGCCATCGACCGAGGCGGCCCGCTCCCGCCCGTACCCGTCGCGGTGCTCAGCAAGACCGAGCCCTTCGCCGCGCCGGCCACCATGTCCAAGGGCCTCCTGGCGAAGCTGGAGACGGCCTGGCCCGAGGCCCAGCGGGCGCTCGTGGCCCTGCGGCCGCAGACCCCCCACCTGCTGGCGACCGGCAGCGACCACTACGTCCAGATCCACGACCCGGACCTCACGATCGCGGCGGTCCGCCTGGTCGCGAACCGCGCCGCGTCCCTGTCGGGGGCGGCCCCCGAGGCTCCCTAGCGAGTCTCCTGGCGGGGGTGTCAAGTCCCGAATGGTCGCGACATGACGCGGCACGGGCGCGGGGGGCTTACTCAAGGGACGGGCTCACACCCACTGCGTGGCCCCATCGGTGTCGCCGGTGAAGAGACGGGCCCCCGCCAGTGCGGGACCGCCCCTTCGCCGGCTTCTGGTTCACGGCACCGGTTGTGAGGTTTCCCCTCCGGGATGTGGAGGCGTTGACGGCCAGAAGGAGCGAGCACATGCGAGTCACCATCGTTTTCCCGGTGCCACGTGTCAGGGGGCGAGCGTCATGAGTTCCCTGTCTTCCTCGTCCGAGCATCCTTCAGGCCCCCCTCCCGGTCCGCTGTCGGGCAAGGGCTCGCAACCGCAGCCCGCGCCCGTGCCGGAGGCTCCGCCGCCGGTGCCCCCGCCTCCGCCCCCGTCCCACCCGTCGGCGTCCCCGGTGCCGCCGGCCGACGGCGGGGGAGGGCGGCCGAAGCGGCGCTGGCGGTCGCGCAGGACCGTGGTCAGTGCGAGCACGGCGGCGGTCGTGGTCGCGTCGGTGGTCGTCGGCTTCACCGTGCTGGGCGGCAACACCGCGGCCGGCGGGGAGGTCTTCCTGGAGGCCGCCGCGGCGGCCGGGCCCGATCCGTTCACCCCCTCGACGGCCACGGGGCCCGAGGAGCCCGCCGCCCCGCCCGGGACCACCGGGACGGTGCAGGGCGCCACGAGCGGCGCGCGCACCCTGGAGGTCGACGGCGGCCACCCGGGGCTCTACGGGGGCACGCGGAACGTCGCGAGCTGTGACGTGGAGAAGCAGATCAAGTTCCTCACGGAGCACCCGGACAAGGGGAACGCCTTCGCCGCCACGCTGGGTGTCCGGCAGGCCGGGGTCCCCGCCTATCTGCGGTCGCTCACACCGGTCCGGCTGGGCTGGGACACCCGTGTCACCAACCACGGGTACAGGAACAACGCGCCGACCGGCTACCAGGCGATCCTGCAGGCCGGTACGTCCGTACTGGTCGACGGCCGCGGTGTACCGCGGGTCCGGTGCGCGTGCGGCAATCCTTTGACGCCGCCGGTCGCGGTCCAGGGCGGGGCCAGGCTCAGCGGTCAGGAGTGGTCCTCGTTCCGGTCCGCCGAGCTGGTGGCGGTCAAGCCGGCTGCGAAGCCGGTGAAGGCCGTCACGGTCTTCGACCGGGGACGCAAGGCGTGGTACGAGCGCCCGAGCGGCGCGGCGCGGGCGCAGGCCGACCGCGAGGTCGAGCCGCCGCCGGGCCGGCCGGCGGGCTCGCCGTACCCGGCCCTGCCGCCGGCCCACCAGGGTTCGGTCCGGACGAGCCCGGGCGTGGACACGGAGCAGCGGCCGGCCCAGGAGCCGCAGAAGGACCCCGGGCGGCAGCCCGACGGGACCCCGGACAAGCCCCCCGCGAAGGACCCGGGCTCCGCCCCCGCCGACCCGCCCCACAAGGAGTCGGGCACGAGCCCCGACCGCGACCCGGCCAAGGAGCCAGGTACGGTCCAGCGCAAGGAACCGGGCACCGAGCCGGGCAAGGCCCCGCGTCAGGAGTCAGGAGCCGGCCAGGGCAGGGATCCGGGCGCGGGCCAGGACAAGAAGCCGGAGAAGGCACCGGGCCGGGAGCCGGGCGGGGACCCTGCGAAGGTGCCGGGCAAGGCGCCGCGTCAGGAGTCAGGCACGGGCCAGGGCAGGGATCCGGGCGCGGGCCAGGACAAGAAGCCGGAGAAGGTGCCGGACAAGGAGTCGGGGACCGGTCAGGGCAAGGCGCCGGGGCAGGAGTCAGGCACGGGCCAGGGCAAGGAGCCTGGAAATGTACCGGGCAAGGCGCCGGGGCAGGAGTCAGGCACGGGCCAGGGCAAGGAGCCTGGAAAGGCACCGGCCAAGGAGCCTGGCGGCGAGCCGGGCAGGGACCCTGCGAACGTGCCGGGTCAGGACTCGGGTACGGGCCCGGGCAAGGACCCGGAAAGGGCGCCCGAGCCGGCCCCAGACAAGAAGCCGGGCACGGGCCAGGGCCACGACCCGGCGAACGTACCGGGCACAGGTCAGCAGAAGTCCCCCGGCGAAGTGCCGGGCAAAGAGTCAGGTGCGGACCGGGGAAAGGCGCCCGCGACGGTACCGGACAAGGGCAAGGGCGACGTGCCGGACGGCAGCCCGGGCAAGGCGCCGGGGCAGGAGCCCGGCACGGGAAACGGGTCCGACAAGGCGCCGGGGTCGGTGCCGCGCGAGCCTGGACAACCGGACAAGGTGCCAGGTCAGAAGTCCGGCGAGAGCACCCGCAAGGGGCCGGGTGAGGACTCGGGCACGGGCCAGGGCAAGCCCCCCGAGAAGGCGCCGGGGTCGGGCCGAGCACCCGTGACGGTGCCGCATGAGCCTGGTGGCGTGCCGGACAAGGGCCCAGGCCGGGAGGCCGGCGAGGGCTCGGGCAACGGCAACGGCACCGGCAAGGCGCCAGGACGGAAGACGGGCAACGGGTCCGGCCAGAGCGACGGGTCCGGTCAGGGGGCGGACACGGGCACGGGGAAGGCGCCGGGCCAGGGCTCCGGACAGGAGCGGCGGCGGGGTTCCGGCCACGGCACGGGCAAGGCTCCCGGTCAGGGGTCGGGTCAGGGCACGGGCAAGGCTCCGGGTCAGCAGTCCGGCGGAGGCACGGGCAAGACTCCCGGTCAGGGCGCGGGCCAGGCCCCCGATCAGCAGTCCGGCCAAGGTACGGGCAAGCCGCCGGGTCAGGGGTCGGGTCAGGGCACGGGCAGGGCTCCGGGTCAGCAGTCCGGCGGAGGTACGGGCAAGGCTCCCGGTCAGGGCACGGGCAGGGCCCCTGGGCAGGGCACGGGCCAGCCTCCCGGTCAGGGGCCCGGCCAGGGCACGGGCCAGCCTCCCGGTCAGGAGTCCGGCCAAGGTGCGGGCAAGCCGCCGGGTCAGGGGTCCGGTCAGGGCACGGGCAAGGCTCCCGGCCAGGAGACGGGGGCGGGGTCCGACCAGGGCGCCGCCCAGAGGTCCGGCCAGGGCGCGGCGCAGGGGTCCCGCCAGGGCGTCGGAACCGGTACTGGCAGCGTGCCCGGCCAGGGCGCCGGCAGCGGACGGGTTCAGTCCGAGGGGCAGGGGCCCGGCGGGGGAACGGGGCACCGGCAGTCCGGTACGGGCGGCCGGGACACGGGGCAGGGGACCGGGCGGGAGCCCAACAGCCGGCGGGGGACCGACCGCGGCCAGGGTGCTCCCGAACAAGCCGGCACCCAGGGGCAGTTGGGCCGATCCGAAGGTTCGGGGAGCCGGGAGGGGGAGCCGTTGCTCAGGTAGCCCGCCCGGTGCGGCGGCCAAGGCCGCGGCCGCCCCCGGATCCAGACCCGGACCCGGACCCGCACTCCGACCCGGCGCCGCGCGCGACATGGTCCGAGCAGGGTCGACAGGGTTCACGGCACGCACTCCGAAGGGAGAGAGATATGACGGTTTGACTCTCTTGCCAATCCTTCACCCCGTTCGTCACGAATCTGTGATGACGCTCCAGATGGTGAAGGAGCAGACGAAGCCGAATGCTTGATGAACCTGATGAAAGGGAGGAGGTGAGCCCGATGACCGCTTCGCAGCACATGAGGCGCCTGGTCGTCGGAGTCGCATCCGCAGGGCTGCTGGCCGGTGGCTCGCTGCTGGGCCTGTCCGGTACGGCGAGCGCCGCCCCCGCGGCAGCGCCGGCAACGGCGAACTCCATGCTCACCAGCGACCGCGACAACGACCGCGACCGTGACTGGAACCGCAACCGCGACCGCGACCGCGACAACCGGCACGACCGCTGGGACCGCCGCAACCATGATCGGTGCACCTGGGTCAAGGGCCACTGGGCCACCGACAAGTGGAGCAAGGGCCACTGGGAGCGCAAGTGGCACCAGGGCACCTGGCACCACGGCTACCGCGACCACCACGGCAAGTGGCACGACGGCTGGTGGAGCAAGGGCTACTGGAAGCAGCACTGGGTGCCCGGCCACTCGGTGAACCACTGGGTCCCCGGGCACTGGAACTGCCACAACAAGTGGTAGCACCGGCCCGGGCACGGCGGGGGTTCCGGGGCCAGGGCCCCGGAACCCCTGCCGGTTCACGCGCCACCACCACAAACCAGGAACCGTCATGGACACCGCACTCGCCACCGCACCCCACACGCGGCCGTCAACGGTGCACCACCCCCTGCCATCAGGGCCGCAGGCCGCCCGGGAAGCCCGCCGCATCACCGCGTGGCTGCTCGCCGTCCACCCTGCGGCCTGCCCGCACGACACCACCGAGGACATCCTCGTCATCGTCTCCGAGCTGACGTCCAACGCCATCCGGCACGCCAGGCCGCCCTACGCCCTCACCCTCAGCGTGGAGCCGGGCCGGGCCGGCATCGCCCTCAGCGACGCCTCTCCCGCGCTGCCCCGGCAGCACGACGCCCGCGGCCCCCTCGCCACCCGAGGGCGCGGGCTGGAGATCATCCGCGCCCTCGGCGCCGAACTCTTCGTCAGCCCCGCGCCCCTCGGCAAGCAGGTCATCGCGGTGGTCACCTGGCCCGAGAACTGACCCGCCGCACGGGCGGGGGACGGTATGCCGCCGAGCGGCCCGCCCCGGCTCCGCCGACACGTCCATCTGCTCCTTTTGCCAAATGTCCGGCCATCCGTACGCACGTCCGCTACGAAGAACCCGAGGAACGCGAAAGACGCGAAGGAACGCGAAGAACCCCGAGCACTCGACAGCCCCGACGAACGTCGGACACGTCGGACACCTCGCACACGCCACACGCCACTCGGCCCTGCGCCGCGAACAAGACCATGGACAAGGACAAGGACCACCATGCGATGGACACCACGCCCCCGGACGGCCGGCCTCGGCTGCCCGTTCGCCTTGTCGCCCCAGCCGGAGCCCGCCCGGTGAACCAACCACTCCCGTTCGGGCCAGGGCGCGCCGGCAGGGCGAGCCACGCCGGCCGCAGCGACCTCGCCGAGGTCATGGACAAGGTCGCCCATGGAGACAAACAGGCCTTCTCCTCCCTCTACGACGCCCTCGCCCCCATGGTCTTCGGCATCGTCGTCAGAGTCGTACGCGACCGGTCCCAGTCGGAGGAGGTCGCGCAGGAGGTCATGATCGACCTGTGGCGGCAGGCCGCCCGCTACCGGCCCGACCAGGGCAGCGTCGCCGCGTGGGCGTCGACGATCGCCCACCGGCGGGCGGTGGACCGGGTCCGCTCCGCCCAGGCGTCCGCCGACCGGGAACAGGCCCAGGCCGCCCGCGAGCACCAGACGGCCTTCGACGAGGTCTCCGAGCAGGTCGAGACCCGTCTGGAGAGCGAGCAGGTACGCCGCTGCATGCGCGGCCTGACCGAACTCCAGCGCCAGGCAGTGACCCTGGCCTACTACCGTGGCCTGACCTACCGTGAGGTCGCCGAAGCCCTGCGCACACCGCTTCCGACCATCAAGACACGCATGCGCGACGGGCTGATCCGGCTCCGCGACTGCATGGGGGTGACCACATGAAGCAACACCACTCCGACATCCACACCCTCGCCGCCGCCTACGCCCTCAACGCCCTGGACCCCGCCGAGCGCAGGGCGTTCACCGACCACCTGCCGCACTGCCAGACGTGCCGTGAGGAGGTGGCGGACTTCGAGGCCACCGCCGCGCGCCTGGCGGACGCCGCCGCCCAGACCCCGCCGCCCGCGATGAAGCACCACGTCATGGCCGCCGTAGACGGTGTCCGCCAGCTGCCGCCGCGGGTCACCGACACCGCACCGACCGCCGGCTTCGGCAGCGCCCTGCGACGCCGGGCCGTACCCCTCGCGCTGGCCGCCAGCGTGGTCGCGGCCGCGTCGTTCGCGGGCGTCGCCGCCTGGCAGAGCCAGCAGAGCGAGCAGTACCGGCAGCGGGCGAACCAGGCCGAACAGCGTCTCGACGACGTCAGCGCCGTCCTGGCCGCACCCGACGCCCGTACGGTGCACGGCCGGGCCAGCAACGGAGCGGCCACCACGGTCGTCGCCTCGGAGCGGCAGAACAGGGCCGCCTTCACCGCCGCCGGACTGCCGGCGCCCGCCCCCGGCAAGACGTACCAGCTGTGGCTCGACCACGACGGCACCATGCGCCCGGCCGGGTTCATCCACCAGGACGGCACCGTCCTCATCGACGGGGACACCGCCGGGGCCGGCGCCGTCGGTCTCACCCTCGAACCCGCCGGAGGCTCCCGCCGCCCCACCACCGCCCCCCTCCTCCTGATGGCCCTGCCCACCTGAGGACGGGCCGTCCCCGCCCGTACAGAACTACGATCCCACCGCCACCAATCCGCCCACCCGTCCGCTGCGAAGTACGGGTGAGCGACCGCACCCAGCGGCGCGTCGAGTGGCGGGAGTGCCGAGGTGCAAGACCGGAAAGCAGCGGTGATCGGGGCCGGGATCGCGGGCCTGACGGCCGCCCACGTCCTGGCGCGTTCGTACGAGGTCACCCTCTACGAGGCCGACGTCCGCCTCGGCGGCCATGCCCACACCCATGAGCTGCCCGGCCCGGACGGGCGGCCCATGGGCGTGGACTCGGGGTTCATCGTCCACAACGAGCGCACCTACCCGAACCTGCTGCGGCTCTTCCGCGAGCTGGGGATCGCCACCCAGGACGCCGAGATGAGCATGTCGGTACGGTGCGACGGCTGCGGCCTGGAGTACGCGGGCGCCCGCGGCCCGGCCGGCCTGTTCACCGGCCGGGCGGCGCTGCGGGGCCGCTACCTGCACCTGCTCGCGCAGGTGCCGGTCTTCCACCGCAGGGCCCGGCGGCTGCTCGCCGACCCGCCCTCCCACCACGTCACCCTGGGCGACTTCCTCCGCGAGGGCCGGTTCTCCCCGTACTTCGTCAGCCACTTCGCCCTCCCGCTGGTCTCCGCGGTGTGGTCGTGCCCCGCACGCACCGCGCTGTCCTACCCGGCCGCCCACCTCTTCACCTTCCTCCACCACCACGGCCTCCTGTCGGTCACGGGATCCCCGCAGTGGAAGACCGTCACCGGCGGTTCGGCCGCCTACGTCGACGCCGTGGCCAAGAGCGTGCACCGGGTCCTTGCCGCCAGCCCCGTGGAAGCGGTCGGGCGGACCGGCCACGGCGCGCGCGTCACCACCGGCGACGGCGCCACCGAGGCCTATGACGCCGTCGTCATCGCCACCCACCCCGACCAGGCCCTCCGCCTCCTCGCCGACCCCACCCCGGACGAACGGCGGCTCCTGGGAGCCTTCACGTACGCGCCCAACCCCACGGTCCTGCACACCGACACCCGCCTCCTGCCCCGCTCACCCCGCGCCCGGGCCTGCTGGAACTACCACCTGCCGGCCTGCGACCCCTCCGCCGAGGCCGTCCGCGTCAGCTACGACATGCGGCGCCTGCAGAACCTGCCCGAGGGCGCCGACTACGTGGTGAGCCTGGGCGCCGACGACCGCGTGGACGCGCGCCGAGTGGTCCGCCGCATGCTCTACGAGCACCCCGTCTACACCCCCGCCTCGGTCGCCGCGCAGAAGGAGCTGCCGCGTCTGAACACCGGCGTGACCGCCTACGCCGGAGCGTGGCACGGCTGGGGCTTCCACGAGGACGGCTGCCGCTCCGGTGCGGCGGCCGCCCGCGCCCTGGGCGTGCTCTGGTGACCGGGGAGGCGGCGCCCTCCGCCGCACTGTACGAGTGCCTGGTCGTCCACACCCGTACCGCGCCGCTGCGCCACGACGTCCGGCACCGCACCTACCTGTGGTGTGTGGACCTCGACCGGCTGCCGGTCCTGCCCCGCCCGCTGCGCCCGCTCGCCCGGTTCGACCCGCGTGACCACTTCGCGGGCCGCGCCCCCACGATCCGTGCCGGTCTCGAGGAGTTCCTCGCCACCCGCGACATAGACATCGCGGGCGGGCGCGTCGTGATGCTCGCCCACGCCCGCGTCTTCGGGTTCGTCTTCAACCCACTCAGCGTCTACTGGTGCCACGACGCCTCCGGGGCCCTGGTGTGCGTCGTGGCGGAGGTCCACAACACCTACGGGCAGCGGCACTGCTACCTGCTGCACCCGGACGCCGGCGGCCGGGCGCGGGCCGAGAAGCGGTTCTACGTCTCGCCGTTCTTCCCGGTCGAGGGCCACTACCGGATGCGCCTGCCGCTTCCCGCGGAGCGCCTCGACCTGACCGTGCACCTCGACACCGCGGCCGGCCGGCCGTTCACCGCCACCGTGCGGGGACGCGCCCGCCCCGCCACCCCTCGCGCCCTCCTGCGGGCCGCCGCCCGCAGGCCCTGGTCGACCGTCGCAGTCTGGGCCGGGATCCGCTTCCACGGCGTCCGCCTGCTCCTGCGCGGCCTGCCCGTACAGCCCCGCCCCCGGCACACCCCGCAGAAGGGAATGGTTCCGTGACCCGCCAGGCCACCACGACCACCACGACCGGCGACCAGCCGCGCAGGCCCGACCACCGGGCGCTGCCGCCGGACCCCCGGCCCCGGACGTCCGCCGGCGCCGACGGGACCCTCGGGCGGGCGGACCCCGCCCGCTGGCCGGACGTGGCCCGGCTCCCGGCCGCGAGCCCGGCCCGGACCGCCGTCGCCGCGCACCTGGTCGGCGGAGCCTTCAAGAGGCTGACCCTGGAGGTGCGTGACCGCACGGCACCCGAAGCCGGCACCACCGGCCGCCCGGACATCACCATCCACGACCCGGACGCCTTCTACCTGCGCATCGGCCGCGACGGCCTGATCGGCTTCGGCGAGTCCTACATGGCCGGGGAATGGGACAGCGACGACCTGCCCGGCCTGCTGACCGTCCTCGCCACCCACGTCGACGACCTGGTCCCGGCCCCCCTGCGAGGCCTCCGGGCGCTGTGGGTGTCCGCCCGCCCCGGCCGTGACCGCAACACCCGGCACGGCGCACGCGAGAACATCCACCGCCACTACGACCTGTCCAACGACCTGTTCGCGTCCTTCCTCGACCCGACCCTCAGCTACTCCTCCGCCGTCTTCACCGGCTTCCCCGCCCGGTTCGAGGACCTCCCCGCAGCCCAGCACCGCAAGATCGACCGCCTCCTCGACCTCGCGCACGTCACGGACGGCACCGAACTGCTGGAGATCGGCACCGGCTGGGGGGAGCTCGCCCTGCGCGCCGCCGCCCGCGGCGCCCGCGTCACCACCCTCACCCTCTCCGCCGAACAGGCCGAACTCGCCCGCGCCCGGATCGACGACGCCGGGCTCGGCGACCGCGTCGACGTCCGGCTGTGCGACTACCGTGACGTCGAGGGCCGGTACGACGCCGTGGTCAGCGTCGAGATGATCGAGGCCGTCGGCGCCGAATACTGGCCCTCCTACTTCGACGCCCTGCGCGGCGCGCTCCACCCCGGCGGGCGCGTCGCCCTCCAGGCCATCACCATGGGACACCGCCAGATGCTGAACACCGCCGCCACCCACACGTGGATCAGCAAGTACGTCTTCCCCGGCGGCCTGATCCCCTCCCGCCGCGCCATCACCGAGCACGCGGCGGCGGCCGGCCTGCGCACCGAGTCCGACCTGGGATTCGCCGAGCACTACGCACAGACCCTGCGCCTGTGGCGCGAACGGTTCACAGCGAGCCGCCGAACCGTCGCCGAACTGGGCTTCGACACCGTCTTCCAGCGGATGTGGGAGTTCTACCTGGCCTACTCCGAAGCCGGGTTCCGCTCCCGCTACCTGGACGTCCGCCAGATCGTCCTCACCGACGGGCCCCTGCGATGAGATCCGCCGGGCACACCGCCGCGGCCCCGGCCCGGGAGGGAACGTGAACGGCACGGCCTGGGCCGCCCTCGGCACCAACCTCGCGGTCGGTGCGGCCGTCTCGACGGCCGTACTGCTCGCCGCGTTCGCCGTCGGCACACGCCTGCGCCTGCACCGCGTCGTCGACATCGCCTGGGGCGTCTCCTTCAGCGCCGTCGCCACCGCCACCTACCTGCTCTCGGCCGGACACGGAGACCCCGAAAGGCGGCTGCTGGCCGCCGCGGCGACCGTCGTGTGGGGGCTGCGGCTGTCGGCGCACATCGCATGGCGCTCCCGCGGCCACGGGGAGGACCCCCGCTACACCGCGCTCCTCGACAAGGCGCGGGGGAACCGGACCTGGTACGCGCTGCGCACCGTCTACCTCCTCCAGGCCGCCCTGGTCTGGCTGATCTCCCTGCCCGTCCAGGTGGCCTCGTACGCGGCCGGACCGCTGGGGATCCTCGGCGTGCTCGGGCTGATCGTGTGGGCCGCGGGACTCGGCTTCGAGGCCGTGGGCGACCGCCAGCTGGCCCGGTTCAAGGAGGACCCGGCCAACCGGGGCCGCATCATGGACCGGGGCCTGTGGGGATGGACCCGCCATCCCAACTACTTCGGCGACAGCCTCGTCTGGTGGGGCCTGTACCTGCTCGCCTGCACCAGTTGGCCGTCCGCCGGCCTGAGCCTGGTCTCCCCGGTCGTCATGACGCTGCTGCTGACCGTCGGCAGCGGCAAACGCCTGCTGGAGAAGCACATGGCCGACCGCCCCGGCTACCCCGAGTACGCCGCCCGCACGAGCGGGTTCCTCCCTCTCCCACCCCGCCGCCACCCCTCGCAACGCAGGAGTTGATGTGTGAACCCGTCACCCGAAGCCGTCGACGACCGCGGCGGGGACACGGACCGGGAACCGCCCGTGCAGGCCGCCCTGGTCCCCGCCTCCGGGCACCGGATGTCGCAGGGGGCGACCGCCGCGGTCCTGCTGCTGCACGGCGGCCGGGCGGACGCCCTGAGCCCGCCGCCCCGTATGAACCTGCCCGCCCTGCGCATGCGGCCGTTCGCGACGGCCGTCACGCGCGCCACCGCCCACGACGACGTGCTGGTCGCCCACGTCCGCTACCGGTACCGGGGCTGGAACGGCCACCACGCGCATCCCGTCGCCGACGTCCGCCGCGCCCTGGACGAACTCCGCGCCGTCGCCGGACCCATACCCGTCGTCCTCGTCGGGCACTCCATGGGCGGCCGCGCCGCCCTGCGCGCCGCCGAGGACCCGCAGGTCGAAGGAGTCGTCGCGCTCGCCCCCTGGTGCCCTTCGGGCGAACCCACCGCCCATCTGCGCGCTCGCGGGGTCGTCGCCCTCCACGACGAGCGAGACCGCGTCACCCGGGCGGCGGACACCTGGGCCTACCTGGCGCGCGCCCGGGAGGCCGAAGCCCGGGTCCGCGGCGTCAGGATGCCCCGCGGCGGCCACGCCATGATCGGCGACGCGGGCCTGTGGCACCGGATCACGGCCGGGGCCGCCGCGGCACTCCTCGGACTCGCCCCGTTCCCCGACGGCCTCGGCGGCCCCGCCGGCCTCGACGGGGGCACGATCGGACCGCCGGGGCCGCAGTGGTGATCACCCCGCCCGCGCGGCCGATGCGGTCCGAGGGCCGGCTCCCTTGCCCGGGCGGGCCAGCGCGCTGGGCCACCAGGCGCGCGGGCCGATGTCGAGGATGAGCGCCGGCACCAGCAGGGAACGCACGACGAGAGTGTCCAGCAGGACGCCGAACGCGACGATGAAGGCGATCTGGACGAGGAAGGCCAGCGGGATCACCATCAGCGCGGCGAAGGTCGCGGCGAGGACCACGCCGGCGGAGGTGATGACGCCGCCCGTGGTGACGAGCCCCCGCAACACGCCCTCGCGGGTGCCCAGAGCGAGGGTTTCCTCGCGGACACGGGACATCAGGAAGATGTTGTAGTCGACGCCGAGGGCGACCAGGAACACAAACCCGTAGAGCGGCACGGACGCGTCGGTTCCGCTGAAGCCCAGCAGGTTCTCGAAGACGAGCGCGGAAACCCCCAGCGTGGCGAGGAAGTTCAGCGCGACCGTCGCCACCAGCAGGACGGGCACGATCACCGACCGCAGGAGCGCGATCAGGATCAGCAGGATGATGCCCAGAACGACGGGGACGATCACGGTGCGGTCGCGGGCCGACGTCTGCTGGGTGTCGAACTGCTGGGCGGTGTAACCCCCGACCAGCGCGTCGGCACCCGGCACCGCGTGCACGCGCTCCCGCAGCCGCTGGACGGTCCCCTTCGCGTCGTCGCTGTCCGCCGCCGCCTCCAGCGTGGCGTCCAGACGCACGCGGCCGTCCACGACGACCGGAGCCCCCGCCCCAGGCCGGCCGCCGCCCGCGGTGACCGGTACGACCGCGGCGACGCCGCCCGTGCCCTCGGCCGCCGCCCGCACCTCGGCGGCCCGGTCGGCGTTCGCGATGACGACGGCCGGATTGCCCGACCCGCCGGGGAAGTGCCGGGCGAGGGTCTGCTGCGCGCCGACCGAGGGCGCGTCATTGACGAAGATCTCGTCCAGCGGCACGCCCTTGGACGTCAGCGCGGGGGAGAAGCCGGCCAGCACCACCAGCAGGACGGACGTGGAGATCCACACACGGCGCGGCGACCGGTCGATCAGGGCGGCGACCCGGCGCCACACGCGGTGCCCCTCGGCCGCGGCGTCCGCCGGCCCGGGCACCGCGGGCCAGTACGCCGTGCGGCCCAGCAGGACCAGGACGGCCGGCAGGAAGGTCAGCGAGCTCAGCACCGCGCAGACGATCCCGATCGCGCCGACCGGCCCGAGCGCCCGGTTGTTCGTCAGGTCGCTCGCCAGCAGGGCCAGCAGCCCCAGGGCCACGGTCGCCGCACTGGCGGTGACCGCTCCGGCCGACCGGCGCACGGCGGCCAGCGCCGCGTCCGCCCGGTCGCCGCGTACGGCGAGCTCCTCGCGGAAGCGCGCCGCGACGAGCAGGGCGTAGTCGGTCGCGGCGCCGATCACCAGGATCGACAGGATCCCCTGGACCTGGCCGTCCACGCGGACGGCACCCCGGGCCGCCAGCGCGTAGACCACCGCACAGGCCAGGCCCAGGGCGAACACCGCACTGATGATGATCACCAGGGGCAGCAGCACGCTGCGGTAGACCAGCAGCAGGATCAACAGCACCGCTCCGAGGGCCACACCCACCAGCAGCCCGTCGATCCCCGCGAACGCGTCGGACAGGTCCGCCTGGGTGGCCGCCGGACCGGCGATCCCGACCGAGGTGCCCGGCACTTGCTGCGCCGCCCGCCGCACCTCCTCCAGGACCGCCGGGAGTTCCTCGCCCAGGTCGGGTGCGAGCGGTACGACGGCCTGCACGGCCAGCCCGTCGTCGGAGACGACGGCCGGCGACGGCGGGGCGGTGATCCCGGGCCGGCCGGCGAGGTCCCCGACGGCCCGCGTGGCTGCCTCCTGCTGCCCGACGGTCACCCGCGCCCCGTTGGACGTCCACACCACGATGGCCGGGACGGACTGCGCCCCCTCGAACGCCTTGCGGGCTTCGAGGACCTTCGTCGACTCGGCGCTGCGCGGCAGGAACGCCGCTTGGTCGTTCGTGGCGACCTCGCGCAGTTTGCCCGCGTACGGTCCGAGCGTCCCGCCGATGCCGAGCCATACGAGCAGCAGCGCGAGCGGAACGATCCAGCGGGCCCAGCGCGGTGCGTTTCTCAATGAGAGTCCTTGGCCGTGTCGTGTGAGTGGGGCGGACGAACAGCATCCATGCCGAGGGGCCCGACCACGCCGGTCCCTCACCCCCACTTCCGGCCGAGGACCCGATCGGGTTGCACTTCTTCGCAGTCGATCGCGAGTCGCCGGTGACCTGCGCGGTCCGGGGCGCGCGACGCAGCCGCCGTGCGGGTGAATGCACCGGGTACCGGCCGCCGGGTGCCTTGGATGGGCCCGTACGCGGACGGAACACTCCGACGACCCGACGACCCGACGACCAGCTCCCGGAGACCGGTATGAGGAAGATCAAGGCGCAGTTGTTCATCTCGCTCGACGGGGTCGTCGAGGCGCCCGACCAGTGGCACTTCCCCTACTTCAACGAGGAGATGGGAGCCGCCGTCGACGCCACCCTCGGCCGGGCCGACACCCTGCTGCTGGGGCGCAGGACGTACGACAGCTTCGCGGGCGCCTGGCCGGAGCGGGAAGCGGCGGGCGGGGAGGACGCGCCGTTCGCCGGGGTGCTGGGCGACGCCCGCAAGATCGTGGTCTCGAACAGCCCGCTCGCCTTCACCTGGCGCAACTCCGAACAGCTCGGCGGCGACCTCGCCGCGGGGGTCGCCGCCCTGAAGGAGGAGCCCGGCACGGACGCGCCCGTATGGATCAGCGGCTCGGTCTCCGTCGTACGCCAGCTGATGGCCGCCGGGCTCCTGGACGAACTGAACCTCCTGCTGCACCCGATCGCCGTGCGCGGCGGCATGCGCCTGTTCGAGCGGGAGGCGGCCCCGGTCCCGCTGGAGCTGCTGTCCGCCGACATCTTCCGGACCGGTGTGCTGAACCTCCTCTACGCCGTGGCCGCCGCACCCGGCGAAGGGACGTACGAGGACGCCAAGACCCACCTGCCCCAGCACTAGCGGGTGTCTCCCGGGCGGAGGTGGGGAGACGGCCGCGCCTTCGTGGCCGCGGCGCTGGCGGGGTGCCTGGTCGGGCTGGTCGGCGGTGGTTTCCGGTGGTGTCTGGAGCACGCCGACCTGTTGCGGGCCTCGGTTCTGGAGGCGGCCGCCGGGCTGGGCGGGGCGGGCCGGCTGATCCCCGTCGCCCTCACCGCGGCGGGCGCGGCGGTGGCCTGCGCGATCGCCCGACGGGTCCCGCACGCCGCGGGCAGCGGGATCCAGCACGTGGAGGCCGTGTGGCGGCAGGAGGCCGAGGTCCGGTCGGCCTGGCTGCTGCCGGCGAAGTTCGTGGGCGGGCTCGTCGCGATCGGCTCCGGCCTGGTCCTCGGCCGGGAGGGGCCGATCGTCCACATGGGTGCCGCGATCGGGTCCGGAGCGGGCCGGCGCGGACGGCTGGGCGCCGAGGACGCCCGCATGCTGCACTCCGCGCTCGGTGGGGCGGGTCTGGCGGTGGCGTTCACCGCCCCGCTGGGCGGGCTGGTGTTCGTCTGCGAGGAGGTGACCGGCACCGTACGGCCCCGCCTGGTGCTGCTGACGCTCGTCGGCACGGTCACCGCGGTGGCCTCCTCCCGGCTCATCGTGGGCGACGCGCTCGTCCTTCCCCTGTCGGCCCTCCCCGCCCCACCGCTGTGGATGCTGCCGGTCTTCCTGCTGTGCGGGGTGACCGCCGGGGCGCTGGGAGCGGCGTACAGCGCGCTGGTGGTGGGGACCCTGGAGGCGTGCGACCGGTTGACCCGTGTGCCCCTCGTCGTCCGGGCGGCCGTCATCGGGGCCCTGGTCGGTGCGCTGATGGCCTTCGACCCGCTCCTTACGGGCGGCGGCGACCAGTTGAGCGAGCGCCTGCTGGCGGGCGGGGGCCTGAGCGCCGCGGCGCTGGCGGTATGCCTCGCCGTCCGGTTCGTGGCCGGCCCGCTCAGCTACGCGGCCGCGACTCCCGGCGGGCTGTTCGCTCCGCTGCTGGCCCTGGGAGCCCTGTGGGGGACGCTCGCCCACGGGCTCGCCTCCCTTCTGCTGCCGGCCGGTGACGCGGGTCCGGCCGCGTTCGCCGTGGTGGGCATGGCCGCCGTCTTCACCGGCGTGGTGCGGGCACCGCTCACCGGCATCGTCCTGGTGACGGAGATGACCGGCGCCGGCGTGCTCCTGCTGCCCCTGCTGACGGCCTGCTTCGCCGCGGCCGTGACGGCCGACCGGCTGGGGAGCGCACCCCTTTACGACACCCTGCGGCGGCGCATGCTGGAACGGGCCTGACGGATGCCGGGGCGCGGGCGGCAGGGGCGCCGGTCGGGAGCGGGACGGCGACCGCTACCGTCGTGCTCCGAGGAGGGAGCCCCATGCCCCGCACGTTCAGCGTCCACGACACCGTATTCGTCGAGGCCGACCCGTCGACGGTCTACCAGCACGTCTCCGACCCCGCCCTGATGGGCCGTTGGAGCCCGGAGAACCTGGGCGCCACCCCGGCCGAAGGGCCCGGTACCGCGACCCGGGTCGGGATGGTCTTCGACGGCCGCAACAAGCGCGGACCGCTGCGCTGGACGACCCGCTGCACGGTGACGGCCGCCGACCCGGACCGGCTCTTCCGGTTCAGGGTCCACGCCATCGGCCTGCGCCGCCCGTGGCTGCCCGGCCCGATCGCCACGTGGGAGTACCGTTTCGCCGCCGTGCCCGGTGGCACCGAGGTGACGGAGACATGGACCGACGACCGCCGCGGCTGGCCCGACCCGCTGGCCAACACGTTCGACAGGCTCGCCACGAGGGGCCACACCTTCGCCGAGTTCCAGCGGAAGAACATCCGGACCACCCTGCGCAACCTGAAGTCGCAACTGGAGGCCGGCCCCACCGCCCCCTAGCGGGTGCCTATGGCCGCTTCCACAGTTCGGCGCGGGCTTCCATGGAGCCGTCCTGGCCGTTCGCGACGTCGGTGACCTGGAGGACGAGGAGCACGTCGGAGGAGGAGCGGACGCAGATCCTGTCGCCGGTGTCCCACTCGGCGTCCTCCACGAGGGTTCCGTAGCCGGAGGCCCGCTCGTCCGCGAGACAGTCGCTGTTCACTTCGGAGTCCCCGTCCTTGAGCAGCAGGATGTCGGCCCCCGCGAGGTCCCCGTTCTCGTGCAGGTCGACGTCGAAGCCGCTCCCCGACCTGGCGTCCTTGAAGTCCGCGGCATCGAGGCCGTGACCGGTGGGCAGCCGTACGTCCGCCTCGTCGGCCAGGGACCAGCCGTCGAACGGGTCCGTCGGCTCGGGGGAGGGCTCCTCGGGCGTCGTCCCGCCGTCGGCCGGCTCCGTGCTCGCCTCCGGGCTCGTCTCCTCCGGCGCAGCGGTGTCGTCCGACGGGCTCTCACCGCTGTCGTCCTGGGAGGCGTACGCCGGGTCGGGCCCCCTCTCCTGCTAGCCGGCCGTGTACGCCAGGGCCCCGATCGCCGCGGCCACCACCACGGCGGCGGCAGCCAGGACGGGCGCCGTCCGGAGCCGCGCGCGGGGCCCCGCCGGGCGCGGCGTGCGGCCGTCCGGCCCGGTGGACGGCGTACCCGGGGGCTCCTGCTCCCTCGGCCCGCCGGCCGGGCCCGGTACCGGAGCGGGGTCCACGCGGGTCGGCTCGTAGCCGGTGGGGCCCGTGTCCGCTTCGAGCGCCGAAGAGGCCCGCACGAGCAGGCTGCCCGCGACGGCGGGCGGCAGCCACGCCGAACCGTCCGGCCGCGCACCGCCCAACCCGCCCGAACCCGCGGACAGCTCCGCCACCAGGGCCGCCGTCGTCGGCCGACCGGCGGGATCCTTGGCCAGACAACGCCGTACGAGGTCCAGCGCGCCCCCCCGAGAGGCCCTCCAGCCGCGGCTCGGCATGGACCACCCGGTACAGCAGCGCCGGAGTGGCACCGGTCCCGAAAGGGCTCTCACCGGTCAGCGTGAAGGCCAGCACCGTACCGAACGAGAACACGTCGGAGGCCGCACCGACCGTGCCCCCGCCGGCCTGCTCCGGAGACATGAAGCCGGGCGACCCCACGGTCGTCCCGGTCCGGGTCAGGGCGCTCGCCCCGGTGGCCCGCGAGATGCCGAAGTCGATCACCCTGGGTCCGTCGGGGCCGAGCAGCACGTTCGAGGGCTTCAGGTCCCGGTGCACCAGACCGGCCGCGTGCACCGCGGCGAGCGCGGCGGCCAGGCCGCGGGCCAGGGCGAGCGCCGACTCCTCGGGGAACGGGCCGTGTTCGGCCACCGCCTCCGCGAGGGACATCCCGGGTACGAACACGGTGCTCAGCCACGGCGTCGGGTCATCCACCCCGGCATCGAGGACCTGCGCGGTGAACCGTCCGTCCACCGCCCGTGCGGCGGCGACCTCGCGGGCGAACCGCAGTCTGAATCCCGGATCCCGTGCCAGCTCCGGATGCACCACCTTCACGGCCACGCTGCGCCCGCCCGGCGTCCGGGCCAGATAGACCCGCCCCATGCCCCCGCTGCCGAGCCGCGCCACGACGCGGTACGGCCCGACCCTCACGGGATTACCCGGAACCAATGCCTCCACTCGACCCCCCACCCAGCGCCCGGTTTGGCCGAATTCTAGTGATGCGACCAGGGGTGCTGCAGCCTTTTGCCGACCTCTCCCGGCACGGCTCCGATGCAGCTACAACGCGGGATACGGGGGTGACGGGCGATGCGGACGAGACGGCTGCGGGGGGCACGGACCGCTCTGCGAACCGCCGCGCAACGTGGCCGGAACACGCTCACCCGGACAGCTCGGCCCGCCATTCCCGCGGCCACTGCCCCGGCGGCGGGGGAGCGCCTTCTATACCGAGGTCGCGCCGCGCGCTCTCGTAGAAGGCGTCGCGCGCCGCGCTCGCCAGCCGGTGCGCCCTGGTCCACATCTCGCCGTCGACCGAGTCCTCCCGTATCAGCAGCTGAATGGTCCAGATCGTCTCGTGCCAGCGCCGCGCCGCCGCGACCGTCGCCGCGTCCCCCACGAGGAGGACGGCCTCCCACTCCGTCGCACGGTGGGACTCCGCGTCGGCGAGCAGCGGCAGGCCCTCGGCGGGGGCCAGCGGGTCCACCACGTCCGAGTACCCGAGCGAGGCGCCGATGCGCTGGGTCAGGCGGAGCTGAGCCTTGAGGGCGTTGGCGTAACGGCCGTACGTCTCGAAGCGCTTCTCGTCCCAGCGCTCCTCACGCTGCCGCGTCCACCTCCGGCGCTCGGTCAGCGTCTGCACGGCGTAGGAGCCGAGTGAACCGACCACGACGCCCAAGAGCGCGGGTAGTTGATCGAGCAGTGCCACAGTCCCCCCTGAACCGTACGGCCGGTGCGGCAGGTTCGGCCCGCCGCGGCAGACAGCTCCCTACCCAGCTTCGGGACTCGGCACAGCTGTACGGTCGAACCGCGCGCCCCGCACCCTGGGCACCGCGTCGCGGGGGCGCGTGCGGCCGGCCGGGTGACTTCTGCCCGTACCGCGGCCCGGTACGCCGCACCGCACGCGCGTCGGCGTGAGGATGCACGGGCCGGTCGGCGTCGTGGACTGCGACCGGCGGACGTTCGCCGGCGCCCGGACCCGACCAGCACGGAGGGGTGAGACCCCATGAGCAGCGCGATCGGCCTGTCGGAAGGCTGCCTCGCCGCGATCCGGCACCTCAGGGAGCAGCGGGAGGTCAACACCGCGGTGCTCCGCCTCGGGGATCCCCCGGACGTCGTGGTCGCCGAGCTGGAGGGCAATCTGACCCACGACGAGCTGGTGCAGGGCCTCCCCTCGGACGAGCCCCGGCTGGTCGTCCACGAGCTCTCCTTCGCCAGCCCGGAAGGGTCGCGGAGGAACGAGCTCCTGCTGATCCTCTGGATGCCGCCGGCGGCCGAAGAGCAGGAGGAGGCCTACACGGCCGGGTACACCGCCCTGAAGGAGTACCTCGCCGACGTCCACGTCCACCTGACCGCCCGGCGCGCGGACCAACTGGCGTACCGGAGGCTGGTCGCGCTGGCCGGCTGAGGCGACCGCGGCGACCGCGGCACCGCCCCCTCGTCTCCGCCCCGACTGCGCGTGCCCGCTGCCCTCGACGTTGGCGACCATCGTGCGCAGCACCTTGAGTGCGGCCACGTACTCCTCGTCCGTGACGACCGCGTGCACCTCGCGCACCTCGGTCACCAGCGCCCGCAGTCGGATCCTGGCGGCCTCGCCGGTGTCGGTGAGGTGCAGGCGCTGCGCGGCGTCCGCCCGGAGCCTGCCGCGGTGGAGCAACCGGTCGACGACCCGGGCGATCTCGCGGGGCCCGTCGGCGAGCAGGGTGAGCTGCGCGCGACCACTTCCGCACGGTCCGGTGCCGCCGGCCCGCCGCTGACCCGGTTCGGCTCCCAGCGGCCGTATGCGCGCGGCCGGTCCAACAGCCGACGGGCCAGCCGGTCAGCGTGTCGTCGGTGGCGGCCGGATCAGCGGGTGCCTGGTCGGTGGCGCTGTCGCTCCGCTGTTTCATGAGCACGAAGCTGCCCTGCCGCGCGGTGCACGCGAACTCCCGCCGTAGGGTTGGGGAAACCGATCGAGGAGGACCAGAGTGGCAAACGTGGTGATCGCGCTGACGACCGTGAACGACGAGACGAAGGCCTACGAGATCGCGCAGGGCGCGGTGGAGGCCAGACTGGCGGCCGCCGCCGACGTCGAGGCCCGGATGACCCTCTTCCACTGGAACAACGACGCCCTCCGCCACGAACGCGGATACCGCGTCTTCTTCACGACGACCACGGACGCCGTCGCGGGCCTGGAGGCGTGGGTGCACGAGCGCCACCCCCACGACGTGCCCCAGTGGATCGTGCTCCCGGCCGCCGCGACCTCGGAGCAGTACCTGGCATGGGCGGTCAAGGAGACCGCCGCCGGCCAGTAGTGGACCCCGGGTCCCGTGACGCTCCAAGGTGGTTCCCCGTGACCGAACTCCCCGCCCACCTCCGCGCGACGTCGGACGCCTATGACGCCGTCGTCGTCCTCTACGCGGACCTCGCCCGCGACTATCTCGACGGCGTTCCGCTGGACCGCTCGGTTCTCGCCGCCTTCGCCGATCTCGCCCGCACCACCGGTGCCGGGCCCGTGGCCGAGCTGGGATGCGGTCCGGGATACGTGACGGCGCACCTGCGCGACCTGGGGCTGGACGTCTTCGGCGTCGACCTCTCGCCGGCCATGATCGACTTCGCCCGAGGGGCCCACCCCGGCCTGCGCTTCGACGTCGGTTCCATGGACGCCCTGGACCTTGCGGACGCCGTGCTGGGCGGCATCGTGTCCTGGTACTCGGTGATCCACACACCACCGCCGGAACTCCCTGCCTATTTCGCGGAGTTCCGCCGCGTGCTGGCCCCGGGCGGGCACCTCCTGCTCGCCTTCTTCGAGGCCGAGGGCGGGCCCGTCGCGGCGTTCGACCACAAGGTGACGACCGCCTACCGATGGCCGATCGACGACCTCGCGGAGACGGCCCGCGAGGCCGGGTTCGCCGAGGTCGGGCGGATGCTGCGGGAGCCCGGCCCCGATGAGCGCTTCCGCCGCGGCCACCTCCTGATGCGGGCGGAGGAGCCCCGTACACGGATCCGGGCGTGAGCCCCGCCACGGCGGGCGGGCCGCCGGCGCGACGAGCGGCCCCGCGAAATCCACGTGCCCCGGCAGGCACGGTCGCGCTACCGTTGCCCGCATGAACGTCAACGGCCCCCGCACCACCGCGACCGCGCGAGCGACCAGCTCGCCGGTTGCCGCCGCCTGACCTTCCCCTCTCCCCGGCGACCGGAAAACGGTCCGTCGGCCATGCCGTGGCGTCACCGCCCGGCCGCAGAATCGCCCGGTCC
This sequence comes from Streptomyces sp. A0592, assembly GCF_004795115.1. Classification (NCBI taxonomy): domain Bacteria; kingdom Bacillati; phylum Actinomycetota; class Actinomycetes; order Kitasatosporales; family Streptomycetaceae; genus Streptomyces; species Streptomyces sp. A0592. Next base: position 618,544 of record NZ_SSBM01000001.1, read on the forward strand.
GTTCTCCGGCGCCCCTTCCCGCTGTGATGCGAAGGAGCCACCCCATGAACACCGAACGCGTACTGAGCACGTTCGTCGAGTACTTCGAGGAGCGCGGACACCGCCGGATCGTCGGCTCGACGCTCCTGCCGCCACCCGGCGACCCCGTGCTGTTCACCACCTCCGGCATGCACCCGCTCACCCCGTACCTGGAGGGCCGCCCCCATCCGCTGGGCAGTCGACTGGTCAACGTACAACGCTGCCTGCGCACCACGGACCTGGAAGAGGTCGGCGACGCCACCCACCTGACGGTCTTCGAGATGCTCGGCACCTGGTCACTCGGGGACTACGACGGACCGCTGAGCCTCGACTGGGGATACGGGCTGCTCACCGAGGGGCTCGGCGTGGATCCCGGCCTGCTGTACGCCACCGTCCACGCCGGCGACGACCAGACCGGTCAGGACACCGCCTCCCTCCGGCTGTGGCAGGACAAGGGGGTCCCCGTCGAACTCACCGGCGAGGACAACTGGTGGTCCAACGGCCCCGTCGGCCCCTGCGGCCCCGACTCGGAGATCTTCCTGTGGAGCGGCGAAGGCCCGCCCCGGTCGACGCCCACCCGCGACGACCGCTGGGTCGAGGTGTGGAACCACGTGACGATGAGCCACCGCCGCCTCGACGACGGCTCCCTCGTTCCCCTTCCCCGGCGCAACGTCGACACCGGACTCGGCCTGGAGCGGCTGGCCTCCCTGCTCCAGGGCAAGCCGTCCGTGTTCGAGTGCGACGTCTTCGATCCCTGGCGGCGCCTCGTACCACCCCTGTGGCACCTGGACGAGACCTCGCTGCGCATCGTCTGCGACCACCTGCGCTCGGCCGTCGTCGTGCTCGGCGACGGCGTGCGCCCGGCCAACACGGGGCGCGGCTATGTGCTGCGGCGGCTCGTGCGGCGGGTGCTCACCCTGCTGTGGCGGGACGAGCCCTCGCGCGGCGTCGGGGACCTCCCGGAGGAGCTGGTCCGGCACACCCTGGACCACTTCCGGCAGGACATGCCGCCGGGCGATGTGCTTCGCCACCTGGTCGAGGAGGAACAGCGGTTCCGCCGCCTCCTGGAGCGCGGCCGGCAGGTGCTTGTCCGCCCCCGGTTCCGGGGCCTGCTGACCGAGGAGGACTTCCACTACCTCCACGACACCCACGGTCTGCCGCGCGATCTGGTCACGACCCTGCGACAGGAGTAGGGGAAGGATCCGGCGGGGCGGTCGACCTGGGGGTGGTTCACCTCGGCGCGACGGCACCGGAGTCCGGCGACTGCTGCAGCCCGGACGCGTCGACCGCCTCGAAGTCGGACCCCTTGAAGCCCTTGAGCCCGGCGAGCTGGTCGTTGTCCCAGCGGGAGTTCTCCTCACCGGAGACGAACCAGGCCGAGCCGTTGTCGGCGACGATGGCACCGTACTTCTTGAGGGCCTCGGCGACCGCCTTGGCCTGCGGGGCCAGCTGCGAGGTGTCGACGGAGCTCTTGAGGCGCAGCCGCAGCCCCATGGGGGGCAGGGCGGGGTCCGCCGCGGCGCCCGCCTGGTGCCGCGCGGGCCACACGTAGCTCTGGTCCGAGCGCGGCACCGTGATGCGGATCGCGTGGTCGATCCGCCCCGACGCGGCCTCGTCGTAGCGCACCAGGCCCGGCAGGATGGCGAGTCCGGCCGCATCGGCCGACGTCCACCCGTCGGGCCGCAGCGCGTTGCTCCGCAGGTCGAAGACCGCGCCCCCGCCGGCGTGCCAGGCGTTGCCGCCCTGCCGCTTCGCATTCCAGAGCTCGTAGGACTTGCACAGGACGCGGTCCCAGACGATGACGTGCCGGTCGCCGTCGCTCGCCGGGCCGTTCTCGATCCTGGCGTTCTGCGGGATCCGGTACCCGGACGGGTCGCTCTCCTCGGCGATGTCGAAGGAGACCTTCGATTCCGGCACCGTCGTGTCCGAGACGGTGATCGGAATGCCGATCGGCCGGCCGTCGACGAGGCCCGAGCCGAAGTCGGGGTGCAGGGGCTCCGCGGCGCCGATCGAGGAGACGTACCGGGCGGAGTCGGGGTGCACGGGAAGCGTGTCCACGGGCGCACGCCAGAAGCTGTCCGGCAGCGCGGTCCCGCAGTCGGCGGCCGGGGCCACGGCCGCCGCCCGGGCCGGATCCGGGTACCCGGACACCAGGCAGGCGCAGGCCACGGCGAGGACGGTGGCGAGGGATCGGATCCGGCGGGCCGGGCGCGGCGCTCCTCCTGCTGCGGGCTGCGCTGCCATGGCTTCACCCCATCCGGTACCCCTTCCCAGCGTAGGGAGGTTCCCGCCGGGGCGCTCAGCGGCCCGGCGGGGGCGCTCCGGGCACCCGGGGGCGCTGGTGCGGCGCCCGCCCGGCGGCGGCAGACTGGTGCTGGACGGCCTTGAGCAGCGGCTCCGGCCCCGACCGGCCCGGAGCGGACCGCGGGAGGATCCATGACCGCGCTGGGTGACCTGATCGGGATCGACGACAGGACCGTGCTGGTCCTCGGCCGGGAACTGGACTTCGCGCACGATCAGCCGGACGTCGGCAACGCCCTGGTGCACCGGGCGGGCGACACGCTGGTGCTCGTCGACACCGGCGTCACGACGGCCTTCCGCGCGGCGCTGCGGACGGCGGCCGACCGTGTCGGGCCCTGGTCCCGGGTGCTGGTCCTGACCACGCACGGCCACCCCGACCACGTCGGCAACAACGACCTGGCGGACGAGCTGGCCGACGAGCTGGGCGTACCCGCCGAGCACTACGTCCCCGCCCGCGACCTCGACCAGATGCGGGACCCGGATTCCTACTGGGCGCGGTCCTTCGAGCGCATCGCCTGGGCGGCGCCGCTGCCCGCGCCCGCCCTGGCCGCCCGGGTGGTGTCGCTCTTCACGCCGATGCGGCCCTTCGCCGCGACGACCCGGACCTACGAGGAACGGCCGCTGGAGCTGATCCGGACCGGCTCGCACCGGTTCACCGGCTGGACCTTCGCCGACGGCGCGGTCCGGGTGCTGCGCAGCCAGGGCCACTGCGCCGGGCACGTGATCGTGCACCTGAGGGACTGCGGCGTCCTGCACCTGTCCGACGAGGGCAACGGCGCCTGCGGTGCGATGTACGACGCCGATCAGCTCAAGATCCAGACCGTGCTCGGCGCCGTCGCGGGCCTCTTCGAGGAGGGGGAGGCCGCGATCCTCACCGACGGGCACACCTTCGCCCTGCGCCGAGGCGCCGAGGCGGTGTCCCATCTGGACGGGCTGCTGGAGCAGGCCACCGCCCTGCAGGAGGCGGCACTCGGGCTGACCGGCGGGGGCGGGCCGATCGTCCCGAGCGCGTTCGCCGCCCGCTACGCGCAGGCCATGACCGAGCTCGGGGTGGGCGGCGCCAACCCCAACCCGGTGTTCACCGCCATGATGGCGCTCAACGCGCTCGGTGAACTGGGCCTGCGCCCGGAACCGGCCGCCGAAGCCGACGCCCCCTGGTCCCGCCCCGCACTCCACCGCCCGCACTCCACCGACCCGCACCGCCCCGGTGACAGCGGCGCGGAGAGCGGGGCGGCCCCGGGAGAGACGGTCTAGCCCGCGCTGACGGCCGTCACGTGCGTGGTGCCGTCGCGCAGGGCGGTGATACGGACCTGGCCCGCGGGGAAGGGGTCCCTCCCGTTCGGGCCGGGGATCCTGCCGAACGGGCTCCAGGAGCCGTCCGGCCTCCGGACGTTGTGCCAGACCTTTCCGTCGAGCCCGACCGCCACGACCTGCGCCGAGCCGTCGGGCGTTCCCGCGATACCGATGGCGCTGGCCCCCATGGTGGCGGTGGTGACGCCCCGCGGGGCCCGGAAGCCGGTCCAGGAGCCGTCCGGCCGCCGCAGTTGGTGGTACACGATCCCGTCGAGTCCGATCGCCAGGACCTGCGAGGACCCGTCGGGCATCCCGGTGATCGCCAGGGCGGGGCCGGCGAAGGCCGGGGCCCCGCCGTGGCCGGCCGGCCTGCCCCAGGGCGTCCACGCACCCGTGCGCCCGCGGACGCAGTGGTACATGGCACCGTCCGTGCCGTAACTGAGCAACTGGGCGGACCCGTCGGGCAGTGCGGCGATCGCCACCTTCGTCGCACCCCAGCGGCTCGCCGCGGGGGAGCCCGGCAGCGCCCTGAACCCGGTCAGGCCGCCGTCGGCGCGCCGCAGCTGGTGGTACGTGGTGCCGTCCATGGCCGTCGCCACGATCTGGCAGGTGCCGTCGGGGAAGGCCGCGATGTCCGCCTCCCGCACGGTGAACCCGGTCGAGCCGTCCGGCCCCGCGACGCGCTGCCACGGCCGGAGCGTGACCGTACCCCGCGCAGTCGTCAGCCACAGGCCGTTGTCGGGCGCGATGCCCAGCACCACCACCGAGCCGTCCGCCAGCCCCGCCGCGGCGCTCTGCACCCCGGCGAACGAGGCGGCGCCGGCGGCACCCGGCAGCGGACGCATGTCGCTCCACGACCCGTCGGGACGGCGCTCGGTGTGGAACAGCACGCGCCGCTCCACGTCGTACGGGGGCAGTTGAGGGGAGTAGAACCACACCGGGTTGGTGATGGCGACCAGTTGGTCCAGCGTCGTGGAGGCCGGCTTGGGCCGGCGCACCTCCGCCCGGGCGAACATCGAGGCCCTGCCCCAGCCGCGCCACCTCAGCTGCCCCCGGCCACTGCTGTCGATGCCGGTCGCGGCCATGATGCCCCACTCGGTGTACAGCGTGGCGATGCTGTCCGGGGCGCCCGTCACGTTCAGGGTCACGTCGACGGCGTCGAAGAACGACAGGGGCAGTTCCTCACCGGGCCCCGCGACGGCCGCGCCGGCGCGGGCCGTGAAGTCCAGGGTCACGGCCGCGGATTCGACGGCGTACGAGCGTCCCGTGCGCAGCGCGTCCAGTACGGCAGGGGTCGACAGGGCGGCGGCGCGCACCACGTTGTGCGGCCGGCCGACGGCGTCCGCAGGGCTGTGGGCGTCGCTGTTGCCGACGGCCGCGACCCGCTTGCCGAGGCAGAGCATGACGTGCCAGGCGGCGATGTTGGCCGCGTCGTCCAGGGTCCACGGGCCGTTCCACACCTCCAGCGCGTCCACGCGGTCCAGGCCGAACTCCCAGAAGGATCCCGGCGCGGGCGTCAGCGGATGGGCGGCGATCGTCAGCCCGCCGAGGCTGTGCACGCGCCGGGTGTGCCCTTCGAACACCCCCTGGTCCGCGGGGCCGTAGCGCCAGTCCACCCACTCGCCCTGCGGCAGGCCGACGGCCAGCCAGTGGCCGTGCCGCGTGGTGACCTCCTCGGCGTTGATCACCAGCAGGTCGGTCGGGACGTTCCCGTTCCACGTCACGCCGGTGGAGCTGGTGTTGTGGTCGGAGGTGGCGATGAAGTGCAGCCCCTCCTGGCGGGCGGCCGCGACGATCTCGTCCACCGAGCGCTGCCCGTCGGAGTGCCAGGAGTGCAGGTGCAGGTCGCCGCGGTACCAGCCGGGGCCGCGTCCGGCGACCGCGGCGGGCAGGATGTCGTACGGCACCGGGGGCAGCGGGGCTCCCTGGTGGAGGGTGACGTCGACCTGCCAGTCCATCCCGCCGGGGCTGGCGACCATGGGCCCCAGGATGACGGACCAGCGGCCGGGCCCGACGGGACCGGGCACGTAGCCGGGGGTCGCGTCCGAGGCGGCGAGGGTGAAGCCGGTCCGCGCGCCGCCGGACCAGCCGCGGAAGCCGGCCGGGTCGAAGATGCCGAGATCCAGGATGCCCGCGGAGGCGTCGTGGGCGGCGGAGACGGAGATCCGCTGCACTCCGGCGGCGACGTCGAAGGCGACGTACGCCCATTGGTCGTTGCCGTAGGGGGAGCGGCCCTTGTAGGTGGTGGTCACCGTGTCGGTGCCCCGGCCCCGCGTCGCGGCGTGCGCGACCGGTGCGGGTACCAGTTCGGCGGCCCCGCCCGCGGCCAGGAGGGCCCCCCATCGGAGCAGGGACCTGCGCTCGACCTGCGGGCCGGGTTCGGGCCCGCCGCTCGGAAGGTGTTCACTCGGCACAGCCGTGCTCTCCGTTCACATGGGTGGCATGGAAGGCGTGCAGGTGCGAGGACGAACAAGAGCGACGAACAAGAGCGAGGAGCGGTGGCCGCGGGCGGGGGCGGCGGGCGGGGGTGGCGGTCCCGTCGGCGGGGGACCGCCGCCGGCCACGGTCGAGAGACGGCCTAGCGGCGGGAGCGCTGGGAGTCGACGATCTGCCGCACGGAGCCGTCGAAGTCCGCCCGGGCCTGGATCCGCTCGGCGAAGCCGGGGAACTGCCCTGCTATGGCGCTGAGCAGCCGCAGCTCCAGCGGGGCGACGTTGACCTCGCACAGGTCGCGGCGGACGGCCCGCAGGACGCCGTCGGCGACCTGGCCGGGCGTGACGGTCCTGATGCCGTTCGGTGTCGAGGCGCCGGTGGCCGCGAACATCCCGGCGTCACGGACGAAGCCGGGCTGGACCAGGGACACCCCCACGCCCGTGCCCCGGAGCTCCTGGCGCAGGGCGAGGGCGAACCCGCGCAGCCCGAACTTCGTCGCGTTGTACAGGGAGGTCGACTTGGTGGCCGCCTTGCCGGAGATGGAACCGACCAGCACGATGTGGCCGCGGCCGCGGGCCACCATGCGTTCCGCGAGCAGCCGGGACAGCAGGACGGGTGCCCGCAGGTTGACGTCGAGGGCGCGGTCGAGCTGCTCCTCCGTGTAGTCCAGGAGGTCGCCGCTGGCGGGCAGTGCGGCGTTCGCGACGAGGACGTCCGTCTCGGCGCAGGTCTCGGCGAGGCGCACGACGTCGGCCCGGACCGCCAGATCGGCGATCACGGCCCGGGCGCCGCAGGCGTCCGCGGCGCTCTTGAGGGCGGCCTCCTGCCGGCCGGTGACGGTGAGGCGGGCCCCCTGCGCGGTCAGCCGCGCGGCCAGGGTGGAGCCGATGCCTCCGGTGGCCCCGGTGAGCAGAACGTTCGATCCGGACATCTCCACGACGACTCCCGTGCGGCGTTGCGGCCTTCTTCTACTGTTCGTTCGAACGAACAGTAGGGACCGCGTCCCTGCTTGTCCACACCCCGGCGGTCCCCAACTCCCGCCCCCGCAGGGGCGACCACGCAGGTCGATGGGGCAGAATGCGGACATGCCCCACGCATCCGCCACCCGCCAGATCATCATCGACGCCGTACTGCGGATCATCGGGCAGGACGGCATCGCGGCCGTCACCAACCGGCGGATCGCCAAAGAGGCCGAGGTCTCCCTCGGCTCCGTCACCTACCACTTCGCCACCCAGCACGAGCTGCTGCGCGAGAGCCTGCTGCACTTCGTGGCCGAGGAGACCCGGCACTTCACGGCACTGGCCGACGAGTGCTCCGACGAGCACTTCGACATCGGCCAGGCCGCCGAGGTGGTGGCACAGGTCGCGGGGGGCAACGCCTTCGACAGCCGCCACATAGCGCCCTTCGAGCTCTACGTCCAGGCCGGCCGCGACGAACGGCTACGGGCCGCCGCGGCCGACTGCTTCGCCGCCTACGACCTGCTGGCCACCCGGATCCTGACCCAACTGGGCGTCCCGGACCCCGAACGGCTGGCGGGCGTGGCCGTCGCCCTCGTCTTCGGGCAGCAGCTGCGCCGCCTGGCCACCGGGGCACCCGCCGAGGACCTCGTGGACACCCTGCTGATCCTCACGCGGCTCACCCCGGCGCAGACCCCGTAGGCCGTGCGCGCGGGGGCGGCCGCCGCGCCTCAGTAGGCGCGTCCCACGTGCGCCAGGGCCTGCTTCAGCAGCACCGCGTGGCCGCCCGGCATCTCGCCCTGCACAGCGGGTGAGGCCGCCTCCTGCGGGCTGAACCACACCAGGTCCAGGGCGTCCTGCCGCGGGCGGCAGTCGCCCGTCACCGGTACGACGTAGGCGAGGGACACCGCGTGCTGGCGGGGGTCGTGGAACGGGGTGACCCCGGCCGTGGGGAAGTACTCGGCCACCGTGAAGGGCTGGAGGGAGGCCGGCACCAGGGGAAGGGCCACCGGCCCCAGGTCCTTCTCCAGGTGGCGCAGCAGCGCGTCACGGATCCGCTCGTGGTGCATGACACGGCCGGACACCAGGGCCCGGCTGATCGTTCCGTCCGCGCCGATCCGCAGGAGCAGTCCGATGCTGGTGACTTCGCCGGTCTCGTCGACGCGCACGGGAACGGCCTCGACGTACAGGATCGGCATCTGGGCCCTGGCCGCGTCCAGCTCGTCACTGGTCAGCCAGCCTGGCGTAGTTTCGGTCATGTCAGCCATTTCTTGATCATACTTTCCGGAGTGGGCCTCGGCCCAGATCACGCGTCCATCGGAAATCGACAGGCCATCAGGTTGCCATTGATACCGAGAACTGACGGGCCGTCGTAGCGGGAGGCGGCTCGTCCGCCATGACCGAAAAGCAGCATTCGCGGAGACTCGGACGCATATCCTCACTTCCCATGGCAGAGGCGTCGTACTCCTGGAGGCACGATGAGTGAGCGGCCGGTCCTTCTTCCCTACGCCGACCCGGCTTTCCTCGCGGACCCCTTCCCGCTGTACCGGGAACTGCGCGAGGAAGGCCCCGTACGCCGCGTGGTCGCCGCGGGCGGCCTGGACGTCTGGCTCGTCACCCGCTACGAGGACGGACTCGCGGCCCTGTCCGACTCCCGCCTCAGCAGCGACGTACGCGACGCCTCGGACCCCCGGCTCCTGGCCCAGCTGCCCGGAACGGAACGCGAGTCGATGCTCAGCAACATGCTCCGCAGCGACCCGCCCGACCACACCCGCCTGCGCCGCCTGGTCTCCAAGGCGTTCACCGCCCGCAGGGTCGCCGAGATGCGGCCCCGGATCCAGGCCCTCACCGACGGCCTCCTGGACGCGATCGCCCCCGCCGGCCGCGCCGACCTCGTCGCGGACCTCGCGCTTCCGCTGCCCGTCGCCGTCATCGGCGAACTGCTCGGCGTACCGGCGGACGACCGCCTCGACTTCCAGCGCTGGACCGACCGCATGATCACGCGGGGCGCGGAGCCGCCGGACCCCGCCGTGGTGAACGAGGCGTGGCAGCACATGCGCGCCTACGTGACCGGCCTCATCCGCGACAAGCGGGCAGCCCCCGGGGACGACCTGCTCAGCGGCCTGATCGCCGCCCGCGACGAGGAACGGCGCCTGAGCGAGGACGAACTCATCGCCATGGTCTTCCTGCTGCTCGCGGCCGGCTACATCACCACGGTCAACCTGATCAGCGGCGGCATCGCCATGCTCCTCGCCCACCCCGGCCAGCTCGACCTCCTGCGCTCCGACCCCGGCCTCCTGGGCAGCGCGATCGAGGAGTTCCTCCGCTACGACGGCCCGGTCAGCCCCGGCATCGCCCGCTTCGCCCGCGAGGACGTCGAGATCGCGGGTACGGCCGTCCCGCGCGGCGCGACCGTCCTGATCGCATCGGCCATCGCCGACCGCGACCCGGCACGGTTCCCCGACCCCGACCGGCTCGACATCACCCGGCAGGACAACGCCCACCTCGCGTTCGGCCACGGCGTCCACTACTGCCTGGGCGCGCCGCTGGCCCGACTGGAGGGGCACATCGCGATCGGCACCGCGCTGCGCCGGCTGCCCGGGCTCGCCCTGGCCGTGGAGCCCGACGGGATCCGCTGGCGGCCGGGCGGACTGCGCGGTCCCCTGAGTCTCCCCGTGACCTTCGACCCCGGTGCGTAGCAGCCCCGGCAGCCCGGTCGCGGCATACTGGAGGCGCCTGTCGCCGGCAGCCGTGCCGGGGGTGCGGGTGGGGCGAGGGAGGGCCTGATGACGAAGCTCTTCTTCGAGAGCGGGAACCTGGAGGCCACGGAGGCGTTCCTGTCCGCCGCCTACACCCCGATGCGGATCGGCGGACGCCCCGCGGACACCCGGGCGCGGATCTCCCGTACCGCGGTCGGCGGTCTGAGCGTGGACCGGCTGTCGTTCGGCTACACGATGGGCTACGACGCGGGCTGCCTCAACAAGGTGTGCCTGGTGACGATGCACAGCGGCACCATCGTGGACACCACCGGCGGACGCGAGGAGGTCTTCGGCCCCGGCGAGACCTTCCTCCTCGCCCCTCCCGACCGGCCGTACGAGGGCCGGGTGCGCGAAGCCCGGTACACGATCACGATGTTCGACCCCCGCCTGCTGGGCCGGGTCGCCGCGGCCCCCGCCGGCAGGGCGGTACGCATCACCGGACCCCGGGCCGTCGGCCCCGCCGAGAACCGCCGGCTCGGCGCGGCCGTCGCCTACCTCCGCGACCATGTCCTCGACGACGACGCGGCATCCGGGGACCCCGACGGGCTGCTGGTCTCCACGGCCGCCCAGCACCTGGCGGCAACGGTGCTGCGCACGCTGCCCAACACCGCCCGGGAGGACGCGGACGCCCCGCGCGACACGCGCGACGCACACAGCGACACCCTGCGCCGCGCCGTCGCGTTCATCGAGGCCAACGCCCACCGCGACATCACGCTCGCCGACATCGCCGCCTCGGTCCCCGTCACGCCGCGCGCGGTGCAGTACGCCTTCACCCGGCACGCCGGCACGACGCCGCTCGGCCACCTCCGCCGGGTCCGGCTGGCCCGCGCCCATGCCGACCTCCGGTCCGCCGACCCGTCGGGCGCCGCAACCGTCGCCGGCATCGCCGGGCGCTGGGGCTTCGCGCACCAGGGCCGCTTCGCCGCCGCCTACCGGCAGGAGTACGGCGTGGCGCCCTCCGCCACGCTCAGATCCGGCTGAGGCGAGCAGCCCGCGGCCACGGTCAGGACCCCGTGCCGGGAGGTCCGTCGGGCGCCCCGGAGACGGTGAGGTCGAACACCTGGTCGGCGCCCGTGATGCACAGCAGGCGGTGGACCTGCGCGGCGGGATCGGCGAGCGTCAGCGTCCGCCCGTTCGACTCGCACAGCGAGCGCGCGTGGAGGAGGGCGTTGAGCCCCGCCGAGTCGCACAAGTCGAGTCGCGAGAGGTCGACGACCACCCGTGCCGGGGCACCGGGAGCGGTACAGGCCTCCCGGAGTGCCGTCCGCAGCGGCTCGACGTGGTCGAGGTCGGTGGACAGGCGTGCAGATCGCGGCGCCGGCGTGTGGCGTCAGGGCGTGCCGTACCGGCCCGGCCCACGGTGTGATGACGCGGTGGTCATGGCAGCGGCCAGATCCGCGCGGCGCTGTATGCCGAGCTTGCGGTACGTGCTGGTCAGATGGGTCTCCACGGTGCGTCTCGCCAGGTGCAGGAGGTCCGAGATCTCGGCGTTGGTCCGGCCGTCAGCGGCCAGTGCGGCGACACGGCGTTCGCTGCCGGTCAGGGAGGCCTCGCCGGTGAGTGGGGCGGAGCCGGTGCGGGCGCCGCCGACGCGCAGCATGTCCTGGGTCAGCGTCAGCAGGCCGGTGGCGCCCAGGCGTTCCGCGATCACGGACGCCTCGCGGAGCAGGGGACGCGCCCGGCGCGGATGGCCCGCCGCGGTCAGCAGCCGGCCGTAAGAGAGCAGGGCGGGGGCCAGTTCCAGCCCCAACCCCGGTTCCAGCCCCAGCCCCGGTTCCGGGACCGCCCCCGGGGCGGGCGAGGCCCCGCGCAGCAGTTCGACGGCCTGCCCGGTGAGCGCCAGGCCGCGACGCCCGCCGGTGACCTCACCGAGTACCCGCAGGGCGCGGCCCACCACCCGCGGGGTTCCCCAGGCCGTGGCGAGCCGGTACTCCGCGTCGGCGAGCGCGAGGGCTTCCCGGGGGCGGCCCAGAGCCCACTGGACCTCGGCGGCCGCCGACCGCCAGGGCGTGATCGCGGGGCCGGCCGGCTCCCCGCCGAACCCGCGCCGACCGCACTCCAGGAAGTCCGCGAGGGCGCCGTGCCGGTCCCCGGAGGCGGCGCGCAGGACTCCACGCGCGTAGCGGAAACGGCCGGCTGCCTCCCCGTCGTCCTCCGCGCCGCCGGCGGCGACACCGGTACCGGTACCGATACCCACGCCCACGCCGACGCCCCCACCGGCACCGACGCCGTCGGCGAGGCGACGGGCTTCGGCCAGCCGGTCCGTCCGGACGAGGGCGAGGACGGCCCGGGCGGCCAGATCGCCGGCGACCGCGGGCCCCGCACCGTCCACCGGCAGCCCGTTCTCCTCGGCGTACGTCAGCACGCGCGAGAAGTCCCCGCGGGCCGCTGCCGTGTCGATCCGTACGTGGAGCAGCAGTTCGTGGGCGGGATGCAGCGGGGAGACGCGGTGTCCGGCGAGGCCCGCCGCGACGAGCTGGTCCGCCCAGTCCAGCGCGTCGGCCCACTGCGCCACGCAGGCGGCGGCGCCCAGCAGGTACGGCGCCGACAGCGGATCCTCGGGCGTCGTGGTGAGGCTGCGCAGCCGGCGCAGGGCCTCCTCGGCCGAGACCAGGCCGGCGGCCGCCTCGTACCGCAGGCGCAGGACCTCCACGGTGGGACTCGACGGGCCGGCGGCGCCCAACTCGGCGCGGACGCTGCGGCGCAGGCCCGGGTCCCGCTCGGCGAAGAGCGCGGACGCCGCCAGAACCGTCCGTGCGAGGACGGGGTCCTCCCGCACGCCGTCGAGACCGCGCAGCACGTCGAGAGCCGCCCGGCTCTCCCCGCGGCGGGTCAGGGCGGTGCCGAGGGCGATCGCGGTCAGCGCCCGGTCGCGGGGACGTTCCCGCAGGCGCAACGCCTCGGTCAGCCGCGGGACTCCGCCGGAGGGCTCGGTGGCCGTCTCCAGGGTGGCGAGTTCGACGAGGGCCTCGGCGCGTCGCGCGGGGGCCAGCGGTTCGTCCAGCGCGCCCCGCAGATAGTCGGCGGCGTCGCCGGTGCGGCCCGCCCTGGCCGCCTCGGCGGCGGCGTCCAGGAGGGTGGCCGCCGAGCGAGGCATGCCGACCGGTCCGGTCCGCAGCAGGTGCCCGGCCACCTCCTCGGCGCTGTCTCCCCGGCGGTAGCGGAAGTCGGCGGCGGCACGGTGCACGGCCTCGCGCCGCTCGTGGGACCAGCCGTCGAGGACGGCGTCCCGCAGGAGGGGATGGGCGAACCGCAGGTCGCCCTGCACCGGGTCCGGCCGCAGCAGGCCGAGCCGGGTCATCGCCGTCGCCCAGCCGAGGACCCGGGCCGGCCCGGAGCCCGTGACCGCGGCGAGCAGGCATTCCCGCCCGGGCACGTCACGTTCGTCCGCCCGCCCGGCGCACCCCTTCACCTCGGCGAGGGTGCGCGCGACGGTCGCGGTCTCGTGGCCCGCGCTGTCGAGCCACCAGGTGACCGCGGCCACGAAGGCCCCCGGATACAGATCGGCGCAGGTGTCTGGGAGAGCGCTCCCAGAACGGCCGCCGTCCGGGGCCACGACGCGGAGGTCGTCCAACAGGGCCCGCAGCAGGAGCGGATGGCCGGCGGACGCCGCGACGCACCCGTCCGTCCAGGCCGGGTCCGTGTCCGGCCCGAAGACGTCGTGGACCATCGACTCGGCGGCAGGCCGGCCGAGCGGGCCGCAGGTGTGGACGCGTACGAGGGAGGGCGCCAGGCCGTGGCTGAAGCCGGGAGCCGGCGGCGTGACGTCGTACTGGACGCGCTCGGTCACCACCATCAGCACGGGCAGTGCGGCCAGGCGCCGGGCGGCGTCGAGGAGCCAGCGCCGGGACGCGTGGTCGGCGAGGTGGACGTCGTCGACCGCGAGCAGGAGCGGGGCGTCGACCGCCCGCGAGCACAGCAGCCGCCAGAGCCGGTCGGCGTGACGGCGCTGGTCCGGATCCGTCGCGGGGTCGTCCTCCTGCACGCACCCTGCGGCGGGACACAGCATCTTGCGTATGGGCGCGAGGGGTTCGCCGGACTCCTCCGGGGAGCAGGAGACGGTCAGCACCCGCATGCCGTGGTCCGCGCCGTGACGTACGGAGGCCCTCAGGAGTGCGCTGCGGCCCGTCCCCGTGGGTCCGCGGAACAGCAGCAGCCGCCCGGAGCCCGCCCGGGCGCGCTCTGCCTCGGAGGACAACAGGGCGAGTGCGTCTGCACGTTCGAAAAGGGACGCCATCACACGCTCCTGGCGATCTGGTGGTCGATCTGGTGGTCGATCTCGTGGTTGATCTCGTGGTGAGCCACGATTGTCGGCGGACCGACCGCAACAGGACGATTCTCGAAGCTCGTTCGGCGTGTTGCACGCGCTCCGCTCACTTAAGGATGTTCGGTCATGGCTCTGAGTGCCCGCGCCAGGATCCCGGTCGAGGTCCACGCATCGGACCCGCTCTCCTTCGCCGGAGCGACCGGCCAGTTGCGCCGGCAGCCCGAGGTCGAGCTCGTCGAGGAGCTTGCCGGGCGCCCGGGGACGGTCGCGATCCTGCTCGTCGACGCACTGGACGAGACGACGCTGTCGCGTCTGCGGCGGCTCACGCGCACCGAGGGCACCCGGGTGGTCATCGTCGCGCGTGCACTGCGGGAGGCGGACCTGCTCCAGGTCGTCGAATGCGGAGTCCGCGCCATCGTCTGGCGGCGGGAGGCGACGGAGGACCGGATCCTCCAGGCGGTCCGCGCGGCCGCCCGGGGCGACGGAGACCTGCCCTCTGACCTGATCGCCCGGCTGATCACCCAGATCGGCTGCATGCAGCGCAGCGCCGAGGGAGTGGCGGGCACCCCGGCCTCCGGCCTCGCACAGCGCGAGGTCGACGTACTACGGCTGGTAGCCGACGGGCTGAGCACCGAGGAGATCGCGGGGAAGCTGGCCTACTCGGAGCGCACCGTGAAGAACGTGATGCACGGGCTCACCACCCGCCTGCACCTGCGCAATCGGGCCCATGCGGTGGCGTACGCCCTGCGCGAGGGGTACATGTGACGGCCCGAAACCGGGCGGAGCCGTCCGGGCCGAGGGCCCGGGCGGCGCGGTCGTCGTACGGGACGCTCCGTCAGGGCAGCAGTCCCGCGGGCAGGTATTCCCCGTACGCGTCGGCCGGGCGGCCGGTGGCCTGGCGGACCAGGTCCCACACCGGATCCTCTTCCGGTTCCGACAGGGGCGTGCCGAGCCGGGTGGCGACGTCCCTGCGGAGGGTCGGCAGCAGGGCGTACAGGCGGTCGCCGGGACAGGACGTGGCGTTGAAGTCGCGGTGGCCGTAGATCTCCGACGCGGGCAGTCCGTACTGGCTGCAGATGTGGGCGCACAGGTCGGCCAGCGCCGCGAACTGCGCCGCGGGCGGGGTCTGCGAGGTGTAGGTGCCCTCGTTCTCGATGCCGATCGACACCGTGTTCTGCCCGACGCAGTGCGCCGCGCGCACCTGGCGCCTACCGGTGTTCAGCTCCGCCAGGCTGTTGTGGCGGCCCTCCATCACGAAGGCGCCACGGCTGATGGTGAAGTGCTGCCCGGTGTCGATCCAGCCCTGCGCGTCCATGTGGTACGTCTGGATGGCCTTGGCCAGGGCGAAGGCGCGCTGCTTGGAGTAGTCGGTCACGTTCGCCGTCGCCGTGTGGTGGACGACGATCCGCTCGGGGCGGTTGGCGAGGACGACGACGGGCTCGGACGCGGCCCGTGCGCCCCAGGCGGCGCAGCCGATGATGTTCGGCCCGGCGGCCGCGTACGCGCGCCCGGCCGCGGCGACGGGCAGGGCCGCCGCGGTGGCCAGGGCGAAGGCGCCCGTGAGGACTGACCGGCGGGTGTACCGGGCCGAGGCAGGTGCCGGTGCCGGTGCTGATGCCTGGTGCGGTGCGGGGAGGGTCATACGGTGCCCGTTTCCGTAGGAGGCTGCCCATTCAAGGGAGCCCGGCCGTACGCGCCGCGCCGACACACCGAACGGCCGCCGGACTCTCCCCGACCGGCCGCCGTCGTCCCGCCCACCTCGCTGACCCCACCCGCCACAACGGCGGTCACCACGGGGCGGTTGAATGAGCCGCGGACCACACAGGGGGAGGGGGAGCAGTGGCACTGCATCCTGAGGGCGTCTACACCAGCGGCCCCATCGCACACCTCGTCGGGCTCGCGGCGGGCGGAACCGACGCGCTGGAGTGGGAGGTGCTGCGGCTCGCGCGGACCATCCGGACCGACCACTACTGGGACGCCACCTGGCGGGACACAGCCCAGAGCCTCGCTTCCCGGCTGGACCACCTGGCCACGACGTTCAGCGAGGAGTTCTTCGCGACGTGCCCGCACGAGGCCCGCCGGGCATGGACCGCGGCCGCGGGGGCCCGGCCCGTACCGGAGTTCATGACCGGACTCGCGGCGCTGCTGCGGCTCGCGGACCGGCAGGGGTTCGCCGCGTACGAGGAGGTCCCGCTGGCGGCGTGGGAGGTACGGGCCCGATTTCCCCTGCTGTTCGGGCTGGACTCCTGGGCGTACGACGCCGAGTACGGCTCCTACGAGGAGAGCCTGCTCGCCTTCATCGAGTCCGAACACCCCGACTGCCACTACGAAGTGATCCCCCGCCTCACCCAGGCGCTGGAGGTACGGACGCTGAGTACGCGGTCGGCCGCCTTCGCCCGGTCGCTCCGCACCCTCGCGCCGGAGGCGACGCCGGAGACCCTCGCCGCGCTCGCCCGGGTGTCGTTGGCCCACATGACGGACCACCACCTCTGACGGCTGCGGCCCTCCGTACGGGGCGCCCGCTCCACGCGGAGCGGGTGGCTCCTACGGCGTGTCCACCGCCGTACGGCCGGGGCGGCCCGGTCGGGCTGCCTACCGTGATCCCATGAGCAGACGCCCCGCAGAGCCGTTGGCCGGGTACGGCATCCGGCCCGCCCGGCCCACCGAGTCCGCGGCGATCGCCGCGCTCCTGGCCCGCGCCTTCGCCGACGACCCGGTCATGGCATGGATGGTCCCCGCCGTCGACCGGGAACGCAGGATCGCCCGCTACTTCCGGCTGGCCCAGCGCCAACAGCGGCCGCGCCCGGGCGGCGTCCGGGTCGCCGCGACGGGCGAGGGGCGGCTGCTGGGCGCGGCGCTGTGGTCGGGGCCCGGGTGCTGGAAGGTCTCCGCGGTACGGGAACTGGCGGCGCTGCCCGAGTACGCGCGCGTCTTCGGCCTCCGTGGGATGCCGCGGGCCGGAGAGGTCCAGAACGCCATGCACGAGGCCCATCCGGACACGCCGCACTGGTACCTGCCGACCGTGGGGACGGACCGGGGACTCCAGGGGATGGGGGTCGGCTCGACACTGCTGCGCCAGCAACTGGCCGAGTGCGACCGGCTCGGGCAACCCGCCTACCTGGAGTCCAGCAACATCACCAACATCCCCTTCTACGAGGGACTGGGCTTCCGCGTCACCGGTGAGATCCGCCTCCCGGGCGGCGGGCCGACCCTCTGGCCGATGTGGCGCGGCTGAGGCGCGCCGCTCAGGTCTGGCACTGCCGGGTCGCTGCGGGGGACCAGCCGCTCCAGGCGGCACCGTCGGCCTTCGCGTGCACGCGGATCTCGACCTTCACGGGGCCGCACACCCGGGTGCTGCTCCCCACCTCGAGTGGGCCGACGGACTCGCCGGCGCGGACGTGGGTGCGCCCGCTGCCCAGCTTCTCCCAGTGACCGCCGTCGACGACGCGGAAATAGGCCTCGTAGGCGACGTTGAGTCCCTTCGACCCGGTGTTGCGCGCCTTGATGTACGCCGTGATCTCGCGCGTGGGGAACCGGCCGGCGGATCCGCGCTCGGCGCTGATGCACCCGTTGACGGCCACCCGGCCGGTCGACGTCCCGCCGCCGCAGGCGATCGCCGCGGCGTCGGCGGTGGCCGGTACGGCCAGTACGGTCAGTGCGGCTGCGGCCAAGATCGCTGCGATGCGCCTCAGGTACAACGGTCCACACCCTTCGTCCGATTTCCCCGTCTACGGACAGACCATGGCCCGCGTCGGGGGGTGGGCGGCAGGGTCTCACCGGATCTTTCGCCCGAACGGGTGCAGAAGCCGTCGGGCCGCCTCCGGTCAGGCCGCCTCCCGCCCTGCCCGAGCCCGGCTGCGGGCCGCCCGCCGCAGCTCGACGCCGCCGGCGCGCCAGCCCTCGGGAGCGGTCCAGTGGGGATGGGCGCACAAGCGCCCGGACAGGGCGATCAGCCGCCGGCGCAACACGGTGGTCCCGCCCTCGGCGGGTAGCTGCGCCAGCTCGGCATACGTACGCAGCCACGCTTCTTGGAGCGCGACCAGGTCGTCGGGGAACCGGAATGAAGGCCTCACTCCTCTATTCCAACACATGTTCGATTTTATGTGCGCGCGGATCCGCCCGCGGATCATGCCCCGCCGTCGGTGGACCGGGAGCAGATCAGCCCGTCGCTTCGCGGACGTCCTTCCCCTCTTCGGCGAACGCCTTGAAGTCCTGCATGTGCTGCAGCGACTGCTTGCGGAAGGCGCCGGGCATCAGGAGTCCGACCAGCCGCATCAGCACGCCGCTGAACCGGTACTCGTTCTCGCTCACCCAGAGCGTCGCCCCCGGACCCGCCTCGGTCAGCCGGTCGCGCACGGCGCTCCACATGCCCTCTCCGACGATCTCGCGGTCGAAGTGAACGACGCTCCCTCTCGGGATCCCGTGCAGGTCCAGCGGTTCGCGGCGCGTGATGGTCTCGGTGAGCTCCATCGTCCGCTTGTCCATCTGCATCACGACTCGCGACGTGGTGCCGACCTGCCCGTGCGCGCCGGTCAGCGGCTCGTGCAGCACCAGTCCCCGCAGCCACTGCGGCAGGTGGGCCGGGTCGGCGAGCAGCTGGACCACCCTCTCCCGCGGCAGGGCCACCTCGATCGAGACGGTGTACTTCATGCCAGGCCCTCCAGGTCCTTGAGCGAACGGGCGACTCCACTGATCTCTCACCCGCAGGCGGGATGCCCTAACAGGACCACCACCGTCGCACTCCGCTCGGCAGCGCCATCGGGCCGATTGCGAGTCCTGAGGGCCGTTCCCGGCATCCGTGTGCTCCGGGCATGAAACGCTTGTGCTTCTTCCGCCCCGCCCGAGGGGGAGCACGGAGCAGCGTGCCGCGGGCCTTCGTCCACCGGATCACCAAGTACGACCCTGCCGACCGCGACGAGCGCGGCCACTACGCCGGTACCGAGGACCCGGACAGTGACCACGGGCCGGTGGAAGCGGCGTACCTGGCGGCGATCGCGGCCTTCGCGGAGGCCTCGGGTATCGACCGGCTCGAGATCCGCGAGCCCTCGGTCACGGGCTTGGACGCGGTGGCCCGTACCCGTGCACTCGGCCTCTTCCCGGAACCGCTGACGGCCTCCCCCTGCGCGGCGGAGTTCGGCGAACGGGAACCGGCGGAGCCGGACTCGGCCCGCGGGCCCTGCTGACCGTCCGGCCCGACCTGACCTCGGATGTCGGCGCGGTCCTCGCCGCGTACATCGACGAACGCCACCCGCTGTTCGTCGCCGCCCTGCCGGACAGCGACGGCGTGTTGCGCGCCCGGTGGTCACCCGATCGCGCACCGGGCGGTCCTGGACGAGGTGCCGGACGTGTTCCGCCCGTACGTCACCGAGCCCGCGGGTGGCGATGACGGGGGCACCGCAGGCACGTGCGGCGGGCGAGGCGGGGCGCCCGCTCGCCTACGGCCGCGCCCCCACCTCCGCTCCCGTCCCCGTCGGCGGCTCGGCGCCGGCCGGTTCCGTGCGGCCCGTAGGCCGCGCATGGCGCGTCCGTGCGGCCCGCAGGGCCAGCGCGGCCGCGGCGACCAGACCCACCAGCGCGATGCCCGCACCGGACAGGCGCAGAGCCCCGGCCGCGCCGAAGCCAGTCACCAGCGGTCCTCCGAGCGCGGTGCCCAGGGGCACCGACAGCACCCGCACCGCGGAACTCGCCGCCAGGGCCTGCGGCAGCAGAGCACCGGGCGCCGCGCTTTGGCAAAGGGTGGTCGACAGCGAGGAGTAGGGCGGCCAGAGCAGTCCGGCCGCCCCGAAGCAGACGACCGACACGGCCGTCGGGGCACCCACGCCCAGGGGGAGCATCAGTGCACCGAAGCAGATGACGATGCCGACGGTTGTCGGCCACATCCGCCACCGGCCGAGGAAGCCGGTGATCACCGAGCCCAGCACGGCGCCGATACCGAAGGCCGTGTAGTACGCCGCCAGCAGGCCGGCCGAGGAGCCCAGGTCGTCCGACACGTGCAGCGGGAGGGCCACGTACACCGGGCCGAAGAGGAAGAAGAACGCGAAGCTGAGCGCGAGCAGGCCGGACAGCGCCGGTACGCGCCGGATCACCGCGAATCCGGTGGTCCGCGAGGCCGTGTCGTCCTCCGGCTCCGGGACCGCGTCCCGGGGGGCCGCGACCAGGAAGGTGACCGCGCGTTGCCGCGTCCACGGCCAGTACCGTTGCGGGGCCCCCGAACGCGATCAGCAGCGTCGCGAGCGGCGGCCCCAGCACCGTGGAGATCGCCCCCACCCCCGACAGCACGGCGTTGCCCGCCAGGTGATCGCGGTCCGGCAGCACCCTGGCGATCAGCGTCCAGACACCCGCCTGCCCCCAGGAATGCAGTGCGGAGGAGACCGCCAGCAGCGCGACGTACCCCTCGATGCCGAGTGCGCCGAAGGCGTGCAGCACGGGGACGGCCCCCAATGCGCCCGCCCGCAACGCGGCGTCCCAGCCGACCAGTTGGCTGGGACGGCGATGGCGGAGGAAACGGCCGAGCAGCAGAGCGCCCACCGCCCCGGAGAGGGTGTAGGCGGCTGCCGCGAGCGCCACCCAGAAGCCGCGGTCCGCGGCCGGTGCCAGCTCGATCGCCAGCCAGCTCACGGCCACCACGGCCATGCCGTCCCCCAGCGACGAGACGGCGAAGCCCGGGAGGACCCGCCGCAGCGTCGGGTCACTGATGACGGGCCAGTACGGCGAAGAACGCATCACCTTGCTCAGGTCCGGGCCCACGGGTACCTCCACACACGTCAACGCAACCGACCGACCGACCCCACGACCCTTCCCCGCGAAACGGCGCACGTCGGGCCCTTCGTCTTTCGGCAGAACCATCACGCTCGCCGCGAACGGAGCCGCGCCAGGCCGTTGCTTCCGGATCCTGCCGGGCCCGCGCCGACAGGATCAGAAGGAGACGGCCTAGTCTCTGGGGCCATGACCAGTGATTTCGGGTTCACCTGCTCGTGCTGCGGCGCCCACCATCCCGAGCTGCCGATGAACTACACGGCCGAGGCCCCTGCCGTGTGGGATCCGGCCTTCGCCGATGCGGACGACTGCCTGCTCTCGCCGGACCAGTGCGTGGTCCGCGGGCAGCACTACTTCGTCAAGGGCCTGATCGAGATACCGGTCATCGGCAGCGACGACGTGTTCTCCTGGGGCGTCTGGGTCTCGCTCAGCCGTGAGAACTTCTCCCGGGCGGCAGACCTGTGGGACGAGCCCGGCCGCGAGGGCGAGAAGCCCTACTTCGGCTGGCTCACCACCGACCTGCCGGTCTACTCGGCCACGACCCTCAACCTCAAGACCAACGTCCACACCCGCCCCGTGGGTGAGCGCCCCTACGTCGAGCTCGAACCCACCGACCACCCCCTCGCCGTGGAACAGCGCACGGGGATCACCCTGGACCGCGTACGGGAGATCGCGGCGGCGGTGCTCCATTCCGCCGACGGCACGCAGCGATGAGGGCGGACAACTGCGTGCCGCCGAGCCCGATCCCCACCGCGCCCGACGGACTGACCCGCAGAGCCCGGCGGTTCGTCGAGACGGACGGCATACGTGTCCCGGCGGCGGACATCCGACGCCACCGCGACCTGTGGATCGGATCCGGCATCCCCGCTGGGCAGATCGATCGGGCGCAGGCCTTCCAGGACCGCTGGAGCGGCCTCGCCCTGCCACCGGCCGCTGGACACCCCTGCATGCCGGCGTGAACGGTTGGGTGGAATCGCCGGCACTGGCCGCCCACGCGAGACGCTGGGCCAGGACCGTCACGAGGATCACCGGCGAGGAGGCCGTGGAGGGTCTGGACCTGGACGCGTACGAGCCGGTGCCTGAAGTGCGGGGTCCGACCGACAACTGGTGGCGGGGGACGGGCTCGCTCATCGCCGTCGACCGAGGCGAGGCCGTCGCCCTTGACGCACCTCGATGCCTCGAAGCTCACGTCTACGACGGGCTTGACGAGTGGGGCCTGCACGGCGGCTGACCCGCCGGCTCCGCCCGCCGCCGAACCGGGGCGAGAACGAGACGCCTTCGAGCGGCATCGGCGCCGACCACCCCGCCCCGGCCAGGGCGTCCAGAACGTCGCGCACGGTGGTCGGGCACGTGAACGTGAAGTCGATGTCGGCGTCTGTGGATCCCATGACCTCCGGGCGGGGCTGTCGATCGGGATTTGGAGCTCAGGTGCGCGCGGTGTCGCATGCGGGCGGCGTGCTTTTTCTATCTCCAACCTGGGTTGTTTCTAGAATGGCCGGGTGAAGGACATCGACGTGATCGCGGTGCTGCAGGATCCGGTGCGCCGCCGACTGTACGAGTACGTGGCGGCCCAGGGGCGCGAGGTCGGGCGCAACGAGGCCGCCGAGGCGGCCGGAGTGGCGCGCACGCTCGCCGCGCACCACCTGGACCGGCTGGCCGAGGCGGGGCTGCTGGAGAGCGGCAGTCGCCGCCTGACGGGGCGGTCGGGGCCGGGGGCGGGCCGGCCGGCCAAGGTGTACACGCGGGCGCGGGTCGAGCGGTCGGTTTCGCTGCCCGCCCGTGACTACCGCACCGCCGCCGAGCTGCTCGCCGAGGCCGCCGAGCAGGCCGGACTGGACGCCGGGCTCTGCGCCGCCGCGCGCCGCCGGGGCGAGTCCCTGCGCGGCGGGGCGGCGCCCTGCGGCGGACTCGACGAAGCCGTGGAGCTCCTGGCCGCCCGCGGCTACGAACCGCACCTGGAGGAGGCGGAGGAGGGGGGAGAGGGGGTGGAGGGTGAGGCCGGCCGGGGGGCTGTCGTCCGTATGCGCAACTGCCCGTTCCATGCCGTCGCCGAACGCTTCCCGCCGCTCGTCTGCGGCATGAACCTCGCGCTGCTGGAAGGGCTGATCGGTACCGACGGGCCGGTCCGCGCCCGCATGGACGCCAGGCCGGGGGAGTGCTGCGTGGTGATCGAAGCTTCTAAAAACAATCACCATTGACATAGAAAAGCGGGCCGTGCTGGGATGAGGCCATGACCGAACCCACGCACGCCGCCCACCTCGCCCAGCTCAACATCGCCACGCTCCTCCACCCCTTCGACGACCCGCGCATCGCGCCGTTCGTCGAGATGCTCGCTCCGGTCAACGCCGCCGCGGACGGAGCGCCCGGCTTCGTGTGGCGCCTCGTGGAGGAGGGCGAGGGCGACGCCACCGGCCTGCGTCCGGCGGGCGAGGACGTCATCGTCAACCTGTCCGTGTGGGAGACCCGGGAGGCGCTGTGGGACTTCGCCTACCGCAGCGGGCACCTGGAGGTGATGCGGCGGCGCCGCGCATGGTTCGAGCGGCACGTCGAGGCGCACCTGGTGCTCTGGTGGGTCCCCGCCGGCCACCTGCCGACCGTCGGGGAGGCCCTGGAACGGCTGAGCGACCTGCGGGCGCACGGGCCGTCCCCGCGCGCCTTCACCTTCGCCTCCTCGTACACCGCCGCCGAGGCGGCCCGGCACCTTCAGGCCGCCGTGCCGACCGCCCACTCCTGAGGTCCACCGCTCTCGGGTCGCCCCGCGGTGCACCCCGCAGCAGGATGGGAAGGGTGATGACGGTCCTGGTGGTCGGCGTGCCCGACGGCGAGCAACTGGAACTGCTGCGCTCGGGCATCCAGCGCAACCCGCACTTCCAGGTCGTATCGCACGCCCACGACCCCGCCGTCGCCCTCGCGCACGCCCGCGTCCTGCTGCCCGACATCACCGTGATGTCCCTGCCGGCCGGGCTCGACAGCATCGACGCGGACCCGGCGGTCCTCCGCGTGTTCCGCGGGGTGCGGGATCTGGACCCGCCGGGCGGAGTGGTGCTGCGGACGCCCGCCGTCCAGGTGCCCCGCGCGGTGTCCGGCCTCGCGGTCGAGGGGGCCGTCCACATCGTGCGCGAGGGGGACTTCGACGCCCTGATGCGGGCCCTGCGCACGATCGGCCTGCGGCGGGCCAGCTGCGACCCGGACGAGATGCCCTGACCGGGCGTCGGCCGAACGGCCAACCGGAACTGGGCATACCTATTGGTTGGATGATCATTCTCTGCGTACTGTCGCGCCACCGACGTCCCGTCGGAGCCTCATGTCCGACAGAGAGTGAGAGAGCAGACAGATGCAGTCCATCCCGACCTTCGTGCTGGTGCACGGTGCCTTTGCGAACTCCTTCTCCTTCGCGCCGCTCCAGGCCGAACTCGGCCTTCTCGGGCACCGCTCCGTAGCCGTCGACCTGCCCGGCCACGGTTTCGGGGCGAGTTACCACCGCGCCTACCAGGCGCCGCAGGACCCCGGAGGGCTCGCCACCGCGCCCGGCTCGATCCGCGGTGTCACGCTCGCCGACAACACCGCGCACCTGATCGACGTACTGGAACGGGCCAAGCAGAACGGGCCGGTGATCCTCGTCTCGCACAGCCGCGGTGGCATCACGGCCACCGCCGCCGCCAACGCACGGCCGGACCTGATCGACCGCATCGTCTACGTCGCGGCCTGGGCCCCGGTCGACCTGGAGGTCGGCGGCTACTACGCCGAACCGGAGATGGCCAAGGTCGATGCCGCCTCCCTGAGCCTGGCGCTGGCCGGCAACCCCGCGGAACTCGGCCTGCTGCGCGTCAACTTCCGTACGGCGGACCCCGCGGCCCTCGCCGCCTTCAAGGCGTCCTTCCTCGCCGACGGCACCGACGAGGAGTTCCTGACCTTCCTCAACACCTTCCAGCCCGACGAGAACCTGGACGTCGGCACCGCGGCCGACCGGGCGCAGGCCGCGACCTGGGGCCGCATCCCGAAGACCTTCGTACGCCTGGCCGACGACGCGAGTCTGCCGCTCGCCCTGCAGGACCGGCTGATCCGCGAGGGCGATGCCCTGACGCCGGACAACCCGTACGACGTCCGCACCCTCGACGGCAGCCACCTGAAGTGGCTGGTCGACCCGGCACCGGCGGCCCGGGTCCTGGGCGAGCTGGCCGCGCTCACCGTGTCGGCCTGACGGGCCGGGGGCGCGGCCTAGGCTGCGCCTGAGCTCGACGCTGCCGGCGTGCCGGCCGCAGAACCACCCGATCGCGGTGCCGAAGGCTCGGGGCGTATCGACGTGTTGCGCCGCGCCGCGGATGCGGCCGGAGCCCGGACGGGCTTACCCGTCCGGGCTCCGGCCCCAGGTCCGGTGCCCGGGCCGCCTCGTGAGGCCGCCTCAGGCGGAGGCCAGGGCCTCCAGGGCGGGGACGGTCTCGGCCGGGGTCGGAAGGGCCGCGTTCTCCGCGCGGAGGCGATCGGCGGCCTCGCGCAGGTCCGGGTCGACGGTCAGCCGGGTGAGGAGCGCGGAGTCTACGTCGTCGGAGGTGGAGCGCAGGGCGGCACCGGTCGCGGTGAGGGCGTCGGCGTTGGCGAAGTGGTCGGCGCCCTGGGGGAGGAGGAGCTGGGGCAGGCCGGCCTGGAGGGCGGTGAGCAGGGTGCCGGAACCGCCGTGGTGGACCAGCGCGTCGGAGGTGGTCAGCAGCTCGGCGAGAGGGACCCAGGGAAGCGGGCGCACGTTGTCCGGGAGGGTGCCGAGCGGCGCGAGGTCGGTGTCGCCCACGGCGAGCAGGAACTCGGCGTCCACCGACGCGGCGGCCTCCATCAGGCGGACGATGGCGCGGACGCCGTCCAGCTCGGTCAGCACCGTGCCCAGGGTGACGGTCACGCGCGGCCGGGTGCCGCGGCGCAGCAGCTCGCGGGGGACGAACCCGCCGCCGTTGTACGGGAGGTAGCGCATCCGCAGGCCGTTCGGGTCGCCGCCGAGGGAGGCGGGGACGATGTTCAGCGCGGTGGGCTCGGCGGGGCCGGCCACCCCGTACGTCTCGTACGCCTCGGTGAAGTTGGCGGCGAGCCGGCCGACCATGTCGTGGCCGGAGGTGACGCCGAAGTTCTGGATCACGGACGGAATCTTGAGCTTGGCCGCGACCAGCGGGGCCGAGGCCTGGAAGGAGTCGTAGACGAGCAGGTCGGCGCCCCAGCTCTCGGCAACGTCCAGCAGTCCGTCCACGGTGGGACGGGACAGGAGCGCGAAGCCGTTGGCCGCCCGGTCGAGGATCTGGTCGGTCGTCATGTCGGTCGTGACATAACGCACCTCCTCGCCCGATGACTGTTCGAACACGTCCCGGATGGTGCGGCCGTCGCCTATCTCGACGACCGGGAATCCTGCCTGGCGCAGCTGGTGCAGCGGCTGCGAGCCCGCGAACAACACTTCGTGCCCGGCGGCGCGTAAGGCCTGCGCGGTCGGGATCATCGGGAAGAGGTGCCCGGCCGAGGCCGGACCGGTGAAGAGTACGCGCACGGTTTCTCCTTGCCCATGGTCTGACGGTCGGGGACGGGCGGTGCGGGCTCGCCCCCGTTCCCTCCGGTGAACTGACCGGAGTGCACGTGGTGTTCCCCGGGAGAGATCGAAAACCAGACGTTCTGGGAGGACGGTGGGCAAGGCGCCCTCCGGCTCGTCGGCCCGCCGGCTCGCCGCCCGGTCACAGCACTAGCTGTTGCCGGACCTGAAGAGGAAGTCCTCGACGGCGCGGAGATCGGTGTTCCAGTACGTCACGCGGGGGTTGGGGCCGACGGTCAGGGATCCGACCTCGTCCGAGAGCCGGATGTCCAGTGATGCCACGTCCCTGTTGCTGCCGGGGGCGCGGTCCTGGTAGCCGAGTGAGAACGACGTGACGGTCCGCGTCTGCTGGCCGGCCCGGAAGACGGACACGCCCGCGTACGCCTTCTCCTTGGGCCCGATCGTGGCGACGGCCCGCGGCTTGGAGTCCGTCGGGGCGATCGGATCGCCGATGTCGGTGCCGAAGCGGACATACGGGTAGTGGTAGAGCGTGCAGGCCTTGTCGGTGAAGTTGGTGGCCGTGATGAGGAGGTGCTGTCCCGAGTCCTGGCGCCATCCCGACGTGTCGATCGAGAGGTCGTTGTCGTTGCAGGCCGCGATGGCGGTGCTGCCGCCGCCCGGGCTCTGAGAGGCGCCGGCCGTACCCTCGCTGCCACCGGGCCGGGCAGTGGTTCCCGCAGGGCTCGGGGTACCGGAAGGGGTGGCGGCGCCGGACGCGGTCGTGCTCTTGCCCTGGTCCGCGCCGCCGGAGTCGCAGGCCGCGGACGAAAGGAGCGCGGCGACGGCCACGGCCCCGAGGGTGCAGGTCTTCCAACTCTTGCGGACAGTGCGCATGGTGGCCCCCGTGTGCCTTCACATGGCTTGAATGGTGCGTTCGACGTTTCGGTTCTGCCCTGCGGAATGACCGAAATCCTGATCCCTCGGGACCGTTACGCACTCAGAACGTGAAGGACACCATTCCGTTCAAGTGGCCACGGACCGTCCGCTCCCGGGGCTGTGACGGCAGGACCTAGTGGTGTGGCCGGAAAGGTTCACCGTGTCGCGGCGCCCGGCACGGCACCTCGCCGCGTTGTCGGACCACGCACGTACGTCCGGTACGGGCCGTGGCCCTCCGCCTTGCGATCCACCGCACCGGACACCGCGACCCGGCGAACCTTTCCGGCCACAGCACTAGCATGCGGGGATGGAGATTCGAGTGGGCCAGGTGGCGGTTCACGCCGTGGAGCACGGGGCCGGGGCGGGGCCGCCGGTGCTGGTGCTCCACGGCGCCGGCGTCGACCACCGCGAGGCCGAGGCGTGCTTCGAGCCGGCTCTCGACGGAGTCGCGGGGCTGCGGCGGATCTATCCCGACCTCCCCGGGACGGGCCGGACGCCCGCACCCGCATCACTGCGCAGCGCGGACGACGTCGTCGACACGCTGCTGCGCTTCGCCGACGAGGTCACGGGCGGGACCGCGTACCTCCTCGTCGGCCACTCGGCCGGCGCGTACTTCGCGCAGGCGATGGCTGCACGGCGCCCGGAGCGGGTCGCCGGCCTGGCGCTCGTATGCCCGTTGCTGCCCGCAGTGCGCGAGGTCCCGGAGCACCGCGTGGTCGTCGGATCGGGGGACATCGGCGACGACGTCTTCCGGAGCTACTTCGTCATCCAGACACCCGAGATGCTCGAACGGTACCGACGCTACGTGGCGCCGGCCGCGGCCCTCGTCGACGAGGCGGCGCTCGAGCGCATCGGCGAACACTGGGCGCTCACCCCCGCGAGCCCGCCCGCGCCCGCGTACCCCGGGCCGGTGGTGGTCGTGGCCGGGCGGCTGGACTCCACGGTCGGCCACGCGGCCGCGGTCGACCTCGTCCACCATTACCCGCACGCCTCCCTCGCTGTGGTCGACGACGCGGGACACGCCCTGCCGCACGAGCAGCCGGACGTCCTGCGCGCCCTGCTCGCCGAATGGCTCACGCGCGTCGAGCGCTCGCTCTGATCCCCGGCCCCATGGGGCCGTGCGGCCGACCCGCGGCGGCGTTTTCCGGACGTTCGTACGCTCCGGGGCGCGCTCCGTGTCAGCGGGCCGCGGTTCGGGGCATGCGCGGCAATGGCTGCGACGCGCAGACCGCGTGACACACCAGCGAACAGGAAGGATCGGCCATGCTGATAACGGTCACCCGCTCCGGAGGCTTCGCCGGCGGCCTGGAGAAGCTCAGCGCAGTCGACACGACCGGACGCGCGGACGCGGCGGACCTGGAGGAGCTCGCCCAGCGGGCCGTCGCCCCCGTACCCGACGGCTACCGCTACCGGATCACTGTCGACGACGAGGTGCTCGACCTCCAGGACCCCTGCCTGTCCGACGCCCAGCGGACGTTGATCCGTACCGTCCTCGGCGTGGGCGCCTGACCGGCCCTGCCAGGCCTGCCCGGTCTACGAGGCCCACGAGGGCGGGCCGGGCGCGCCGCCGCGGGCCGGAGCCCGGCGGCGGCGCGCCCGGCCCCGCGGCACCCGGACGGATCCGCCCGCCGTGCCGGTGACCGCCCTCCGCCCTACGCTCGGGGCATGCCACGCCGCCCGATGCGCATGTCCGAAGCGGCCAAGGCCGCGCTGGCCACCGCCTTGCAGAAGCTACGGACCGACCTGCAGGCCCCCTCGGGCTTCCCCGAGCCCGTGCTCGCGGCGGCCGAAGCCGCGGCCCGCTCGCCCCGGCTCCCCGACAAGGACGCCACCGACCTGCCGCTCTTCACGATCGATCCGCCCGGCTCGAAGGACCTCGACCAGGCCATGCACCTGGAGCGGCGGCCCGGAGGAGGGTTCCGCGTCCACTACGCCATCGCCGACGTGGCCGCCTTCGTCACCGCCGGCGACGCGCTGGACACCGAGGCCCGCAAGCGGATCGTGACCCTGTACTTCCCCGACGGAAAGGTGCCGCTCCACCCGCCCGTGCTCTCCGAGGGCGCGGCCAGCCTGCTGCCGGACCAGAAGGTCCCCGCCCTGCTGTGGGAGCACGACCTCGACGCCCACGGCGAAGTGACCCGGTCGTCCGTGAGCCGCGCCCTCGTGCGCAGCAGGGCCAAACTCGACTACGCGGGCGTGCAGCAGGCCATCGACTCCGGCACCGCCGAGGAGTCCGTCGCCCTGCTGCGCGACATCGGCACCCTGCGCGAGGCCGTCGAGGCCGAGCGGGGCGGCATCTCGCTCAGCCTGCCCGACCAGGAGGTCACCTTCGAGGACGGATCGTTCCGGCTGAGCTACCGGGCCGCGTCGGCCGTCGACGGCTGGAACGAACAGATCTCCCTCATGACCGGGATGGTCGCGGCCAGGATGATGCTGGACGGCGGCCCCGGCATCCTGCGGACCCAGGACCGGGCCCCGACCCACGAGGTCACGCGACTGCACCACATCGCGCAGGGCCTCGGCATCGACTGGCCGCACCACGTCTCGTACGCCGAGCTGATCCGCTCCCTGGACCCGCACCGGCAGAAGCACGCGGCCTTCCTCCACGAGGCGGCCGGCGCCTTGTTGCTGAAGTCGGTCTACAAGTCCTTCCCCGACCACGACCACATCCCCGCAGAGACGGTCCACGCGGCGATCGCAGCACCGTACACGCACTGCACGGCCCCGCTGCGGCGCCTGGTCGACCGCTACGCCGGCGAGCTGTGCGTGGCCGTATGCGCGGACCGGGAAGCGCCCGAGTGGGTGCTGGCGGCGCTGGGGGACCTGCCGACCAGGATGGAGAAGGCGAAGGGAAGTGCGGCGGACCGGCAGTCCGTCGACCTGGTGGAGGCGGCGCTGCTCATGGACCGGGTGGGCAGCACTTTCGATGCCGTGGTCATCGACACGGACGCGGAACGGGCGCAGCCGAACCCGAGGGAGGGTCAGGTTCAACTGGCGGAGCCCGCCGTGCTGGGCAGGGTGACCTCCGCCGCCGTCGACCTCGAACTCGGTGCGAGCGCCCGGGTCACACTCGAACGGGCCGACCCCGCCTTCCCCGACAAGAACAGGCGGGTCCTCTTCAGCCTGGTGCAGGAGCACGGCTGACCACCTCTCAGGATCTGGGTCACGACCGGGCTCGGGCATCAAGAACATGGCCGCTGTGGCGCTCCTGCTGACCTGCGCTTTCGTCGGCCGCGACCCAATGTGGCGTCAATCACGGCTCGACGTGGTGCCATTCATGAGCCATTATGGCGTCATGGGTGGCGCGCCCATCGGCCTGGCCTGGTGGGCGTGTTCGCGGGTGGGTGGTCGAGGGGGCGGATCATGGTGACAGTGCGGAGACGGAGCCGGAGTCGGAGTCGGAGTCGGAGTCGGCGGCGGGCGACGCAGCCCGGCGCCATCAGCGCCTTCGTCCGCTTCGTGGTCTGCGGGGGCGGTGTGGGACTCGCCTCCGGCTTCGCCGTGGGTGCCCTCGCCTCCTTCGTTCCCTGGATTCTGGCCAACGCGCTGATCACCGCGGTCTCCACGCTCCTCGCCACGGAGCTCCACGCCCGTTTCACCTTCGGTGCGGGCGGTCGCGCGAGCCGGCGCCAGCACGCGCAGTCGGCCGGGTCGGCGGTGGCCGCGTACGCCGTGACCTGTACGGCGATGCTGGCCCTGCGGCAGCTGGTGGCGGCGCCCGATCCGGTGCTGGAGCAGGCCGTCTACCTGTCGGCCTCCGCCCTTGCGGGCGTCGCGCGGTTCGCGGTGCTCCGCCTCGTCGTGTTCGCCCGGAGCCGCTCGCGCGCCGCGGGTGCCCCCGGCGGTGCCCGCCCGCTGCCCGCGACCGTGTCCCGCGCCGCGGCACCGGCGAACGCCGCTGAACTCTGCCGCGCCGCCTGATCCGTCCGGGCGGACGAGAACACCGGCGCCTCGGTCGGGCAACGGCTCTAAACGATCGCAGGGTTATGCCCAAAAGGTCACTTTCTGCGGCCTTGGGCGGTCGGATAGCAATGACGCGGCGCCTGGCACGGCCTGCCGACCGTCGGCGGCGATCCCAGTGCGCCGGGAAGGAACGTCCAGTGATCCGCACTCGCTACGCCGTTGCCTTGGCCACCATGGCCGTCACTGCGCTGGCCGTCACCGCAAGTCCCGTCTCGGCGGCGCCCGGTGACACGGTGAACATGTGCGCCAGCGCGCTCACCCCGGACGGCTGGGTGGACGTCCAGTGGTGGAACAGCGCCGGGTGCGGCTCCGGCTTCACGCCCAACATGAAGCAGATCAAGGACCTGAGAGGCTACCCCGTCGGCACCCAGGTCAACGCCTGTGCGTCCACGTGGCCGCCCGCCGGCTGGACCATCACCAACACCTACTACTCCAGCGGCTGTCGCTACTCCGCCGTTCCCAGCTTCAACCCCAACACCTGGACGCTGAAGCGCACTTCCTGAGGGCGCGCGGGCGCCGTGGTCGATCCCTCATGCGGTTCGGCCACGGCGTCCGGCTGGGACCCCGGGCCGCGTCCGCTCAGCCGGGCGGGGTCTCGCGCTTGCTAAACGGACTACCGGTCCGTACGCTCGAGATCATACGGACCGATGGTCCGTTTCTTGCGGTCGCCGCGTTCTCGCGGGCCGCCCGGCATCGCTGCCACTTCGAGCGGAACGGAAGCCTTGACCATGACCACCCCCATGACGGCGGCGGAGCTGTACCGCCACAGCCTGCAACTCCTGCTGGCGAAGGACATCCCTGCCTGGGTCGACCTCTGGCACACCGACGGTGTCCTCGAATTCCCCTTCGCCCCCGACGGCTGGCCGCAGCGTCTCGAAGGCAAGGCCGCGGTCGGCGCGTACATGCGCCACTACCCCGACCACGTCGACCTGCACGACTTCCCCGAGGTGGCGATCCATCAGAGCACCGTCCCCGAAACGATCGTGGTCGAGATGCGCGGGGTCGGCCGGCTGGTGAAGAGCGGAACCCCCTACGACATGGCCTACATCGCCGTGGTCACGGTCGAGGACGGCCTCATCACCTCCTACCGCGACTACTGGAACCCCCTCGCCGCGTCCCAGCCGGGCGCCGACTTCACCGGAGCGAACCGATGACGACCACCCAGGCCATCCAGGCCACCCAGGGCGCCCCGGGCCCCCGGGCCGCCCTCGTCATCGGGGCCACCGGTACCACCGGCCGTCGCGTCACCGCCGGACTGGTCGCGGGGGGCCACCTCGTCAAGGCCGCCGGACGGACCCCCGCCCCGCAGCCGGGCACGCAGCCCGTCCGCTTCGACTGGAACGAACCAGCTACCTGGACCGAGGCACTGGACGGCGTCGACCGCGTGTACCTCATCCCACCCACCGGCTCCCCGGACCCCGCCGAGGTCATGCTGCCCTTCCTCCACCGGGCCCGCGCCGCGGGCGTGCGCCGCGCGGTGCTGCTCAGCTCGTCGGCGATCCCCGCAGGCGGCCCTGCCGTGGGCCGGGTGCACGAGCAACTGCCCGACCTGTTCGAGGAGTGGGCGGTGCTGCGGCCCTCCTGGTTCATGCAGAACTTCGCCGGTCCCGCCCCCCACGCACGCACCATCCGGAACGACGGCGCCATCCTCACGGCCTCGGGCGACGGCCGCGTCGGATTCATCGACGCCGAGGACATCGCCGCAGTGGCCGTACACGCCCTGACCGACGAACACGCCCCCAACACCGACCTGATCCTCACCGGGCCGCAGGCGCTGAGCTACGACGACGTCGCCGCGATCATCACCGACGTCACCGGCCTGCCCGTCGTGCACCGGCAGCTGACCTTCGAGGAGCTGCGCGACCGCTGGGCGGCCGAGATACCGCTGGAGTTCGCCACCATGCTGGCGGCCATGGACCGCGCCATCGCCGACGGTGCCGAGGACCGTACCTCGGACACCGTCGAGCGCCTCACCGGGCGCCCCCCGGGCACCCTGCGCGCCTTCGTCGAACGGGAGGTGCGGGCGGCGGCCGCGAGTCACTGACACCGCCCGGCCGAATATCATTCCGGGGGCCGGAGAGGCCGCAGACCGAGGAGGACCCGTGGCCCAACGAGCGGAGCGTACGGAGCGCACCGAGCGCGCGGACGCCCAGCGCAACCGAGAGGCCGTCCTGGCAGCCGCCGACGCTCTCTTCGCCGCCAGCAGCAGCCCCCACGGCGTGTCCATGGACGACATCGCCGCAGCCGCGGGCGTGGGCAAGGGCACCCTCTTCCGCCGCTTCGGCGACCGCTCCGGCCTGATCGCAGCCGTCATCACCTCCCGCCTCGAACCGCTCCGGCGCACGGTGCGGGAGGTTCAGGAAGCAACGGGTTCCGCACCGCGGCAGCAGGTGGCGGACCTCCTCGACACCGCCCTGACCTTCAAGATCGACAACCGGAACCTCATGTCCGCCGCGGAGGACGCCGGGATCAGCAGCCCGTACCAGGCCCAGCACTACGGCTGGTGGCACGAGACCCTGCGTACGGCGCTCGACCGGGTTCCCGGCGTCCACGCCCCGGAGTTCACCGCCCACGCACTGCTGGCCGCCATCCGGGCCGACCTCGTGGCGCACCTGCTCGACGAGCGGAAGATGTCTCCCGAAGAGCTGCGATCCTCACTCGCCGCGCACCTCGACAACGTCCTCGGTGCCGCGTGACCCGGATCCTTCCGCCCGCCCAAGTGATCTGACCCCCGCATCCGGGCGGTCTCGTGCCGAGCGGTCCGCCCTTCCCGCCGCCGCATGCGAGCGGACCAGGGCCAGGTAGTCGGCCGCGAGGCGGTGGCAGTCGCCCGGCCACCGCGCCGAGACGTAGTTGCCGTCCCTGACGGTGAAGCCGCGCCCGGGCCGGGCCGCGGTGTCACGGACGGGCAGGGGCGGTCCTGCCAGGAAGTGCCGCGGGTCGGCGAGGGCCGCCGTGACCTCCTGCTGCACGGTGGTGCGGTAGGTCCGGTAGTAGCGTCCCAGCCAGAACCGGGTGAGGTTCCACCCCGTCAACTCCAGCAAGGAGGTCAGCGCCGTCGTCCGCCTGCCGTGGAGGACCGAGCGCCCCGTGGCGGGATCCTCGGCCCGGGCGGCGAGCAGCACGCCGTGGCAGACGGCCCCCACCGGCAGCCCCTGGAGAATGGCCCGGGCGAACAGCTGCTGGGCGGTGGAGTCCTCGAGCATCGTCCGCATGCCCGGGGCGTGGCCGCCCGGTACGAAGAGGCCCGTGATGCCGGTCGGGTCGACCTCCGCGTAGGAGGAGGGGGCCAGGAAGGACGGGTCCCCGGTGAGGCGCCGGTAGGCGGCCAGCTCGGCGCGACGGGTCATCAGCCAGGGTGACAGCCAGGAGAAGCCGAGGTCCGTGAGCCGGGGGTCGGCCAGTGCGACCTTCCCGCCCGGGGTCGCGAACCGCACCTCGAAGCCGGCATCGTGCAATGCCGCCCAGGGCACCGCCGCCTCGGTGGGGTCGTAGTCGCCTGCGGGGAGCAGGAAGAGAATCACGGCGTACTCCTCTGGTGTCCGAAGGACGACCCTAGGAGCCGCCCGCGGCGCCGTCATTCACCCCCGCGGCCAACGAGTTGACTCCCCGGACCCGGCCCGCCCCGGCGGACCTCCCGCGGATGCCCTTGACGGGTGTGGTGCGCCCGCATTGACTGACGGCCGTGTCCACCGAACGGCCGCCATCCGTCACCGCGTCCTACGCCCTCGCCGTCCTGAGCGCGACCGCCGAGGGCACCGGCGGGTCCGGCCCCTGGGCCCTGCCCACGGACCGGCTGGAGTACGGCGAGATGCGCGCCCTGTGGGACGAGGTGCTCGCCGCGCGGGACGCCGGCCCGCACACCGGCCTCCTGGTCGGCGACCGCATCCGGCCCGACGGCCTGCACATCCTGGGCCACCTCGTCCTCACCTGCGCCAGCCTCGCGGACGCCGCGCAGGCGGCCGAGCGGTACCACCCCCTGATCAGCCAGGCGGGCACGGTCGCCCTGGACCGCCGCGACGGCGTCGGCCGGATCGGCTACCGGCCGACCGTCGGCCCGCCCGCCATGCACCCCCAGCAGGTGGAAGCGGTCGTCAGCAGCATGGTGCGCGCGGCCCGCTGGATCGCCGGCGACGACTGGACGCCCCTGACCGTGTCGTTCGCCCACCCCCGCGCCGGCTCCGCCGAGCCCTACGCGCGCTTCTTCGGCTGCCCCGTCACCTTCGACGCCCCGGACAACGTGATCACGGTCGCCGACGCGGACCTCGACAGGCGCCGCCCCCTCCACGATCCGGCACTCAACGCCCTGCACCGGGCCTACGCCGACCGCCTCCTGCAGCAGCTGTCCGCGGCCGGGACCGTCGCCGAGCGCGTCCGCCAGTGGCTGGAGCGCGCCCCGCTCGGTGACGCGGGCCCCGAGGGTCCCGCGGGGCAGCTCAACCTCAGCGTCCGGACCCTGCGCAGGGCCCTGCACGCGGAGGGCACGTCCTGGCGTGCGCTCCTGGACACCGCCCGCCACGGCCGGGCCAGGCGGCTGTTGGAGACCACGGCCCTGCCCCTGGACCGGATCGCCCCGCTCGTCGGCCTGAGCGGTGCGACGGCCCTGGTCCGGGCCTTCACCCGGTGGGAGGGCATGCCTCCGGGTGCGTACCGCAGCCGGTGCCGGTCCGAGTCCCCGGGGTGAGGAACCGCACCGCGGGCGGGGACCCGGCCGCCCGTACCCGGTGCTAGATTGTCCGGCGGCCGGATCCCAGGCCCCGGACGAGATGCGCCGTACCCGGTTACGCACGACGACGCGCGAGGTGCCGCACGAGCGGCACCGCCCGCTGTCCGCACCCGGGCAGCGTCCTCGTCGAGCAAGATCGGCCGAACGCCATGACCGTGCCACTCACCCGCAGCCTGTACCGGACGACCGCGCACGCCGCCGGGGGCCGCACCGGATCCGTCCGCACCGAGGACGGGCGCCTGGACGTCCGCCTCGCGCCGCCGCGCAAGAAGGTGCCCGGTACCACCAACCCCGAGCAGCTCTTCGCGGCCGGTTTCGCCGCCTGCTTCACCTCCGCGTTCGCCGAGGTCGCCGCAGAGTTCGGAGCGGACGCCTCCGCCGCGCGGGTGGCGTGCGAAGTGGAGCTCGGTACGACGGACACGCCCGCGGGATACGGCCTCGCGGTGTCCGTCACCGTCAGCCTGCCGGGGTGGCGGGCGGCGGACCTCCAGCCCCTGCTGCACCGGGCGGACGCGGTCTGCCCGTACTCGCAGGCGGTACGCGGCAACGTACCCCTGACGCTGCTGGCCGTGGACGACCAGGGCGACCAGGACGGCCCCACCAGCCCCGCCTCCGATGACCGCGCCTGAGCCGGAGCCGCAGCCGGAGCCGGGCCCGGAGCGGGGGGACGGCGTTGCGGTGCCCGAGCGCGGAGCCTGGCTGCGCCGCGGCATCAGCCGCAACGGCGGAGCGCTCGTCGAGGACCGGGACGACGAAGTGGTGTGGCTCCAGGCCGGGCCGTACTACGCCGACAGCCGGGGTTTCGCCGGAACGACCTCATTCGACGGCTCCCAGGTGCGCTTCCACCACCTCACCGGAGAGCCCGGCGACGACACGGGCACCCTCCGGTGGGACGGTGCGAACCTCGTCGAGCGGGGCACCAACCCGAACGGCAGTACCTTCCTGGAGATTTGGACCCCACTGCCCGGTGCGGAGGGCGGCGCCGGCTCCTGGTCCGGCCCGGACCACCACGTGGTCCGCGTCGGCCGGCACGTGGTGCACGTCGATTCCCGTGCGGGGACGTACTGGCGGCTCTGACCGTGGAAGCCCCGCGGCTCCCGGGCCGCGGTGGTTGGGGGCCGCATCCTCCCGGGGCCGGTGTCGTTACCGGGTTATGAGGAAGATCATCACGGGAGCCCTGGCGGCTGCCCTCACCGTCATTGCCGCAGGTACCGCCATGGCGGACGACAACCGGCAGTCTCGCGATGCGCCGGTGGTCGCACTGATCAACATCGGGCAGATCGACGACCCCATGGAAGACGTCCTCGAACACACCCTGAACTTCGGCGACGGGTACAAGCGGGACTGACGGCGGCTACGAGCACACGGCACCGCTTGACCGCGACGATGCATGGACGCTCGGAATCTGGTGATACGCGGGGGAACAGGCGGTCACGACGGACCGCCGCTGCCGGAAGGAACCCGGGCGTGACCGACACCTCCCGTACGGACGCACTCCTCGACTCCCGCCACGACGCGCCGTTCGACGGACCGTGCCGCTCGGGGGCCCGGGACGTCTTCGAGCGGGGCGCCAACGAGCAGGCCGCGGCTGCCCGGGAGCGCGAGGAGGCTGCCAAGGCGGTGTGCCGCCGCTGCCCGGTTCGGCTCCCGTGCCGCCGCCGGGCCCTGGCCGACCGGGTCCCGCACGGTGTGCGCGGCGGCCTCACCCCGGACGAGCGCCACCTCCTGCTGGCACACGGCTGACGGACGCGGTCCGCCGCCCTCCGGTCTGCTGGGCGGCCGGGCCTCCGTACGATCGGCAGATGATCGGACGACCGCCTCCCGCTCCCCGCTCCGTATGCATCGACGTGCCCGACGGGCACGGCGTCATCGAGGTCATCGGCGACGAAGGCGGCAGCCTGCTCCTCCTCGCGGGCGACCCCGCGGTCCTGGAGGCCAACGACCGCTGCGGCAGCATGGGTTGGCTGGCGGCCCGCGCGGGCGCGGGCGGACCCGGGCTCGCCGAGGTCAAGTACCTCACCGAGTGGCTCGGCGCCCCCGGGCTCGTGCCCGATCCCCGTACCGGCCAGGCCGAGCCGCCGGATCCGGAGTGCCTGCGGCCGCTGCTGTCCCTGCTCGCCCCCGGGCGGTACGTGATGACGGCCGGGCTCGCTCCGCACCACCTGCGGGTGGTCCGTCCGCAGGCCCGCAAGGTCCACGGCTGGTACGCGGAGGAGGAGCTCGCGCTGGTGACCACCGACGCCTGGCCGCCCCGCGACCACCGGGCGGTGCGCGGCTACCGCGACCGCATCCGTGCCGGCGGGGCCCTGCCGGCCCTGGTCGCGTTGTTCCCCACCGCCGGGAGCGGTGTGGGCCATCTCCTCGACGGGCACCACAAACTCGCCGCGTACCAGCGGGAGGGGGTGTCTCCACTGGTCATCCGGCTGAGCCCGCAAGAGCCCCGACCCTTCCGGCGTGCCGACCTCGACCGCGCCCGGGCGGCATTCGCCGACGGCGCCCCCCAGCCTCCCGACGACGCGCTGGGGCGGGTCCTGGCCTCCCTGCGGACGGACTCCGTCTGAGCCCGCGGACCGCATAATTCGTCATGTGCCTGACAGTGCCGACGTCAACGGCACCGCACCACTGCCACTCCCATGAACGGCACCACACCCCGAAGGGAGCGATCGGTACATGACCCAGCCCGAGAGCACGGGATACGACTACGACGTCGTCATCAGCGGGGCAAGCCTCGCCGGCAGTGCCGCGGCGATCCTGCTCGCCCGGCGCGGTGTCCGCGTCGCACTGCTGGAACGGCGTTCGGACCCCGACGCGTACAAGGTGCTGTGCACCCACTCCATCACGGCCAACGCCCACCCGGTGCTGGACGAGCTCGGTCTCGTCCCCGCCATCGAGAAGGCGGGAGCCGTACGCAACAAGGCCCGCTGGTACACCCGCTGGGGATGGATCGAGCCGAAGGCCGCGCCCGGCGGCCCCGAGCTGCCGTACGCGTACAACATCCGGCGCAGCACCCTCGACCCGATGATCAGGTCCCATGCGGGCCGGACCCCGGGCGTCGACCTGCTCCTCGGCCACCAGGTGACCGGGCTGGTCCGGGAAACCGGGCGAACCGTGGGGGTGCGCGCCTCGACGCCGCAGGGCGAGCGGGAGATCCGCGCCCGGCTGGTGGTCGGCGCCGACGGCAAGGACTCGGCCGTCGCGAAGTACGCCGGGGTGCCCGGTCGGGAGTACGAGAACGGGCGGTTCGGCTACTTCGCGCACTTCCGCGACCTCCCGCTGCACGGCGGGCTCGGCCACACGTGGTTCCTCGACCCCGACATGGCGTACGCCTTCCCGAACGAGGACGGCGTGACCGTGATCGCGGTGCTCCCCGGCAAGAAGTGGCTGCCGGCCTTCCGGGACGACCTGGAGGGCAGCTTCCTCGCGTTCGTCCGCGCCCTTCCCGAGGCGCCGCCCATCGACTCCGCCGAGCGCGTCACGAAGATCACCGGCACTGTCAACTACCAGCTGAACAGCCGCAGTCCGAAGGCGCCGGGCGTCGCACTCATCGGCGACGCCGCCCTCACCGGCGATCCCCTGTGGGGTGTGGGCTGCGGGTGGGCGCTGGAGTCCGCGCAGTGGCTGGCAGAGGCTGTCGCCCCGGCCCTCACCGGCCGGAGCGACCGCGGCGACCGGCGCAACCCGGGCCACCCGGGCAACCTCGACGCGTCCCTGGCGGCGTACGCGCGCCGGCACCGGCGCAGGCTGCGCGGCCACCAGTACCTGGCCGCCGACTTCGCCAGGGCCCGCCCGTTCAACCCCCTGGAGCGGCTGATGTTCTCGGCGGCGGCGCGCGACGAAGCGGTGGCGCGGCACATGCACCTGTTCGGATCCCGATTGATCTCGCCGCTGAGATTCCTGAACCCCGTGGCAGTGGCCAAGGCTTCGGCCGTCAACCTCAAGCACCGCCGCGCGGCAGCATCGGCGGCGCCCGCGCGCCTGTCGCGAGCGGAGCCGTGACCGAGGCTCCCCTCGGTGGACGTGGCTCCGGGGCATCCGTGGGGGTATATGCCAGATTGTGGCCTTAACGCCCTTGTCGCGGCTCGTCGACGAGTTCGGCCGACCGGCACCCGCTCCCGCGGCGGCCGGCTCGTCGTCCTGCCCGCCACGCCCCTGTGAACGGACGGCACGGATGAGTAGCGCACTGCCTTTCGAGGACACGACCGACTTCGAGAACGCCGACCGCGGCTTCATCGCGGCCCTGACGCCGGCCGTGATCAAGGCGGCCGACGGCCGCGTGGTCTACGACAACGACGCCTACGCCTTCCTCGAGGCCGACTGCCCCGACACCGCCAACCCCAGCCTGTGGCGCCAGGCCCGGCTCTGCGCCCGGCAGGGCCTGTACCAGGTCACCGACCGCGTCTACCAGGTGCGCGGCCTGGACCTGTCGAACATGACCCTCGTCGAGGGCGACCGGGGCGTCATCGTCATCGACCCGCTCATCTCCGCGGAGACCGCCGCCGCGGCCCTGGCCCTCTACCGGCAGCACCGCGGGGACCGCCGGGTCACCGCCATGATCTACACCCACTCGCACGGAGACCACTTCGGCGGTGCCCGCGGGGTCCTCCCGCCCGGCACCGAGGGCGGCGTGCCCGTCCTGGCCCCGGCCGGGTTCCTGGAGCACGCCGTCAGCGAGAACGTCTACGCCGGCAACGCCATGACGCGCCGTGCGGTCTTCATGTACGGGGACCGGCTGCCGAAGGCGCCCGACGGGCAGATCGGCGCCGGCCTGGGCATGACCACCTCCACCGGCACGATCACCCTCATCCCGCCCACCCTCGACATCACCCGCACCGGTCAGGAGGAGACGCTCGACGGCGTCCGCATCGTCTTCCAGCTCACGCCCGGCACCGAAGCCCCCGCCGAGATGAACTTCCTCTTCCCCGACCTGCGCGCCCTGTGCCTGGCGGAGAACGCCACCCACAACATGCACAACATCCTGACCCTGCGCGGCGCCGTCGTGCGCGACGCGCGGATCTGGTCGCGCTACCTCGACGAGGCCATCGACTTCTTCGGCGACGACTACGACGTCGCCTTCGCCTCCCACCACTGGCCCACCTGGGGCCACGCCGACGCCGTCGCCTTCCTCACCGCCCAGCGCGACCTCTACGCCTACCTGCACGACCAGACCCTGCGCCTGCTCAACGAAGGCCACACCGGACCCGAGATCGCCGAGGAGTTCCGGCTGCCGCCCGCGCTGGAGCGTACCTGGCACACCCGCGGCTACTACGGTTCCCTCTCCCACAACGTGAAGGCGGTCTACCAGCGCTACCTCGGCTGGTTCGACGGCAACCCGGCCCACCTGTGGGAGCACCCGCCCGTCGAACAGGCCAAGCGGTACGTCGACATCGCCGGCGGCCCGCAGCAGGCGCTCGCCAAAGCGACGGCGTACGCCGAAGCGGGGGACCTGCGCTTCGCCGCCACCCTCCTGAACCACCTCGTCTTCGCCGACCCCGCGCACGCCGACGCCAGGACCGCGCTGGCCGCCGTCTACGACCGGCTAGGAGTTGTCGTCAAAGTGTCACGCCCACATCAGGAGCGACGCGAGGGTGACGGCTGCTTGGTAGGACTGGGCGGTCTTGTCGTACCTGGTCGCGATGCCGCGCCACTGCTTGAGCCGGTTGAAG